>NZ_JAKTNQ010000026.1 GCF_022760835.1 Thermus altitudinis
TCTCCATCGGGACGTGGCAGCGGCAGTAAACATCTTGGCCAGGGCTCGGACGGGGCCTTCGGGGGCAGGTTTAAACGTGTCCCCGAGAAGCCCCGCTCTTTAGAGCGGGGAGTCGTCACAGGTTTTGGACCTGCGGGACGTGAAGGGCCAGGCCAAGGCCAAAAGGGCCCTGGAGATCGCCGCCGCCGGTTACCACCACCTCCTCATGGTGGGAAGCCCGGGCTCGGGGAAGACCATGCTGGCCAAGCGCCTTCCCTTTCTGCTTCCCCCTTTGAGCCAGGAGGCCGCCCTCGAGGTGAGCCGCATCCACTCCGCCGCCGGGCAGGTCCTCAAGGGCCTGGTGCGCACGCCCCCCTTCCGCGCCCCCCACCACACGGTGAGCTACGCCGGCCTCATCGGGGGCGGGGCCATTCCCAAGCCGGGGGAGGTTTCCCTGGCCCACCGGGGGGTGCTTTTCCTGGATGAGTTCCCCGAGTTTTCCCGGGACGCCTTGGAGGCCCTGCGCCAACCCCTGGAGGACGGGGTGGTGACCGCTTCCCGGGCCAAGGCCAGCCTCACCTTCCCCGCCCGCTTCCTCCTGGTGGCGGCCATGAACCCTTGCCCCTGCGGCTGGTATGGGGATCCGGAAAGGGCCTGCACCTGCACCCCTGCTAGCCGCCAGCGCTACGTGGGAAAGATTTCTGGGCCCCTTTTGGACCGCTTTGACCTGGTGGTCGAGGTGCCCCGCCTGACCCCAGCGGAGCTGGCCCGGGCCCCCAAGGGGGAAAGCACCGAGGCCGTGCGGGAACGGGTCCTAAGGGCCCGGGAGAGGATGCTCTCCCGCCAAGGCCGGCCCAACGGGGAGCTGGCGGGAAGGGCCTTGCGGGAACACGTGCACTTAAGCCAAGGGGCGGAAGACCTTCTCCAGGCGGCAGCCAAGCAGTTGCTCCTTTCCGCCAGGAGCTACGACCGCCTTTTAAGGGTGGCCCGCACCATCGCCGACCTGCAAGGATCCCACGGGGTGGAGGAGGGCCATGTGGCCGAGGCCTTGGCCTACCGCAAAACCCTTTAACCCGCCTGGCGGGCCAGCCAAGGGATCAGGGCCTCCGCCGCCTGGAGACTGGTGGCCAAGGGCACCCCGTGCACGTTGCACACCCGCATGAGGGCCTGGACGTCAGGCTCGTGGGGCTTGGGGGTGAGGGGGTCTTGGAAGAAAAGCACGCATAGCACCTTTCCCTCTGCCACCTTCGCCCCAATCTGCATGTCCCCTCCCAAAGGGCCGGAAAGCACCCTTTTCACCCTTAGCCCGGTGGCCTCCCTTATGCGCCTCCCCGTGGTGCCCGTGGCCAGGAGGGGAAAGCGGGCGAGGAGCTCCCGGTGCCTTTGGCAGAAGGCCACCATATCGTCCTTTTGGGCATCATGAGCGATGAGGGCCAAGGCCTTCATGGGGCCATTGTATGCTTCAAACCATGGAAGCCCTCACCTTCAAGGAGGCGCAACGGCAGGTGGACGCCTGGATTGGGCAGTTTCAGGAGGGCTACTTCCCTCCCCTTCTCATGCTGGCCCGCCTAGTGGAGGAGCTTGGGGAAATGGCCCGGGTTCTGGCCCACCGCCACGGGAAAAAGCCCAAGCCGGGGGAGGAGGAAGGGGATCTGGCCATGGAGCTCGCCGACCTCCTCTTCGTCCTCATCTCCCTGGCCAACCGGGAAGGGATTGACCTGGAGGAAGCCTTCCTCAAGGCCATGGCCAAGTATCGGGAGCGGGACCAAACCCGCTGGACGCAAAAGGGAGGCTAGGGTGGCCCGTCCCTACCTGGAAGCCCACGGTTTGTACAAGCGCTTTGGGGCCCTCGAGGCGGTCAAAAACGTCCACCTCACCCTGCACCCTGGCGAGATCCTGGCGTTCTTGGGTAAAAACGGCGCTGGCAAGAGCACCACGGTGAAGATGCTTTCGGGCCTCCTCCTCCCCGACCGGGGCGAGGTGCACCTGTTGGGGAAAAATCCCTTTCGGGAGCCTTTGGCTTTGAAGCACCTGGGGGCGGTCTTGGAAGGCAACCGCAACACCTACTGGCGGCTTACCCCCCTGGAAAATCTGGTCTACTTCGGAGTGGCCCGAGGCCTGCGGCTTGCCGCAGCCAGGAAACGGGCCTGGGAGCTTCTGGAGGAGTACGCCCTTCTGGGGAAAGCCCACACCGAGGTGCGTCACCTCTCCCGGGGAATGCAGCAGAAGCTGGCCCTCTTGCAGGCCTTGATCCACGACCCCGAGGTGCTTCTGCTGGACGAACCCACCCTGGGTTTGGATGTGGAAACCGCCTTGCTGATGCGGGACAAGATCCGCACCCTAGCCCAAGCAGGCAAGGCCATTCTCCTCACCACCCACCAGATGGAGGTGGCTGAAGCCTTGGCGGACCGGGTGGCCATCATCCACCAAGGGGAAGTGGTGGTAGAAGAAACCAAGGAGGGCCTCCTGGCCCGCTTCGCCGGCGAGCACTACGTGTTGGAGCTGGAGGAAAAGCCGCCCCTCGAGGTCATAAAGCAGTTACGTGCCCTGGGGGTGGAAGGAGAGGGTCCCTTTTTCTTCCGCGGCAATGCGCAGGCCCTTTGGCAAGTCCTGGAGGCTGTGAAGCCCCTGCCCCTAAAGAAGGTGGCCAAAGGGGAAACGGACCTTTTGGAAATATTTTTAAAGGTGGTGGGCCATGCTTGACCTTTTCCTGGCGGAGTTTGGGCGAAACCTCCTATCCTTGCGCCGCTATCCCCTGGAGCTCCTGGGGGCGGTGGTTACCTTAAGCGTCATTTTCTACCTTCTCTTCCTAGGAGCCCGCTTTCTAGCCGGGCCGGGAGCAGAGTTCGGGGGCCGGCTGGAGGCGGTCCTGGTGGGATACCTGCTTTGGACCTTCGCCCTGTTTGCCTATACCAGCCTTTCCTTTGGCCTCATGGAGGAGGCGCAAACAGGGACCTTGGAGCAGGTCTTCCTTTCCCCCTACGGGCCGATTCCTCTCTTTTTGGTGCGGAACCTTTCCGGGCTCCTCACCCAGGGGCTTTTGGTTTTTCTCATCGCCATGGTGCTCACCACCCTCACTGGGGCTCGGCTTTCCTTCCATCCCGGAGTGGCCCTCCCCTTTTTGGCCGTCCTATTGGGGGGGTATGGTTTGGGCTTCGCCATGGGAAGCCTGGCCCTCCTTTACAAACGCATCGGCCAACTTCTGGGCCTTTCTCAGTTCCTCTTGCTCTTTCTCTTGCAGGCCCCAGGCACGGGGCCCTTTCTCCTCTTACCCATGGCCCCAGGAGCCTCCTTGGCCCGGGGCATGCTGGCTCAAGGAGCCCCCTTGGACGTTTGGGGCCTTCTTGTAGCCTTTTTGAACGCCTTCCTCTACTTGGGCTTGGGCCTTTTCCTCTTTGGACGGGCGGTGCATCGGGCCAAGAAACAGGGGCTTTTGCATGGCTACTAGGCTCGCCCTTTTGGCCCTAGGGCCTACCCTGGCCTTGGGCCTCGGGCGATTCGCCTACGCCTTGGTTCTTCCCCTCATGCAAAACGCCTGGGAACTTTCCTACACCCAATCGGGGATCCTGGGAAGTGCCAACACCCTCGGCTATCTGGTGGGCGCCTTGCTGAGCCACCGCCTCCTGGGCCGGGTGGGCTACCGAAAAGGGTTCCTTTTAGCCGTCCTCCTGCAAGGCCCCATCCTGGCCTTCACAGGTATAGGAAGCCTTCCCCTGGCGTTGGGCCTGCGGTTTCTCCAAGGCCTCCTGGGCGCCTTTGTCTTCGTGGGAGGAGCGGCCCTCCTCATGGCCCTGGGGGGATCTGGACGGATGCTGGGGGTTTACTACGGGGGCGTGGGCCTGGGGGTTCTCCTGGCCCCTTGGCTCCTTTGGGGGGTCACCGAGCCCACGGACGCCTGGGCTCGGCTAGGGCTTTTCAGCCTTCTTCTGGGCCTGCCCATCCTCCTGACCCGGCCCCTATTGCAGGAACCCCCACCTCCTACCCAAGGCGAGGGAAGCCTAAGGCCTATCCTTCCCCTTCTTTGGGCCTATGGGCTTTACGGGGCAGGGTACATCGGGTACATGACCTTCGTGGCTGCAGCCGTGGGAAGTTCTCTTGCCCTCTTCAGCCTCCTAGGCCTTGGGGCCCTTTTAACCGGGCCCGTCTGGGGCCCTTGGGTGGAGCGGGTAGGGGGAAAAAGGGGACTTTTTCACGTGCTCTTGGTGCTCTTCTTGGGAAGCCTCCCTCCCCTTGCCCTGCACCTACCCGCCCTAAGCGCCTTCCTCTTCGGCCTTTCCTTCCTGGGGGTGATCACCGCTCTGACCCAGGCTTTCCGCGCCCTTCTTCCCCCTTCTGCCTGGCCCCGGGCCATGGGTCTTTCCACGGCAGCCTTCGCCCTGGGGCAAGCGGTGGGACCCTCTGTGGCTGGGTTTTTCGCCGAGATGGCTGGCCGAGGCGAGGGAGCGCTTTGGACCGCCACCGCTCTTCTCTTCCTGGCGCTTCTGCCCGTAGGCTTCCGCCTTCAAAGGCCGTAAAGGGTCCGGTACTTGGCCTCCAGGTAGGCCAGGAAGGGCCCTGCGCTGGGAGGTGCACCGGTCACCCGCTCCACCAGGGCCTTGGGCCGAAAGCGGCTTCCCTCGGCGTGGATCCTCCTCCGGGTCCAGTCCAAGAAGGGCCGGAAGTCCCCTCGGCGGAACTGGGCCTCGAGGTCCCCAAGCTCCTCCTGGGCCTTCTGGAAGAACTGGGCGGCGTAGAGGTTACCCAGGGTGTAGGTGGGGAAATAGCCGAAAAGCCCCCCGGACCAGTGCACGTCCTGCATCACCCCGTCCTTGTAGTCCTTGGGGGCCACCCCCAGGTACGCCCGGTACCGCTCCGCCCAGGCCCCGGGGAGGTCCTCCAAGCCCAGCTCCCCCCGGAAGAGGGAAAGCTCCAGCTCCAGCCGTACCAGGATGTGCAGGTTATAGGTGACCTCGTCCGCCTCCACCCGGATGAGGGAAGGCTCCACGGCGTTGATGGCCCGGTGAAAGTCCTCCAGGGCCACGTCCTTGAGGCTTGGGAAAACCTCCTGGGCCCGGGGGAAGAACCGCTCCCAAAAGCCCAAGGACCGGCCCACCAGGTTCTCCCAGGTGCGGCTTTGCGACTCGTGAACCCCTAGGGAAACCGCCTCCCCCCTTGGGGTCCCCCAGTGCTCCTTGGGCAGGCCCTGCTCGTAGAGGGCGTGGCCCATCTCGTGCAGGGTGCCGAAGATGCCGGCGTTGAAGAAGTCCTCGTAGTACCGGGTGGTGATGCGCACATCCCCGGGGCCGATGGAGATCTCAAAGGGATGGGCGGTGGGGTCCAGACGGCCCGCCTCCAGGTCGTAGCCGCAAGCGGCCAGGAGCTCGAGGGCAAAGGCCCGCTGGGCCTCCTTGGGGTAGTGCCGGTGAAGGAGGCCCGTGTCGGGCCTCCTTCCACTTCCCAAAATGCGGTCCAAAAGCTCCTGAAGCCCCGCCCTAAGCCCAGCAAAAAGCCCCTCCAACTCCCGGGCCCGCATCCCCGGCTCAAACCCGTCTAAAAGGGCATCGTAGACCTCCCCATAGGGGGGGTCCCCGGGGGCTACGGGAAGGCTATGGAGGATCTCCGCCTTCTCCTTGGTGAGGGCAAACACCCGGCGCAAATAGGGTAAAAACCCCTGCCAGTCGTTCCTGGGCCGGGCCTCCTCCCAGTAGCTTTCCGCCTCGCTTTGCGCCAGGGCCAGCTCCACCGCAAGCCGCTCGGGAATGGCCCGGGCGCGCTCGTAGGCCTGCCGCCACTCCCTTACGTTCACCGCAACATCGGAATGGGGGTCCTGCACCAGGGGAGAACCCTCCACCAGGGAAAGCCAGTCCCCGATCCTGGGATCGGTAGCCCGCTGGTGGAGGAGCCGAGCCAAAGCCGCCATCTGCCTGGCCCGGTGTTCATGCCCCTTCTTGGGGATCATGGTGCGCTGGTCCCAAGCCGCCAAGGCCCCCAGGGAGGCCAGGTAGGCGGTTTCCCTTTGGAACTCCAAAAGCTCCCGATAAGCGGTTTCCGGCGTCACGGGAGCATCATACCCCTGGCCTTGTTAAAGCCCCATGAAACCCACCTGGTTCAAGCCAGCTCCTTCGGGGCTGACCTCGGCCTCCCGTCCAGATAGAAGACATTACTTATCTCTGACATTTATTTGTTACCATATGCTTATGAGACTGGCACTGACCCTAGCCCTAGGTCTTCTCACAGTAGGCCTTTTCAGTCTAGGAGGCCCCTGGTCCCTGCTCGGGGTGGTCCTGTTCTTCGCTCTCGCCCTTCTCTTTGAGGAGGAAAGCCCCTCCAACTCGCCGCCAAAGCCCTCAGGACAAGCTTAAAATGCCACCATGTGGCCTGCCTTTGCCTTCATCCTTGGCCTGGTGGTGGGCTCTTTTCTGAACGTGGTCATCCACCGCTTGCCCAAAGGGGAGTCCATCGTCTTCCCACCCTCCCGTTGCCCCGCTTGCGGGCACCGCCTGGCCCCCAAGGACCTGGTCCCCGTGCTCTCCTACCTGGCCCTTAGGGGGCGGTGCCGCTACTGCGCCCATCCCATAAGCCCCCGCTACCCCTTGGTGGAGGCCCTCACGGGCCTCCTCTTTACCCTGGCCGCCTTCTTCTACCCCCCCTCGCCCCAAGCCTTCCTGACCTTCGCCTTCCTGGCCCTTCTGGTGGCCCTTTCCTTCATAGACCTGGACACCTATGAGCTTCCCGATAGCCTCACCTATGGCCTCCTTTTCCTGGGGCTCCTTTCTGCCTACCTCCTCTCCTTTCCCCGGCCCTTTTCCCAAGCCTTGGATGGAAGCCTCCTGGCCGCCGGAGGGTTGGGGTTGGTGGCGGGGTACGGGGCCTTTTTCCTGAGGCGTTTCCGGGAGGGAAGGGCCGAGGTCCCCGTGGGGCCCCACCAGGTGCACATGGCCGCCCTTTTTGGCGCCCTCTTGGGCCCTGGGGTAGGGATGGCCCTGGCCTTCCTCACCTGGGCCCTTTCGGGGCGCACGGGGAGGCCCGTGGTGCTTCCCGACCGGATCACCCTTCCCCTTCTACCCCTGGCCTGGATCCTAGCCCCTTACCTGGGGGCCGACCTTCTTAGCACCTTGAAAGGCTCCCTGTTGAGCGCGGGAGGACTGGCGCTGGCCGGGGGGTTTTACTGGGCCCTTAGACCCCAAGAGGGAGGAGGGGAAGAGGAGGAACCCGTGGCCATGGGCTATGGGGATGTGAAGCTCCTGGGGGCCCTTGGGGCCTGGCTTGGGCCCTATAGCCTGCTCGCCCTTTTCCTGGGGGTGCTGGCCGGGGCTTTCGTTGGCCTAGCCTTCCGGCAGCGGAAGGTCCCCTTTGGCCCCTACCTAGCCTTAGGAGGGGTGGTGACCTTCTTCTTTGGGGAGGCCTTGTGGCGGGCCTATCTAGGCTGGCTCGGGTTGTAATCCAGCCTGAAACTCCCCGACCTAGCTCATTAGACACCATCCATCTTCTTGGGCTTTGCGGAAAACGGTTGAACCTTGTAGCAGGAAGCCACATACAACTTTTGCATACCCCTCCTTCAGGATGTTCTCTTTGCGCTAACATATAATGAGATTCCACATGGAACCCCAAACGGGAAGGTGGGCATATGAACAAGAAGGGTTTGGTACCATTAGCCTCGCTAATGGCTCTCCTGGTCCTCGTGGGGTGCCAGGAGAACGTGAATAGGCCTCCCAACCAGGTTGTTACCCTCACGGTCCTGGACCCAAGGAACGCGGGGTACACGGTGGCCTACCAAGTAGGGAACAGTAGCTGGACCACCCTTAATCCCAACGCCAACAATACCTACACCATCAACCTGGGCGGCCAGGGTAAGTATGGGGTGGCCGTCCTTTGCGGAGCGGGGAATGTGGAAAGATCCTTCCTCCAAGTGGTGCACGCTACTTCCTCCGAGCTCCCTAATCCCGTCCTGTCCTGCCCCTCATGGGGCAACAACCAGCCCGAGGTGCTTTACACCCTCAACCTAGACCTAACGGCAACGGGTGCCAGGACGGGAGACAGGGTGTGGGTTTCTGCTCCTGGGGGAGGGAACATGGTATCTGTTAGTGTTAGCGACCCCGCCAGGACAGCTGTCCAGGTGCAAGGGGTTCCCGGCATTCAGGATATGGTGGTAGTGATTGAGAGGGACCATGCCACCATTCTCAGCGCCGAGATCTTGAGGAACATAAATGTCGCGGATGGGGGATCAAGTACCCACACTCTGGGGGCTCCCTTAGGTACCTACGGGGTTACCGTGAACAACCTTCCCAGTGGGTTTCCCCACCTGCTGAGCGGTGTATTCTTCCTCAGCAGGAACAACAAGGCCTACGGACATGTGGGAGTTGGGGGCGTTAGCTTTTCCTACCGCCAGGTCCGGGGATTTGCCCAGGGGGATAGGTACTACCTACTGACCTCAGCCTCCAGTCCGGATTTCAGGTCTACAGTGGTGCACCTGAAGAGCAGTGCCGGGGGAGACATCAGCGCAAGCTTTCCCAACCCCTGGATTCCTGGCTTCCTTTCGGTAACCAGTAGCCCCCACCCCACGGTTTCGGGGCTGAACCACACCGGGATCAATCTCAAGGCCTACATGGTCAACCTCACGGGGGACCGCTTAGGCCTACGAGCCATCGTTTCCAAGGGCTGGTTGGGTACCGGTACCATCTACGGAGTCCCGGACCTCTCGGGTATCCTGAACTACATACCCTTCGCTAACGGAAGCGAGGTAAGCGTATCCGTTGGCGCCATCTTTTCCCCTGGGGCCTTGTCCCTTGGGGAGGTGGGCTTCTTCCTTGGAGGGGTGACTTTCTTTGACTTTTCCGCCTTTGCAGCGTCTGCGGACATAGCCTTTGCTGTGGCTGCCGGGAACTACACCGTGGGCGGGGGCAGCGTTCGGCTTCCCTAGCGGACAGGTGCTTACAAGCCTCCCTTGTGGAAGGCTTTTCTTTTGGAAAAGGGAAAAAGGTGACCTACCCCACGCCTAAACAGGTCGCTTTCCAAGGAAAGCGTAGCGGCCTTTTTCTACGTGGAGGCCCTATGGCGGGCCTATCTAGGCTGGCTCGGGCTATAGTGGGGAGGATGCCGCTGGATCAGCCCAAAAGCCCCCTTGATCTCTCCCCTATCCTGGCGCAAAGGCGGAGCGTGCGCCGGTTTAAACCCTTGCCCATCCCAGAAGAAGACCTGGAAAAGCTCCTTTTCGCCCTGCAACGGGCCCCCACCGACGCTAGCGCCCAGCTCTATAGCGCCATCCGGATCACGGACCCCGGGCTCAGGGAGAAGGTGGCCCAGCTCTCCGGAAACCAGGAGCACATCCGCCAGGCGGCAGAGTTCTTCGTTTTCCTGGCAGATATCCATCGCTTGGAAAGGCTTCTTGCCCACCGGGGAGAAAGGATGGCCTTCTGGCGCAAAACTGCCCTGCACTTTGCCCTTTTGGACGCTGGGCTTGCCGCCGGCTACCTGGCCCTCACCGCCGAGGCCCTAGGCTATGGGGTCTGCTTCATCGGGGGGGTGCTGAACGGAGTGGAGGAGCTCCTGGACCTTCTGGAGCTTCCTCCAGGGGTCATCCCTGCGGTGGGCCTGGCGGTGGGGGTACCGGACGAGGCCGGCCCCCCCAGGCCCAGGCTGCCTAGGGGCCTGGTGGTGCACGAAAACCGCTACCGCACCTACCGCCCCGAGGACCTCGAGGCCGCCTTCCAGGCCATGGCCCCCTATAGCCGGGTGGGGGACTGGGGAAGGGTCCTACGGCGCTACTTCGCCCAGGGGGGCACCATGGAGGAACGGGAAAGGCCCTATGGCCGGGCCCTCGCCCACCAGGGCCTGGACCCCGACCTTCCCCCGGGTACCCCCTTCTACTCCCTGGGCGCCCTTCTGGAGGAGGCTTTGGAGGAAGCCCGGGCCGTCCTCTTCCGCAAGGGGGAGGCTTGGCTGGAGCGGGAAACCGAGGCCTTCCGGGGGGAGGGAGGCCCTGGGGAAGCCCTCCTAACCGCCCTAAAGAAGGCCCGGGGGGAGGTGAAGGACTGGCCTTAGGAAGGCTATTTTCCAGCCTCCTGCACCACCCGCCGGGCACCCCGGTAGGCCTTGCGGTAGAAGGGGGCCTCGAGGCTCTCAATCACCACCCGGCTCCCGTAGCTGCTGGCGTGGGCGAAAACCCCCCGGCCCAGGTAGATGCCCACGTGGTCAATGTCCCTGCCACCAAAGCTAAAGAAGACCAGGTCCCCCGGGCGCAGGGTATCGGCAGGGGGCAGGGCCCGGAACTGCTCCCTGGAGGTGCGGGGCAAGGCCACCCCCAGCTCCGCATACACCTGGGCCACGAAGGCGGAGCAGTCCAAGGCGGTGGGGGAGTTGGCCCCGTATTTGTAGGGAAGGCCCAGGTAGCGGAGGACCACCTTGAGGAGGGGATTTTCGGGATCGTAGTCCTCGGAAGGAAGGGGTTCTTCTGGGCCAGGGGTGGGGCCTGGCGCTGGGGCGCCGTTTTCCCTGGGCTCAGCCGGAGAGCCCCCTTGGGGTTGGCCCTCCGCCCCCTTTTCCCCCTGGTCCCGGGGAGCCGGGATCCTTAGCACCTGGCCCACCTTGAGGCTCGAGGTGGCGAGGCCGTTTAAGGCCATGAGGGCCTCCACCGTGGTCCCGTAGCGGCGGGCCAGGGAGAAGAGGGTATCCCCAGGGGCCACCACATGGGTCCCCTCCGCCTTCCCGGGAACCTTGAGCACCTGGCCGGGCTGGATCAAGAAGTTCTCCAGACCGTTCAGGCGCATGAGCTCCTCCACCGTGGTCCCGTAGCGGCGAGCGAGGGAGAACAGGGTGTCCCCGGGGGCAACGGTGTAGGACAAAGTGGCCCCTTGGGGATTAACCTGGCCTAGGGCCCAGGCCAAAAGGACCGCCAGGGCAAAGGCTCGCATGGGCTTCATTTTACGCCCGGCCCCCCTTGGCCCAGGGCAAAAGGGTGTGCTACAATCCCGGAAGGCGGGGGCCGTTAGCTCAACTGGCAGAGCACCGGTCTCCAAAACCGGGGGTTGGAGGTTCGAGTCCTTCACGGCCCGCCAGAATGGCCCTTCGGGGCCCTTTTTTAATCCCGATAGGCGGGAAGCGGATATGCCTGAGTACCAGGTGCTCATCGTAGGGGCGGGCTTTGCCGGCAGCGAGGCCGCCTTCCGCTTGGCGCAAATGGGGGTGCGGGTGGGCCTCCTCACCCAGAGCCTGGACTCGGTGATGATGCCCTTCCTGCCCCCAAAGCCCCCTTTCCCGGAAGGAAGCCTCCTGGCCCGGGCCTACAACCCTGCCGATTCCCGGCTTTGGGCCTTCCACACCCGGGCCAAGTACCTCCTGGAAAACCAACCCAACCTGCACCTTTTCCAGGCCACCGCCACGGAGCTTCTCCTAGAGGGAAAGAGGGTGATAGGGGTGGGCACGTGGGAAGGCCCCCCGGCCCGGGCCTCCCGCGTGGTGCTGGCGGTGGGCAGCTTTCTCGGGGCCAGGCTTGGGTTGGGCGAGGCGGTGGAGGAGGCGGGCCGGCTTTCCGAGGCCAGCTATCCGGACCTCTTCCTCCACCTTCAGGCCCTGGGCTTCCGCTTCCTAAAGCGGGAGCGGGCGGTGCCGGAAGCCCCAGGAACCCCGGGCTACACCGTGAGCTACCACGCCTTCCACCCGGAGGAATGGGAAGAGGAAACCTTCCGCCTAACCCGGCTAGAAGGGCTTTACGCCGTGGGCCTTTGCGTGCGAGAAGGGGAGTATGCCCTCATGAGCCAAGAAGGCCTGCGCCTGGCGGAGCACCTTCTCCATGAGCTTGGGTAGGGGCTTTTCCCCTGGGTCCTTGAGCCCTACCGAGGGGGGTCCTTCCCAGGGGGCCACGTATACCCTTACCCAAAGCCTCCGGTGGGTAAGGACATGCCGCACCTCCCCGGCGAAACGGGGCTCCACCCCAAAGGCCTTGGCCTTTGCCGGGAGATCTTCGGGGGGCATGAGGGGCACCCCGTAAAGCCCCGGGAACCGCCCCGCCAACTCCTCCAGGTAAACCCCTTCCCTGCCCCAAAGGACCAGGGCCGCCCAGGCTTCCTCGCGCACCTTCCGCTTCCTGGCCCCTGGGTAACGCCCCGGGTCCGCCCGCCCTTGGCAAAAGGCGGCCACGGGGCACCAGGAGCAAAGGGGCCTCCGGGGCAGGCACACTGTGGCCCCCAGGTCCATGAGGGCCTGGTTCCACTCGCCTGGGGCTTCCCCCGGGGGCATGAGGTCCTGAGCCAGGCGCCAAAGGCGCTGGGGAGAAGGGTTCTCCCAGGCGAGAAGCCGGGAGAGGACCCGCCTCACGTTCCCGTCCACCACCGCCACCCTTTCCCCAAAGGCCAAGGAGGCCACCGCCGCCGCCGTGTAGGGGCCGAGGCCGGGGAGCTTTAGAAGCTGGGCGTAGCTTTGGGGCAGGGCCTCCACCTCCTGGGCCAGGCGGTGAAGGTGAAGGGCCCGGCGGTAGTAGCCTACCCCCTGCCAGGCCTTCAATACCTCCTCCAGGGGGGCTTGCCGCAAGGCCCTTAGGCTGGGGAAACGGGCCAGAAATCGGTGGTAGTAGGGAATGGCCTGCTGGGTACGGGTCTGTTGCAGGAGCACCTCCGCCACCAGGATGCGGTAGGGGTCCTTCTCCCCCCTCCAGGGAAGGGGGCGGGGGTTTTCCCGGTACCAGGTGAGCAGCGCTTCCTGTAGGCCTTCCATGGGCCTAGGGGGTGCCCAAAAGCCTCCGGTGCTCCACCATAAGGCACCGGTCGGCCACCAGGGGGATCCCGGCCTCCTTCAGGGCCTCTTCAAAGCCCGGGTGCCGGATGCCGGACTGCAACCACACCAGTCCGGGCCTCAGGGCCAAGACCTCGGGAAAGTGGCTCAAAAGGGCCTCCGGCGGGCGGAAAACGTCCAGGATGTCCACGGGTTGGGAAAGCTCCCCTAGGCTGGCCACCGCCCGCACCCCGAAAAGCTCCTCCCCAGCGAAGCGAGGGTTAACCGGCAGGATGCGGTATCCCCTCTCCCACAGGTACCGGGGCACGTAATGGGCGGGGCGGGAAGGGTCCTTATGGGCCCCAAGGACGGCGATGGTCCGGGCCCTTTCCAAGTAAGCCTGGAGCTCGAGGTCGGTCATGGCCGGTAGTCCAAGGGCCTCAGGTAAAACTCCCCAAGGGCGGTGGAGGAAAGGAGGGCCACGGTGGGAAGGGCCCGCTTCCAGTGGGTGCGGTTCACCCGCTCCTTGACCCGCTGAATCTCCTCGGGAGCGTAGCCCAGGGCCTCAATGTAGGCGTCGGGGTAGCCCTTCAGGTAGTGCTCCAGGATGACGTCCGCCCGCAGGTAGCGCACCCCCAGGTCCCCCTCGTCCGTCTGCCCCGGGATGAGGTCGGCGGTGGGCACCTTCTCCACCACCGCCTGGGGCACCCCCAAGTAACGGGCCAGGCCCCAGACCTGGGTCTTGTAGAGGTCTCCCAAGGGGTTTACCGGGGGAGCGTCGTCCCCGTGCCAGGTGAAGTAGCCGAAAAGCCTCTCCGTCTTGTTGCCCGTGCCCAGGGGCAGGGCATGGTAGGCCTGGGACTTGTCAAAGAGCACCATCATGCGGGCCCGGGCCATGAGGTTCCCCTTGCGGTGGGGGGTGAGGTCCGGGGTCATGGCGGCGTAACCTTCCACCATGGGGGTGATGTCCACCTCCTCCAGGTCCACCCCGAAGGTCTCCGCTACCAGGTGGGCGTGCTCCCGGGAAAGGGGGCTGGAGTCCCTATGGGGCAGAAAAAGGGCCTGGACCCGACTGGCCCCCAAGGCCCGCACCGCCAGGGCCAGGGTGGTGGCGGAGTCCACCCCCCCGGATACCGCCACGATGGCCTTCTCATAGCCCCGCCAGGAAAGCTCCTCCCGAAGGAAACGGGTGAGAAAATCCGCCACCAAAGGCCAGTTCAGCTCCAGGCTCTCCTGAATCCTGGGCGCGTAGAGAAGCCTCATCTCCCCTCCCTTCCTAGGACCCTTTCCAAGTCTGGGAGGAGAAGGGGCAGGGCCGCCTCGAGGTCCGAGAGCAGGGGGCTATCGTAGCGCACCGGAGGAATCCGCTCCCGGTCCAAGTCAACGATCAAGGCCGCCTCCTCAAAGAGGGGGGCCTCGGCCAAAAGCCGCCCCTCCGGCCCCACCACGAGGCTTCCCCCGCTCATTCCCTTCCCCCCCTCAAATCCCACCAGGCTGGAGAGCACCACATATAGGCCGTGTTCCGCCGCCACCGCCCGGGCCAGGGTGCGCCAACGCTCCACGTTCTCGGGCCTTTCCCCCTGGAAGCCCCTAGCAGGGCTCGCCGCGGGCACATAGATCACCTCCGCCCCATCCAAGGCGGCGATGGCGGAGGTGATGGAGTGCCAGAAGTCCTCGCAGATGAGGATGGCCACCCGGCCAAAGCGGGTGTTGAAGGCCTCCACCCGCCTTCCCCGGGCCAGGTAACGCTCCTCGTCAAAGACCCCGTAGGTGGGCAGGAAGACCTTGCGGTGCACGTGCACCACACGGTGGGGAAGTTCCAGGTAGGCGGCGCTGTTGTAGTAGGCCCCCTCATCCCGCTCATAAAAGCCCACCACCACATCCAAAAGCCCCTCCCAACCCACCTCTTTGTGCACCTGGGAGAGGAGTTCCAAAAGCTCATGGCGGGTAAGGGCCAGCTCCCTCACCCCCCCTTGGAGGAAGTAGCCGGTTAGGGCCGCCTCGGGCAGGACCACCACCTCGGGGGTGTGGGGGCGGAGGGCCTGGAGGTGCTCCCCCAGACGGGCCAGGTTCTCCTTAGGCCGGGCCTTCTCGGGCCGGAACTGGAGGATGGCGTGCCGCACCAAGGACCTAGCCACCATGGGGGACCGCCTCCAGGTAAAGCCGGGGGTCGGCCTCGGGGAAGGGGTTGTCCCGCTCCTCTAAGGCTTTCAGCTCCTCGGGAGAGACCCCTTGAAGAAGGCGGAAAAAGGCTTCGGCATGCCCCTGGTAGCGCTCCTGGGCGTAGGCCACCGCCTGGCCGGTGTCCACCAGGAAGGGCCAGTCGGAGGCCTCGAGGAGCAAAAGCTCCCGCATGGCCTGCTGCAGGACCCTAGAGGGCAGGTTGCCCTGGCGCACCACCTCCCGCATGGCCCCTTCCGCCCGGTATACCGTGCGCCAGTACTCCCAGGTGGCCTCGTTGAGCCAGACCCTATGGTCCCCGCCCCGGCCCCAGGAACCCTCAGGCAAGGCGGTGCGCACCGCCTTGCCCTGGACCGCCTCCCGGGCGGTTACCGCCCGCACGGCCCCCCTTTGCGCCAGAAGCCTCAGCACCTCCTCCAGCCAAGCCACCCCCTCGTACCACCAGTGGCCAAAGAGCTCGGCATCGTAGGGAGCCAGGATAACCCCGTCCGGATGCTCCCGGCCCAGGCGCTCCACCAGGCCCACGAAGTGGAGGGCATGCTCCTGCACCTTGCCAAAGGCCGCCTCGGGGTTATAGGGAGCCTTGGCGGAAAGGTCCGCCTGGCGGTGGGTGACCCGCCAGTGGTGGAGGCCAGAAACGGGGTCCTTGCGGTGAAACTCCCGGTAAAGCCCCTCCCCCGGATAGCCATAGTCCGCGCTCCACACCTGCAAGGAGGTCTCCAGGTTGCGGGCCAAGACCCTCAGGCCCGACGCCAACTCGTGGACATAGTAGGTGGCCTGCGCGCTTTCCACGGGCCCCAAGGAGGCTTCCCCATAAGGGGAAAGGGGCTTCCCCCCTTGGACCAGGTGGGCGTCCACGAAGGTGTAGCGGATCCCGGCCCGCATGAGAAGCTCGTCCACCCCCGGCCTAAAACCCTCTGGGGCCCCTTCCACGGGGGGCTTCCAGTAACCCTTCGGCCGGTAGGCCATCTCCGGAAGCCAGAAGCCCAGGGGGTCCTTGGCAAAGTGGCGGCGGTAGGTGGCCACCCCCGTCTTGATCTGGGCCCAAAGGGCCTCGTCGTAGCCCAAAAGGGGGGAGTAACCGTGGGTGGCGTTGGAGGTGAGGAGCTCCACCTGGCCCCGGTCCTGGGCCCTGCGGAAGGCGGAAAGGAGATCCCCCCTTAGATGATGGAAATGGTCCAAGGTAAGCTCCCAGAAGGCCACCTGGTGGCGGGCGCTGGCCTCGAGGTCCGTCCCCTGGTAGCGCAGGTAGTCCCCCTGGGCCCGCTCCAACCGGTCCTTGGCGTAGGCCAGGAACCCTTCCTTAACCCTGGCGTCGGCGAGCTGCTCCGCCAAAATGGGGGTGATGCCCAGGGTAAAAGGGGCCTCCACGCCCTCGAGGTGGAGCCTTTCCAGGGCTCGCAAGAGGGGCAGGTAGGTCTCGGCTATCGCTTCATAAAGGGTTTCCTCCCCAAAGGGCCACAGGCCATGGGAGCGCACATAAGGAAGGTGGGCGTGGAGGACCAGGGCAAACCGCACCATGGCTTTAGCGTACCACGGTGCCTTCCCCGGCCAGGGCCCGCCTTATGGGGTTTTCCACCCGGGCATCGGCAAACACCACCCGCCTCACCCCGCCCTTCACCGCCTCCACCGCCCCCATCACCTTGCGCTTCATGCGCCCCTGGGCTAAAGAGAGGTACTCGGGGTCCTCCACCCTATCCACGGGGATCTCCCGCACCAGGCTGGCCTCGTCGGGGTAACGGGCAAGGAGGCCCGGCACGTTGGAAAGGTAGACCAAGGCCTCGGCCCCGTAAAGGGTGGCCAGAAGGGCCGCCACCTGGTCCCCATCGGTGTTGATGGCTTCCCCCTCGTAGCTGA
This sequence comes from Thermus altitudinis, assembly GCF_022760835.1. Lineage (GTDB taxonomy): Bacteria > Deinococcota > Deinococci > Deinococcales > Thermaceae > Thermus > Thermus altitudinis. Next base: position 16,702 of record NZ_JAKTNQ010000026.1, read on the forward strand.
TGGCGGGAGGGGTGATCACCGGCAAGTACCCTGCGCCCAAAAGGAGGTCTAAAAGGGCCCGGTTCACCCTTTCCACCGTGCCCGTATAGTCCCCCCGGTGAATCTTGACCTTGCCGTCTTCCACGTACTTCACCGCGGTCTTGCGACGGCCCTCTAGAAGCCTCCCATCCAGCCCGGAAAGCCCCAGGGCGTTGGCCCCTTCCCTTTGCAAAAGCTCCACCAGGCGCTTGTTCACCAGGCCGCAGTAGACCATCTCAAAGATCTCCAGGGTCCTGCGGTCGGTAAGGCGGCTCACCTGCCCCCCAGGATGGGTAAGGAAGCGGGGTGGGTGGCCCAAGGCCTCCGCCACCTTGTTGGTCTCGGCGCTTCCCCCATGGACCAAAAGAAGCCTTACCCCCTCCTTCCACAAGGAGGCCGCATCCTTGGCCACGGCCTCGTAGTTGATGCCTTCAGCGCCCCCTACCTTAACCACGATCACGAAAACCCCTCCCTAAGGATGCAAACCGGGAAACTCCAGACCCAGGGTCTCGGGCCAGCCCAGGCGGATGTTGAGGGCCTGGAGGGCATGGCCGGCAGTGCCCTTCACCAGGTTGTCTATGGCGGTCATCACCACCAGCCGCCCGGTATCCTCCTCCAGCTCAAAGCCGATGTCCGCGTAGTTGGTGCCTTGGACAAAACGGGGGTCCGGATAGCGGTGGATGCCCTTTTTCTGCTTGACAATGCGGACAAAGGGCTCCCCGCCATAAGCCTCCCGGTAGGCCTGCCACACATCCCGCTCGCTCCAGCCATCCTGCAAGAAGGCCTGGGCGGTCATGAGGATGCCCCGCACCCGGTCGGTGGCGATGGCGGTGAGGTGCACCTCGGGCTTCCCCGGGAGGTTCTCCACCACCTCGGCGGTGTGGCGGTGGCCGGTGGGCTTGTAGACCCGGAGGGAACCGGAGCGCTCGGGGTGGTGGCTCGCCGGGCTAGGCTCGGCCCCCGCCGCCGAGGTGGAGATGAGCAGGGTCACGAAGATGGGCGTGGGCTTCAACACCCCTCCCTTAAGGAGGGGGTAAAGGCCCAGGAGGGTGGCGGTGGCGTTGCACCCCGCCCCCGCCATCCAGTCCGCCTCCCTCAGCCGGTCCCGGTAGAGCTCGGGGATGGCGTAGACGAAGCGGCCCAGAAGCTCGGGCCGGGGGTGCTCCCCGTAGTACTTGTGGTATAGGTCCAGGTTCTTGAGGCGGAAGTCCGCGGAAAGGTCTATGAGGATAGGGGCTAGGCGGGCATAGCGCTCAAACTCCTGGGCGAAGACCCCGTGGGGCAAGGAGAGGACCAGGATATCCGCGGGCTCCAGCTTTTCCGGGGGGATGAACTTGAGGCCCGTTCTCCCCCTCAGGTTGGGGTGGACAAAGGCCACGGGCTCGCCGGCAAAGCGCCTCGAGGTCACCTGTTTCACCTCGAGGTACGGATGGGAAAGGGCCAGGCGCAAGAACTCGCCCCCCGCATACCCCGAGGCCCCCACGATGGATAGCGTCTTCTTAACGCTCATGCCACTCCTCCTCCACCAGACGGCCCACCCCTTCCCCTAGGCTCGGGCCTCTTCCCATGCGTACCGGAGGATCTCCCCCGGGATATCCACCCCCGTGGTGTGGACGGAGTTCTTGAACTCCATGGTGTGGTTCACCTCGTTCACCAGTAGGCCCCGCTCGGACTCAAAGAGGTCTATGGCCACCACCCCGCCCCCCACCGCCTGGGCCGCCCGCACGGAAAGCTCGGCAATCTCTGGGGTTACGGGGCAGTTTTCCGCCTGCCCGCCCCGGGCGGTGTTGGTGATCCAGTGCTGGCTCCTGCGGTAGATGGCGGCGATGGCCCTACTCCCCACCACGAAGACCCTTATGTCCCGCCCGGGCTTGCGCACGTACTCCTGCAGGTAAAGGAGCTGGTGCTGAAAACCCCCCAGCACCTCCTTGTGCTCCAGGATGGCCTCGGCAGCCTCCCGGTCGGTGATCTTGGCAAGAAGCCTACCCCAGCTCCCGATCACCGGCTTCAGCACCACGGGATAGCCCCATTCCTCCATGAGCCTAAGGGCCTCTTCCGCCTCGGTGAGAAGGGCGGTCCTGGGCTGGGGCAGGCCATGGCGCTCCAGGGCCACGCTGGTGGCCCATTTGTCCCCGCAGGTCTCCATCACCTCGGGCCGGTTCACCACCGGGATGCCCAAAGCGGTGAGGTAGCGGGCCACGGCCAGGCCCCGGGTCTGGCTCACGCACCGCTCCAGGGCCACCGTGACCCCTTCCAGCTCCTTGGGCCTTTCCCCTAGGACCATGCGCAAGGCCGGGGCATAGACCTTCTTGTAAGGGATACCCAGGGCCTCCGCCCGCTCAAAAAGCATCCTCTCATCGGGGCGGATGCGATCGTAAAGGATGGCCAGCATGGCTACACTTCCTTCCCCTGATGGCCTCCCCCAAAGCGGGGCCGGGCCAAGGCCCTATCGGGAGGCCAGGGCCCGCACCCCGCCCTGGGGTCCGCGAAGGGGCGGCAAGCAGGGCGGGATCACTCCCCCCAGTCCTCTGCCTCCTCCGGAGCGGGCTCCAGGCGCAAAGGGTCTAGCCCCACCACCTCCAGCTCCGCACCGCAGTCCTCGCACACGATAAGCTCCCCAAGCTCAGGGTTTTCCAGCTGAATCTCTGCTCCGCATTCCGGGCAAGTGGCTACCATTCCTCGTCCTCCTCTTCTACCTCGCTCCAGTCAGGGATGAAGCGGAAGCCGCACTCGGGGCACTCCACCTCCTGGCCTTGGTCCTCCTCGGATACCTCAAAGGTGTAGCCGCAACGGGGGCAGTCCACAAAGAAGGCCTCCAGGCCCTCTTCCGTCACCTCCACCTCGAGGGGATCCAAGGAGACCACCTCCAAGAAGGCCCCGCAGGCCTCGCACTCCAGCACATCCCCCACTTCCAGGGTTTCCAGGTCCTCGGCCAGCACCACGCTGACCTCGCCGCACACCGGGCAGGTGATCTCCAGGTCCTCCATGGGTCCAGTCTACTCCCCCGGGAAGCGGCCGTGCTTCTTGTAGTAGTCCAACAGCGACCCTTCCTTCAAGGCCTCCAGCAGGAACGGGGGTGGAGGCCTAAGGGCAAAGCGCTCCCCTCCTCGCAACAAAACCCCCGTTTCCAGGTCCAACTCCACTTGATCCCCATCCTCTAGCGCATCCACCACCTCCTCCGATTCAAAGGGGATGATCCCTAGGTTCACCAGGTTGCGGAAAAAGATGCGGGCGTAGCTTTTGGCGATCACCGCCCGGATGCCCAGCTTGCGCAAGGCCTCGGGGGCATACTCCCGGCTGCTGCCAAGCCCGGCGTTCCGCCCAAAGACCAAGATGTCCCCCGGCTTCACCTCCTGGGCAAACTCCGGCCGCAGGTGGGCAAAGGCGAAGGTGTGGAACCGATCCTCCCCCACCATGAAGGGGGCGTACTTACCGGGGAGGATGTCGTCGGTGTTGATCTGGTCGCCAAACTTCCAAACCCTAGGCATGGGCTTCCTCCTGTGAAGGGGCCAGGTCCTCGGGGGTGGCGATGTACCCGGCCACGGCGCTGGCCGCGGCCACGCGGGGGCTCGCCAGGTAGATCTCGGCGTCGGGAGCCCCCATGCGCCCGCGGAAGTTGCGGTTGCTGGTGGAGACGCACACCTCCCCCGGGGCCAAGACCCCCATGTGCCGCCCCATGCAGGGGCCGCACCCCGGGGTGCCCAGGGTGGCCCCGGCCTCCAGCAGGGTGAGGAGGGTGCCATCCCGGGCGGCCTCCTCCAGGACTTGGGAGCTGGCGGGGATCACCAAAAGGCGCACCCCGGGGGCCACCTTCCTTCCCCTTAGCACCTCGGCGGCGGCCCGGAGGTCCTCGAGGCGCCCGTTGGTGCAGGTGCCAATGAAGACCTGGTCCACCCGCTTGCCCCGCACCGCGGAAACCTCGGCCACGTTATCCACGTAAAAGGGCACGGAAACCCGGGGGGTAAGGGTGGAGAGGTCCACCTCCACCTCCCGGACATACCGGGCGTCGGGGTCGGGATAAAGCCAACCGGGAACCTGGTAAAGATCCAGGATCTCCCCCGAAGGCACCACCAGCCCCGCCTTGGCCCCGGCCTCCACCGTGAGGTTGGCCAGGGTCATGCGCTCGCCCCGGCCCAAGGATTCGGCCCCGTCCGCCAAGTGGATCTCCACCGCCATGTAGGTGGCCCCCTCGGCGGTGAGGAGGCGGACCATCTCTAAGGCGGCATCCTTGGCGGTAACCCCCCTAGGAAGCCTTCCCCGGAAGGTCACCTTAACGCTTTCCGGAACCCTAAGCCAGGTGCGGCCGCTGGCGGCGGCCAAGGCGATGTCCGTGGCCCCCATACCCGTGCCGAAGGCCCCCACCGCCCCGTAGGTGGTGGAGTGGGAATCCGACCCCACCACGATCCAACCCGGCTGGGCCAGGCCCTCCTCTATGAGCACCTGGTGGCACACCCCTCTTCCCACGTCAAAGACCCGGATGCCGTGCTTCCTGCCCCACTCCCGGATCTCCTTCTGGGCCTTGGCTACCTCCAGGTTGGCCGCCGGGGCCACGTGGTCAATGACGATGGAAACCCTTTCCGGGTAGCGGGGGGTGGCCCCCAGGTACTCCAGGCGCTTGAAGAAGCTTCCGGCGATGGAATCCACCACCATCACCTGATCCACCTCCACCACCACAAGCTCCCCGGCCCTTACCTCCCTTCCCGCCTTCTGGGAAAGTATCTTTTCCGCCAAGGTCAAGCCCATGCCCGCCTCCCACATGTAGCGCTACGGAATCCGGATCCACCCTGACCCCCAGGAACCCGGGGCCGGGCAAGCCGAGGTGCCTTCGGCGGCCCTCCCCGAACCTGCAGCGGGATGGATGGCGAATGCCGCCTAAGCCCCAAGGGGTTCTGCGAAGGTTGCAGGGGCTGGATTGGGAAAAGGTGAGCGGCGAGGGAAGCCAGCGGGTTGCCATCCATTCCCAAGGCCGCTGCCCCGTGGTCCCCTTCCACCGACAAGATAAGGGCACCTTCCTGGCCTTCCTCGAGGACCAGGGCCCCACCAAGGAGGAGTTCCGCAAGCTCTAGCCTCATGCCGTGATCCACCCCCTCAGGATGCGGTCCAGCCCCTCGAGGGTCAGCTGGCCCTGGACTGCCCCTCCTATACTGGGGGTATGACCTACACCGCCCTCGTCTACGAGGACCCCGAAACCCCGGGCACCTGGATCGCCGAGTTTCCCGCCATTCCCGAGGCCCATTCCTTTGGCCGCAGCCCCGAGGAAGCCTTGGCCCATGCCAAGGAAGCCTTGGAGCTGGTGCTGGCCCACCTGAAGGAACTGGGCCGCCCCCTTCCCCAGGATGTCCGTACGGTGCAGGTGGGGGTAGATGCCGCCTAGGCCCGAGGAGGTGGCCCGGAAGCTCCAGCGCCTGGGGTTTGCGGAGCGCATGACCAAAGGGGGGCACCGGCTTTACGCTCATCCCGATGGCCGGATCGTGGTGATTCCCTCCCATAGCGGAGAGCTTCCCAAGGGCACCTTCAAAAAGATCCTGAAGCAAGCCGGCCTCACCGAGGAGGAGTTCCGCAAGCTCTAGCCTCATGCCGTGATCCACTCCCTCAGGATGCGGTCCAGCTCCTCGAGGGTCAGCTCCCCCCGGTCTGCCAGGGCCTTGATGTGCTGGGTGATGCGGGCCAGCTCCTCTTCCCCATAGTGCAGGCCCAGCTCCGCCGCCCGGGCCTTGATGGCGTGGCGGCCCGTGAGCTTGGAGGCGATGATGAGCTTACGCTTCACCCCAAAGACCTCTGGCGGATAGGGCTCGTAGGACTCCGGATTAAGGTAGATGGCCTTGAGGTGCATCCCCGCCTTGTGGCTGAAGGCCGTCTCCCCGGTGATGTAGTTGTTGAAGGGAATCTCCACCCCCACCATCCGGGCCACCATGCGGTCCAGCTCCGGCAGCATCTCCAGCTTGTACTTTCTGCGCACATAGTCGGGCTGCAGGGTGTACATGCGGGCCAAGAAACCCCCTAAAGGGGTGATCCCGTTCCGCTCCCCAATCCCCAGGATGGTGGTGTCCACGTGGGTGGCCCCCGCCTCTATGGCCTCAAAGGCGTTGGCGATGGCGCAGCCCGTGTCGTTGTGCCCGTGAAACTCTATGTCCACCTGGGGCCCCACCACCCGCCTCACTTCCCGCACCAGGGCAAAGACCTGCCTGGGGGTGGCGATGCCCACGGTGTCCGCCAAACCCACCCGGTCCACGTAGGGGGCAATGGCCTGGTAGATTTCCAGAAGGTCGTGCTCATCGGAACGGAAGGTGTCCTCGGCGGAGAAGCGCACCTCCACGTGGGGGGCCTTCTCCCGGATGAAGCCGATCACCTCCCTGGCCTCCTCAATGATGCGGGGTATGTCCCGCCCGTGGGCCGCCCTGAGGTACTTGCTGGTGCCAAAGAGGAGGTCTATGCCCTGCACGCCGGTCTCCACCGCCACCCGGGCCGCATCCATCCGGGTCTGGATGTGGGTCACCACCTTGGCCTTCAAGCCCAATGAGGCCAGGACCTCTGCATCCTTGCGGGACTGAGGGGAGGCCATGGGGGTGGTCACCTCAATGTACTCCACGCCGAACTCGTCCAGGGCCTTGGCGATCTCTATCTTGTCCTGGGTGGAAAAGTTGGCCCTTTCAAACTGCTCGCCTTCCCTTAAGGTGGAATCTATAATCTTCCATTCCCGCATGCGCCCCTCCCCAAAAAGAAAACCGGCCCGATTTCGGGCCGGGGGATAAGGAAACCTCTGGGGCTACCCTACCCCCCGGCGGCCGAGTTTTTTCTCACGGGCCAGCATCTTGCCTGTAAGGGTATACGAAAGCGGCCTTTTTGTCAACGGCCAAACCGTCTTTCACGGGCCTGGTAGCTACGCAGGGCCCTCAGGAAGTCTATTTTTCGGAACTCCGGCCACAGCACGTCGGCGAAGTAGAACTCCGAGTAGGCGGACTGCCAGAGGAGGAAACCCGAAAGCCTTATCTCCCCCGAGGTGCGGATGATGAAGTCGGGGTCAGGAAGACCCGCAGTGTAAAGATGGCGGGCGATCTCCTCAGGGGTGAGCCCTTCGGCAATCTCCTTGGGGGAAAGACCCTTTTCATCGGCCTCGAGGAGAAGCCGCTTCACCGCATCCACGATTTCCTCCCGGCCCCCGTAGCCCAAGGCGATATTCAGCACCATGCCCTGGTGGGCCTGGGTCTGGGCCTCGAGGCGCTCCAGGGCCCTGAGCACCTCCGGGGAAAACCCCTCCCGCCGCCCGATGAAGCGCACCCTGACCTGGTGCTCCAGGATGCGGTGGTCCTCCGCCATCCTCTCCGCCTCCCGCACGAAAAGGCGCATGAGCTCCTCCACCTCCTCGGGGGGGCGCCTGAAGTTATCGGTGGAAAACACCCAGACCGTCACCGTCCGGATGCCCATCTCCAGGCACCACTCCAGGACCTCGTAGGCCTTTTGTACCCCAAACTCATGCCCCTTGACGGGGGCTAGGCCCAAGGCCCGGGCGTAGCGGCGGTTTCCATCCAGGATCAGGCCCAGGTGCTTGGGAACCGGGCCTCCTTTTACCTCCTGGAGGAGGCGCTTTTCGTAAAGCCAGTAGAGGGGCCGGGAGAGGGAGAGGAGGCGGCGGACCATACCCTTTCCACCCTAAGGCGGGAGGATGAGAAAGGGAAGGGCTAGCGGTATAGCTCCCGGGCGATGACGTGGCGCTGGATCTCCGAGGTGCCCTCGTAGATCTCCGTCACCTTGGCGTCGCGGTAGTAGCGCTCCACCCGGTAGTCCCGGTGGTAGCCGTACCCCCCCAGCACCTGCACCGCCTCCCGGGTCACCTCCACCGCCATGCCGCTGGCGAAGAGCTTGGCGGCGCTGGCCTCCAGGGTGAACCGCTCCCCGGAGTCCTTTTTCCTGGCGGCCTCCAGCACCAAGGCCCGGGCGGCCACGATCTTCACGTGCATGTCGGCGATCTTGAAGGCGATGGCCTGGTGCTCGCGCAGCTTCTTGCCGAACTGCTCCCTTTCGTCGGCATAGGCCTTGGCGATCTCAAAGGCCCCCCGGGCAATGCCCACCGCCTGGGCCGCCACCCCAATCCGGCCCGAATCCAAGCCCGCCAGGGCGTAGGCCAGGCCCCTCCCCTCCTCCCCCAGGAGGTTCTCCTCTGGCACGAAGACCTCCTCGAGGCGAACCTCGGCGGTGTGGGCGGCGTGGAGGCCCATCTTCGCCTCCGGGGGGCCAAAGGAAAGGCCTGGGGTGTCCTTCTCCACCAAAAAGGCGCTGATGCCCTTCTCGCTCCTGGCCATGACCACGTAAAGCTGGGCCTGGCCCGCGGAGGTGATCCAGCTTTTCAGTCCGTTCAGCACAAAGCCCCCAGGCACCCTCCTGGCCTCGGTGCGGATGCTGGCGGCATCGGAGCCCGCCTGGGGCTCGGTAAGGCAGAAGGCCCCGATCCACTCCCCCCGGGCCAGGGGGATGAGGTACTTTCGCTTTTGGGCCTCAGTGCCGAAGCGGAGGAGCATGTACTGGGGTAGCCCGCTGGTCACCGAGAGCACCACGGCCACGCTGGGGTCGGCGGCGGCAATCTCCTCCAAGGCCAGGGCCCAGGTCACGGAGTCCAACCCCACCCCTCCCCACTCCTCTGGGGTGGTCATGCCCAAGAAACCCAGCTCCGCCAGGGCCTTTAGCTGGGGCCAGGGGTACTCCCCCGTGCGGTCGTACTCCGGGGCCAAGGGGTAAAGGACCTCCTTGGCCACCTGGCGCACGGTGTCCAGCACCAGTTTTTGTTCGGTGGTCAGGGTCATCTTCCCTATCGTAACACTGCATGCTGGCAAAAAAACGTCACACTAAGTGCAGAAGCCCCCCTTTAGCCCAGATGCTTAACCCTCCCCCCAACGGGGAGCCCGCTGGGCCTTCAAGCCCAGGTGGTCCAGGATGCGCTGGGTGACGAAACCCAGGAGGTCGGAGATCTCCTTGGGCCGGTGATAAAAGCCCGGGCTTGCTGGGAGGATGACCGCCCCCGCCTCCGCCGCCTGCACCATGGCCTTCAGGGTGGGAAGGGGCAAAGGAGCCTCCCGGGGCACCAGGATCAGGGGGCGCCGCTCCTTCAGGTGCACGTAGGCGGCTCGGGTGAGGAGGGTATCCGCCAGCCCCAGGGCGATTTTGGCCAGGGTGCTGGCCGAGCAGGGTACCACCACCATTCCCCGGGTGGGGAAGGAGCCCGAGGCAATGGGAGCACCCAGGTCGCCGTCCTTGTACACCCAGCGGGCCAAGGGGTAGAGGTCCTTCGGGCTTAGGCCCATCTCCTCCCACAAGACCCGCTTGGCCCCCTGGCTTAAGACCAGGTGCACCTCGGCGAGGCCCTGCAAGGCTTGCAATAGGTCCAGGGCATAGGGCATGCCGCTAGCCCCCGTTAACCCCACCACCACCCGGGGAAGGTCCGCCATGGTCCCATGCTACCCCTGAACCTTGGCCCCACTTGAGGCCCCAACACAAAACCCCGGACCCCAAGGGGTCCGGGGGGCACCCCGTGGGACGGGGGCTACTTCAGCTCCACCACCGCGCCCACGGCCTCCAGCTTCTTCTTGATCTCCTCGGCCTCGGCCTTGGGAATGCCCTCCTTGATGGGGCCCCCCTTCTCCGCCAGGTCCTTGGCCTCCTTGAGGCCAAGGCCGGTGATGGCGCGAAGCTCCTTGATGACCTCCAGTTTCTTGGCCCCGGCGTCCTTGAGGATCACGTCAAACTCGGTCTTCTCCTCCACGGGAGCCGCCGCCTGGGCCGCCGCAGGGGCCGCGGCCACCGCCACCGGCGCCGCCGCGGTCACACCCCAGGCCTCCTTGAGAACATCAATGAGCTGCTTGAGTTCCAAAACCGTAGCCTGAGAAAGCTCTTCCTTGATGCGTTCAATGTCCAAAGCCATCCTCCACCTCCTATGCCGCCTTCTTCTCCGCGTACGCTTCCAAGATGCCTACCAGCTCGCGGGCCACACCGCCCAGGACCCCCACCAGCTCCGCCATGGGCGCCTGCAACACGCCCACAAGCTCCGCCCTGAGCTCGTCCATGGTGGGAAGCTCCGCCAGGGCCACCACATCCTTGGCCAAAAGCACCTGGCCCTGCAAAAGCCCGCCCTTGGCCTCGGGAATGCCCTTGGGGTTCTTCTTGGCGAACTCCGAAAGGGCCTTGGCCGCCGCCACCGGGTCCTGGTAAAAGACCACGGCGCTGGGGCCCACTAGCCCATCCAGCTCGGGCAGGCCCAGCTCCCTAAGGGCGATGCGGATCAGGGTGTTCTTGGCCACGAAGAGCCTGGCCCCCTTCTCCTTCAGGGCCTGACGGAGGGCGTGGGTCTCCTTGGCGGAAAGCCCCTGGTAGTTCACCAGGAAGAAGGAGCCATGGGCCCGCTCAAGGTTTTCCTTGAGGGCAGCTAGAAGCTCAACGTTGCGCTTATTGGGCACGCCTTCCTCCCTTTGGGGCAGGGGAACCCCAGCCGACTTTTGCGGATTTCCGAGAAACGCTCCCCCTGCAAGCGCCTCGGCGGGATGTTTAAGGCCTCAAGCCCCCCGCTGTCTTTGGCCTGGGCGCCCTAGCGCCCGGGGTGCCATAGGCGAGTCTAAAGGGAAAAGGGCCTGGCGTCAAGCCAGGCCCCCCTTAACACTCCCTCAGGAATGGGGGTTGATGCGAAGGCTAGGCCCCATGGTGGTGGTCACGTAGACGGAACGCAAGAAGGTGCCCTTGGCCGCCTCGGGCTTGCTGGCCTCGAGGGCCTTGATGAAGGCCCGGATGTTCTCGGCGATCTTCTCCGGGGGGAAGCTCACCTTGCCCACAGGGGCGTGGATGGCCCCGGTCTTGTCGTTGCGGAACTCAATGCGGCCCGCCTTGATCTCCTTGATGATCTCCCCGATGTTGAAGCCCACGGTACCGGCCTTGGGGTTGGGCAAGAGCCCCCTCGGGCCCAGGATACGGCCCAGCTTGGAGCCCACGGCCCCCATCACGTCTGGAGTGGCCACCACGGCGTCAAAGTCCAGCCAGCCATCCAGGATCTTCTGGATGATCTCCTCACCCCCCACGTAGTCGGCCCCGGCCTCCTCGGCCTCCTTGATCTTCTCGCCCTTGGCGATGGCCAACACCCGCACCTGCCTGCCCAGGCCGTGGGGCAGGGAAACCGTGCCGCGCACATTCTGGTCGGACTTGCGGGGGTCAATGCCCAGCTTGGCGTGGACCTCCACGGTCTCGTCAAACTTGGCCGTGGCCAGCTCTTTCAAAAGCCGGGCAGCCTCGTCAATGGTGTAGACCTTGGCGGGATCCACCTTCTCCAAAAGGGCCCGGTAGCGCTTGCCGTGCTTAGGCATCCTTCACCTCCGGGGCACCCACCACCTCCACCCCCATGGAGCGGGCCGATCCGGCGATCATCCGGGCGGCGGCCTCCAGGTCGGTGGTGTTCATGTCGGGCATCTTTTGCTTGGCGATCTCCAGGACCTGCTGCCAGGTGATGCGGCCCACCTTCTCCCGGCCCGGCTTATGGGCCCCCTTCTCCAGTCCCGCCGCCTTGCGGATCAGGTAGCTGGCGGGCGGGGTCTTGGTGATGAAGGTGAAGGACCGGTCGGCGTAGATGGTGATCTCCACCGGGACGATGGCGTCGCCCATGTTGGCGGTGGCCGCATTGAAGGCCTTCACGAACTCCATGATGTTGGCCCCGTGCTGGCCCAAGGCTGGGCCCACCGGGGGTGCGGGCGTGGCCTTGCCCGCCGGCAACTGAAGTTTCACTACCGCAACGACTTTCTTCATTTTTCCCTCCTAGGCTCCCCCCAAGTTGGGGGTGCGAACGCCTCCTAAGCCTTGACCACCTGGGAGAAATCCAGCTCCACCGGGGTCTCGCGGCCAAAGATGGTGACCATGACCTTGACCTTCCCCTTTTCCGGGTTGATCTCGGTCACGGTGCCGGTAAAATCCGCAAAGGGGCCGGAAACCACCCGCACCTGATCCCCTTCCCGGAAGGCCACCTGGGCCTTGGGGGCTTCCTTTTTGCCCAAAAGCCCCGACACCTCCAGGATATGCCGCACCTCGTCCGGGGAAAGGGGGACCGGCCTGTGGCCTGCGCCCACAAACCCCGTGATCCCCGGGGTGCCCCGCACCACCTCCCAGGCCTCGTTGGGCTCCTCCTCATCCCCCAGGTCCATCTGCACGAACAGGTACCCGGGAAAGAGCTTTTTCTTGACGACCTCCTTCTTGCCCCCCTCGCGGAGCTCCACCACCTCCTCCGTGGGGATCAGCACCTGGAAGATCTTGTCCTCCATACGGAAGGCCTTGACCCGCTTCTCCAGGTTGGCCTTGGCCTTTTCCTCCTGCCCCACGTAGGTGTGGACCGCGTACCATTCAATGCTCATCGCAAGAGTCCTACCAAGAAGCGGAAGACCAGATCGTAAAGCCCCAAGACCACCATGGCCACCAAGGTAAAGATGAGAATGGCCTGGGTACCCTCCACGATCTGCTCCCGCGTGGGCCAGGTGACCCGGGCAAGCTCGGCCCGGGCCTCCTGGAAGTAGCGAACAATCCGGGTAAACATCAGACCTTCACTTCCTTGTGCACCGTGTGCTTATCGCACCAAGGACAGTACTTCCGGAGTTCCAGCTTGCTGGTGGTGTTGCGCTTGTTCTTCTCGGTGGCGTAGTTGCGGCGCTTGCACTCGGTGCACTCCAGGAGGATTTTGATGCGGACTTCGCTGGCCATGGTTCACCCCCTTTCCCCAAAGAGGCGGCTATCCGCCCCTAGGATTACTCCAGGATCTTGGTGACCACGCCGGCGCCCACGGTCCGCCCACCCTCACGA
>NZ_JAKTNQ010000027.1 GCF_022760835.1 Thermus altitudinis
CATGTATCCCCGGTTTGCAAACCGGGGGATTATAGCCCCCCACACCCCCCTTTCCTCTAAGCCCATCCCGGCGGCCTCCACCGTCCCAAACGCCCCGGGAAAGGACCCACCCAGGCTGGGACATCCCGCCCAATCCTTCCCTGTATAATCAAGAGCAAAGGGCGTTTCCTCCCTTCCTTTTGGCGAACCCTCTCCAGCGTAAGCGGCAAGAGTTAGCGCATGTTCTGTTCAAGTCTATTGACACCATTCATATCAACTGATATGATTAAGCCAGTAGGAGGCAAGGGGTATGAACCTGGAGCGCTGGACCCAAGCCGCCCGTGAAGCCCTGGCCCAGGCCCAAGTCCTGGCCCGGGAAATGCGGCACCAGGCCATTGACCTGCCCCACCTCTGGGCCGTACTCCTTAAGGACCCCACGGGCCTGGCTTGGCGGCTTTTGGAGAGGGCAGGGGGTAACCCCCAGGCCCTCAAGGAGAGTGCCGAGCGGGAGGTGGGCCGCCTACCCAAGGTGGAGGGGGCCGAGGTGGGCCAGTATCTATCCCAGAAGCTGGCCCGGGCCTTGGACCGGGCTGAAGCCCTCATGGGAGAGCTAAAGGACCGGTTCGTGGCCCTGGACACCTTGGTGCTGGCCCTAGCGGAGGCCTCGAGGCCCGAGCCCTTTGCCCAACCCCACCTCCCTGAAGAAGGCGCCCTGAAGAAAGCCCTACAAGAACTGAGAGGAGGTAAAACCGTGCAGACGGAACACGCGGAAAGCACCTACAACGCCCTGGAACAATACGGCATTGACCTCACCAAGCTGGCGGCCGAGGGCAAGCTGGACCCGGTGATCGGCCGGGACGAGGAGATCCGGCGCACCATTCAGATCCTCCTAAGGCGCACCAAGAACAACCCGGTGCTCATCGGCGAGCCCGGGGTGGGCAAGACCGCCATCGTGGAGGGCCTGGCCCAACGCATCGTCAAGGGGGACGTACCGGAGGGCCTGAAGGGCAAGCGCATCATCTCCTTGCAAATGGGCTCCCTTCTGGCCGGGGCCAAGTACCGGGGCGAGTTTGAGGAGCGCCTGAAGGCGGTGATCCAGGAAGTGGTGCAGTCCCAGGGGGAAATCATCCTCTTCATTGACGAGCTCCACACCGTGGTGGGGGCAGGAAAGGCGGAGGGCGCCGTGGACGCCGGCAACATGCTGAAGCCCGCCCTGGCCCGGGGAGAGCTCCGGCTCATCGGCGCCACCACCCTGGACGAGTACCGGCAGATTGAGAAGGACCCCGCCTTGGAACGGCGCTTCCAACCCGTCTACGTGGACGAACCCAGCGTGGAGGATACCATCTCCATCCTCCGGGGCATCAAGGAGAAGTACGAGGTGCACCACGGGGTGCGCATCTCCGACCCCGCCTTAGTGGCGGCCGCCGTCCTCTCCCACCGCTACATCACGGAAAGGCGCCTACCCGACAAGGCCATTGACCTGGTGGACGAGGCAGCAGCCCGCCTGCGCATGGCCCTGGAAAGCGCACCCGAGGAGATAGACGCCCTGGAGCGGAGAAGGCTCCAGCTGGAGATTGAGCGGGAAGCTCTGAAGAAGGAAAAGGACCCGGACTCCCAGGAAAGGCTCAAAAGGGTTGAGGAGGAGATCTCCCATCTCAGCCAGGAGATAGATAGGCTGAAGGCGGAGTGGGAGCGGGAAAGGGAGATCTTGAGGAAGCTCCGGGAGGCCCAGCAACGCCTGGACGAGGTACGCCGCCAGATTGAGTTGGCCGAGCGCCAGTACGACCTGAACCGGGCGGCGGAGCTCCGCTACGGGGAGCTTCCCCGCCTCGAGGCCGAAGTGGAGGCCCTCTCCGAGAAGCTCAAAAACGCCCGCTTCGTGCGCCTGGAGGTGACCGAGGAGGACATCGCCGAGATCGTATCCCGCTGGACCGGGATTCCCGTTTCTAAGCTTCTGGAAGGGGAAAGGGAGAAGCTCTTAAGGCTGGAGGAGGAGCTCCACAAGCGGGTGGTGGGCCAGGAGGAGGCCATAAGGGCCGTGGCCGACGCCATAAGGCGGGCCCGGGCCGGCCTCAAGGACCCCAACCGCCCCATCGGGAGCTTCCTCTTCCTGGGCCCCACCGGGGTGGGCAAGACCGAGCTGGCCAAGACCCTGGCCGCCACCCTCTTTGACACCGAGGAGGCCATGGTGCGCATTGACATGACCGAGTACATGGAGAAGCATGCGGTGAGCCGCCTCATCGGGGCCCCGCCGGGCTACGTGGGCTACGAGGAAGGGGGGCAGCTCACCGAGGCGGTAAGGCGCCGCCCCTACACGGTCATCCTCTTTGACGAGATTGAGAAGGCCCACCCCGACGTCTTCAACATCCTCCTCCAGATCCTGGACGACGGCCGCCTCACCGACTCCCATGGGCGCACCGTGGACTTCCGCAACACCGTCATCATCCTCACCTCTAACCTGGGAAGCCCCTTGATCCTCGAGGGGATCCAGCAAGGCAAACCCTACGAGCGCATCCGGGAGGAGGTCTTCGCCGTGTTGCAAAAGCACTTCCGCCCCGAGTTCCTAAACCGCCTGGACGAGATCGTGGTCTTCCGGCCCCTCACCCGGGAGCAGATCCAGAGCATCGTGGAGATCCAGCTCCAAAGCCTTAGAAACCGCCTCTTGGAAAAGCGCATCACCCTCACCCTCACCGAGGCCGCCAAGGACTACCTGGCCGAGCGGGGCTACGACCCCGTCTTCGGGGCCAGGCCCTTGAGACGGGTAATAGCGCGGGAGCTGGAGACCCCCTTGGCGGTGAAGATCCTGGCCGGGGAGATCAAGGAGGGGGATTTGGTGGTGGTGGACGCAGGCCCCACGGGTCTGGTCTTCCGCACGGAAGCCCCGGTGCAGGCCTAGGAAAGGAGGGGGTATGGATCGGGTGGAAGTCCTAAAACAGGCCTACCAGGATGAACTCCTGGATGCCCTCCGGGCGGAAAGGGCTTTGGAAAGGGTCCCTTACCCCCACATCCGGGCCCTTTTGGAGGAGGTGGCCAAGCGGGAGCGGGCCCATGCCGAAGCCATCGCCGAGGTCTTGCGCCGCCTCCAGGCCCCCCTCCCCCCTACCCCCAAGGTGGAGGAAGAAGGCTGGGAAGCCCTTCTTCACCTCCTCTCCGAGGAGGGCTTTGACCGGGCCTACTACCTGGAAAGCACCTTCCCCGACCCGGACCTCGAGGCCCTCTTCACCCGGCTCGGCCATGAGGAAAAACTCAACCAAGAGGCCATCCGCAAAGCAGTGGCTCTTCTAGGAGGTAACCTATGATCGGCAAGGAAGACATCCGGCGCATCAAGGAAACCCTCACCGTGCAGGAGGGACCCGTCCTCTCCCTCTACCTGGACCTCAACCCCGCCAAGCCCGAAAACGCCAACCGGGCCTACGCCCTAAGGGCCAAGGACGCCATGAAGGCCCTCAAGGTGCCCCAGGACCTGCAGGAAAGGATCCTGGAGGTGCTGAAAAACCAAGTTCTAGAGGCAAAAACCGCCGTCTTCTTCGCCAACGAGAAGGTCTTTGAAACCCTGTTGCTGCAGGTGGAACTGCCCCTGGTCTCCAGCCTCAAAACCACCTTCCTAGGGGAAAAGGAAAGCCGCTTCTTTACGGACGGGGCCCTGGCCCACTACGGCGAGCCCTTCCTCCTCCCCCTTATCTACGCCCTGGACGAGTACGAGCGCTACGGGGTGGTCTATTTGGACCAGGAGCGCTGGCGGGTTTTTGAAATCTTCCTGGGTGAAGTCCAGGAGGTGAGCGACGCCTTCTTGGCCTTGGACACCGAGGCCTGGCGGCGGCTCTCCCTGGATGCCCCGGGACGCCGCTTCAACCTGGCGGGCATCTCCCGGGGCGGGGCAGGCCAGGACCTCTTCGCCAAGCGCTTGGCCGCCTGGGAAGAACGTTTTTACAAGAACCTGAGCCACGAGCTGGAGAAACTTACGGAGGAACGTGGGTTCACCCGCCTCATCCTCATGGGCCCCGAGGAGCACACCAAGCTTTTCCTGGGCTACCTGCCCAAACGCCTTAAGGAAAAGGTGGTGGCCCTTCTTCCCTCCCTGCCCCATCCCGGGGTCAGCCCCGGCCAGGTGCTCAAGCGACTGGAACCTGTCCTGGAGGAGATGGAGCGCAAGGGCGAGGTAGAGCTACTCAAGAAGCTGGAGGAAGCCTATCCCAAGGTGGCCTTCGGCCTGGAAGTCCTGGAAAGGGTTCAGGAAGGTCGGGTTGAGCTTTGGGTGCTTCCCTGGCACCTGGACCAAACCGTGTACGCCTGCGACGGGATCTTCTTCCCCGACGAGGCTCGGGCCCTGGCCCACTGCCAAAACCCCGAGGCCAAACCCCTGGCCGTGGTCCTGCCCGAGCTGGCCACGGGCTACGCCGCTAAGCTGGAGTTCGTCCGGGGCGAGGCAGAAAAGCAGCTTCTGGAGCGTGGCGGCATGGCCGCGCTCCTGAGGTGGTGAAAGGAGGTGAGGAGGATGGTACGGTTCGATCCATTCAGGGAGTTGGAGGAGTTGCAAGAGCGCTTGGCAAGGGCTTTCGGCACGACCCCCCAGCAGGGGCCCAGGGTCTATGCTCCCCCGGTGGACATCCTGGAGGACGACGCCGGTTTGCACCTTCTGGTCTACCTGCCGGGGGTGGAGCCGGAAAAGGTGGAGGTGGTGGCGGAGGAAGGGGTGCTTTCCGTGAAGGCGGAGCGCCCCTTTGAGAAACGGGAAAACGTGGCCTACCACCGCCTAGAAGGTCCCCATGGCACCTTCGCCCGGAGCTTCAACGTGCCCAGCACCTTTGACCTCTCCCGGGTGCAGGCCAAGTTCCGCCACGGCGTGCTCCACCTGTTGGTGCCTAAGGCCGAGGAAAGCAAGCCCAAGAAGATCCAGGTGCAGGTGGAATAGGAGGTGAGCTATGCGGCGGACCACGCGGTACATCCTGGCCACTTCTAACCCCATGGGCGACCTCGAGGCCCTGGAAAAGCTGGTGAAGCTGGCCCCCGACACGGGGGCGGACGCCCTGGCCATCGTGGGTAACCTCATGCCCAAGACGGCCAAAAGCCGCGACTACGCCGCCTTCTTCCGCATCCTCGCCGAGGCCCATCTCCCCACCGCCTACATCCCCGGTCCCCAGGACGCCCCCATCTGGGAATACCTAAGGGAGGCGGCCAACATTGAGCTGGTGCGGCCCGAGATGCGCAACGTCCACGAAACCTTCACCTTCTGGAAAGGTCCCTACCTGGTGGCCGGGGTGGGCGGGGAGATCACCGACGACGGGGAACCCGAGGAGGAAGAGGCCCTGCGCTACCCCGCCTGGGTGGCAGAGTACCACTTGAAGGCCCTTTGGGACCTCAAGGACTACCCCAAGATCTTCCTCCTCTACACCAACCCCTACCACAAGGGCCTGGGCGATGCCGGCTCCCACGAGGTGGCCCACCTGGTGAAGACCCATAACCCCCTCCTGGTCATCACCGCCGGCAAGGGGCAGAAGCACGAAATACTGGGGGCCAGTTGGGTGGTGGTACCAGGGGATCTCTCCGAGGGTGAGTATAGCCTCCTGGACCTGAGGGCCAGGAAGCTGGAGACGGGGAACGTCCGCTAGGCAGGAGGGCCCCGCCCGGGGGCGGGGCCCCGCCTTGCCTGCTAAGGGAGGGGAGTATGTTGGAGAAACTTTGGCCCTTTGGCCGTAACCGGGTGCGGAAAGCCTTTGAAGAAGCCCTGGAAAAGGTCTTCAAGGAAGAAGGGGAAACCCTGGAGCCCCTCTCGGAGCTTTCCGAGCACGAGGGCCATTACCTTTTGCGGGTGGAGGTCCCGGGCCTGGGCCCGGAGAACCTGGAGGTGCGCCTCGAGGGGGACCAGCTGGTCATAGAAGGGGAGAAAAAGGAGGAGAAGCGCACCAAGCACCTCTCGGAAATCGTCTATGGCCGCATCTACCGGGCTTACCTCCTTCCCAAGGATGCGAAGAAGGAGGGCCTCGAGGCCCGCCTGCAAAAGGGGGTGCTGGAGGTGAAAATCCCCCGGGAGAAGCGGGAGGCCGAACCGCCGGTGCGGATTCCTGTGGTGGAAGGTTAAGGAGGGTTACCCTGGCGAGCCCTGGGCTAACCCCTAGGCTTGAGGTTTCGTGGTGGGGGTTCGGACCCCAGTTGGCCATCATTGGAGGTGAACGACCATGCTGATGAAAGTGGCCGAGTTTGAGAAGCTTTTCCGCCTGGCTGCGGGCTTGGACGTGGACAAGAACGACCTTAAACGCCTTTCGGACTTTCTCCGGAACAAGATCTACGACCTGCTGGTGGTGGCCGAGCGCCACGCCAAGTACAACGGCCGGGATATCATCTTTGAACCCGACGTACCCATCACCAAAGGGCTTCAGGAAACCCTTCGCGAGTTCCGGGCCATGGACACCACTTTGGAGCTCAAGCCGGTATTGGAGGACCTGGCAGCCCTTCCCCCTTTGGATCTGGAAATCTCCGAGGATCTCCGCAACCTTCTTCCCGAAATCGCCGGGGCCTTGGTGGTAGCCTATGCCCGGGTGCTAAAGGAGCTGGACCCTGGGCTTAAGAACCCGCAAACCGAACACCATGAGCGGGCGGAGCGGGTCTTTAACCTCCTCCTCTGAGATGAACCAGGACCTCCTCCTCTCCCTCTACCAACGGGCCACCCGCCTGGTCTTCAACCTGGTGGTGGTGGCCCTGCTCATCGGTCTTTTCGTGGGGGTAGGGCGCACCTTCCTGGAACTAGGCCTCACCCTCACCGAGCCCACCGTGCGCCTAGGCCTTAAGGAGCTGGTTACCAACGTTCTGAGCCTGATCATTGTTCTAGAGCTAGTACGGGTTTTCGTGGACTATTTTGAGTTTGAAAGGGTGCGCCTCGAGGTCCTGATGGAAATCGGCGTGGCCCTGGCCTTGCGGGAGCTTCTCCTCCTCCTCTTTGCGGAAAAACTATCGGGCCTAGACCTCTTCCTCTGGGCCTTGGGCATTTTGGCCCTGGTGGCTGGGCGCACCCTGGCGGTGCAGTTTCCCCCTAGGAGGCGGGCATGAGGGTGGAAGAAGCGGTGCTTCCCGGGGTGGGACGGAAGTTCACCATCACGGTGCAAAGCGGCGACCGTTTGGTCATCGTGGTCCACCACTCGGGGAAGCGGGAGCTCCAGTACTTTGAAGCCGGAGAGGATGGGGATGAGCCCATCATGGCCCTGGACCTTACCGACGAGGAGGCCCGGGAGCTGGGAGCCATTTTGGCGGGGGTTCTTTTCCATCCCGAGGCCGTGGGGGACACCCAAAGCAAGCTGGGGCAGAAGGTCATTGAATGGATCAAGGTCCTGCCCGGTTCCAAGCTGGCAGGAAAACGGCTGGCCGAGCTTACCCTGCCGCCGGGGGCCCACCTCCTGGCCGTGGACCGGCCCGGGGCCCCCCTAATCCCCAACCCTTCGCCCGAGGTGGTCCTCGAGGTGGGGGACACCCTGGTGGTGGCGGGAAGCCGCGAGGCGGTGGAAGCCCTGATGAGGACCCTCTAATGCACCCCTCCGTGGAGGCCTTTGCCTTAGCCGCAGGGCTTTTAGCCTTCGGAGCGGCCTTGGTCCACCGTTTTGGTTTTCCTCCCTTGCCCGTCTACCTCCTCACCGGGCTTCTCATGGGCAAGGCCCTGCCGGTGCAAGACCTGGAGCCCCTCCCCTCCTTAGGGCTTCTCCTCCTCCTCTTCTCCGTGGGGTTGGAGTTCGGCCCGGACCGGCTTAGGGGACTATCGGGCAAAGCCGTTCAAGCGGGTATCTACGATGCCTTAGCCCTGCCTTTAGGCTTTCTTCTGGGACTCTTTTTCGGGCTGGACCTGCGCGGCGCCGCCCTTTTGGCGGGGGCCATCTACGTGAGCTCCAGTGCCGTGATCGTCAAGCTGATCATTGACCTGCGCCGGGCCGCCAACCCCGAAAGCGAGGTGGTCCTGGGGGTTTCCGTGCTGGAGGACCTGGTAATCCTGGTCCTCCTGGCCCTCTTGGGGGGCCAGGGATTCCAAGGCTTTGTCCTCAGCCTCCTTTTGGCAGGGCTCTACCTGAGTCTGGGTCGCTTCCTTGGTCCTTCCTTGGTTACGTTCATGGAGAACCTTTCCGACGAACTGGTGCTCCTCTTGGGGGCGTCCTTTACCACCGGAACCGCCCTCCTCTTCCAAGCAGCGGGGGCCTCGGTGGGGCTTGGCGCCTTCCTGGCAGGAAGCCTGGCCGCCTCCTTAGGGCTTCGCGAGCGGTTTGAGCGGCTTTTTGGTCCGGTGCGGGACCTGGGGGTGGCCCTTTTCTTCCTGGTGGTGGGGGCAAGTGCCCGGGACCTGTTCCAGGGCCTAACCCCGGCGGTGGTCGCCTTAGCCCTTCTGGGCCTTTTGCTGAAGCTTCCCCTTAACTACCTGGGAGGGGCCCGGGCGGGGCTCTCCCGCAAGCGCCGGCTTTATAGCGCCTTTTACCTGGTGCCTCGAGGGGAGTTCAACCTGGTCCTGGGTGCCCTAGCCCAGGCCCAAGGTTACCCCCTGGTGGCGCAGGTGGCGGTGCTTTTGGTGCTGGTATCCATCCCCTTAGGAGCCGTGCTCACCCGCTTCGCCCCCGAACTGGGAAGGATTCTCCTACGGGAAACCCAAAGCCGCCCGGCCCGTATTCCCTAGCGCCCCTGGTATATGCTTTTCCCATGGAAATCTTCTTCCAGCTCTTTTGGCTCTTCTTCATCCTCTCCGTTCTCACCCCTTACCTACAACAACAGATGCTCCTAGGGGCCCGGGCCAGGAAGATGGCCGAGTTGGAACGCAAGCGGAAAAGCCGGGTCATCACCCTCATCCACCGCCAGGAGGCCGTTAACTTTCTGGGAATCCCCATAAGCCGTTTCATCAGCATCGACGACTCGGAACAGGTTCTAAGGGCCATCCGCCTCACCGACAAGAACGTGCCCATCGATCTCATCCTCCACACCCCGGGGGGATTGGTCCTGGCGGCGGAGCAGATCGCCGAGGCCCTTTTGCGCCACCCCGCCAAGGTCACGGTCTTCGTGCCCCACTACGCCATGTCGGGGGGAACCCTCATCGCCCTAGCCGCCGACGAGATCGTCATGGATGAAAACGCCGTCTTGGGCCCTGTGGATCCCCAGCTGGGCCAGTACCCTGCGGCCAGCATCCTCAAGGTGTTGGAGAAGAAGCCCATCCAGGAGATTGACGACCAGACCCTGATCCTGGCGGACATGGCGGAAAAGGCCCTGAAGCAGGTGAAGGCCACGGTGAAAAACCTGCTTTTGAAGCGCCTGCCCGAGGAACGGGCTGAGGAGGTGGCCACCCTGCTCTCCCAGGGCACCTGGACCCACGACTACCCCATCGACGTGGCCCAGGCCCGGGAGATGGGCCTTCCCGTGAGCACGGAGATGCCCCTCGAGGTCTATGAGCTCATGGACCTCTACCCCCAGGCCCAGGGGGGCAAGCCCAGCGTGCAGTACGTGCCCATACCCTACCGCCACCAAGAGCCCAGGAGGCCTTAGGTGTTTCCCCTTTACGACATCAACCACGCCCGCCGGCCCGCTTTCGTGGTCAAGGGCCTGGTGTTCCTCAACGCCTTGGCCTTTCTCTGGCAGCTTTCCGTGGGATTGGAATGGTCCGCCCAGGCCTATGGCTTTATCCCCGCCTTATTCTTTCAAGACCCGGTGGGCCAGGGCTACCGCCTCCTCACCAGCATGTTCCTCCACGGAAGCTTTTTTCATATCCTCTCCAATATGTGGTTCCTTTGGGTTTTCGGGGACAACGTGGAAGACCGCATGGGACACGGCCGCTTTCTTCTCTTCTACCTCTTGGGAGGCCTGGCCGCCGCCTTGGCCCAGGGGCTTTTCTCCTTTACCTCCACCCTCCCCATGATCGGGGCCAGCGGAGCGGTTTCCGCGGTACTGGGAGCCTACTACATCCTCTTTCCCCGAGCCTACGTGGTTTCAGTAATTCTCTTCATCTTTCCCCTTTTCGTCACCTTTCCCGCAGGCTTCTACATCGGGTACTGGGCCTTCCTCCAGCTCCTTCAGGGGCTTTTGGGCCTACCCGGGGTAGCCTGGTGGGCCCACCTGGGAGGGTTCCTCTTCGGCGCCCTCCTGGCTCGGCGCTTTGCCCCAAGGTGGCGGCGCTGGTAAACTTGGGCCCATGAAGGTAGCCGACCTGATGACCGCAAACCCCGAGACCATCGGACCTGAGTCCACCCTCGAGGAGGCCGCCCGGAAGCTTCTGGAAAAACGCTACGGTAGCCTGCCGGTGGTGGACCGGGAGGGGCACCTCCTGGGGCTACTCCAGGTGGAGGAACTCCTACCCCGCCCTGAGAACATACCCTTTTCCGATGTGGAAGCCTTACAGCTTTTCGGCGAGTGGGTAGCAGGTGACTTTCTAGAAAGCATCTACCAACGTTACCAGCAAACCCCGGTTAAGGCGGTCATGCGCAGCGAACTGCCCCGCATCCACCCCGAAGACCCCGTGGGAAAGGCCCTGGAGGCCCTCTTGAAAAGCGACATCCGCCACCTACCGGTGACGGACCAGGAAAACCGCGTGGTAGGCATCCTAACTCGTAGCGACTTCCTCAAGCTCATCCTTAGGAGGCAGTGATGCACGGAGCCGGGCACATCCTGGAGGTCTTCTATCTCATAGTGGCAGCCCAGTTGCTGGCCTTTCTATTTAGGCGCCTTAACCAGCCCGTGGTCATCGGGGAGGTACTGGCCGGCGTCCTGGTGGGCCCGGCCCTCTTGGGCCTGGTGCACGAGGGCGAGATACTGGAGTTCATCGCCGAGCTCGGGGCCATCTTCCTCCTCTTCATGGTGGGTTTGGAAACCCGGCTTAAGGATATCCTCGCCGTGGGCAAGGAGGCCTTCTTGGTGGCCGTCTTGGGGGTGGCCTTCCCCTTTCTGGGGGGTTACCTCTTTGGCCTGCAAATCGGCTTTGCCACCCTGCCTTCCTTGTTCTTGGGCACCGCCTTGGTGGCCACCAGCGTGGGGATCACCGCCAGGGTGCTGCAGGAGCTTGGAGTGCTCTCCCGCCCCTACGCCCGGGTAATCCTGGGAGCTGCCGTCATCGACGACGTGCTGGGCCTGATCGTGTTGGCGGTGGTGAACGGGGTGGCCAAAACCGGGCAGGTGGAAACCGGTGCCATCCTGCAGCTCATCCTTCTCTCCGTGGTCTTCGTGGGGCTGGCCGTGGCCCTGTCACCCCTCTTTGCCCGCCTACCCTTGGAGAGGCTTCCTGTAGGCAGCCCCATGGGCTTCGCCCTGGCCTTGGGAATCGGCATGGCGGCCTTGGCCGCTTCCATCGGCCTGGCCCCCATCGTAGGCGCCTTCCTGGGAGGGATGCTCCTTTCCGAGGTGCGGGAGAAGTACCGGCTGGAAGAGCCTATTTTCGCTATTGAAAGCTTCTTAGCCCCCATCTTCTTCGCCATGGTGGGGGTACGGCTGGAGCTTTCCGCTCTGGTTTCTCCCGCCACCCTGACGGCGGGAAGCGTGGTCACGGTCATCGCCATCCTGGGAAAGGTGCTGGGCGGGTTCCTGGGGGCCCTGACCCAAGGGGTGCGCTCGGCCTTAACCGTGGGGGTGGGCATGGCCCCCCGGGGAGAGGTGGGGTTGATCGTGGCCGCCCTGGGGCTGGCCGCGGGAGCGGTCAACGAGGAGGAGTATGCCATTGTGCTTTTCATGGTGGTCTTCACCACCCTTTTCGCCCCCTTCGCCCTAAAACCCCTTATCGCCTGGACCGAAAGGGGCCTGCGCCAGGCTAAGGAATAGCCCAGTAGGCGGCATAGGCGGAAAGCACCTGGGCCAGGTACTCCCGGGGCTCGTCCCTATCTTGGAAGCGGAGGAAGGCGTAGAGGTTCCCTTCCCGGGCGAGGCCCCTTAGGGTATAGCCGATGCCGCCGTTATAGGCGGTGACCGCGCAGGCCACTTGCTCCAGACCCCTGTAGGCGGCGCAGCGCTCCAGGAGCCAGCGCAGGTAGCGGGCGGCGTAGCGGATGCTGGCCTCGGGATCAAAAGGATCGGCGGGATCCTCCCCCAGCATGCGGGCCACATCCGCCCAGGTGCTCCTTAGGAACTGGCCCAGGCCCAAGGCCCCCGTGGGGCTTACCGCCAGGGGGTCAAAGCGGCTTTCCACGTGGAGAAGGGCGTACAGCAGATTGGCGTCAAGGCCTTCCTTTCGGGCATACCCTTCCACCCACTCCCGGTAGGGACGGGGATAGGCCATGGCGGTGGGCCAGGCGGCCCGGATACCCTCCCGGTAAGCCCCCAAGCGGTAAAGGAGGGGCACCAAGGCCGGCCAATCCTTGGGCCTTTGCCAAAGGGCGTAGCGCACCACCCCCCGGGCCCAGGCCTCCTTACCCCCGAGGCGGAGGGCCTCCACGGTAGACGCCTCTGGGGGTAGCGGAAGGGAAGGGGCAGGCGGAGGCGGCTCGGGTTCCTTGCCCACAAGGAGGCCAAGCCCCCCCTTGAGGAGGGTAAAGGCCTCCCCTTGCACCCCGGTCAAGCCCAGCCCCCCCGCCAACACATAAGCCCTTAGGGCGGCGTCATCGGCGTAAGGGCTGCTCCCACCGGCCAAGGTGAGGTAAAGGGGAAGGGCCTCCCGCTTAAGGCCTTGCCGCTCTAGAAGCCCCGCAGCCCGCCAAAGGCCCTCGGGGGTACTCCGCCGGTAGGCCTGTACCGCCTCGAGGACCCTCCCCATCTCCTCCAGGATCCGCCCTTGGGCATAGCGGCTTTCCGGATGGTCGTAACGGGCCAGGGCTTCCAAGGCCTCCCCCCTACGCCCAAGCCGCCAAAGGACATGGCCCAGACCCAGGTACCCCCGGGGATCCTCCTGGGCCCAGGCTTGGTAGGAGGGCAAAGCCTCCTGGAAGCGCCCCAAGCGCAAAAGCGCCTGGGCGCGGAGGTCCGGGCGTACCCCCTCGGGAAGAACCCTGAGCAGCGCCTCATAGGCCCTACCCCGGAATAGGGCCAACCAAAGCCTTTCCCCTTCACCCAGGGAAAGGAGGGCCTCCACGGCCTCTTTATCTGGAAGGAGCTTTTCCCAGGCGGAAAAGGCCCGGGGGTCTTGGGCCTCCTGCAAAAGGCGCGCCGCTTTGCGCCAGGCCTCCCGAGCCTCCCAGCCTGGCTCAAAGGCCCTTACCCCTTCCAGGAAGAGGGCGTAGCGCCACGCATACTCCGCCCGCTCCGCCAAGGGCACCTCCTCCTGGTCCACCAGGAGCCAGCCTGCCAGCATCCGGGCATACCCTTCGCCTCCCGCGGCCACCTGGCGCACCTCCTCTACCCTTCCTCCTTCCAAGGTGGCAAAGGGCTCGGGAAGACTCTGGGCGCGGCAGGAGGCCAGCAGCAGCAAAAGGAGCGGGATCCCGCGCACCCCCCCACCCTAACAAAACTCCCATGAGAAGCCTAAGGGCCGAGCCCCGACCTTCGTCTGGCAGAGGCATTCCTTCCCTTAACGGAAGTCCCCCTGGCAGAACCCCCGGACCAGGGCGTAGCCTGATGGGGCTTATGGCTATGGAAGGACGTATTCCCCCCCACAGCCTCGAGGCGGAACAGAGCGTCCTGGGGGCCATTCTCCTGGATTCGGATGTCCTGGACGAGCTGGAAGGCCTCCTCCCCTCCCCCGAGGCCTTTTACACCGAGGCCCACCGCAAGATCTATGCGGCCATGCAGGCCTTAAGGTCCCAGGGCAAGCCCGTGGACCTGGTGACCCTGGCGGAGGAGCTTTCCCGCCGGGGGGAGCTGGAAGGGGTTGGAGGGTTGAGCTACCTGGTGCAGCTTTCCGAGGCCACGCCCACCGCCGCCTATGCGGAGCACTACGCCCGCATCGTGGCGGAGAAGTGGACCCTGAGAAAGCTCATCCAAGCAGCCGGGGAGGCCATGCGCCTGGCCTATGAGGAGGCGGGAAGCCTGGATGATATACTGGACACCGCGGGCAAAAAGATCCTCGAGGTGGCCCTTACCCAAACGGACACCGAGGCCCGTTCCATTCGCGAATTGGTGCACGAAACCTTTGAGCACATAGAATCCCTCTTCCAAAACAAGGGGGAGGTGGCCGGGGTACGCACCGGCTTCAAGGAGCTGGACCAGCTCATCGGCACCCTGGCCCCGGGCTCCTTGAACATCATCGCCGCCCGCCCGGCCATGGGAAAGACCGCTTTCGCCCTCACCATCGCCCAAAACGCCGCCCTAAAAGAGGGGGTGGGGGTGGGGATCTACTCCTTAGAGATGCCCGCCTCCCAGCTCACCCTACGCCTCATGTGCTCGGAGGCCCGGATTGATATGAACCGGGTGCGCCTGGGCCAGCTCACAGACCGGGACTTCTCCCGCCTGGTGGACGTGGCAGGCCGGCTTTCCGAGGCCCCCATCTACATTGACGACACCCCGGACCTCACCCTGATGGAGCTTAGGGCCCGGGCAAGAAGGCTTAGGAGCCAGCACGACGTGGGCCTATTGATCATAGATTACCTCCAACTCATGTCCGGCCCCGGGGCCGGTAAACAGGGGGAAAACCGCCAGCAGGAGATCGCCGCCATCTCCCGTGGGCTTAAGGCCTTGGCCCGGGAACTCAACGTGCCCGTCATCGCCCTAAGCCAGCTCTCCCGGGCGGTGGAGGCCAGGCCCAACAAGCGTCCTATGCTCTCGGACTTAAGGGAATCCGGCAGCATAGAGCAGGACGCGGACCTGGTCATGTTCATCTACCGGGACGAGTACTATAACCCCCATTCGGAAAAGGCGGGCATCGCCGAGATCATCGTGGGCAAGCAACGCAACGGCCCAACCGGCACGGTAGAGCTCCAGTTCCACGCCGCCCACGTGCGCTTCAACGACCTGGCCCGGGAGCCTTGAGGAGGGTGGCCGCCCCTTGGGCTAGGGCCTCCTTGAGGTCCCGGTGGCCCAGGGCCAGGCCCAAGGAGAGGGCCTCGAGGTAGCTCTCCTCAATAAGGGCAAGCTCTATAGCAAGGATCTTCTCAAAGGCCTCCACGGCCCCGTAAACTTCCGGGCCCCGCAGCGCCGAGCGCATATGCTCCAAGGACAGCTCCTGCACGAGGCCCATGGCGGGGACCATGGCCCTCGGACCAATCCCCAGCCTGGCATGCACCAAGCCGATGCGCCTCCTCCCCTCCGCATAGGCCTGGTCGTAGACACCGGTAAAAAGCTCCCCATACCAGCGGGCGAAGGTGCCGTAAAGCCGCTCCACCCTTCCGGGTACCCCGTAGAGGATCTCCCTCAGCTCGCTATCCTGCCCCAAGTAGTCGTAGAAGGCCAAGGCCACCTCGGGGGCCAAAGGAATCATCAAGGCTCCCAACTCTTGGAGCATGGCCGCATGCGCCTGGGTAAAACCGGTGCGGCGCTTGAGGAGGTCCAGAAGGGCCCCGGGGTCCACGGGACAAATGTACCTGGCCCGGCCTCGCCATGTCTAGGGTAAAAG
The DNA here is from genome assembly GCF_022760835.1 of Thermus altitudinis. Taxonomy (GTDB): domain Bacteria; phylum Deinococcota; class Deinococci; order Deinococcales; family Thermaceae; genus Thermus; species Thermus altitudinis. Next base: position 15,398 of record NZ_JAKTNQ010000027.1, read on the forward strand.
CCCCAGGGGACCCCCCTCCCCTGGGGCTTTTCCTCCGTTCCTTAGGCCCTGGGGTCCAGCCCTAGCCTAAGGGCCACCTCCCGCCGCAGGGCCTCGGGGTCCAGCTCCCCCCGGGCCGCCTTCAGCGCCTTTTCCCTAATCTCCTCCGCGCTCACCCCCTCCGGCCCACCCAGGGCCGCCTTCCGCACCCCCTCCCCATAGGTCCTGGCCTCCTCGAGGGTGGGGCGCACCAGACGCACCTTGGAATCGTAGAAGACGGCGCTTCCCCCGGTCAGGTCAGAAAGCCCCACATCCTTTAGCACCGGGTCCACCCGCATGGCGGCGTTGGCGTGGATGCCCGCGGCCCTACGGGGATCGGCCTTGATCACCTGGCCGTTGATCTCCAGGTCGCTGGCCCCGTAGGCCCAGTGGCCGAACCCTAGGGCGAAGGCGATGTGCCCAGGGCGGATGCCCTCCATGACCTTCAGCTTGCCCACCATGGGCTTCTTGCCAAAGGGCCCCAAGTCCCAAACCCCTTCGGGGTTGCTGGCGGAAACCACCTTGACCAGCTCCCCATCCTTGAAGCCCAGCCGCCTGGCGTCCTCGGGATGGATGGCGATGTAGTTCTCGGGGGTGATGTTGAGAAGCCAGTAGTTGGAAATGGTACGGCTCTTGGTCATGGTGATCCAGCGATGGGTGATCAGGTTGAGGTCAAAATCCTCGCCATCCTGGATGGGCTGGCCCAAGGCATCCGTGTAGGGAGGGAAGAGGCGCGGCAGAGGCCAGTAGGGCTTTCCGGTCATGCTGTTTTTGGTCTTGGCGTGCTTTTCCAAGTACAGGTTGATCTGCCTGCCATAGGGGTTGGCCACGGTGCCATCGGGCTTGAAGGCCTTCTCAAAGCGCTGGAAGCGCCCGCCACGGTTCAGGACGTACACGGCCCGCCGGAAGAGGCCCTCATCCCCGATGGCCGCCTTCCACTTCTCCAGGTCAAACACCGAAGGGGGCAGGTGGCGGCGGGCCTTCTGGAAGATCTCCAGCTCCCGGTCATCGGCCTCGGGCACGGCCTCCGAGCCATCGGCCTTCTCCCCGAAGGCCAGGTTGGCCACCAGTTTCAGGTAGAAGTCCTCGGGCCTGCGGAAGGGCATGCCGTTCTTGAAGCCTTTTTCCCCAAACCCCGGCATACCCAGGTACTCCGCCAGGGCCAGGAAGAAGGCCTCTGCGGAGATGGGCATCCTCTCCCCGAAGACCTCCACCTCCTCAGGGATAGGGGGTATGGCCGGCTGGCGGATGGTCTGCACCTTCCAGATCACGTTGGGGTGGCTGCCGTGGAACTCCCAGCGCTCCAGGTAGGTGAGATCAGGGATGATGTAGTCGGCATAGAGGTAGGTGTCCCCCACCACGATGTCAAAGGCCACGATCAGGGGGATCCTCTCGGGGTCCAGCATGGCCTGGATCTGGGTATGGCCAGCGGGTAGGGCATAAGCAGGGGAGCCCATGTAGTGGAAGAGGATCTTCACCGGGTAGGGGTACCCCTGGGCTGCGGAGGGCAGGATCTCCTGGTAGATATCCGAGCTATGGGGGAACCAGGGCCGCTTAGCGGGGTAGCCCTCAAAGAGGGTGGTCTTCTCGTATTCCACCTCGTGGCGGATTAGGCTTATGCCAAAGGGCTCCAGCTTCTTGGGATGGAGCTTGTCCATGTAGAAGGGCCCTTCCGCCTTCTTGCCCACGATGTCGTAGGTGCTGGCGCGCACAAACCCCCCATGGTGGTCGTAGTTGCCGATCAGGGCGTTCAGGACATTCCAGGCGAAAGCGTTGTAGAAGCCGTTGGTGTGTTGGCTGACCCCACGGTGGATATCCACCACCGCCTTCTTGCCATGGCGGGTGAACTCGTGGGCCAGCCAGACGATGTCCTCCGGCGTGACGCCCGCCAACTTTGCCCACTCCTCCAGGCTTCGGCTGAAGGCCTCCTCCCGGATGAGCTGGAGGGCGCTTTTCACCCGGATGCCGTTAAGGGTGGTGTCCACGAAGAGGTCCCCGAAGACGGGTTGGTCCTCGCTCTGCGGGTCTACCGGGGTGGGTTTGCCCTGCACCAGGACCATGGGGTGGTCAAAGACCACCTCCTTGCCATCCAAGATGCGGACCTCCGGGGCCATCCCCAGGTGGCTCATGCGCAGAAGCTTGGTGGGGAAACCTTTCTCGTCCATCTCCACCAGCCAGGTGGCGTTGGTCCAACTGGGCTCGCCGAGGGCCTTGGCCGCTCCCTTGTTGGCCGCAGAGAGGAAGCGGGCATCAAACCGCCCCTTCTCAAACATCCAACGCATCATGCCAAAGGCCACGGCGGCGTCGTAGCCCGCCTTGGTGGGAATCCACTTGACGGCGTGGGCCACCCCCTTCTGGGCTCGAGGGTCCAGCACCACATACCTTAGCTTCCCTGTGGCCGCTCCCTGGGTCACCTCCTTTACCCTCAGGGGTGGACCATAGTTCCCCTCAAAGATATTGGCTCCCACGAAGATCACAAACTCCGCTCCCGTGAGATCCGCCTGCCAGTAGAACTTCTCCCCCCCTGTCCAGGTGTACGCCCCCTTCTTCTCGTCGTAGGCCAGCTGGTAGCTCATGGCCTTACCCGTGAAGTAGAGGGAGCCCTGGCAGATGGTGGTATGCCCGTGGAAGTTCACCGAACCCAGGCTGTTCTGGAAGAACCACTTGAAGAACTCGTTGCGCCCAGCTTTAAGGCGGCCATAGGCAAAGACCGCCTGGTTGTTCTTGGGCCCGAGGTCGGGGTGGTCGGGGTCAATGAGGGTGTGCAGGTGGTCCTTAAACTCCTCCTTAAAGCGCTCCACCAAAGCTTTTTTCTTATCCGGGTCCTTCTCGTGCCAGATCTCCTCCACCCGGGCCTTCATGGCCTTCATCACCTCCGGGTCCCTAAGGGCCCAGACCTCCTTCAGGCCCGGGTAGTCCCGCTCGTCCCCGAGCTCGGCGAAGAGCTTCCCCCCCTCGGCGATCTCCTTCACCGCCTGGGCAAAGGGGATCTCCTTCCACTTGCCGCTACCCCTGGGGCCAGCCCGCTTCAAGACCTTGCGGATGCGGTAGGGATCGTACACGGTCTGCAAGCCCGTCTGCCCTTTGGGGCAAATCCCCCCATCCACCTTGGCCGCCCTTTCCAAAGACGTCTCCAGGGGAAGGTGGGGGTAGAGGGTCCAAGGAGCATAAGGGCTTCCGTCAATCTTGGCCGCCACCCCCTCGTAGAGCTTGACCTTAATGGGGCAACCGGTGTTGCACTGCAAACAGACGGAGTAAATCTGGTTCTCGGGATCGTTCAAGGGGTAGAAACCGGGAGCCCTCTGGGCCGCTGCCTCGGCCTGGGAAAGAAGCTCCGTGGCCTTCTCGCCCAAAAGGACCCCGCTTCCGGAAAGCACCCCCAGCTTCAAGAGTTCCCGCCTGGAAAGCATCACGCCACCTCCTTGAGAAGCCTGCCCTCAATCACGGGCAGGATGCGCACCAGCACATAGGTCAGGGTAAAGCCCAGGACCACGGAAAAGACCACCACGCTCCACTCAAACCACGTGGGAAAGTAGACAAAGGTGAGGCGGTGGTCATGGTAGGCATGCACCAAGCCCTCCAGCTTGGGGTGGACCAGGCTGGGAATCACCAGGTTGAGGCGGATGGCCAAGAAGGTAACCGCCACCAGGAAGCTGGCAAGGCCGATGGCGCCAATCCGGCCCCGGAGTCCAAGAGCCAGTAGCAGAAGGACGGGAACCACCACCCCCAGGAGGATATGGAACACCCAGTACACGTACCAGAAAGGCCCAAAGAGGGTGTTCCAAAGGGCCTTGAACTCCGGGCCCACCCCATACCACATGGGGATGGAGTACTCCGCCCACTCCAGGAGGAGGTCAAAGAGGATGAGCCCCAACACCACCCGGCCCAGAAGCAGGCTTATCTCCCGCCAACGTTCGTCCTTCCTGGGCCAGAAGAAGACGTACACCGCGGTCATCAAGGCCCCACCCGAGAGGAGGGCCCCCGTGAGGAAGAGGATGGGGTAGATGGGGCTATGCCAAAGATCTTGGGCCACCACTGTGCCAAAGAGCGCCCCCACCCCCCCGTGGAAGGCAATGGCCAAGGGCACGCCGATGGTTCCCAAAACCCTGAGAATCCCCTCATCCCGGTGGATCTCTTCTTCGGTGAAGGGGGTCTTCCGGCCCCTTGTGAGCAGGCGGGCTAAAAAGCCCGTAACTCCCCGGCGATCCGCATAGCGGGGCAGGTGCCGCCTCAGGGCAAAGTAAAGCTCCGAAAGAAGAAGGAGGCCATAGGCGGTGTACAGCCACACCATCCAAGCCATCATGGAGCGGAAGTTGGGCCTCAGGTAGACGTAGTAAAAGCGTTCCAAATGCCCCAGGTCAAACCAGATGGTGATGAGGGCCATGAGCAGGCTGGCCAAGGCCACCACCAGGGCCAGGGGGGCGATGGGCTCCAGCTTGCGCACCCCAAAGACATAGACCAAGGCGGAAAGCAAAAAGGCCCCCGCCGAAAGGCCGATAAAGTAGATGTACGCGGCCACCCATAGGCCCCAAGGCACATAGCTGCCATACCCCGCCAGCTGGTGGCCGGTGGCGAAACGCAGAATGAACCCCGCAAGGCCTATGGCCGCCAGAACCCCGTATAGGATCCAACCCCAAGCGCGCATCCTCATCCTCCTTTACCCCCTTAGACCAGGTAGTAGACCCTGGGCTCCGTGCCTAGCTCCTCCTTAAGCCGCATGGCATTGGGCTGATGGATGAGCTGGAAAACCAGGCTTTCCGGATCGGAAGCATCCCCGAAGAAGGTGGCCCGGCCGATGCAGGTGGTCACGCACTGGGGCAAAAGCCCATGCTCTATCCGGTGCAGGCAGAAGCTGCACTTCCGGGCATTGCCCACGGGGCTATGGGGGATTACCGCCTCCTTGCGCACGTGCACCTCCCCCCACTCAAAGGTGGGGAGCTCCTCGTAGGGCATATGCCCTTGGCCGGGGGTATCCTGCGTCCAGTTTTCCCCAAAGTCAAAGGTGCGGGCCTGATAGGGACAGGACACCAAGCAGTAGCGGCAACCGATGCAGGCGTCGTAGTCGATCTCCACGATGCCATCAGCCCGCTTCCAGGTGGCCCCCACCGGGCATACCGGTACGCAGGGAGGGTTATCGCACTGCATGCAGGGCCGGGGCAGGAACCTCCAGCTCACCTCGGGATATTTCCCGATCTGCTCCTCAATCACCGGACGGTAGACCACGCCAGGGGGCAGCTTGTTCTCCACCGCACAGGAGACCGTGCAAGCGTGGCAGCCCACGCACTTGCGGGTATCGATCACCATCACCCACTTGGGGATGGTGCCCTTGTTCAGGGCCCGCTCCAGGTCCCGCTGCATGCGCACCAAGACGTCCTCGTACTCCAACTCGGGTAGGATGGGCCCATCCGGGGGTCTTGGGGGAAGTTCCACCTTTAGCGGCTCGGCCCCGGCCTTCACCGGCTGGCCTCCCAGCACCATGCCGGCAAAGACCGTGGAGGCTACCTTTTCCAAAAAGGCCCTGCGGCTTTCCAACTCGCTCATACCCACCTCCAAAGGCAGCTTAGAAAAGGGGGACGCGGCCTTCATCGGCGTTTCTCCGACAGTCCAGCTGGACGGGTGTCCTCGGGAAAAAACCTACAAGCTCTAGGACCTTTGTCCTGGGGAAACCCGGCCATACTATAGGCATGGCCCGGGTCTGGCCCCTGGTACTCCTCCTGTTAGGGTGTGCCCGCCCTCCGGAAGCCGGACCCTTGGTTCCCCTTCCCCAGGTGCGCCTCGAGGAGGAAGCCCCGCTGCACATCGCCGTGGCGGGCATCCTTTCCCCCAAAAGGAGCTACCCCTACTGGACTCTGGCCCAGACCCTTTGGCCTGAGGCCCGGGTCCTGGGAAGGCGGGGTTACAAGGAGGTGCTGGAACTTTTGCAAAAAGGCCAGGCTGACGTGGCCTTCCTCTGCACCTTTGCCGCGGCCAAGGCGGTGGTAGAGGGTTACGGGGAGGTGGTTGCCAGCTCGGTTCCCGCGCCCTGGACCCGGTACCGGAGCGTGATTATCGTCAGGGCGGACTCCCAACGGGCTAGCCTTACGGACCTGGTGGGGGCCACCATGGCCTTTGTGGATCCCCTTTCCAACACGGGCTACATCCGCCCCATGCAAGCCCTCAAAAAGTTGGGCTACCGCCCAGAGGCCTACCTGGGCAAGATCCTCTTCACTTATGCCCATGACCGGGCGGTGGAGGCGGTGATCCGGGGCCTGGTAGAGGCGGCAGCACTGGACGGGATGGTGCTGGATGCCCTAAAGCGTAAGAACCCAGAGCTAAAGGCAAGGATCCGGGTCATCTGGGAGGGCCCTGAGGACCCACCCCCGCCCGTGGTGGTGCGAAAGGGGTTAGCCCCAGAGGTGAAACGGGATCTGCTGCAACGCCTGCAAGAAGCCGGGCAGCTTCCAGAAGCAGGGATAGCGGGCTTTGCCCCTGCCAATGACGGGGTTTATCGCCGCTTCCTAGAAGGGTTTTAGGCATGAAGGGAAGCCTTCGCACGCGACTTTTGGCCACCTTTGCCCTGGGCATGCTCTTCTTGGGAGCAGGGCTAGGAGGAACCGCCTTTTACCTGGTGAAAACCGGCCTGGAAGCCAGCCTCGAGGCCCAAGGGCGCGCCCAAACCCACTACCTGGCCCAACAGCTGGAGGAGGATCTCCTTTTGAACGACCTTTACGCCGCCTTTCGTCAGCTGGAAGCCCTGAAGGGGGAAGGGGTGCTGGGCTTCGTCCTGGACCCCAAGGGGGAGGTGCTGGTGCACTCCTTCCCCGGGGGGTTTCCCCTAAACCTCAAGACCCTAGAGGGTCGCTTCCGCTTCCAGGGGGAGACCTATAGGCTCTACCGCAGTTCCATCGGGGATGGCGGCGTGGGCCTTCTGGCCCTGGCCTTCCCCGAAACCCCCCTTTGGCAGAAGCTCACCCGCCTTTTGCTCCTGGGGGCCTGGATGGCCCTGGGGGTGGCAGCCCTAGCCTTTCTCCTGGTGGGCCGGGCCGCGGACCAGTTCCTCAAGCCCCTCGAGGCCCTGGTCCAAGGGGTGCGGGCCTGGCAAGAGGGAAAGGAGGCCCCCCTCCCCGATCCTGGCGGGGAGCTCAGGGTCCTCCACAGGGCCCTGGTGGCCTACCGGGAAGGGGTGCGGCAACGGGAGCAAGAGCTTTCCACCCTCAACCAGGTGGCGGAAGCGGTGAACCGGGCGGAAACCCCGGAAGGGGTGTTGCAAAACGCCCTGGAAGCCCTGGCCCAAAGCGGCCTCTTTCGCTGCGGGGAGGCGCGGCTGGGAGAAACCTTGGTGGGTAAGGTTCTCTGCCCCTACCCGGAAGACCAGGGATGCCCCTTGCCGGGCAGGCAAGGCCCCCATGTCCTGGAACTCACCGGAGCCCGCATCCTCCTGGATACCGAGGCCCCCCCGGCCTTCCTCGAGGCCATCAAGGCCCCCATAGAAGCCGGCCTCCATCGGGCCCGGTACACCCAGGCCCTAAAGGAGAGGGCCCAGGAGCGGTCCCAGCTCCTCAAGGCCCTCATCCAAGCCCAGGAGGCGGAAAGGGCCCGCATCGCCCGCGACCTCCACGACCAGATCGGCCAGATCCTCACCGGCATAGACCTGGGCCTCAAGGCGGTGAAGGAAGGACGGCTGGAGGCGGTGCCGGCTCTACAGGAGCTGGTGCGAACCGCCATCCAGGATGTGCGCCACCTCTCCCGTTCCTTGCGTCCTTCCGCCTTGGACACCCTGGGCCTCGAGGCCGCCTTAAAGCGCATGGCCGAGGAGTTCCAGGAACGGACCGGGATCCGGACCAACCTCCTCTGCCGCCTAAGGGGCCGCCTTCCGGAAACCCACGAAACCGCCCTGTACCGGGTGGTGCAGGAGGCCCTTACCAACGTGGCCCGTCACGCCCAGGCAAGGCAAGTGTCCGTGGTCTTGCAACAGGAAGGGGACGAGATCAGCCTGGTGGTGGAGGACGACGGCCAAGGCTTTCCTCCCCAGGCCCAGCCCGGTCTGGGAATCCTGGGCATGCGGGAAAGGATCGAACTCCTAGGGGGCCGGTTCCAGATGGAAAGCCTTCCCGGCCTTGGCACCACCCTTTATGCCCGTATCCCCCTAAAGGAGGTGAAGGCATGATCCGGGTGTTTTTGGTGGACGACCACCCGGTGGTCCGGGCAGGGGTGCGCTACCTCCTGCAGAACAAGGTGGAGATCGTAGGGGAGGCGGAAACCGGCCAGGAAGCCCTAGCCAAGATCCCCCAGGCCAAGCCCCAGGTGGTGGTCCTGGACATCGCCTTGCCCGACATGGACGGCATCCAGGTGGCGGAAAAGCTCAAGGCCCTCTACCCGGAAGCCCGGCTCCTGGCCCTGTCCATGTATGCCGAGCCGGAGTATGCGGAGCGCTTCCTCCAAGCCGGGGGCTCGGGGTACCTGCCCAAGGACGCCATCGAGCGGGAGCTGGAGGATGCGGTGCTAGCGGTGGCCCGCGGGGAACACTACCTGCCGCAAGGCCTCCTCTACCGCATGATCCAGGCCCAGACCGTCCGCAAACCCGGCCCGGAGGTCCTCACGGAAAGGGAGCTTAAGGTGGTCCGCTACCTGGCCCAGGGCCTCTCCTACAGGGAAATCGCCGAGGCCATGGGCATATCGGAAAAAACGGTGGCCACCTATCGGGAGCGGGCGGCGGAGAAGCTGGGCCTGAAAAGCCGGGCGGAGCTGGTGCGTTGGGCGGTGGAGGAAAAGCTGGTGTGATTCCACCCCACCCCGGCTTTCGCCAAGGTGGGGTCCGATAAAGCCCTTCTACCGCCCTACCCTTAGGGAGAAACGGGGCTACTCCGTGCTCACCCCTTGTTCCACCTGTTGGGCCACGGGCTCCACCATGCGGAAGTGCTGGGCGGGGTCCTCGAGGAGCCTCTCCAAGCGCCGGGCCTTCTCCTCCCGCTTGGCCTCCCTTAGCACCCGGATGTAGGCGGAAAGGAGCTCCTTCACGTCCTCCACGCCCCTTAGGTCCAAGGGCTTCACCGCCACCTTGGCCCCCTTGGCCAGACGGCGCCTCATGGCCTCCTCGGTGAGGCCCATCTCCGGCCAGTGGCGGAGGTAGACCCGCCCCCCGGTCATGCCCGAGCAGATCCAAGGCCCAGGGTCCCCCAGGACCAAGGCCCGCCCCCGGGTCATGTACTCAAAGGCAAACCCCTTGGCCTGGGCCCGGGCGGCCAGGTTGCCCAGGTCATCCCGCAAGGGCCTTTCCGGCTCCCCACCCAGGACCACATCCGCCCCGGAAAGCCGGATGCAGAAGCGGCTGTCCGCCACCCCTTCCACGATGAGGAGGCCCCCGATGGCCCCGTAGGCGAAGCTTTTGCCCACGGAGCCGTCCACATAGGCCCCGTAGGGGTTCCGCCCCTTAAGGATGGCCACGGTGCCCCCAAAGGCGCTCTTGGCCACCCCGTCTTGGGCCCCGCCCTCCACCACCACCTTGAGGCCCTCGAGGTTAAAAGCCGCCAGGCCATTCCCGGCCACGCTTCCCGCATCAAAGCGGAGCTCCACCTCGGCGTCAAAACCCTTGCCATAAAGGCGCCTTCTGGCCATCTCCCCCGCCAGGTGGGCCCCCAAGGCGCGGTCGGTGGAGTTCACCGGTCCCTCCTGGAAAACCAGCCTGCGGCTACCTTCCCCGTAGGCGGCCATCACCACCTCGGTGATGGTGCGGGTGAGCTGGTTCAAAGGCTTCCTCAGGACGTGGGCCGAGGTGTCCTTGAGCCATTCGGGCTCCTCCACCGGCAGGAAGAAGTAGGAAAGGTCCAGCTCCTCCAGGTGGTCCCGCTGGTAAAGGAGGTCCACCCTCCCCCTAAGCTCCCTCAAGGAACGGGCCCCCAAGGCGGCCACCAGCTCCCTTAGGGCCTCCCCCTTGGCCTCAAAGAAACGGGTGAGGTGCTCCACCGCCCGGTCCAGGTCCTGGGGCACAAAGCGCTTCAGGCCATGGGCCAGGGCCTCCTCCACCGTCTCAATCTGGGTGGTGATGCCCACGTGGCAGGTGTCCAGCTGGCATCCCCGGCAGATGGTGCAACCGATGGCCACCATGGCCATGGTGGCCATGCCCACCCGGTCCGCCCCCAGAAGCACCATGCGCAGCACGTCGTAGGCGGTCTTAAGGCCGCCATCCGCCCAGATCTCCACCCGGTCGCGAAGCCCAGCCCGCACCAAGGCCCTGTGCGCCCGCCGCACCCCGATCTCCACGGGGAGGCCGGCATACTTGAGGGCGTGGAGCCTGGCGGCTCCCGTCCCTCCCTCAAACCCCGAGAGGGTGATAACGTCAGCCCCCGCCTTGGCGATGCCCACGGCGATGGTGCCGATGCCGGGGATGACGGGCACCTTCACGGAGACCAGGGCCTTGGGGTTCACCGTCTTCAGCTCCTCGATGAGCTGGGCCAGGTCCTCAATGGAGTAGAGGTCGTGGTTGTTGGAGGGGCTGATGAGGTCCACCCCGGGCACGGCGTTGCGGGCCGCGGCCACCTTGGGGGAGACCTTCTTCCCCGGCAGGTGCCCCCCTTCCCCGGGCTTGGCCCCCTGGCCGATCTTGATCTCAATGACGCTGGCGGAGTTCAGCATGTAGGCGTGGACGCCAAACCGGCCCGAGGCCACCTGCTGCCCCCGCCAGTGGGTGTACTTGCCCAGCATGTCGGGGATCTCCCCGCCTTCCCCGTTGATGCAAAGCATGTTGAGGCGCTTGGCCGCCTCCACGTAGGCGCGGAAGGAGGCCTCCCCTTGGGAGCCAAAGCTCATGGCGCTGATGAGGAAGGGCAAGGAGTGTCCCCCCACGGAGAGGTCCACCTCCTCCGGGGAAACCTCGCTCCTTTCCGGGAAGCGCACCTCCAGAAGCTGCCTGGCCGCCACCGGGCTTTCCCTCTCCAGAGAGCGCACCTTTTCCTGGAAGTGGCTGTAGGGAGCCTGGCCGCTGGCCACCTCCTGGGCCGCCTTGTAGATCCGGGGGTTGAAGCGGAAGTCCTTGGCGGGAAGGACCTTTTCCGCTCGCAAGAACCCCTCCCGCTCCAAGAGGGTGCGCTCCAGCTCCAAAAAGCCATACCCCCCGGTTTCCGAACCCAGGAAGTTCCGGGTGCCAAAGAACTCGGCCAGCTCCGGCTTGAGCCCGATGGCGCTGAAGATCTTCCCGTAGCCCCTTAGCTCATGGATGCCCATGGTGGAGATGACCTTCTCTAGGCCCTTGCGCAGGGCCTCGAGGACCCCTGCCACCCCCTTCCTCCCCTCCAGGGAGCGGGCCTTTTCCTCCATGAGCCAAGGGGCCACCGCCTCCGCCCCCAGGCCCAGGAGGAAGGCCACGTCGTGGAGGTTCCTCACCCCCCCGGAGTGCACCAGGATGGAGGTGCGCCGCCTTAAGGCCACCCCCTCGGCATCCCGCTGCAAAAGGACCCGGTTCACCGCCGCCAGGGCCAGGGCGATGTCAATCCATACCCCCCCTTGGAAGGCCTCGCGGTCGGAGAGGATGAGGACTTCAGCCCCCTCCTCCACCGCCTTCACCGCCTCCTCCTCCAGGCGCCTAAGCCCCGCCAAAAGCCCCTCCTCCACGGCGAACTGGGGCACCAAGGTAGCGGTCTGGAAACGGGCCTTTACCTCCTCCAGGGTCAGGGTGCCGAAGCTTTCCGCCAGGCCCTGGTCCTCCTCCAAGACGATGGGCAAAAGAAGCTCCTCTACCCTGCCCCCACCCCGGCCGTCGGGCAAGGGGCGCCGGCCCAGGAGGGTGCGGGTGGAGAAGTGCTCAATCTCCCGCTCCCGGTCAATGGCCGGGTTGGTCACCACCGCCACGGTTTCCTTGAAGAACTCGGCGAGGTTGGGTTTTTCCGGGTTCAAAGCGGCCAGGGGGCCGTCGTAACCCAGGGAGCCGATGGGCTCGTTGCCGGTTTTGGCCAGGGCCTCGAGGTAGGCCCCGTCCCAGCGGTCCCAGCCAAAGGCCCGCTCCAGGCCCAAGGGGGGCGGGGCGGGCTTCTCCTCCACCCGCACCTCGCTTCCCCCGGCCACGGGGGGCGGGGCCTGGCGGATGGGCCCCGAGAGGTGCACCCGGTACCCCGCCACCGGGGTGCGGGCAGCGATGCGCTCCAGCACCAGGCGCTGGTGCCGGTCAAAGGGATAGACCTTGGGGCCTTCGGGGGTGAGGCGCAGATACACCTTCTCCCCAGGGGCCAGGGGCTTGGGCTCGGTCACGAACTCCTCGGCGTTGAAAACCCCCCTTTCCGAGGAGAACACGATCTCGTAAGGGGTTTCAAACTGCCAAAGAGGCCTTAGGCCCATGGCGTCGGTGGCGAACACCGCCTCATCCCGGTGGCGGCTTACGATGGCGGCAGGCCCCTGGGCCAAGGGGCCGAAGCGTTGCCTTAGGGCCAGGTAAAGGTCCTGAAGCTCCGGGGCCAGGCCCTTCACCTCCCCCAGCACGGGAGGGAAGACCAGGTCCATGGCCTCGGGCAAGGAGAGGCCGTAGCGGTAGATGAGCCCCTCCAGCATGCGGTTGAGGTCCTGGGAGTCCGAGCCCCCGGTGCGGGGGATGCCCAGGTGGTCCAGCTCCCGCCTCAGGCGCTCAATGGTGTTGATCTCCCCGTTGTGGCCCAGAAGGCCAAAGGGCTGGACCTGCTCAAAGGTGGAGAGGGTGTTGGTGGAGTAGCGGTTGTGGCCCAAGGCCACGGTACTCTTGAACTCGGGCCGGGAAAGCTCGGGGTAGTAGCGCTTTAGAAGCTCCGCCGCCCCCCGCACCTTGTAGACCACGCTATAGGTGGAAAGGGATACCACGTGGACGGGGAAACGGGCCTCGAGCCTCAAGCCCAGCTCCCACAAGGGGCCGTCCCCATCGGGGCTAAGCCCCGCCACCTGGAGGAAGAGGGGCTCGGTGCGCCGCCCCACCGGCCCCAGAACCTCGCTCACCACCTCCCCCCGGCGGAAGAGGACCGGCCGCACCCCTAAGGCCTGGCCCTCCCGCCGCAACAGGTCATAGAACTCCTCGAGGCGCTCCCCCTGGTCCTTGGGCAGGAAGAAATGCCCCACGAAGAAGCGGGGGTTAAAGGCCAGCCCGGGTTCCAGCCCCGCCTCCTCCAGGAAGCGTGCCCATAGCTCCCGGGGAATGTCGGTCTGGATACCTGTCCCATCCCCTTCTCCCCGGATGGCCCCCGCCCGGTGGGCCATGCGGTATAGGCTTTCCAGGGTCCTCCGCACGATCCGGTGGGAGGGCTTGCCGCTTTTTTCCGCCATGGCGATGATGCCGCAGGCATCCTGGCCTAGGGGGATATCCGGGTAGGCTTCCTTCCAGGTCATCTTGGGGCTCCTTCTTTACGCTTGGGGTTTGGTGTAGGCAAAGGTATGCGCGTCGTTCCTGAGATTATACACCCCCCGAGGGTTAGGGTCAAGAAAGTGTAATCGGTCAATACATCTGAGACTGGGGGACCGACTCCGCTTGCATTTTA
>NZ_JAKTNQ010000028.1 GCF_022760835.1 Thermus altitudinis
GCTCTAACCTAGAACCGCGAAGCCCCGCTCTGAAGAGCGGGGAGTCGTCACTCTAGGGCATACCTCCGGAAGGCCGCCTCGTCAAACGAGGCCTCCACCAGGTCCTCCCAGTAGAGCCAGCCCTGGCGGAAGGCGGGGAAGTTCAGGAACCCCCCTTCCGCCTTGAGGTGGAAGGCCAGCTCGTTGGGCTCGGTGACCCCCTGCTGGAAGGCCAAAAGGGCAGACTGGTAGGCGCCAAAGGCGCTTTGCGCCTGGCTTCCCACCATGGCCTTCTTCCCCTTCTCCCGAGCCAGGGAGAGCATCTCCAGGGTCCAGGTAACCCCGGTGCGGGCCGGCTTCAGGTTCAGGATGTCAAAGGTGTCCAGAAGAAGCTCCCGGCGGAGGTCCTTGGGGGTCATGGCCGAGTCGTCGGCGATGAGGGGAAGGATCCTCTTCTCCCTGAGCTTTCTCCTGGCCTCCACCTCCTCTATGGGCAGGGGCTCTTCCACGTAAAGGAGGCCCATCTCCTTCCAGGCGAGAAGGTAGCCTTCGGCCTCTTTAGGGGAAAGGGTCTCGTTGGCATCGGCGTAAAACTCAGCCTCAGGGAAGGCCTCCTTGAGGCGGGCGATCTTCCGGCCATCCTCCTCCAGGTTCCGGCCCACCTTCACCTTGAAGACCCGCACCCCCGCCTCGTAGGCCATGCGGGCATCGGAAAGCAGCTCCTCCTCCTGGGCTATGCCTAGAATGTAGGCCACCCGCACCCGGTGCTTGGCAGGCTTCAGAACCTGGTGCAGCTCCTCCCCTTCGCTCCGGGCCCAGGCCTCCCAAAGGGCCAGGTCCAAGGCCCCCTTTAGGCCCAGGTTGCAGGGGAAGGCCTCCAGGACCTTACGGATGGCCTCCTGGTCGTCGGCCTCCAGGCCCAGAAGCCTGGGCTTCAGATACTCAAGGCCTGCGCGAACGCTTCCCCAGGTTTCCCCGTAGATGGTGGGGCGGATAGCCACCTCCGCCTGGCCCAGGGAACCATCGCTCAGCTCCACCCGCAGAAGGGCGTGCTCAATGGCCTCCATCTCCGAGGCCTTGCCCCAGCGCAAGGGCGCCTTTAGGGGGATGCGGAAAGGGATCAGCCTCAGGTCGCGGATCCAAGCCATGGCGCTATTCTATAAGCCCCTTAAGGAAGTTCTTGACGGCGTCCACCTCCTCTTCGAGGGAAAGGGCTTCCGTGTCCAGGACCAAGGCCCGGGGATGCCCCTTAAGAAGCCGCAAGGGCCCCAGGGGATCGTAGTTCCGCTTCTCCTCGGCCACGATCTTCAGCTTGGCCAAGACCTCCTCCCAAGGGGCCAGGGCCAAGGCCTCCTCCAGCTCCTCCGGGGACAGAACCCCTTCCGCCAAGCCCCGGAGGGCCTCGAGCTCCTCAGGGCGTAGCTCCACCCGGTCAAAGGCATCCCCACGGGAAAGAAGCCGCTTCAGCCGGGTGGCCTCCCGGGCATGCAGGACCACGAAAAGGGCCTTGGGCAGGTGGGCCAGGGCATAAGCCACCTCCGCCTCCCCCCGAAGCCCGTCAAAGAGGAGGGGAAAGCGGGGTTCCCCATACCCCCGGGCCAGGACCTCGGCCACCCCTCCCGGGAACTCCTCCCGGAAGCGGCGGGTGAGGCGGAAACGCTCCTCCCGGGGAATGGGCGGGGTTACCCCGTAGCGGGGAAGGACATAGAGGTCCACCAGCTCCCGGCGGTCGGGAAGCCGGGAAAAGCCCAGGGCCTCCACCAGGGTGCTTTTCCCCACCCCGGTTAGGCCCACCAGGATGAGGAGCGGTTGGTCCTTTAGGGGGACGAGGCCCGGGTGGGCCTCGAGGGAGAAGGTAGCAAGGGGCCTAGGGGCCATAAGGGGGATTGTAATTTAAGCCAGGTTTGCTGTACAGTGGCCTTAAAGGGTTTCCTTTCTTACTCCACGCTAACGCCACAACCCCTAAAGGAGGTGAAGCCATGAGAAAGCTTGCCCGCTTTACAGGTCTCGGCCTTATTGGTTTGCTACTGGTAGCCTGCCCCATGCAGCCAACCCCCCAAGCCAACGCCACTCCCCAGGAGACGGGCCAGTACCTCCAAGCCCTAGGTGAGGAAATCCAGCAAGTAATCCAGGAACTTAAAAACGCCCTTAAGGGATTTTCCCCTGAGCTTTCTATGCAAGGTCTAAGCCCCAACTCCTTACAAAGCATTCCAGAACTCCGCCTAGAAAAGCTGTTTTCCATCCAACCCCTGGATATCGTTCCCTTGGCTACTCAAAACTTGCCTCGTGGAAAGATTGAGTGCATAGGCGGGAACTGCAATCAGGTAGGTCCCTCTGACGACTGGGAGCTGCGCTTCAAGCAACAGGCCACCGATCCCTGGAACAAACTTCTGGCGGACTGGGATGCATCCACCATAGGGACACCTTCCCCTACCGTGGAGACCCATCAGCCCTACAGTACGCAGAACACCGGGGAAACCCCTACCAAAGCTTTCTTTGCGGTGGATTTTGGCGAGAATGGATCCAATGAAGGGCAGGCTACCTTTACAGCCCGCTGGCGGCCCAGCACCTGCTTGAGCGGTAAGTACCTTCTGGAGCCGGAGAGCCTTAGCCTCCAGGGTTTCCTAGACCACCCCAACGGCAGCCAGCGCTTGGTAGACCTGGCCAAACTTAGCATCACCACCAGCGATACCCGCTTGGCCCTAGATTGGAATCTCAGCCTTCTCACTCAAGGAAATGACAGCGCCCTCCACACCCAAGGCCAGGTGGTGGTGAACGGCACCTCCACGCCGGGGACCTGTGGGAGTCTTCTGGAAAACTTCAACGCCTCCTCAGGTGAGGTCTCCATCGATTTGAGCACCCATAATAGTTCCTTGCACCTCAGCTTCAGGGTAACCCAGGTGGAGGAAAGCCCCCTGCGCATCCACATCCAGGACGGGCTCATGCGAGTGAACAGCAAGGTGGTCACCTTTGAAGGTATCTTAGACGATGCGAACAATAACTGCATCCCCGGAGAAAATCTCACCCTCCACTTTGCTGGCGGCCAAACCATGAACCTGGAAACCTTCTTCACCCAGCACATGGGTGCCCAACCCTGCAACGAACCGTAAATCCTCCTTGCTCCCGTACGCTCGGCCGTAGGCCGGGGGTATCTGTTAGGATGGGGTGGATATGAAACGCCTGATCCCCTTCACCTTTTTGGCCCTAAGCCTGGCCCTAGCCCAAGCCCCCGCCTACCCGGAAAACACCCTGGGCCTGGGGTACGCCCCGGGCAAGGGCCTTTACCTGCAAGGTGGCGCCCTTTTGCCCTTTAGCCCCTTGGGGATTGACACCGGGCTGGACCTGCAGGTCCTCCTCTCGCAAAACCCCGAAGTCTTGGCCTTTTTCAAGGCCAACCTCTTCCCCGGCCTGGTCCTGGCGGACCTCTACGCCTCCGTGGGGCTGGGGCTGGACCTGCGGTACCCCTTTGGTGTGCACCTGGGGCCGGTGGTGAGCCTCGAGGTGCCCGGAGGAGCCCTTTCCGCCTACGGGGGACTGGGCTACCAAGGGGGCTTCCACCTGGCCTGGGGAGCAGGCTTCAGGCTCTACCTGGAGCCCTTGGCCCTGGAGGTCTCTGCCTCTGACCGGTATCCCTTGCTTCTAAGCCTCCTCTACCTTTGGTAACCCGTGCGGCGCCTTCCCCTGGTTCTCTTCTCCCTTCCCGCCCTCCTCACCCTGGGGGTTTTCCTCCTCTACCCCTTTCTGGATGTGATCCGCTTTTCCACCTGGGAGTGGTCGGGGCTTTCCGAGCCGAAACCGGTGGGGCTGAAAAACTACCAGGACCTCCTAAGGGACCCTGCCTTCTGGGGAAGCCTCTGGGTGACCCTGAAGTTCATGCTCCTGGCCCTGCCCCTTTTCGTGGGGCTTTCCCTGGCCTTGGCGGTGGCCTTGGAGGGAGCCCCCTACGAGCGCCTGGCCAAAAGCCTTCTCTTCCTCCCGGGCCTCGTCACCCTGGGCGGGGCCACCCTAAGTTGGTACACCCTCTTCACCCCCGAGTACGGGGCCCTGGCCCAGTTCCTGCCCATCCCCCCCTGGGACCGGGAGGGCTTTTGGGCCCTTTTCATGGTGGTCCTCTTCACCCTGTGGCGCCACCTGGGGTATGGGGTCCTGGTGGCCTCCGCCCGGCTTAAGGCCATTCCCAAAACCCTTTTGGAAGCCGCCTATGTGGACGGGGCCGGGCCCTGGGAGGCCTTCCGCCACGTGGTCCTCCCCCTCATGCGCCCGGCGGTGGCCTTTTTGGTGGTGGTGGGCACCATCCTCGCCTTACAGTCCTACTCCGCGGTCTTCCTCCTCACCCGGGGCGGGCCCTACGGGGCCACCCGGGTCCTGGGCTACTACCTCTACGAGTCGGGCTTTGAGAACTTCCGGTTGGGCTACGCCGCCGCCGTCACCGTGGTCATCCTCCTCCTCACCCTCTTCTTCGCCTATGCCCAGCTTAGGCTTTTGCGTCACGGGGAGGAGTAGCGGTGCTGGCGAAGGCCCTCTAGATGGGCCTCAAAGCTGGTGCTGAGAAAAAGCCGGCCCTTAGCGTGGAAAAAGTAAAGGTAGGGGCGGCCTTGGGAATCGGTGCGCACCGGGTTCAGCACCGCCAGAAGCGCCGCCCGCCCCGGGTTGCCGATGGGCCCGGGGGGAAGCCCGGCATAGCGGTAGGTGTTGTAGGGGGAGTCATGGGCGAAATCCCCGGCCTTCCGGGAGAGTTCAGGTAGGCGCTTGCCCAGGGCATAGGCCACCGTGGGATCCGCCTGGAGGGGCATGCCCCGTTCCAACCGGTTTAGGAAAACCCCTGCGATCATGGGCATCTCCTCGAGGCTCCCCGCCTCCGCCTGGACGATGGAGGCCAAGGTCACCCAGGCGTGAACGGAAAGCCCCCTCTCCTGCAAAAGGCGCTTTACCGGAGGGGTAAGCTCGGCCTCAAAGCGGCGCAGGAGGGCCCGGAGCACCTCCTCGGGGGTGGCCAACAGGTCAAAGGTGTAGGTGGCCGGGAAAAGGTAACCCTCCAGGGTCCCTCCCTCCACGTAGGGAGGGCGCAAGGCACCGGGCTCCTGGACGATCCTTAGGAAACCCTCCCCATCCAGCCCGGCCTGGGAAAGCCTTCGGGCGTAGTCCACAGCCCTTTCCCCCTCGGGGAAGGTGAGGGTTACGGTAAGGGGCTTCTCCCCTCCCGTGAGGGCCCGGGCCAGGCGGAAGGCCCCCTCCCCCGTGAGGCGGTAAACGCCCGGGACCAGTCCCTTGGCCCGGCCGGAGAAGCGGAGATAGGCGGCAAAAAGGTAACCTGAGCGCAAAAGCCCCGCCTCTTCTAAAATCCTCGCCACCTCCTGCCCCGTGGCCCCTCGGGGAATGCGCACGGTGGCCTCCTTCCCCGTAGGGCCCAAAAGCCACAGGGCATAGGAGAGGAGGAGGGCAAAGGTGACGAATAGGGCCACCACCCCCCGCCAAAGCCAGCGCCTAGAGCCTTCCCGCAAGATACCCCTCCAAAAGGACCACCGCACTCATCTCATCCAGCCGGCCCTTCTCCTGGCGAACCCGCTTGGGAGCGTGTTTTAGGCGCCTGGCTGCCGCCTGGGTGGTGTAGCGCTCGTCCACCAGCTCCACCTCCACCCCCTTGGCCCTAAGCGCCTCCACCAGGGGAAGGACCCGCTGGGCCTGGGCGCTCTCCTTAAGGTCGGTGCGCAGGGGAAGGCCCACCACCAGCTTCCCCACCCCCTCCCGGCGCATGAAGTCCAGGATGGCCGCCACATCCGCTTCCAGGCCCTTGCGCACCAAATACCCCCGGC
Source organism: Thermus altitudinis (assembly GCF_022760835.1). GTDB lineage: Bacteria > Deinococcota > Deinococci > Deinococcales > Thermaceae > Thermus > Thermus altitudinis. Next base: position 5,793 of record NZ_JAKTNQ010000028.1, read on the forward strand.
CAAAGGCCAAGGGGCTTCCCTCCTCCCCCACCGCCAGGCCGATCCTGGCCTCTCCCACATCAAGCGCGCCCAGACGCATACGGGACACTACGGTCCGCCAGGGCCACCCCCAGGTAGAGGAGGGTAATCCCCATGGCCCTGCCCACCTCCTCGAGGCCCACCACCCCAAAGCGGTTCAGGGTGCTGGTGGAGGCCAACACCAAGGCCGCCAGGAAGATGAGGGCCGTGCCCTGGGCCCTAAGGGGGTTCTTCCGCCAGAAGAGCAGGGTGGTGTAGAGGGCCACCCCCGCCATCAGCACCGTGCCCAAAAGGTTAAAGGGAATGGTCCAAAGCCGAGGCGAGGTAAGGCTGGGCTCAGGGAAAGCCTTGCCCGAGGGGGCATAGGGCGCAGGAAGCTGGGAAAAGTCCAAGGGTGCTGCCAGCACCAGGTAGAGCCCATACAGGATCAAGGGCAAAAGCGCCCAAAGAAGCCCCCGGGCCGCCCTGGGGTTCAGAAGGGCCAGGCTCCCTAGGCCCAGAAAAGTCACCCCGTGCATGGCCCCGGCAAGGTACCAAAGCCGGTAAAGAAGGGGGTTCCAGGCCCCTAGAAGCTTGGCCAAAAGCTCGGCGGAAACCCCTAAGGCGAAGAGGAGAAGGCCTAGGGTGTACAGGCCATTGTGCAGGGAAGGGCGCCTGCGGTAACGCCCGAAGGTGAGGCCGAAAAGGGCCCAGGAGAGGGCCACAGCCAGGAGGCTAAGGGCTAGTGCCATGGCGCCATTTTACCCCAGGGTACGGGGAAGGGGTTTAACCCTATCCCACCTCCGCGGTTCGCCCCGGGCCACGTGCGTTCCGGTACACCCTTTCCCCAAACCAAGGGGGCGAGAAAGGCTTTCGGCCTTAGGGCAAGAGGCTGGGAAGGACCTCCCGCGCCTTCTCGGGGGATAGCCCACCCCCTTGGGCCAAGGCCCCCTTCCCGCCCCCCCGGCCCCCGGCCCGCTCGGTGAGGGCCCGGAAGAGGGCTCCGGCCTCGAGGCCCCTCTCCTGGGCCCGGGGGGAAAGCTTCAGCACCGCCTGTCCCCCACTCAGGACCAAGGCCACGTCGGCGCCCTTCCCTACCAGGTCGTCCGCCGCCTGGCGCAAGGCGGCCAGGTCCACCCCGGGAAGCTCCAGCACCCCGTAGCGCAAATCCCCCTTCTCCAAGAGGGCCAACTCCTTCTTGAGCTCCGCCTGCACCAGGCGTGCTTTGAGGCTTTCCACCTCCTTCTCCTTGGCCTTGAGCTCCTGCAGGAGCTTTTCCACGCGCTCCTCCAGCTTGGCCTCCCCTACGGAAAGCCGCTCGGCCAAGGCCTTAATCCGGTGGAGGCTGCCCCGGGCGAAGCGCACCGCCCACTCCCCGGCCACCGCTTCCAGGCGCCGCACCCCGGCGGAAACCGCCTCCTCCCTCTGGATGAGGAAGGCCCCGATCTCCCCCGTGCGCCGCACGTGGGTGCCCCCGCAAAGCTCCTTGGACTCCACCCCGGGCAGGGGGCTTCCCTCCACCCGCACCACCCGCACCACCTCCCCATACTTCTCGCCGAAAAGGGCCATGGCCCCCTCCCGCTTGGCCTCCTCCAGGGGCAGGTAGCGCCAGGTGACGGGGAAATCCGCCATGATCCAGCGGTTCACCAAAAGCTCAATCTGCTCCAGCTCCTCCTCCCTAAGGGGCTCGGGGTGGGTGAAGTCAAAGCGCAGCCGGTCCGGGGCCACCAGGCTTCCCGCCTGGCGCACATGGGGGCCCAAGACCGCCCTCAGCGCCGCATGGAGGAGGTGGGTGGCGGTGTGGTGGCGCTCCGTATCCCGGCGGGCGGGATCCACCACCGCCCGCACCCTTTCCCCCACCCGCAAGGTCCCCTCCTCCACCCTGGCCCGGTGCAGGAAGATCCCCTTTTCCGTCTTGAGGGTGGTTTCCACCCTGGCCCGGCCCCTGGGCCACTCCAGGTGGCCAAAGTCCCCGATCTGCCCACCCCCTTCCGCATAGAAGGGGGTCCGGTCCAGGACCACCTGGACCTCGGTGCCAGGGCCCGCCTCCTCCAGGCTTTGGTCCCCGGCCAGGAGGGCCAAGACGGTGGCCTCCCCTTCCAGGGTCCCATAGCCCAGAAACTCCGTGGCCCCCCTTTCGGCATAGAGCTCCTCCAGCACCTGGGCACTCTTCTTGAAGATCTCCCGCTCAAAGGCCATGGCCGCCCGGGAGCGCTCCTGTTGCTCCTCCATGGCCCGCTTGAAGCCCTCGGTGTCCACGCCAAAGCCCCTCTCGGCGGCAATCTCCACCGTGAGGTCCAAGGGGAAGCCGTAGGTGTCGTAGAGGCGGAAGGCCTCCGCCCCTGGCACCACCTCCCCCGGCTTAAGGCCCGCAAGCAGGGTATCCAGCCGCCTGAGGCCCCCTTCCAGGGTTTCCAGGAAGCGTTCCTCCTCGAGGCGGATCTGCTTCTCCACCGCGGGCAGGTTGGCCTGCATCTCCGGGTAGAAGTCCCCTAAGACCTCGGCCACCACCGGGGCCAGGCGGTGGAGGAAGGGGTCTTGGAGACCCAAAAGGTAGCCATGCCTCAAGGCCCGGCGGAGCAGGCGGCGGATCACGTAGCCCCGGCCGGTGTTGGAGAAGGTCACGCCATCGGAAAGGGCCGCCACCACCGCCCGCACGTGGTCCGCGATCACCCGGTGGCTCACGGAGGCCTTCCCCTCGTAGGGCTTGCCGCTCCAGAGGGCCACCCGCTGGATGATGGGATAGAAGGTGTCCGTGCGGTAGAAGTCCTCCACGTCCTGCAGGATGGCCGCCACCCGGTAAAGGCCCATGCCGGTGTCAATGTTCTTCTGGGGCAAAGGCTTCAGGATGCCGGGGCCGGGTATGGGGCCTTGGCGGTCGTACTGGGTGAAGACCAGGTTCCAGATCTCCACGAAGCGGTCCCCGCTTCCCGTATTGGGGCCGGTTTCATCGGGGGTGCCAAAGGCCGGGCCCCGGTCAAAGAAGATCTCCGAGCAGGGGCCAGAAGGCCCGTTGGGCCCATGGGTGATGGCCCCTCCAGGCCAGTAGTTCTCGTCCTCGCCAAAGCGGCCAATCCTTTCCTCCGGGACCCCCACCAGGTCCCGCCAGATGGCGTAGGCCTCGTCATCGTCCTCGTAGACCGTGACCCATAGCCGATCGGGGTCCAGGCCCAGCCACTTGGGGTCGGTGAGGAACTCCCAGGCCCAGAGGATGGCCTCCTTCTTGAAGTAGTCCCCAAAGGAGAAGTTGCCCAGCATCTCAAAGAAGGTGTTGTGCCGGGCGGTTCTCCCCACGTTCTCTATGTCCCCCACCCGGAGGCATTTCTGGCAGGTGGTAATCCTTCGCCACTCCTTGCCCCCGAAGATGGGCTTGGCCCCCAGGAAGTAGGGCTTTAGGGGGGCCATGCCCGCAGAGGTGAAGAGCAGGGAGGGGTCGTTTTCGGGGATGAGACTGAAGGAGGGCAGGCGCAGGTGCCCCTTGCCCTCAAAGAAGGACAGGTACTTTTCCCGGATCTCCGCCGTGCGCATGCCTCTGATTATAGGCAGTAGACTTAGGCCATGACCGTACAGATGCGCCGCTACCGGCTGAAGGAAGGCGCCAAGGAGGCCTTTCAAAAGGTGTTCCTCGAGGTCATCGTCCCCTTGCGCCAGGCCACGGGCTTCCAGGTCCTGGGAGCCTACTGGATCGGGGAGCGGGAGTTCTTGTGGTTCGTGGGCCACGAGGAGTTCCTCGAGGCGGAAAAGGCCTACTACAGCCACCCCGAAAGGCAGAAGGTGGACCCCAGCCAGTACCTGGAGGAGGTAGAAACCCGCTTCGTGGAAAGGCTCATCTAGCCTCTAGGGAAGGGGTCTGTAGGCTCCGCCACGCCGCGGCCACCCCCAGGGGATAAGCTTTAGGGGATGGAAGTCCTTGCGCTGGTCCTTCGCAACCTCTTGGCCCGTCCCGTGCGTAGCCTCCTGACCCTTCTGGGGGTCTTGATCGCCACCACCAGCATGGTCCTTTTCCTATCCTTCGGGGAGGGCTTGCGGCGCTCCCTGGCCCAGGAGCTATCCCGGGTGGGCCCCGCCATCCAGATCGTCCCCGAGGGGATGGAGGGGCTGGGGTTCTCCGGGTATCCCGAAATCACCCCCAAGGAGTACGGCCTGGCCCAGGAAGCGGGCAGAGAGCTGGGGGTCAGGGCCATCATCCCCACCCTCTTCCTGGCTCGAGGCGGGTTTGACCCCCAGACCAGCTTCTTCTTCCAAGGCCTGCCGGAAGGGGTCGCCCCAGACCTTCTTTACCCGGGGGTAAGGGTCCAGGCGGGTTCGCTCCTTCCCTCGGAAAGAGGGGCCATCGTGGGGGCCAAGGTGGCCAAACGCAGCCAGCTTTCCCTGGGAGGCCCCCTCAGGCTTTCCCCCCGGGTGGAACTGAGGGTGGAGGGCATCCTGGAGGAAAGCGGAGGGCTTGCCGATAACCTCATCTTCGTGCCCCTAAAGCCCTTGCAGGAGGTTTTGGGCACGGAAAACTACACCGCCTTGCTGGTGGCCCTAAACCCCGGGCAGAAGGCGGAGGAGGTGGCCCGGGCCCTGGAGGCCAGCCTCCCCGGCCTCAAGGCCCAGACCACCGGGGACGTGATGCGCTTTGCGGAAAGGGCCCTGCGCATCAGCGACCTGGTGCGCTTTGGCATCAGCCTGGTGGCCTTGGTGGTGGGGGGGCTTTTGGTGGCCAATACGGTGATGATGTCGGTGTACGAGCGCATTCGGGAGTTTGGGGTCATGCGCGCCTTGGGAGCTAGGCGGGGCTTTATTTTCCGCTTGGTGGTGCTGGAGGCCCTGCTTCTGGCCCTCCTAGGCGGGGCGCTGGGCCTGGCCTTGGGGAGCGCCGTTTCCTACGCCATCAACCTCTACACCCTGGACCAGGTGGGCCTAGCCCTTTCCGCGGTCACCCCCAGGCTTTCCCTTTTCGCCCTCTTGGTAGCCCTGGGGCTGGGGCTTTCCGCCGGGCTTCTTCCCGCCTACCACGCCAGCCGCATCCCGGTGGTGGAGGCCTTGGGGAGGGTGTGATACCGCCCGGGCCCACGCCAGGGTGGGGCCCCGGAAAAGGCCTTGGCTCGGCGAAAGGGCCGTGGAGGAACGAGACATGAAAAACGGGGACCAGGCTACCCCACCCCAGCTTCCACCGAGGATTGGGGCCAATAGGGAGTCAACGATGGCCAACCTACGAGCCGAAAACCTCAGCAAGCGCTATCGGCAGGGGGAGAGGGAGGTGGTGGCCCTCGAGGGTTTCACCTTCTCCTTTCCCCAAGGGAGTACCGCGGTGGTGGGGCCTTCGGGGAGCGGCAAGACCACCCTCCTAAACCTCCTCGCCGGTTTTGACCTGCCCACGGAAGGGGGAGTGTACCTGGGGGAGCTGGCCTTGCACCAGCTTTCCGAGGACCAAAGGGCCGAGGTGCGCCTGCGGAATATGGGCTTTGTCTTTCAGCAGTGGAACCTGATCCCCACCCTTACCGCCTGGGAAAACGTGGCCTTTCCCCTCCTCCTTGCAGGCCTCCCCCCCAAGACCCGAAGGGAGCGGGCCCTGGCCCTTTTGGAAGCGGTTGGGCTTTTGGAAAGGGCCCACCATCTGCCAAGCCGCCTTTCTGGGGGGGAGCAGCAACGGGTGGCCCTGGCCCGGGCCCTGGCCCTGGATCCCCCCATCCTCTTCGCCGACGAGCCCACGGGGAACTTGGACGCCTCCTCCCGGGAACAGGTGGCCTCCCTGCTCTTTGAGGCTGGGCAGGCGCGCACCCTCATCCTGGTGACCCACGACCTGGAGCTGGCAAGCCAGGCGGACCGCATCCTGCACCTAAGGGGAGGCCGGCTGGTACGGGTAGCCACCCCGGCACCAGGCTAAATCCTGGGGACATCTGGCCCCCTAGGCCGTGGCACAATACCCTCTATGGGCAAGCGGCTGGTGGTGATCGGTGGGGTGGCAGGTGGGGCTTCCGCCGCCGCCAAGGCCAAGCGGGAAAACCCGGACCTCGAGGTGGTGGTCTACGAAAAGTCGGGCTGGGTTTCCTACGGGGCCTGCGGCCTGCCCTACGTGCTTTCCTGGGAGATTCCCCGTCTGGAAAAGCTGGTGGCCCGGACCCCGGAGGAGTTCCGAAAGCAAGGGGTAGGGATCCACACCCATCACGAGGTGGTGGACGTGGACCCCGAGCTCAAAACCCTCACCGTCTTTGACCACCAGGAAGGGCGCACCTTCCAGGACCGCTACGACCACTTGGTCCTGGCCACCGGGGCTAAGCCCATCCTTCCCCCCATCCCGGGCACGGAGCAGCCAGGGGTCTACACCCTAAGGAGCATGGAGGATGGCCAAAAGCTCCTCAACGCCCTGGAAGGGGCCAAAAGGGCCGCCATCCTGGGAGCGGGGTACATCGGCCTCGAGGTGGCCGAGGCCTTCCGCAAGCGGGGCCTCGAGGTCACCCTCCTGGAGCTCAAGGACCGCCCCTTACCCCACTGGGATGGGGAGGTGGGCCATCTCCTCAAGGAAGAGCTGGAGCGCCATGGGGTGGAGGTCTGGACGGGGGTGAAGGTGGTGGCCTTCAGGGGCCAGGGCCGGGTGGAGGCGGTGGAAACCTCGGAAGGGGTGGTGCCCGCCGACCTGGTCCTGGTGGCCACGGGGGTCAGGCCCAACACCCTCTTGGCCCAGGCCATGGGGGTAGCCTTGGGCCCCACGGGGGCCATCGCCACCGACGAAAGAATGCGCACCAACCTGGAAGGCGTGTATGCCGCCGGGGACGTGGCGGAAAGCTTCCACCAGGTGCTGAAGCGCCCCTACTGGCTTCCCTTGGGGGACGTGGCCAATAAGCATGGCCGCACCGCCGGGGCGGTCATCGCCGGCAAGGAGGCCCGCTTCGGGGGAGTGGTGGGCACGGCCATCTTCAAGACCTTCGGTTTGGCGGTGGCCACCACCGGGTTATCCCACGAGGCCGCCTTAAGGGAGGGCTTCCAGGCTAAGAAGGTCTTCATCCAAAGCCGGGACGGGGCCCATTACTACCCAGGAAGCCAGCCCCTTTGGGTGGAGCTCGTCTACGAAGAGGGGACGGGAAGGCTTCTGGGTGGGGCGGTGGTGGCCCATGGGCACGGGGCCTTGCGCATAGATGCCCTAGCCGCCCTGCTGCACCAAGGGGGCACGCTGGAGGACCTGCTGAGCCTGGACCTGGCCTACGCCCCGCCCTATAGCCCCGTCTGGGACCCCCTTCTCATCGCCGCCCAGCAAGCCAGGTGACCCCAAAGCCCAGCTGGGGTTCCCCGTAAGCCCCGACAAGGCTGTAAACCGGTGTAGCTGGGAGGGGAAAACACCATCAAGGGGTGTTAAGCCTCTTGCCTTACACCCTACACTGTAACTTCTCCCAGCTCCAGACTGGACTTGGGAGGTGAGGGATGGATCCCTTAAGCATGCTGACCCCCGAGATGCGGCAAGAGGCGGAGGAGCTTAGGCGGGAGTGGGCCACCAACCCCCGGTGGAAGGGGGTGAGGCGGGACTACCGCCCTGAGGACGTGGTGCGGCTTCGGCCCAGCGTGAAGGTGGAGTACACCTTAGCCAAGCGAGGGGCAGAGAAACTTTGGCAACTCCTGCACGAGCGCCCTTACGTGCACACCTTCGGGGCCTACACCGGGGCCATGGCGGTGGAGATGGTGCGGGCCGGCCTGGAAGCCATTTACCTCTCCGGCTGGCAGGTGGCCGCCGACGCCAACCTGGCCTGGCAAACCTACCCCGACCAGTCCCTTTACCCCTATAACTCCGTGCCCCAGATCGTGAAGCGCCTCAACAACGCCCTGATGCGGGCCGACATGATCGAGCGCTCCGAGGGCAAGGTGACCCGGGACTGGTACGTGCCCATCGTGGCCGACGCCGAGGCAGGCTTTGGCGGGGCCTTGAACGTCTTTGAGCTCACCAAGGCCATGATTGAGGCGGGGGCCGCGGGTATCCACTACGAGGATCAGCTGGCCTCGGAGAAGAAGTGCGGCCACCTGGGGGGCAAGGTCCTGGTGCCCACCTCCCAGCACATCCGCACCCTGCAGGCCGCCCGCCTGGCCGCGGACATCATGGGGGTGCCCACGGTGATCATCGCCCGCACCGATGCCGAGGCCGCCACCCTGATCACCAGCGACATAGACGAGCGGGACAGGCCCTTTATCCTGCCCGGGGAGCGCACCCCCGAGGGCTTCTACCGGGTGAAAAACGGCCTCGAGGCGGGGATCGCCCGGGCCCTGGCCTACGCCCCCTACGCCGACGTCATCTGGATGGAAACCTCCAAGCCCGACCTGGAGGAGGCCCGCAAGTTCGCGGAAGCGGTGAAGAAGGAGTTCCCGGATAAACTCCTGGCCTACAACCTCTCCCCCTCCTTCAACTGGAAAAAGTTCCTGGACGACGAGACCATCGCCAAGTTCAACCGGGAGCTGGGGGAGATGGGGTACAAGTTCCAGTTCATCACCCTGGCGGGCTGGCACACGGTGAACTACTACACCTGGGAGCTGGCCAAGGGCTACAAGACCCGGGGCATGCCCGCCTTCGTGGAACTGCAACAGAAGGAGTTCCTGGCCCAGGCCCAGGGTTTCACCGCCGTCAAACACCAACGGGAGGTGGGGGCGGGCTACTTTGACGAGGTGGTCCTGGCCCTGACCCAGGGGGAGGCCTCCACCCTGGCCCTCAAGGGCTCCACCGAGGAGGCCCAGTTCAACGAACCCGTGCACTGAGGCCAGGCCTTGCGCCCCTCCTCGCCGCCCCCAAACCGGGGGCGGTTTAATCTGGGTAGACTGTGGCCACACCAGAGCTGCTATAGTGTAATCACCATGTCAGATGCACATACACCCTGGTTGCGCTATCTGGAGGAGCTCCGCCCGCACCTCAGGGGCCGGGACCACCGGGGCAAGCGGGGCTCCTTGCGCTGGCTGGAAGCCCTCATAAGCGAACGGGGGGGCAAGGCGGGGACGGTGCGCAACATCCTCTACAAGGACCTGGGAAGCCCCGAGGAGAAGGAAAGGCTTTACGGGGTCATCGCCGACCTGTACCAGGAGGCGGGCCTCCCTCCTCCTCCTCCCCCGGCGGAGCTTTTCCTGGAAAGCGCCCGCAAGACCCTGGGCCGGGACAAACGCCGGATCTTCCGCCGTTTCCTGAAGGATCTGGAGGCCGGAGGCAAGCCTCAGATGGTGGTGGTGGGGGGGCCGGCTACGGGCAAGGGGGTTCTCTTGGCCGCCTTGAGCCGTGCCCTTTCCGCCTTGCCGGGAAAGGAACCCCTTCTCCTCAACCTGGGGGGGGAACTGGCCCAGGCCCTGGTCCCCTTGGCCGAGGGCTTGGGGACAGGGGAGGAGGTGCGGTCCCTTCTGGCCCAGCTTTCCCCCACCCAGCCCTACATCCTGCAAGGAGCCCTGGAGCAGGAGGTCCTGACCCTCCTGGCCCGGGGCCTGAACCGGGAGGGGCGCCCTCTCCTCCTCCGGGCCGAGGCTGAGGGCACCTTGGAAGGCCTCCCCCTGCGGGGCCCGGACGGCAGCCAAAGGGGGCTTGCGGCCTGGCTGGAGCCTTTCCTAAAGGCCTTGACCATTCCCTACGTGGCGGCCTTAAGCGAGCCACCCCCCACCCTGCCCTTCCAACCCCTCTCCCCTCCGAGCCGGGAGGAGGCCCGGCGCTTTGTCCGGGAACGGCTTCCCCACCTGCCCCCGGAGAGGCTGGAGGCCTTGGTGAACCAGGCGGGGCGCAACTTTGGAGAGCTTTCCCGGTTGGTGCTTCTGGAAGCCGCCAAGCACGATCCCCAAACCCCTTTGCAAGACGATCCGGCCCTTAGACCCCTGCTCCTGGCCCTTTCCGCCTTCAGCCCCGAGGCCGATCCCGCCTTCCCCGCAGAGCTCTTGGAAAAGGCCTTGGGCAAGCCTCTGGAACGCCTTTCGCAAGCGGAAAGGGCCCTTTTGGACTGGGTAGGGGAAGGCCTGGTGCGGCCCGCCCTAAGAAGCCTCCTCCCCCAGGACGCCCCCAAGGAGCTCCACCGCCTGGCCCTCGCCTTTTTCCCTAAGGAAAACCTCTTCCGCAAGCTGCATCACGCCTACAAGGCGGGGGAAATCCGGGTACTTTTGGATCTTCTGCAGGAGGACCCTGCCCGGCTGGCCCTCCTTCCCGGGCTCTGGCAGGAGGCCCAGGCCTGGCCCCGGGAGGACCTCGAGGCCCTGGCCGCGGTGGTGGTGCGCTACCGGGCGGTCTTGGGCCAGTACGCCCACCCCGAGGCGGAAGAGGCCCTCCGGGTGCTCTCGGAGGCCCAAAGCCCCTCCTTGCGCACCTGGGCCCGCATCAAGGCGGCGGAGGCCAAGGCGGACGCCGCCCTTTACAAGGAGGCGGAGGAACTCCTTCCCCCCAAGAAGGACCTCGCGCTCCTGAACGAAACCGCCCAGGCCGAGGGGCTTTTGGTCATGGCGGCGGTGGAGCGCTGGAAAGGGGACTACGAGAAGGCGGCCCGGTTCGTAGAGGAAGCCCAAGGGCTTCCCGTGGCCCCCTTCCTCCAGGACCGGGTACACCTGTGGCGGGGACTGGTGGCCAAGGACCTGGGCCGCTACGGGGAGGCCTTGGAGGCCCTTTCCCAGGTGGGCCACGACCCCCTCCTCGCGGGGAGGGCCCGCTACCAGATGGGGGACCTCCTCATGCGCTTAGGAAGCCTAGAGGCCAAGCCCCGCATGGAGGAAGGCCTAAAGGCCCTGGAGGAAGGGGGTGCCCCTAAGGACGAGGTGGCCCGGGTAAGGGCCCGCTACGCCACCCTCCTCCGGCGCCTGGGCCTTTACCAGGAGGCGGGCGAGGCCATAGCCAAGGCCCTGGCCGAGGCGGAGGACCCCTTCACCCGGGCCCGGGTGGAGAGCGAGGCCGGGATCCTCGAGGCCGCCCGGGGCCGCCCTTTTGCCGCCCTACGGTTTCTGGTTCCAGCCGAAGCCTACTTCCGCACCACGGGGGAAAGGCCCAAGGAGGCCCGCTACCGCCACCTGCGCACCCTCTTCCGCCTAGGAGCCACCTATCTGCTCCTGGAGGCCGGCCAACCCTACCGCCCCCCCTTCCTTGGGGGTCTTACCGCCCCCACCGCCTTCCGCCTTCTTCAGGACCTCCTGGCAGAGATTCCCGAGGAGCCCACCGAGCGCTATACCGCTCTCCGCCTAGACACCCTTAGCCTCCTTTCCCTCCTTCTGCCCCCGGAAGAGGGCAAGGCCCTCCTAAAACCCCTCCTTCCCCTGGAAAACCCCTATCTGGAAGCCCAGGCCCGCCTGGGCTATGCGGAGGCCCTGGCCCGGGGAGGCCGGTTCGGGGAGGCTCTGGCCCAGGTGGTGGCCCTGCCTCCCCTCGAGGACCCAGGCCTCCTGGCCCAAGCCCGGGCGGTGGAGATCCTGGCCCTTTTGGGCCTGGGGGAGAAAGAGGCCGCCTGGCAAAAGGTTCTGGAGGTGAGGAAAAGCCCCCTTCCCGAACCTTTCCGCTTCCAGCTGGGCCGGGCCCTGGGCCGCTTCTGCCCCGAGCTCCAGAGGCGGCTTCCCCCTACCCCCCTGGCCTTTGCCGAAGCCCTGGGCTTCCACCTGGCAAATCCCGACTAAATCACTATACTTTAGGGGATGAGGGGGTTATACTCTTACTGCGAACGGGTCGCAGTAAGGGCCCGACCCAGCATCAGGAGGCAAAACAATGAACCAGCTAGAAATCCGTGACCTCTGGGCTTCTATAGATGGCGAAACCATCCTTAAGGGCGTGAACCTGGTGGTCCCCAAGGGCCAGGTACATGCCCTCATGGGCCCCAACGGGGCCGGCAAGAGCACCCTGGGCAAGATCCTGGCCGGGGATCCCGAGTACACGGTGGAAAAAGGGGACATCCTGCTGGATGGGGAGAGCATCCTGGACCTCTCCCCGGACGAGAGGGCCAAAAAGGGCCTCTTTCTGGCCTTCCAGTACCCGGTGGAGGTGCCGGGGGTGACCATCGCCAACTTCCTGCGCCTGGCCCTCCAGGCCAAGCTGGGCCGGGAGGTGGGGGTGGCAGAGTTTTGGACCAAGGTGAAGAAGGCCTTGGAGCTTCTGGACTGGGACGAATCCTACCTCTCCCGCTACCTCAACGAGGGCTTCTCCGGCGGGGAGAAGAAGCGCAACGAGATCCTCCAGCTTCTGGTCCTGGAGCCCACCTACGCGGTCTTGGACGAGACCGACTCCGGGCTGGACATCGACGCCCTCAAGGTGGTGGCCCGGGGGGTGAACGCCATGCGGGGCCCGAACTTCGGTGCCCTGGTGATCACCCACTACCAGCGCCTCCTGAACTACATCGTCCCCGACCGGGTACACGTGATGATGGACGGGCGCATCGTGGCGGAAGGGGGCCCGGAGCTGGCCCTGGAGCTGGAGGCCCGGGGCTACGAGTGGCTTAGGGAAAGGGTAAAGGAGGAGGCATGAGCGAGGTAGACCTGAAGGCCCTGGGAGAGGAATACAAGTACCACTTCGTGGACGAGGTCAAGCCGGTCTTCGTGGCCGAGCGGGGCCTCACCCGAAGGGTCATTGAGGCCATCAGCTACCACAAGGGGGAGCCCGAGTGGATGCTGAAGTTCCGCCTGCGGGCATTGGAGATTTTCCAGAAGAAGCCCATGCCCACCTGGGGCCCCGACCTCTCGGGCCTGGACCTGGACAACCTGGTCTACTACGTGAAGCCCGCGGAAACCCGGGACGCCAAGAGCTGGGAGGAAATCCCTGAGGAGATCCGCCGGACCTACGAGCGCCTGGGCATCCCCGAGGCCGAGCGCAAGGTGCTGGCCGGGGTGGGGGCCCAGTACGACTCGGAGATGGTCTACCACCGGGTGAAAGAGGAGCTGGAGCGGCAGGGGGTCATCTTCGTGGCCATTGAAGAGGGCATGAAGAAGTACGAGGACCTCTTCAAGGAGTACTTCGCCAAGGTGGTGCCCCCGGAGGACAACAAGTTCGCCGCCCTGAACTCCGCCGCCTGGTCCGGGGGCTCCTTCGTCTACATCCCCCCGGGGGTGAAGGTGGAGCTCCCTTTGCAGGCTTACTTCCGGGTCAACACCCCTGAGTTCGGCCAGTTTGAGCGCACCCTGATCATCGTGGATGAGGGGGCCGAGGTGCACTACATAGAAGGGTGCACCGCCCCCATGTACTCCAGCGAGTCCTTGCACACCGGGGTCATTGAAATCGTGGTAAAACGGGGAGCCAGGAGCCGCTACACCACCATCCAGAACTGGTCCACCAACATGTACAACCTGGTGACGCAAAGGGCCTTGGTCTATGGGGAAGCCTTCCACGAGTGGCTGGACGGCAACCTGGGCTCCAAGGTCACCATGAAGTACCCCTCCAGCTACCTCCTGGAGCCGGGAGCCCGCACGGAGATCCTCTCCATTGCCTTTGCCAAGACCGGGCAGCACCAGGACACCGGGGCCAAGATCATCCTGGGCGCTCCCCACACCTCGGGCACCATCGTTTCCAAGAGCATCTCCAAAGGGGAAGGCCGGGCCAGCTACCGGGGCCTGGTGAAGGTGCTGGACGGGGCCAAGTACGCCAGGGCCAACGTGGAGTGCGATGCCCTCCTCATTGACCCCGAAAGCCGCACCGACACCTATCCCTACATTGAGATCCAGGAGGACACCGCCCACGTGGGCCACGAGGCCACGGTGTCCAAGATGGACGACGAGCAGATCTTCTACCTCCAGACCCGGGGCCTTAAGGAGGACGAGGCCGCAGCCCTCATCGTGCGGGGCTTCATTGAACCCATCGCCAAGGAGCTGCCCTTGGAGTATGCGGTGGAGCTCAACCGGCTCATCGAGCTGGAGATGGAGGGCTCCGTAGGCTAAGGGTCCCCGTCAGGAGCCTTAACCTTTGCCCTAGGAGGATGCATGCAGGTACTGGACAAAACGCAGGTGGAAGCCATTTCGCAGGCCTTGGGGGAACCGGGCTGGGTGCTGGAGAGGAGGCTAAAGGCCCTCGAGGCCTTCGCCCGCCTCCCCTACCCCAGCAAAAAGGACGAGGCCTGGCGCTACACCGACCTTTCCGAGGCCCCCCTGGAAGGGGAAGTGGAAACCCCCAAGGGGCTTAGGCTTTCCCGGGACGAGCTTCCTGAGCTGGTAAAGCGCCGCTTGGAGAAAACCGATGTTTCCGGTTTTCTGGTCTTCGTGGGGCCGGATTTGGTCTACGCCGAGGTCCCCGAGGAGCTTCTGGCTAAGGGGCTGGTCCTTACCAGCCTGGCGGAGGCCCTTAAGGCCTATCCCGCCAAGGTGGAGGCCACCCTGTTCCAGGGGGTTTACACCGAGGACAAGTTCGCTGCCCAAAACGCCGCCTTCTTCACCCACGGGGCCTTCCTCTACGTGCCCGCAGGGCTGGAAGTGGAAAAACCCCTGGGGGTCTTCAAGGTGCTGGAAGGGGGCAAGGCCTCGGCGGGCCGGAGCCTCCTCTTCCTGGAGGACAACGCCAAGGCCGCCTACATTGAGGAGTACCTCTCCTCGGACCTTTCCCCCACCCTGCATCTTTCCGCCACGGAGATGGTCCTAAGGCCCGGGGCCCGGCTGCGCCACGCCCACGTCCAGACTTTTGGCCACGGAGTTTGGCACTTCCACCGGCAAAGGGCCCTTCTGGAGCGGGACGCCGTCTTAAACGACCTGGTGGTGAACCTGGGCGGGCGCTACGCCCGGAGCGAGGTGGCCTCGGAGCTATTGGGCCCGGGGGCGGAAAGCGAGATGCTGGGGCTTTACTTCGGGCACGGCCAGCAGCACTTTGACCATTACACCCTGCAGCACCACGTGGAGCACCATACCCGAAGCGACCTCCTCTACAAGGGAGCGGTGAAGGACGAGGCCCGGGCGGTCTTCTCCGGCCTCATCAAGCTGGAACGGGGGGCCCAGAAGACCGACGCCTACCAGGCCAACCGCAACCTCATCCTCTCCCCCACCGCCCGGGTGGATTCCATCCCCCAGTTGGAAATCGGGGCCAACGACGTGCGCTGCACCCACGGGAGCACCACCGCCCCCGTGGACGAGAGGCAGCTTTTCTACCTCCAGTCCCGGGGGCTTTCCCGTAGCCTGGCCCAAGAACTCCTGGTCAAGGCCCACCTGGCGGATGTCCTCACCCGCATTCCCCTAAAGGCCCTAAGGGCTCACCTGGAAGCGGTGATAGAGGAAAAGGTTAGAATCTAAGGCCATGTGGACCCCGGTAGCCAAGCTGGGCGATCTGGAAAACGGTAGGCTGGTGGTCAAAAGGCCCGAGCACCGCAAGCCTATACTCCTCCTCTACACCGGGGAGGAGGTCTTCGCCCTGGAGGACCTCTGCACCCATGACGATGGCCCCCTGCACGAGGGGGAGGTGGAAGAGGGCCAGATCCTCTGCCCCCGGCACGGGGCCCGCTTTGACCTGAGGACGGGCCGGCAGACCCTGCCCGCCCCCAAGCCGGTAAAGGTCTTCCCCGCCAGGCTGGAAGGGGACACCATCCTGCTGGACCTTTAGGCTAGGTGCTTCCTTGGCCTCGAGGTTTCCCTCGAGGCTTTTGTCCTTGACGTCAGGAAGGGAGAGAGGGTAGGGTAGGAATACCCACCCCACCTGGGGTGGGGGGAGGTGAAGGATGCTGAGGCTCAAGGTGGAAGGCATGACCTGCAACCATTGCGTGATGGCGGTACAGAGGGCCCTCATGAAGGTGCCTGGCGTGGAGAGGGCCGAGGTGAGCCTGGAACGGGCCGAGGCCCTGGTGGAGGGGAAGGCAGACCCCGAGGCCCTGATCCGGGCGGTGGAGGAGGAAGGGTACCGGGCCGCCCTGGCCGGCTAGACCATGCCCCGTGACCACCTCCACCTGGACCCCAAGGTGCGGGAAGAGGCCAGAAAGCGCCTTCTCTCGGCCAAGGGCCACCTCGAGGGCATCCTGCGCATGCTGGAGGATCCCCACGTCTACTGCGTGGACGTGCTCAAGCAACTCAAGGCGGTGGAGGGTGCCCTGGACCGGGTGGGCGAGATGGTCCTAAGGGCCCACCTGCGGGATCACGTGGCCACCGCCCACGAACGGGGGGACATGGAAGAAATCGTAGAGGAACTAATGGAGGCCCTCAAGTACCGTTAGGCCCTCAAGAACCTAGGAGGAAACCATGCGAAACCTTCTCTTTCTCAGCATCCTGACCCTAGCCTCCGCCTGGGCCCAGCATGCCCACCATGCGCCGTCCGCCGGCGCGGAGCGGAGCTTTCTCTCGGGCATGATAGCGCACCATGAAGGCGCTTTGGCGATGGCCCGCTACGTTCTGGAAAAGGGCAAGGACCCCCAGGTAAGGGCCTGGGCCGAGGCCATCCTGAAGGACCAGGAACGGGAGATCGCCCTCATGAAGGGCTGGTTGGCGGGAATGGGCGGAATGGACCAGGCGGCCTACGCCGCCATGGAAAAGGAGATGACCGCCATGCTGCAAAAGCTCAAAGGGGCCCAGGATCCCGACCGGGCCTTCGTGGAGCTCATGTTCCTGCATCACAAAGGGGCAGTGGAGATGGCCCTCGAGGCCCTAGGCACCGCCAAGGACCGGCGGGTTCTGGACCTGGCCCGGGACATCATCCTTGCCCAGACCCAGGAGATGCACGCCTTTAGGCTATGGCTCTTGAGGTGAAGGTAGGGGTCAAGGGCATGACCTGCGCCGCCTGCGTGGCGCGGGTGGAAAGGGCCTTGAAAAGGGCCCCAGGCGTGGAGGAAGCCCGGGTCAACCTCACCACTGAGGAGGCCTTTTTGCGGCTACAAGAAGGCGTGAACCTGGCCGAGGTGCTCAAGCGGGTGGAGGAGGCCGGCTATGAACCCGTGGTGGCCCGGGTAGAGATCCCCATCCGGGGCATGACCTGCGCCGCTTGCGTGGCCCGGGTGGAGCGGGCCTTGAAGAAACTGCCTGGGGTCCTTGCGGCAAACGTCAACCTGGCCACGGAAAAGGCCCTGGTGGAGTACCTGCCGGACACCGTGACCCTTCCCCGCCTACGCCAGGCCATCCGGGAAGCGGGCTACGAGCCCCTGGAGGTGGCCCAGGAGGAAAGGAAGGCCCCCGCTTACCCCACGGATCTCCTTATCGCCTTACCCTTGGCCTTCCTCACCCTCCTCCTGGCCATGGGGCCCATGCTCCTTCCCCTCCCCCACGTTCCCCCTATCCTCCAGGTCCTCACCGCCCTACCCGTGCTCTACGCGGGCCGGCGCTTCTTCCGCCAGGCCCTGGCCGAGGTGCGCCACCGGGCTTTGGGCATGAGCACCCTGGTGGCCCTAGGGGCGGGAAGCGCCTACCTTTACTCCTTCTTGGTTCTCCTCTTCCCCACCCTCTTCCCAGAAGAGGCTCGCCACCTCTACTTGGAAGCGGGAGCGGTGATCCTGGCCCTGATCCTCCTGGGCAAGCATCTGGAGGAAAGGGCCAAAGGCCAAGCCTCGGAGGCCATCCGCAAGCTCCTCGCCTTAAGGCCCAAGACCGCCCGCGTGGTGCAGGAGGGAGAGGAAAGGGAAATCCCCACCGAGGCCCTCATCCCCAACGACCTGGTGCGGGTGCTTCCCGGCGAGCGCATCCCCGCCGACGGGGTGGTGGTGGAGGGCTTCAGCCATGTGGACGAAGCCATGCTCACCGGGGAGCCCATCCCCAAGGCCAAGGGACCAGGGGATGAGGTGGTGGGGGGAACGGTGAACGGGGAAGGCCCCCTCCTCATCCGGGTAAGCCGGGTGGGGGAGGCCACGGTCCTGGCCCAGATGGCCCGCCTGGTGGAGGAGGCCCAGGCCTACAAGCCCCGGGTGCAGGAGGTGGCGGACCGCATTGCCAGCGTCTTCGTGCCCATCGTGCTCCTCATCGCCTTGGTCACCTTCGGGCTTTGGCTCCTCTTGGGGCCTGGTCTCTCCTACGCCTTCGTGGCCCTGCTTTCCGTGCTCCTCATCGCCTGCCCCTGCGCCATGGGCCTCGCTACCCCGGCGGCCATCGCTGTGGCCACGGGCAGGGCAGCCGAAATGGGCCTCATTTTCCGCAAGGGCCAAGCCGTAGAAGGCCTGGCCCGGGCGGATACCGTGGTCTTGGACAAAACGGGGACCCTCACCCAAGGAAAACCCACCCTCACGGAAACCCTGGGGTTGGCCCTGAAGCCCGAAGAGGCTTTGCGGCTTGCCGCCGCCTTGGAGCGAGGGAGCGAGCACCCCATCGCCAAGGCGGTTCTAGAAGCGGCCAAGAACCTTCCCCTACCCGAGGCCGAGGGGGTGCGGGTCCTGCCCGGGGAGGGCATCGAGGGGGTGGTGGCAGGGAGGAGGCTTCACCTGGGAGGTCCGGCCCTCATGGAACGGCTCAAGGTGGCCCTTCCCGAGGAGGCCCAGGAGCTATCCCAAAAGGGCTACACCCCCCTTTACCTGGCGGATGGGGAAAAACTCCTAGCCGCCTTCGGCGTCTTTGACCCGCCCAAACCCGAGGCCAAGGAGGTGGTGGCCGCCTTAAAGGCTTTGGGCCTTAGACCCGTCCTCCTCACCGGGGACCACCCCGTCCCGGCCCAGCGGGTGGCCGAAGCCCTAGGAATCCAAGAGGTCCTGGCCGGGGTACGCCCCGAGGGCAAGGTGGAGGCCATACGGCAACTTCAGGCCCAGGGGCGGAGGGTGATCTTCGTGGGGGACGGGATCAACGACGCCGCCGCCTTGGCCCAGGCCGACGCGGGCCTGGCCCTGGCCACGGGCACGGACATCGCGGTGGAGGCAGGGGATGTGATCCTGCTTGCGCCAAGCCTTTGGGGCCTGGTGCACGCCATCCTCCTCTCGCGACGCACCCTAAGGACCATCTACCTCAACTTCTTCTGGGCCTACGCCTATAATCTCCTCCTCATCCCCGTGGCCGCCGGGGTCCTCTACCCCTTCACCGGCCTTCTCCTAAACCCCATGCTGGCCGCCGGTGCCATGAGCCTGTCCAGCCTCTTCGTGCTCAGCAACTCCCTGAGGCTGAAGGGATTCCGGCCCCAGAGCTCAGCCGTAGCCTAAGGAGACCTGGCTAAGGTGCAGATGGGAGGTGAACGTATGGGGTGGTGCGGAAACTGGTGGTACATGGGTTGGTGGGGACCCCTCCTCGGACTTCTTTGGTTCGTCCTCCTGGGGCTTTTCCTCTACTGGCTGGTGCGTACCTTGGTCCCGGAAAGGCGGGACAAGGCCCTGGAGATCCTCAAGGAGCGGTACGCCCGCGGGGAAATAGACCAGGAAACCCTAGAGCGCATGAAGCGCGAGCTCGCATGAGGGTGTTCCTGGTGGACGACGACCCGGCCCTCCTCGAGGTCCTGGGGGCCTACCCGAGGGGGGCGGGGTTTGGGGTTTTGGAGGCGGGAGATGGGGCCCTGGGGGGCCCAGGCTCTCCCATACCCCCCGAAAGCCCCAAGGTCAACCCCACAACATTCCTTTCTGGCCAGGTTTCGCTAAACTTTAGGATAGGGGGGTACCATGACGGAGTTGAGGAAAACCCTTCGGACCAGCCTGGCCGAGGCCCGGGCCCGACTGGAGGCCGCCTTGAAGGAAGAGGGCTTCGGGATCCTCACGGAGATTGACGTGGCCGCCACCCTTAAGGCCCGCCTGGGCCTGGAAAGGCCCCCTTACCTGATCCTGGGCGCCTGCAACCCCAGCCTAGCGGCTAAGGCCCTCGAGGCCGAACCCGATATCGGCCTCCTCCTTCCCTGCAACGCCGTGCTAAGGGAGGGCGAAGAAGGCGTGGAAATCCTGCTCCAGGACCCCAGGGGCATCTTCCAGGTGCTCCCGCGGGAAACGCAGGAGGCGCTCAGGCCCGTGGCGGAGGAGGCCCGAAGCCGGTTGGAAAGGGCCTTGGCCAAACTCTAGAGGCCCGGATACTAGGGAATCGCCCGCCTCGGCCACGCCAAGGTAGGGGCTTGAGCAAAGCTCCCGGGGTCAGCTCCTAGCCCCCAGCCTGGGGAGCAAGGGTGGGACACAACACCGGCGCACCCGGGGGCTTGGGACTAGACTGGAGGCATGGACTTGACTGCCCTCAAGGAAGACTTCCCCCTGATTGCCGGGCGGCCGGATCTGGTCTATCTGGACTCCGCCGCCACCAGCCAAAAGCCCAGGCGGGTCCTGGAGGCTTTGGACCGCTACTACAAGGAGCTCAACGCCAACGTCCACCGGGGGGCCTACCGCCTCTCGGTGGCGGCCACCGAGGCCTACGAGGAGGCCCGGCGCCGCATGGCCCGCTTCCTTGGCGCCGAGGAAAGGGAGATCATCTTCGTGCGCAACACCACCGAGGCCCTGAACCTGGTGGCCTACGCCTGGGGCCTGCGGAACCTGAAGGAGGGCGACGAGATCCTGGTAACGGAGATGGAGCACCACGCCGGGCTCGTGCCCTGGCACCTGGTGGCAGGGCTCAAGGGAGCCCGCATCAAGGCCATCCCCCTCACCGAGGAGGGCCGGCTGGACCTTTCCGCCTTGGACCATCTCCTTACGGATAGGGTCAAGGTGGTATCCCTGGTCCACATGTCCAACGTCCTGGGCACCATCAACCCCGTGGCGGAGATCGCCAGGAGGGCCAAGGAGGTGGGGGCCTTGGTGGTGGTGGACGGGGCGCAAAGCGCTCCCCACCTACCCGTGGATGTGAAGGCCCTAGGGGCGGATTTCCTGGCCCTTTCTGGCCACAAGATGCTGGGACCCACGGGGGCCGGGGTCCTTTGGGGCCGGTACGAGGTCCTGGAAGGGATGGCACCCTTCCTAGGGGGTGGGGAGATGATCCGGGAGGTCCACGTGGACCGCTCCACCTACGCCCCCCCACCCCAGCGCTTTGAGGCCGGCACCCCTCCCATCGCCGAGGCCATCGCCTTGGGAGAGGCCGCCAGCTACCTGATGGAAATCGGCATGGAACGGGTCTTTGCCCACGACCGGACCCTCCTGGAATACGCCCTAGGGCGCCTTTCCGAGGTGCCGGACCTGAAGGTGTATGGCCCTAGGGGGGAGGACCGGGGTGGGGTGATTCCCTTTACCCTAGGCCGCCTCCACCCCCACGACCTGGCCACCTTCCTGGACCAGGAGGGGATTGCGGTAAGGGCGGGGCACCACTGCGCCCAACCCTTGCACCGCAAGCTGGGCCTGGCGGCCACCGCACGGGCCAGCTTCTACCTCTACAACACCCTCGAGGAGGTGGACCGCTTCGTGGAGGCCCTCCTCCGCATCCACACCCGCTACCGGGCCTGGCTATAATGGGGGAATCCATGAGCGTCCTTGACGAGCTTTACCGGGAGATCATCCTCAGGCACTACCAGAGCCCCAAGAACTTCGGGGTTCTGCCCCAGGCCACCAAGACCGCGGGGGGCCTGAACCCTTCTTGCGGGGACCAGGTGGAGGTGATGGTGCGCCTGGAAGGGGATACCATCGCCGACATCCGCTTCCAGGGGCAAGGGTGCGCCATCAGCACCGCCAGCGCCTCCCTGATGACCGAGCTGGTGAAGGGGAAGAAGGTGGCGGAGGCCCTGGAGCTTTCCAGGAAGTTCCAGGCCATGGTGGTGGAAGGAGCCCCGCCTGACCCAGCCCTAGGGGACCTTCTGGCCCTCCAAGGGGTGGCCAAGCTTCCCGCCCGGGTGAAGTGCGCCACCTTGGCCTGGCATGCCCTGGAGGAGGCCTTGCGGTGAGGCGTTACCCCGCCCACAAGGTGACCCCCTTGCTGGTCCAGTACCCCGACCTGATGGAGGCCTGGAAGGAGGCGGCCAGGGCGGGGCTTTTAAGGGCGGAAAGCCAGGAGGGGCGCAACTATGTGGTGGTAGAGGACCCAAGCCTCATCGCCCGGCTCAAGGCCTTGGGCCTCGAGGGGGAAGCGGTGAAGGAGGCCTAGATGCGGGGTGTAGTGTTTTTGCACGCCTTTCCCTATAACCCCAAGATGTGGCAGGAGGAGGTGGCCTACTTCCGAGGCCGGCTTCCCGTGCTGGCCCCCCATTACCTGGGGCTATCCCTTTCCCAGGCGGCAGAGAAGGTACTAGGGGAGATGGACGAGGCCGGCCTGGAGGAGGCGGTCTTCGTGGGGCTTTCCATGGGGGGCTACCTCATCTTTGAGCTGTGGCGCAGGGCCCCGGAGCGCTTCCTGGGCTTGGTCCTGGCGGATACCCGCGCCGGAGCTGACACCGAGGAGGCCCGGAAAAACCGCTACGCCCTCAGGGAGCGGGTCTTGGCGGAAGGGGTGGGCTTCCTCCCCGAGGCCCTTCTCCCAAGCCACCTGGGCAAGACCACCCGGGAGGAAAAGCCCGAGGTGGTGGAAAGGGCTAAGGCCCTCATCCTGGAAGCCACCCCCGAGGCGGTGGCAGGAAGCCTCCTGGCCCTGGCGGAACGGCCCGACTCCACCCCCCTTCTTCCCGGGATCCACCGCCCGGCCCTGGTCCTGGTGGGGGAGGAGGACGCCCTTACCCCTCCCGAGGAGGCTAAGGCCCTGGCCAAGGCCTTGCCCGACGCCCGCATGCTCATCCTCCCCGGGGCCGGGCACCTGGCCAACCTGGAAAACCCCCGGGCCTTCCGCACAGCCCTCTTGGGTTTCTTAGCGGAACTATTCTAGAGGCGGAAAACCTCCTCCACCTTCAGGGTGAGGCCCAAGCAGGGAATAGGGGCCTCCTCCCCCTCCTCTTCCACAAAACCCTCCGCCGTCCTGCGGTACAGGGTGAAGCGGAGGCTCCCCAGGTCCACTAGGAGATAGACCAAGAGGCTATCCAGGGTTTCGTGACGACTCCCCGCTCTAAAGAGCGGGGCTTCTCAGAGGCGGGCTTATTCCCACCTCTGAAGGCTCCGTCCGAGCCTTAGCCAAGATGTTTACTGCC
>NZ_JAKTNQ010000029.1:0-22002 GCF_022760835.1 Thermus altitudinis
GTCAGGGAGTTCACCTGTCCCTCTTGTGGTACTCTTCTCCATCGGGACGTAGCGGCGGCAGTAAACATCTTGGCCAGGGCTTGGACGGGCCTTCGGGGACGGGTTTACACCCGGAGCCGAGAAGCCCCGCTCTTTAGAGCGGGGAGTTGTCACGGACCAGCCTTCCTGGCCCTCCTCACCCTCCAGGTCCTGGCGGCGGCTGCCCTCCTCCGCCAACGGTAGCGGGCAGGTAAGCCCTGGCCCGGCTGGCGCGCGGCGCTCCACAAACCCCACGGGCAAAAGGGCGCCGAGGGCGCTAAACCCCATAACCGGGCGGAGGTGTGAGGAGCCCCTCCGCCACAAGGGGCCGCAGGGCAGCCCTATCCCCGGGCGGGCCGGCCTCCGGGGTTTTCCCAAGGGGGAGTGGCCGGGGGCCTTGCTGGACGGGCATGCGGCCCAGGCGGACCCCCGTGGGCCGGTCCGGGCCTCAGCCGTGGCCGGGGCCTCAGGGCGGGGGGTGGAGCCCTGGGGCCAGGGGGCGGGCTCCCCGGCCTGGGCTTGAGCGGGGCCGGCATGGAGCGGGCGGGTGGACCCCCGCCAGACCCTCGAGGCGGCCTTCGGCTTCCCCCCGAGGCCTGCCCCGGGGAGCCCGTGCCGAGGGGCGGGGGGTTCCCCCAAGGCCCCCTCCCTGGCCGCCCGGGCCCAGGACCTCCTGGGGCCGCCCTGTCCCCTGGGCCGCCCGGGCTGAGGGGGCGCGGGGACGCCCCGGGGAAGGGGTAGGGGCCCAGGACCCCCTTGACACAAACGCGCACGGTCGCTTAAAATCGCGCAAAATGCCCCTAGCCCAACTGCGCCGCCAGAACCTCCTGGAGCTCCTCCGCCGGCACGGGGGCCTGAGCACCCAG
This sequence comes from Thermus altitudinis, assembly GCF_022760835.1. Taxonomy (GTDB): domain Bacteria; phylum Deinococcota; class Deinococci; order Deinococcales; family Thermaceae; genus Thermus; species Thermus altitudinis. The sequence continues at coordinate 885 of NZ_JAKTNQ010000029.1, forward strand.
GAGCTGGCCCACCGCCTGGGCGTCTCCCCGGCCACGGTCCGGAGGGACCTGGCCCTCCTGGCCCGGCTGGGCCTCCTGCAGCGGGACCATGGGGGCGCCTACCTGCCCGAGGCCGAGCCCCCCTATGCGGTGAAGCTCTCCCAGAATACCCGGGCCAAGGAGGCCATTGCCCGAAGGGCCCTCCAGGAGGTGCCCGAGGGGGCCACGGTGATCCTGGACTCCGGGACCACCACCCTGGCCCTGGCCCAGCTCCTGGCCGGGAAGAGGGTCCGGGTGGTGGCCCTGGACCTCCCCATAGCCCAAGCCGTATCCCAGGGGGAGACGGAGGTGTGGATCCCCGGGGGGCGGGTGCGGAACGGCTTCTACAGCCTGGTAGGGCCTTGGGTGGAGGAGGCCCTAGAGGGGGTAAGGGCCGACCTCTTCTTCCTAGGGGCGGACGCCTTCGGCCCCGATGGGGTCACCAACCACACCTTCGAGGAGGCCGCGGTGAAGCGCAAGGCCATGGCGGTGAGCAGGCGCACGGTGCTCCTTTCCGACCGCAGCAAGTGGGGCCGGCGGGCCCCGGCCCTGGTCTGCCCCTTGGCCTCCCTACACCTGGTGATCACCGACCTCCAGGACCCCGCCCTGGAGGCCTTGGTACCTGTGGAGGTGGTTCGTGAAGAGGTTTGAGGAGCTTTTCGGCCACAAGCCCGTGGTGGCCATGGTGCACCTCAAGGCCCTCCCTGGAACCCCCCTGTACGAGGGGGACCTGGAGGGGATCGTGGCCGCCGCCCGCGCGGACCTCCTGGCCCTCCAGGAGGCCGGGGTGGACGCGGTGATGTTCGGCAACGAGAACGACCGGCCCTATGAGCTAAGGGTGGACCCGGCCAGCACCGCCACCATGGCCTACGTGATCGGCCGGCTGCGGGAGGAGATCCGGCTGCCCTTCGGGGTGGACGTGCTGTGGGACCCCCTGGCCACCATGGCCCTGGCCGCGGCCACGGGGGCTCAGTTCGCCCGGGAGATCTTCACCGGGCTCTACGGCTCCGACATGGGCCTCTGGGAGGGAAGGGCGGCGGAGGCCCTCCGCTACCGCAGGCGCCTGGGGCGGGATGACCTCTTCCTCCTCTACAACGTATCCGCGGAGTTCGCCTCCCCCCTGGACACCCGCTCCGTGGTGGAGAGGGCCAAAAGCGCGGTCTTCTCCAGCCTGGCCGACGCCATCCTGGTCTCGGGGCCCATGACCGGGGAGGGGGTGGACCTGGCCCACCTGAAGGCGGTGAAGGAGGCCCTGCCCCAGGTGCCCGTCCTGGCCAACACCGGGGTGCGCCACGACACGGTGGCGGCCATCCTGGAGGTGGCGGACGGGGTGATCGTGGGCACGGCCCTGAAGCGGGAGGGGTACACCTTCAACCCCGTGGACCCCAGGAGGGCCCAGGAGTTCATGGCCCGGGTGCGGGCGGTGCGGGGGCGGTGATGGTCCTGGGTGTGGACATCGGCACCACCTCCGTCAAGGCCGTCCTCCTCTCGGAGGAGGCCCAGGTGCTGGCGGAGGCGGAGTACCCCCATGCCCTCCGCTCGCCCCGGCCCGGCCACGCGGAGGAGGACCCCGGGGACTGGTGGGTGGGGTTCGGGCGGGTGGTCTCGCAGGTGCTCCAGGGGCGTGCCCCAGAGGGGTTGAGGGCCCTGGGCCTCTCGGGCATGGTGCCCGCCCTGGTCCTCCACGGGGAGGGGGGGGAGGTGCTCCGCCCTTCCCTGCAGCAGAACGACGCCCGGGCGGTGGCGGAGATCCGGGAGCTTAGGGAGCGGTTCGGGGACGGGTGGCTCTTCGCCCGCACCGGGGCCACCTGGAACCAGCAGGTCCTGGCCCCCAAGCTCCTCTGGCTGAGGCGGCACGAGCCGGAGGTCTGGGCCAGGGTGCGTTGGATCTCGGGCTCCTACGAGCACCTGGTCTTCCGTCTCACGGGGGAGCGGTACCAGGAGGCCAACTGGGCCCTGGAGTCGGGCCTCTGGGACCCCAGGCGGGAGGCTTGGCTGGAGGAGGTCCTGGGCTACGTGGGGGTGGGGGAGGGGCTCCTGGCCCCGGTGCGCCGGCCCTGGGAGGTGGTGGGGCAGGTGGGCCCGGGCCACCGGGACCTGGGGCTGCCCGCGGGCCTGCCCGTGATCGCAGGAAGCGCGGACCACATCGCCGCAGCCCTGGCCTCCGGCCTACGGGAGGGGGGCGAGGCGGTGGTGAAGCTGGGTGGGGCCGGGGACTTCCTCTATGCCGTGGACCGGTTTGCCCCCATCCCCGAGCTCTTCATCGACTTCCACGACATCCCAGGCCTCTTCGTGATCAACGGGTGCATGGCCACCACGGGAAGCCTGTTGCGCTGGTTCCGGGACGCCTTCCGCCCCGGCCTGGACTTTGCCCAGCTGGACCGGGAGGCGGAGGCGGTGCCCCCCGGGGGGGAGGGGGTGGTGGTCCTGCCCTACTTCCTGGGGGAGAAGACCCCCATCCACGACCCCGAGGCCCGGGGGGTGGTGGTGGGCCTCACCCTTACCCACACCCCGGCCCACCTCTGGCGGGCCCTCCTGGAGGCGGTGGCCTACGCCTTCCGCCACCACCTGGAGGTCCTGGAGGCCAGGGGGCACCGGGTGGAGCGGCTTTTCGTCATGGATGGGGGGGCCAGGAGCCGGCTTTGGCGCCGGATCCTGGCCAGCGTCCTGGAGAAGCCCCTGGCCAAGCTGGCGGAGGGGAACCTGGGGAGCGCCTACGGCACCGCCTTCCTGGCGGGGGTGGCCACGGGCCTCTGGGGGTATGGGGACCTGAGGCGGCGGGTGGAGGAAGTGACGGAGCCGGAGGCCGCCTGGATTCCCGTCTACCGGCACCTCTATGGGCTTTACCGGGAGCTCTACGGGCGGCTGAAGGACCTCTTTCCCAGGCTTGGGGGGTAGTATGCCAAACGCCTTGGTGACGGGAGCAGGTTCGGGAATCGGCAAGGCCATCGCGGAGCGCCTGGCCCGGGATGGCTTCAAGGTCTGGGTGACGGATCGGGACGGGGAGCGGGCCAGGGAGGTGGCCGAGGCCCTGGGCATGCCCCACCTGGCCCTGGACGTGACCCAGAGGCCCCAGCTGGAGGCGGCCCGGGAACGGGTCTTTGGGGAGGACGGCCGGCTGGACGTGCTGGTGGCCAACGCGGGGGTCTCCACCATGAACCGCTTTCTGGACCTCACGGAGGAGGAGTGGGACTACAACCTCACCGTGAACGCCAAGGGCACCTTCCTCACCCTGCAGACCTTTGCCCGGCGGATGGTGGACCAGCCCCCCATGCCGGGCCGGGAGGTGCGGGGCAAGCTGATCGCCATCGCCTCCATGGCCGCCCGGCAGGCGGCCCCCCTTCTGGCCCACTACACCGCCAGCAAGTGGGCCGTCTTGGGCCTGGTCCAGGCGGCGGCCAAGGAGCTGGCCCCCTACCGGATCACGGTGAACGCGGTCAACCCCGGGTTCGTGCGCACCCCCATGCAGGAGAGGGAAGTGGTCTGGGAGAGCCGGCTTCGGGGCATCCCCCCCGAGGAGGTGGTGGCGGACTACATCCGGCAAACCCCCTTGGGCCGGCTGGAGCTCCCCGAGGATGTGGCCAAGGCGGTGAGCTTCCTGGCGGGCCCCGACAGCGACTTCATCACCGGGGAGGCCCTGGAGGTGAACGGCGGTGCCTGGATCTTCTAGGGCCCTGCGCCTGCTGGCCCACGGGGCCCTTTGGGCCTTCAGTCTGGCCTTCCTCCTCCCTCTCCTCTGGACCTTGAGGAGCGCCCTCCTGCCCGAGGGGCTGGCCTACGCCCTGCCCCCGGTATGGGGGCCTTGGACCCTGGAGAACTTTGCCCAGGTGCTGCAGGGGCCCTTTGGCAAGGCCTTCCGCAACAGCCTCCTGGTGGCCTCCCTGGTGGTCCTGCTGGGGCTGCCCCTGGCGGCGGGCCTGGGGTACGCCCTGGCCCGTTACGGCCTGGGGGGGCACGGGCTGAGGTTCGCGGTGCTGGCGGTGCAGATGATCCCCCCCATCGTCCTGGCCCTGCCCCTGTTTGCCCTCATGCGCCTCCTGGGGCTCTCCGGCTCCCTCACCGCCTTAGTGCTGGCCTACCTGGCCTTTGCCCTGCCCTTCATGTCCTGGCTCCTCATGGGGTTTTTCCAGGGCATCCCCCGGGAGCTGGAGGAGGCGGCCCGGGTGGACGGGGCCACCCCCTTCCAGGCCTTCCTGCGGGTGGTCCTGCCCCTGGCCGCCCCGGGGCTTTTCGCCGCGGGCATCCTGGGCTTCCTGCTCTCCTGGAACGAGTTCCTCTTCGCTCTCCTCCTCTCGGGCCGGGAGACCCAGACCGTGCCCGTGGCCCTCTCCACCCTGGTGACCCAAAGGGGGGTCCTCTTCGCCCAGGTGGCGGCCGGGGTGGTGCTCTCCATCCTTCCCGTGGCCCTTCTCGCCCGCCTGGTGGACCGGTACCTGGTGGAAGGTCTCACCCTGGGGGCAGTGAAGTGAAAAGGAGGTGGTGGTGTGAAAAGGTGGCTTTTGGCGGCAGCTGTAGGCCTGGGCCTGGGCCTGGCCCAGGGGGTGGTGCTCCGGGCCCTCATGGAGGACGTCCCGGAAACCCGGATCATCGAGGAGCTCCTCCCCGAGTTCCAACGGCAGACGGGGATCCGGGTGGAGTTCGAGAAGGTCCAGTACAGCGCCATGCACGACAAGCTGGTGGCCCAGTTCCTGGCTCCCACCAACGCCTACGACTTCCTGCAGGTGGACTTCCTCTGGGCTGGGGAGTTCCCGGCCGCGGGCTGGCTGGAGCCCTTGGAACCCTACGTGAAGGCCTCGGGCTTTGACCTCTCCCCCTACTTCCCCAGCATGCTGGACCTGGTGGGGTACTACCGGGGCACCCTCTACATGATCCCCATGTACAACTACGCCATGGGCCTCATCTACCGCAAGGACCTCCTGGGGCGCCAGGACCTCAAGGAGCGGTTCCGGGCCCAGCACGGGAGGGCCCTAACCCTGCCCCGCACCCTGGAGGAGTACGTGGAGACCTCCCTCTTCATGGCCAAAAACGCGGGGGTCTCCGGGGCCGCCATGCAGGGGCAGCGGGGGGATCCCAACTTCATGGAGTTCTCCAACTACCTCTTCGCCGCCAAGGGGGACTATGTGGACCGCAACTGGCGGGTCACCCTGGCCAGCCCCCAGGGGGAGAAGGCCCTGACCCTCTACGTGCGGAACATCCGCCAGGCGGCCCCCAAGGGGGCCCTGAACTTCAACCTGGACGATACCTTCCGGGTGATGTGCCAGGGCCAGGCCTTCAGCATGGTCACCTACTGGTGGATGCTCCCCCAGCTGGACGACCCCCGGCAGTGCCCCAAGGTGGCGGGCAAGGTGGCCCTGGCCCCCATGCCCGGCGGGGTAGGGGTCAACGGGGGTTGGGGCTGGGCCATCCCCAGGAACAGCGCCAACAAGGAGGCGGCCTGGCGGTTTATATCCTGGGTGGAGTCCAAGGAAATCGTGCTGAAACGGGCCCTTAAGGGGCACGCGCCCACCCGTAAGGACGCCTTCCAGGACCCCGGGGTGCTGCGCAGGTACCCCTACTACCGCCAGGCGGAGGCCATCATCGCCCAGGCCAAGAAGGTGCCCATCTTCGCCTACACCGCGGAGATGGAGGACGTGGTGGGCCGGGAGATCAGCCTGGCCGCCGCGGGGCAGAAGGGCATCCGCCAGGCCCTCCAGGACGCGGCCAAGGGGCTGGAGGGGCTCCTGCGCAAGGCGGGGCTTTTGCGTTGAGGAGGGAGGGGTGGGGGAGAGGAGGTTCGCCTGGGCCCTGGCCCTGCCCGGGCTGCTGGTGCTGGCGGGGGTGGTGGGGTTCCCCCTGCTCTACGCCCTCTTCCTCTCCTTCACCCGCTACACCTTCCTGAGCCCCAGCTACGCCCTTAGCGGCCCCGGGCGGTTTGCCGAGGCCTTGGGGGACCCCTACTTCCTGCACGCCCTGGGGCTCACGGCCCTGTACGTGGCCCTCACCGTGGGCCTCACCCTGGTCCTGGGCCTCCTCCTGGCCGTCCTCCTCCACCAGAACCTGCCCCTCAAGGGGTTCCACTACGTGGTGGTGGGCCTGCCCATGCTGGTGGCCCCGGTGGGGGTGGGGCTCATCTGGAAGATGATCCTCCACCCCGAGCTGGGCATCCTGGCCTACCTCTTTGGAGGGGTGGACTTCTTTGGGGACGTGCGCTACGCCCTCCTCTCCTTGGCCCTGGTGGACGTGTGGCAGCAGGTTTCCTTCGCCGCCTTGGTCCTCCTGGCGGGGCTCAGGAGCCTCCCCCGGGAGCCCCTGGAGGCCGCCTACGTGGACGGGGCCACCCCCTTCCAGGCCTTCCTCAGGGTGACCCTCCCCCTACTGAGGCCGGTGCTGGTGGTGCTCCTCATCCTCCAGACCCTCACCGAGGTGCGCACCTACGACCTGGTCTACGTGCTCACCCGGGGGGGGCCGGGTTCGGCCACGGACCTGGTGAGCTACTTCATCTACCGCAAGGCCTTTCTGGGCCTGGACCTCTCGGGGGCCAGCGCCATGGGCTACCTCCTGCTCCTCCTCACCCTCCTCCTGGTGGCCGCCTACTACCGGGCCATGACACGCCTCTGACATGGATGGTAAAGGGTGATGGACGGTGGTGGAGCTGAAGGGTGTACACAAGCGTTTTGGTCCCGTGAGGGCGGTGGAGGGCCTGGACCTCCGCCTACGGGAGGGGGAGTTCTTCACCCTCCTGGGGCCCTCGGGATGCGGGAAGACCACCACCCTGCGCCTGGTGGCGGGCTTTGAGGCCCCGGACAGGGGGGAGGTGCTCATCGGCGGGGAGGTGGTCAACCCCTTGCCCCCCGAGCGGCGGCCCATCGGCATGGTGTTCCAGCACTACGCCCTCTTCCCCAACATGACCGTGTTCGGGAACGTGGCCTTTCCCCTGCGCCTGCGGCGCCTTCCGGAAGGGGAGGTGCGGAGGCGGGTGGGGGAGCTTCTGGAGATGGTGCACCTGGTGGGCCTGGAGGGGCGTTACCCCAAGGAGCTCTCCGGTGGGCAGCAGCAGCGGGTGGCCCTGGCCCGGGCCCTGGCCCGGGAGCCCAAGGTCCTCCTCCTGGACGAGCCCCTCTCCGCCCTGGACGCCAGGATCCGGGAGGAGCTTCGGGGGGAGCTGAAGCGCCTCCAAGGGGAGACGGGCCTCACCACCCTCTACGTAACCCACGACCAGGAGGAGGCCCTGGCCCTCTCGGACCGGATCGCGGTGATGCGGGAGGGTAGGCTGGAGCAGCTGGGGACCCCCAAGGAGGTGTACGAGGAGCCCGCCACGGCCTTTGTGGCCGGCTTTGTGGGCAGCGGGGTCCTGGTCCCCGGGGAGGCCCGGGAGGGCCTCTTCCACCGGGGCCGGGCCTGGCCGGTGCGGGTCCGGGGGGAGGGGAGGGGGTACCTCCTCCTCCGCCCGGAGCGGCTCCGGCTGGACCAGGGGGGATTCCTGGAGGGCCGGGTGGTCCTGGCCACCTACCTGGGGAGCCTGGTGCGCCTGGAGGTGGAGGCGGAGGGCCTCTTCCTCAAGGTGGACCTGCCCCCAGAGGGGGTACCCGCCCCAGGGGAGCGGGTGCGGCTGGCCCTGCCCCCGGAGGCCCCCTTTGTGCCGGAGGGAGGATGAGGCTCGGCTTCCGCCCCCCCAAGGAGCCCAGCGAGTTCCTGGCCTACGCCCGGGCCCTGGCCGGGCGGTACGCCTTCATCGAGGTCCCCGGCTCCGCGGCCTCCCGGCTGGCCCCGGTGGCCGCAGAGGCCCGGGCCATGGGGTACGCCCTCACCTTCCACGCCCGTTACCAGGACGTCTACCCGGGCTCCCTCCTTCCCGAGGTGCGGGAGGCCTCCTTGAGGGTGCTTAGGGAGGACCTGGAGAGGGCGGCCCGCATGGGGGCCTTCCTGGTGAACCTGCACGCGGGCAACGTCCCCTGGACGGACTACCCGCCCCCGGGCCTCTCCCCCCACCACGAGGCCCTGCGGCGGGAGGAGGAGGGGCTGAGGCGGGCCTACCGGGAGCGGGCCCTGGAGGCCCTGGAGGGGTTGGCCGGGATGGCCTCCCAGCTGGGCCTGCGCCTCACCCTGGAGAACCTGCCCGCCCCCCAGGAGGTGCCCAGGACCCCGGAGGAGATGGCCCTCTTCCTGGGGGTGGCGGGCCTGGAGTTCTGCCTGGACCTGGGGCACGCGGCCCTGGCGGGCCAGGCCCCGGAGGCCTTTCTCCAGGCCCTAGGGGGGAGGCTGGTCCACATCCACGCCCACGCCAACGATGGGCGCTTCGACCTCCACCTGCCCCCCGCCCCCGAGGCCCTTGCGGCCTGGGCCCGGGGGCCCTACACGGTCCTGGTGGAGCTCCCCCCAAGGGGGGTGGAGGAGTACCTGGAGGTGCACAGGGCTTTGGCCGAAGCGGGGCTTGTCCCCGAGGCAATGGGAGGTGAAGCATGAAGGGAAGGCATTGGGTGGTTTTGGCGGTCGGCTTTGCGGCCCTGGGTATCCTGCCCCTGGCCCTCAAGGAGGGGGCCTGGGCCCAGGCGGGGGCTAAGCTACCCCCGGAGCTGGACAACGCCTACATCCGGGACCTGGCCCAGAAGGCCCGGGCGGAGGGCGGGGTGATCAACTCCTACGGCATGCCCAAGGACTGGGCCAACTACGGGGGGATTTTCGCCGAGTTTCAGCGGCTCTTTGGCATCCGCCAGCAGGACATCGACATGGGCAGCGCGGTGGTCCTGGCCCGGATGCGGGAGGAGGGGGCCAGCAAAAACGACATCGCGGACCTGAAGCCGGCCTTTGCCATGAAGCTGGCGGAGGAGGGCCTGACCCTGCCCTACCGGGTCACCTCCTGGGCCGCCATCCCTGAGGGGCAGAAGGGGGTGGGGAAGGACGGCTCCGTCTGGTACGCGGGCTACAAGGGGACCCTGGGCTGGATCGTGAACACCCGGCTGGTGAAAAGGGTGCCCAGGACCTGGAAGGACCTGGAAAGCCCCGAGTACAAGGGGATGATCCAGTACATGGACCCCCGGGCCACGGGCACCGGGGTGGCCACCATCCTGAGCGCCGCCTACGGCCTCACCGGGGATCCCTACAACTACAAGGCCGGGGTGGACTTCTTCGCCCGGCTCCACCGCCTGGGGAACATCGGGGCGGTGGAGGCCAAGGTGACCACGGCCAAGTTTGAGCGGGGGGAGGTGGGGATCTTCATCAACTACGACTACAACCTGCTGGCCTGGAAGGAGCGCTTCCCCTTCCCCACGGAGGTGGTGATCCCCGAGGACGGGTCCTTGGCCAACGGGGGCGGGGTTATTGCCGCCCGCAACGCTCCCCACCCCAACACCGCCCGCCTCTTCCTGGAGTTCCTCTTCTCCAAGTACGGCCAGAGCCTCTTCGCCCAGGCCTTCGTGAGCCCCATCCGCCCCGACGTGGAGCTGCCCAAGGAGATCGCCGCCAAGTACCCGCCTAGGAGCGCCTACGCCAAGGTGCGGTTCGTGGACTACAAGAGGGAGGAGGAGGTCTCCGAGCCCTTGCAGAAGTACTACGCGGAGACCGTCCGCTAGGGGGTGAGGGGTGCGTGGCGAGCGCTTCCTCCTGGTGCCGGGGCTCCTGTTCATGGCCCTCTTCTTCGCCTACCCCCTGGCCTCCATCCTGGAGCGAAGCCTCGCCACCCCCGGGGGGCTCAGCCTGGAGCGTTACCTGAGGGCCTTGGCCGCCCCCTCCTACCTGGAGGCCTGGCGCAACTCCTTGGTGTTCGCGGGCCTCTCCACCTTGGCCGCGGCCGCGGGGGGCCTGTTCCTGGCCTACTGGACGGCCATGCTTCCCCTGCGCCCCAAACGGTTCCTCCTCAGCCTTTACGCCATCCCCGCCTCCCTCTCCGGCCTGGTGGTGGCCTTTGGCTTCATCGTCCTCCTGGGGAGGAACGGGGTGGTGAACCAGCTCCTGGGGGCCTGGGGCCTGCCCCGCTTTGACCTCTACTCCTGGGTGGGGCTTTTCGTGGTCTTTCCCCTCTACAACATCCCCCTTTTCGCCCTGGCCCTCATGCCCCTCATGGAGAGCGTGGGGCGGAGCCTGATGGAGGCGGCCAGGGCCTCGGGGGCCACCCCTTTGCGGGCCTGGACCGGGGTGCTCCTCCCCGCCCTGATGCCCGGGATCCTGGCGGGAAGCAGCATCGTGTTCGCCGGGATGATGGGGGCCTTTGGCACCGCCTTGGCCCTGACGGGCTTCGCCAAGAACCTCCTCTCCTTGCAGATCTACAGCCTGGTGGCGGAGAGCACCTTCGACCTGCCCTTGGCCTCCACCCTGGCGGTGCTCCTCATGGCCAGCACCGGGGTGGGCCTCTACCTTCTGGCCCTTTGGGAAAGGAGGTTCCGGCATTGAAGGCCCTGGGCTGGACCGCCTTCGCCCTCCTCCTCCTGTACCTGGTCCTACCCCTTCTGGCCCCCGTGGTCTACTCCTTCAGCCGGATGTGGCTGGACGTCCTGCCCGAGGGGTTCACCCTGGAGTGGTACGCCCGGGTGGCCCAGGATCCCCGGTACCTGGAGGCCGCCCTCCTCTCCCTGAGGGTGGCCCTCCTGGCGGTGGCCATCAACATCCTGGTGGGGGTGCCCACCGCCTACGTGGCCCACACCTGGGCCGGCCGCACCGGGCAGAGCCTGCGGAGGCTGGTCCAGGTTCTTCCCCTCCTGGTACCTCCCTTGGTGCTGGGCTTGGGCTTTCTCCTGGCCTTCAACCGCCCCCCCTTGGCCCTCTCGGGGACCCTGGGGATCGTGGTCCTGGGGCACGCCGCCTTGGGCTTCCCCTTCTTCTTCCGGACGGTATACGCGGGGCTGGCGGGCCTCGAGGTGGGCCTCCTCATGGAGGCGGCCAGGGCCTCGGGGGCCGGCCTTTGGGCCCGGCTGCGCCACGTGCTCCTTCCCAACCTCTTGCCCGCGGTCCTCTCCGGTAGCCTGGTGGTCTTCGCCATCTCCATGGGGGAGTTTGAGGTGACCAGCATGGTGGCGGGATTCGGTACCATCACCCTCCCCCTCCTCCTCTTCCAGAGCCTGAGGGAGGACTTCCGGGCGGCGAGCGCCGTGGCCTCCGTCCTCCTCTACGTGACCCTCCTGGCCCTCCTGGGCCTCACCTGGGCCAGGCGGCGCTAGGGGTCCCCGCCTGGGGCCTCGCGGTGGTGGCCGGGGGGGCTTGGCCGCCCCCGCGGCCTGGGCGGTAGCGGCGCGGAAGGGGACGGGCCCCCTGGAGGCCTGGGCCCCTAGGCCCGGCCCAAGCCCGTTTTTAACGGAGCCCCAATCCTGTGGACGCCCTTGACCCAGCCCTGACATGGCCCCGCTAGCCTGGGCCTCGTGCAAGGGAGTTGGCCTAGGGAGAGGCGAGGGGCCAGGCGGATGCGGGCGGGCCTGGAGGCCTTGGCCTTCCTCCTACCCGCCTACGGCCTCTTCCTCCTCTTCATGATCCTGCCCGTGGGGGAGGCCCTCTGGCTTTCCCTGCACCAGGAGGACCTCTTCGGCCGGGGGCGGGAGTGGGCGGGGCTTGCCAACTACGGCGAGGCCCTGGCCCGTCCCGAGTTTTGGAAAAGCGTCGGGCTCACCCTGAAGTTTGCCCTGATCACCGCTCCCCTGGAGCTCCTCCTGGGCCTTGTGGCCGCCCTGCTGGTCTACCGGCCCTACCCGGGGGTGGCCCTCTTCCGCACCCTCTTCTTCCTCACCACCGCCGTGCCCACCGCGGTGGCCGCGGTGGCCTGGGGCTGGTTCCTGCACCCCGTGGGGGGGTATGCCAACCGGGTGCTGGGTGCCTTGGGCCTGCCCCCGATGCCGTGGCTCACCAGCCCGGAGCTGGCCCTGCCCACCTTGGCGGTGATCACCGCCTGGGCGGGGGTGGGGTTCACCGCCATCCTGCTCACCGCCGGGCTCCAGAACATTCCCGAGGAGGTCCTGGAGGCGGCCACCGTGGACGGGGCCGGACCCTGGACGCGGTTTTGGCGCATCACCCTGCCCCTCCTTTCCCCCACCCTCTTCTTGACCGGCCTCTTGGTGCTCCTGAAGAGCCTCACCGCCTTCGGCCAGATCCACCTGCTCACCCGCGGGGGCCCCGCGGAGAGCTCCATGGTGTGGATCTACCGGGTGTACCAGGACGCCTTCTTCAACTTCCGTGTGCCCTTGGCGGCCGCTGAGGCCTTCCTCCTCTTCCTGGTGCTGCTGGCCTTGGCGGGCCTGCAGTTCTGGCTCCTGGGAAGGAGGGTGCACTATGCGGCGTAGGCTCCAAGGCCTGGCCCTCACCTACCTTCTGGCAGGGGGCCTCTCCTTCCTCCTGGTCCTGCCCCTCCTGACCCTAGTCTCCGCCAGCCTGCGCACCGAGGCGGATCTCTACACCCCAGGCCTCCTCCCCCCGAACCCCACCCTGGCCCCTTACGTGGAGGCCTTCTCCCAGTTCCCCCTAGGCCGTTTCCTCCTGAATAGCCTCGTGGTCTCCACCGCCATCACCCTGGGGGTCCTCGCCACCAGCCTTCTTGCCGCCTACGCCCTCACCCGTTTGCGTTTCCGGGGCCGGGAACTCCTCTTCGGCCTGGCGGTGGCCCTCCTCCTGGTCCCGGGGGAGGTGACGTTTCTCCCCCTCTACCTCCTGGTGGACCGGCTGGGGTGGCTGGACTCCTACCTGGCCCTGGTGGTCCCCTTTCTGGCCAGTCCCTTGGGCGTCTTTCTCCTGAGGCAGTTCCTGCGCACCATCCCCGAGGACTACTTTGATGCCGCCCGCATGGATGGGGCCAACCACTGGCAGATGCTCTGGCACGTGGCCCTACCCCTTTCGGCCCCGGCCTTGGGGGCGCTGGCGGCCGTGACCTTCCTCGGGGCCTGGAACATGTACCTCTGGCCCCTGGTGGTCACGAAAAGCCGGGAGCTGCAGACCGCCCAGATAGCGGTCAACTACATGCTGAACGAGGAGGTGGCCCGTTGGAACGTGGTGGCGGCCGGGGCCATCCTGGTCCTACTTCCCACCCTGGTGGCCTTCCTGCTCGCCCAAAGGGCCTTTGTACGGGGCATCGCCCTGGGCGGGCTGAAGGGATAGGAGGTGATGCGGATGCAGCAGTTTAGGAGGACGGTGGCCGGCCTGGTGGCCTTGGCCCTTCTGGCTGGGGCCCAGGCCCAGCAGGTGACCATTGAGTTCTGGCACTCCATGGGCGGGGTCCTGGGAGAGGCCACGGAGGCCTTGGTCCAGGAGTTCAACAAGAGCCAGCGAGAGGTCCGGGTGAAGAGCCAGTATGTGGGGAGTTACGACGATGGCATCAACAAGCTCCTGGCCGCCCTGCGGGCGGGCCGGGGATACCCCCACGTGATCCAGGTGTACGACATCGGGGCCCGGATCCTGGCTGACTCGGGTGCGGTGCTACCCCTCGAGGACCTGGCCCGCAAGGAGGGGTTTGACCTGGGCCGCTTCCTGGCCCAGCCCCGCAACTATTACACGGTGGACGGGAAGCTCTACGGCCTGCCCTTTAACTCCTCCAACCCCATCCTCTACTTCAACATGGCCGCCTTTGAGGAGGCGGGAGTGGCCTTCCGGCCCAGCTGGAGCCTAAAGGACCTGGAGGAGGCGGCCCGCAAGCTCACCAAGAAGGACGCCCAGGGCCGCACCCTGCGGTATGGGCTGTCCATCCCCATTGACTCCTGGTTCGTGGAGCAGATCTCCTACAACTCCGGGGAGTACTTCTGCAACAACGAAAACGGTAGGAAGGCCCGGGCCACGGCGGTCACCTTTGACAACGAGGCTGCGGTGGCCTTCCTGGACATGTACGCCCGCCTGGTGCGGGAGGGGGTGGCGGCCAACACGGGGCGCACCTGGGCGGACTCGCAAAGCCTCTTCGCCCAGGGGCAGGCGGCCATCGCCGCGTACTCCACCGCCAGCCTCACCGGGGTCCTGCGTCAGGTGGGGAACCGCTTCCCCTTGCGCACTGCCTTCTACCCCTACGTGGGCCAGCGCAACGGGGTGGCGATAGGGGGTGCCGCCCTCTACCTCCTGAAGGGTTTCCCCGAGGCTGAGACCAAGGCGGCCTGGGCCTTCATCCGCTTCCTCCTGGAGCCCAAGACCCAGGCCAAGTGGCACCTGGCCACCGGTTACTTCCCCGTGGTCCAGGGGGTAACCGAGCTCCCCGAGGTGCGCCAGGCCCACGTGCGCCAGCCCAACTACACCACCGCCATCCAGCAGCTCCTCACCAGCAAGGCCAACACCGCCAGTGCCGGCTGCCTCATGGGAGCCTTCCCCGAGATCCGCCAGTACGTGCAGGCCGCTTGGGAGGAGACCTTGCGAGGCAAGCCCGCCCGGGAGGCCCTGAGGGAGGCCAAGTCCCGGGCTGACCAGGCCCTGGAGCGGTACAACCGCAGCGTGGCCCAAAGGTAGGCCTCGAGGCCCCAAGCCCCCGGGACCTACCCCGGGGGCAGCTCCTTTCCCTGGACCAGAGGGCTTCCACGCTCTAGGCTGCTCTAGGGTGAATCCCCGCCCCAACGGGGAAGGGTAGGCCTGCGCTGAGAGGGGCGGTTTTCCCTTGTCGGCGTCCTGGACCTGGTGGGCCTGGCCATGGAAGCAGGCCCGGAGGCGGTGGCCCGGAGGAGGGGAGGGCAAGGGTTCGGTACGCGGGGAGCCGCTGCACGGGTCCCTGGAGGACCTGGCCAGGTTGCCGGAAGAGGATGGCGCCGGACGGTCCTAAACCATTTGCCGTAAAGTGACCCATATCACACTCCCACCCCCCATTTGACACGGCGCAAAGGACACTATCCCAGGCGGTAGTTTTGGAGCGAACCTTTCCAGCCGCAACCCCCGCCACGCCCACTAGACGCGGTCAAATCTTCGCGGAAATGCTATAATGTTCTTGTCCGGATGCCCGGATGGGGATCTTGAAAGCCCATCCTTCCCATGCCCAAGGGCAATATGCGCTTTGTACATCTCATCGCCCTTTCCGAAAGCGGCTTTGCATCGCGCCAAACCCCGCAAAACCCTCTCTATTCGCCCTATGCATATTCCAAACCTCATCTTTCTCATAAACCCCCCTTTTGCCGGCCCTGTCCAGGACGTGATTTCTTGGGGGTTACCGTTGCAAAAGATGCTTCCCCGCAAGGGGATTGCGACTCGGTAACCTTGGCGAACTTGCTGGTCAGCACCTTTTTCGTTGCAAAAGATGCTTCCCCGTAAGGGGATTGCGACTTCCAAATGTGTGCCTTACCAGACGAGTAGCAACCGTGTTGTTGCAAAAGATGCTTCCCCGCAAGGGGATTGCGACTAGTGCCCGTGTCGGCGTAGCCCAACCCCTGGAACAAGGCGTTGCAAAAGATGCTTCCCCGCAAGGGGATTGCGACCTGATCCAGGGGAGCCAACCCGGGCGGTGGACGATGTGCCTCTGTTGCAAAAGATGCTTCCCCGCAAGGGGATTGCGACGCCCGGGAGGCCACTTCGACTTCCACCCCATCGGGGAGTTGCCAGAGATGCTTCCCCGTAAGGGGATTGCGACAGCTTCGCCACCCACCTCCTGGCCCTGGCATGGATATGGGTTGCACGAGATGCTTCTCCGTAAGGAGATTGCGACAGGTGCACCAGGCCCCATGCGAGGGCCTTGAGAGTCGCCTTGGGTTGCAAGAGATGCTTCCCCGTAAGGGGATCGCGACGACAGGTATTCCCAAACGTCCCAAGCTTTCTCCCCGGTCGTTGCAAGAGATGCTTCCCCGTAAGGGGATTGCGACAAAGATGGCATGTTCACAGGCCACTGGGAGCCTGTGAACACAAGTTGCAAGAGATGCTTCCCCGTAAGGGGATTGCGACCCCTTTCGGAGGAGGGGGGTTGGGACCCCCCGTACTACTCCGTTGCAAGAGATGCTTCCCCGTAAGGGGATTGCGACACGGTAACCCCTTCCCCAGGACGGTAAGCCGCCTCCACGGTGTTGCACGAGATGCTTCCCCGCAAGGGGATTGCGACGCCAGCAACCTAAATGCCAGTTCTGCCATCAGCAACCCAAGGTTGCAAGAGATGCTTCCCCGCAAGGGGATTGCGACTACAGGCCCAGGAGAGGCCAAACAGGGACGCCGTAACGATGGGTTGCAAGAGATGCTTCCCCGCAAAGGGATTGCGACTAGCAATGTACGGTGCCCGCCTCCCATTGGCCCGCGTAGTGTTGCACGAGATGCTTCCCCGTAAGGGGATTGCGACTTCCTCAACAGCCTTGCGGACGGCGTCCCTAAGGTTGCACGAGATGCTTCCCCGTAAGGAGATTGCAAGAGGCAGGTGGTGCGGTGGTGCCATGGCCCCGTGGCTTTGGCCGGGGGCATGTGCGCATAACCTGGGCCGTGGGTAGGTCTGTGGTAAAAGGGAGTATGGGCATGCCGGAACTGGAAAGCGTGTGGGAAGCCTATAAGAAGGCGGTGCGGGAAGGCGGGGATGCCAATGCGCTCTACCGCGAGATGGTGTGGCCCCTCCTCAAGGAGCTTTGGCACCAGGGGCCCAGGGTCTCGCCGGGCCCCAGGGAGTTTGCCGTTTCCATCCACACCTTGGGCACGAGCCCCGAGGCCACCATCCTGGCCATCCTGGGCACCCGGGCGGAAAAGGTGTACGTGTTGCACACGGAGGATTCCCAGAAGTTTGTGCCCCGGCTCAGGGAGGAGACGGGTAAGGACGTTTATCCGATAAAGGTTGGAAAAAGCCATGTGGACGCCATCTACCAGCACGTCAGGGAGCTATTGCGTGAGCACGCAGGGAAGCCTGTGGCCTTGGACCTCACCAGCGGCACCAAGGCCATGAGCGCTGGTCTTGCCGCCGCCGGCTTCTATTTCCAGCGCTACTACCCTGAGGTGCGGGTGGTCTATGTGGACAACGAGGAGTACGACGACCAGGTGCGCCGGCCCCGGGCGGGAACGGAGAGGCTCATAATCCTGCCCAATCCCCACGAGGTTGTGGCGGATGTGGACGCCCTTCTGGCCCGGGAGCTCTATCAGCAAGGGGAGTTTGCGGAGGCGGAAGGGTACTTCGGCCAGGCGGTGGGGAAGGCGCAGGACCAGAGGTACATGCTCTATGCCCTCCTAAGCGGCATGTACCGGGCTTGGTACGCCCTGGAGCTTGCCGAGGCGGTGAAGAAGGGCCGGGATCTGCTTAGGCGCCTGGACATGGACGTGTGGCTGCGCCATCCCCTGAATGACCACCGGAAGACCCTCGAGGCCCAACTGGCCTCCTTGGAGGCGGGGGAGAGGTTCCTGGCCGAGGCGGATCCCTGCCAGTCCCAGGGGGTGCTGGCGGTGGTGGAAACCCTCCTCTACCTCTCCGATAGGAGCGGGAAGGCCTCTTCCGCCTTGGGGGCCCTCTACGCCTACCGGGCCCTGGAGCTTCTCTTGCAGGAGAGGCTTTGCGCCCGCCTGGGCCGCCGGGCGGACCACCCCGCCCTGGCGCCCGAGGAGGAGGAGGCCCTGAAGGGGGAGCTGGCCAGCATCCTGAGGACCACTCCCGAGGAGGTGCGGCTAGGCCCGAAGCTGGGGCTTTTGGACCTGGTGGCCTTTTTGCGCAGCCAGGGGGACCCCCTCCTGTCCCGGGTGGGCCTAGGGGAGCTGCAGGGGCTTTCCGGGGTGCTCAAGGCCCGGAATGAGTCCCTTTTGGTCCACGGCTTCCGCGTCCCTTCTCGCAAGGAGATCGGGAGCATCCAGACCTTGGCCAAACCTCTGCTGCAGGACCTGCAGGAAAGGCTCGGCCTTCGGGTGCCGGTGAAGCCCGTGGAGTTGGGCCAGGCTCTGTAGGCCGGGCCTGGGCCTTGGCTGGGGGGCTATCCTCCCAGGGGGCAGGTGCCCCTCCCGCACGGGCTGGGGCGGAGGGGTGGCGAATCAAGAGGGGCCAGAAGGCCCTAGGTGCCACCCTAGGGGGTCTTGCCCAGGGTCCTCTGGTACCTTCTCCCCTTGGTCCCGTGGCCCCGATACACCCGCTCACCGGGGCCAGGTGTCCCTCGAGGCCACCCACCCCTTGGGCTACCGGGGGGAAGCGGAACAGCTGACAAAGCCCTGACCGAGCTTCGGTAAGGTTAGGCCGCTATGAAGCGCGCGCTAGCGGTCCTGGCTCTTGGCGGAGGGGCCACCTTGGCTCAGGTGGCCCAGGTTCTAGGGGTTTTCGCCCTGCCTCCCACGCCCATAGAGCGGCTGAACCCCCATCTGAGCCCGGCCGAGGTGGCGGCCAGCCGAGAGGCGGGCTGGCCGGTCACGGATCGGCCCTCCTTGGGCTCGGGGCTTTTCTATTTGGGCGACGGCCGTTTCCTAGGGGTAACCGATCGCGGCCCCAATGGGGACTGCCCCGATAAGAAGGGCAAATACTTCCCCCTGCCCCGCTTCACCCCGAGCCTCGTCTTCTTCCGGTTGGAAGGAACGGCCATGGTCCTGGAGAGGTCCTTGCCCCTGCAAAACCTCGGGGGGAAGCCCATCAGTGGGCTCCCTAACCTGCCCGGCGAGGAAACTCCCTTCCGAGACCGGGCGTGCCGGGAACCCTTGGACCTGGACCCCGATGGCCTGGACGTGGAGGATGTGGCCCTAGCTCCCAACGGGGGTTTCTGGCTGGTGGAGGAGAACTCCCCCTCCCTGGTGTACGCCAACCGGCAAGGGCGTATTCTCATGCGGTATGTGCCCCAGGGGCTGCGCCTGGGGGCCAGCTACCCCGTGCGGGATATCCTGCCCTCCATCCTGCGCCAGCGGCGGAATAACCGGGGCCTGGAGAACCTTGCCCTCTCCGTCGACGGTAAAACGGCCTGGATTGTCCTGCAAAGCCCCATTGGCCCCACCTCCGACCCCGCCTTTGACGGGAGCCTGGTGGCCCGGGCGGTCCGGTTGGACGTGAGCGATCCCTTGAGGGCCAAGGTTACCGGCCTGTACCTGGTGCCCTTCTCCGACCCCAAGGAGTACCCCAAGCCCAACCGCCCCCGGGACATGAAGTTCAGCGCGGCCACCTGGGTGAAGGACCAACAGATCCTCCTCCTGGAGAGGGCGGAAGGGGGAGCCCGGGTCCTCCTGGTGGACTTCGCCAAGGCCACCAACCTCCTGGAGCGGACGGATGGGGATTCGGACCGCCTGGACCGGGCTGGGGTGGACTATGCCGCTTTAGGGATCACCCTCCCCTCCCGGCGGGTGGTCTTGGAAACCTGGAGGCTTGCGCAGCTGGATACGGACAAGTTGGAGGGTCTAGCCCTTCTGGAGGATGGCCAGACCCTGGCCATAGTGGACGACAACGATTTCGCCATCACCGGTAAGGAGGGGCCTTCACGCCTTCGGCTGGTGCGGCTTCCCGAGAGGTTACGCTAGCCCGGGGCCGGGGAAGGCGAGGGCCGGGCGCCCTCGCCTTTTTGCCCCTTCGGGAAGCCGGCCCTCGGTGCGGGCTTCCCCCAAGGGGCGTCCTTAGGGCCGCGGGGCCAGCGGAGGCCTCGGGGCGGCCTCGCCCAGGGCCCTGAGCCAGGCTAGGGATGGGCTTGGGTCGCCCCGCACCTCCAGGACCAGGGTGCGGTTCAGGAAGGGGGGGAGCCAGGCCCCGTGGTCCAGGACCCCTTCCCCCAGTTGGCGGTGCCCGTCGTAGACGCCGTCCGTATCGTTGAGGTGGAGGTGTTCCGGTTCCAGGGCCAGCCAGGGGGCGGGCTCGGGGGTTTGGCTGAACACCCGGGCATGGGCGGCATCAAAACAGAAGCCCAGTTCAGGAAAGGCCTCCAAAAGGGGCCCGATCCCCTCAGGCCCGGGCTCGTGGCTGTTCTCCAGGAAAAGCTCCACCCCCAGGAGGGAGGCCCGGCGCACCACGGGCTTCAGGGCCTCCGCTAGCCTCGAGGCCCGCTCCAAGGCCTCCTGGGGCGTACGCCCGTGGGGGATTCCCGAGTGGAACACGGCCCGGTCGGCCCCCAGCTCCGCGGCCCTTTCCAGGCCGAAGAGGAGGCGCCTCAGGGTGAGGGTCCGGATCTCGGGGTCGGGGGAGAGGAGGTCCAGGTTCCAAAAGGGCAGGTGCACGGAAAGGGGATAGGCTACCCTTTCCCGTAGCCTTTGGAAGAGCCCGTCATCCAGGAGGTGGGCGGGGTCCAGGTACACCTCCAGGCCCACCCCTTGCTCCTCGAGGGCCTCCACCCCCTGCACGGCCTGGGCCACCGACAAGGCCACCCTTACGTCCATGCCTCCACCATAGGAGGCTTCCGTCAGGGCCTGGTCAAGCCCTCCAAGGAGGCGGAGGGAGGGGGCGCCCCTACGCGGAAAACCCCTCCCCCTGGGCTACCCCAGGGGCACCAGGCGCCCCACCGCCCAACCCAGGGGATACCCGTCCTGGGGGTTCTCGGCCCCCGCGGTTTTTCGGGTCTTGGGCTCCTGTCCCTCCGGGTGGTCCTCCGGCAAGAGGAGGGCGAGCCGGATGGCCAGCCGTCCCGAGCCAAACCCCAGGCGGATAGGGAAGACGTTCGGGTCGTTAAGGCGCTCCTCCAAGCGGTGGTACACCTCCAAGGCCTTGACCAGCTGGTGTTCCTCAGCAAAGGCCCTTTCCCACTCGGCCACGTGGGAGTAGTATTCCCTCAAGGCCCGGACCAGCTTTGCTGGGGGTATGGGTTGGGCCACGCCCTGGTGTTGGGCAAGCCCAGGCTGGTAGCGAAAGAGGAAGTGGAACTTGCTTCCCATGCGGAAGGTCTCTGCCAGGAGCACGGTTCCCTTCATTGTGCCCTTGGGGTGGAAGATGCCAATGCGGTTTAGGAAACCTTCCCCGGGGTTGGAGTCCGTGAGGCGTACGGCGCGGAAGGGGTCGGCGTAAAGGTTGGGTTCCGGACGCCCCCCTTTCCCGGGTTTTAGGTAGCCTAGCACCGTCGCCTCAAAGTGTTGATTGATTAGGAGTTCTTCCCTGGGTTTCGGTTTAAACTTTGGGGGTATCACCTTGGGTTCGCCCCGGGCCTTTCTAAACTGCCACCGGCCCTCTTGGAAGACCACCTCCTCGCCCCGCTCCACCAAGGTGTGGAAAAGCCACGCGGTGCGCAGGGCCCCTTTCACACTGGAGCCGGGGAGGTAAGGGCCTTGCGGGCTTTGCGGAAGAGGCCTGAACTCCAGGAGGGCTTCTTCTACCGCTTGGCTCACGGTTCTTAGGAAGGCGTTACTGGCCTTGATG
>NZ_JAKTNQ010000029.1:22012-28319 GCF_022760835.1 Thermus altitudinis
CCCTTGGCCCCATGGCCACCTTTGAAAGCAGGGTGTTTTGCCATTCTGGGGGCAGGCTAAGGAGGAGGGCCGAGAGGTCCAATAGGTGGACTTCCTTAGTGTGGAGGTCGGGGACGTAGGCGTAGGCGGGATATAACTCCCCCGTGCCCACGTGCACGGGGCTCAAAAGTTCCAGTTCCAGGCGGTAGCGCTCCAGAAAGCTCATACCCTCACCCCCAAGGGAAACACCTGGAGAACCTCATACACCTTTACCCCGTCCTCTGGGGGAGGGTCAGGGGTGAGGTCCAAAAGCCTGGGCCCGGGGTCCTCCCGGTATACGCTGCCCTCCTTGGTGCGCAGGTAGGATTTCTTGAAGGGTTTGGCCCCCACATACCCCCCTCCCAGGCGGCCCCAGTGGGCCTCGAGGTCGTAGTGCAGGGCTCCCTCCAGGGGACCCGGGGCCAAGGAGACAAAGGCGTTGGCCCCGGGGGCTTCGGGAAGCTCCATGTCCTCTTCCCCTACCACCTGGAAAACCCCTAGGCCCACGCTGGCGAGGCCTCCATAGCCCATCTCCCCCACAAACTCCAGTCCTTCCCGCACGGGAAAGGGGGCCTCTCCCAGGGTGTACACCGCATACTCCCCTTGGGGGAAGAAGAAGTCCTGGGCGAAGAGAATCCCCTGCCGGGCTCCCCCGGTTCCCCGGTCTATGCCCACCCTTACCCGGCGGAGCCGCTTAGGGAGCGGGGGGGTTAGCCTCTCCTTGGGGTCCTCGGCCAGCTCGGGGGCGTGGAGAAGAGCCTCCTCCCCCTTTTCCGCCACCTTGGCAAAGGTTTCCAAGGAGAGGAGCTGGAGGGCTTTGAGGTTCTTGCGCAGCTTGGTCTCCTCCACCAACAGAGGGGAGAGCTTGGGGCGGGGAAGCCAGCCTCGAGGGAAGGCGCTGGAGAGCCGGAAGGAAACCCGTCCTACCCGGTACCCTTCCAAAAGATCCTCCAAGGCTTGGCGGCCATGGGTGTAACGGTACCACCAGAACAGGTGGCCCATGAGGGTTGGGGCCCGGGGCAGGCTCCGCAAGCCCCCTTGGAAGCGAAGGTAATAGGCCTTAACCCTCATAGGGAACCAAAGGAGAGGGTTTCAATCTCCAGGCGCTCCTTAAGGGGAAGGTCTTCCTGCTTCTCGAGGGGCTTCTGCGGGTGCAAAAAGAAGACCTGGCCATACCCCCGGCTAATGTGCCCCCCAAGCCCGTCCAGCTCCAGAAGCTCTAGGGCCCGCATCAGGTACTTTTGGAAATACTCCTCATCCTTGTCGTCCAGAACCCGGTAGGTCATGGACACGGCGAAGCGGCTTCCTGCGGGCACCCGTTCCGTGGTGCGCGGGTTGGCGTTGCCCCCTAGCCTGGGGATAAACACCTCCTGCTTGATCTCCGTGAGGTACCCCCCCCGGGCCACGGTCCGCTCCAGCTCCTCCTTGGAGTCTGGGGTCAGGTAGGCGTCCCGGACCAGAAGCCGGGTGGGCCCCCGCTCACGGGCCACCTTGAGGGCCTTTTCGTCATTTTCTGGCGCCAAGCCAAAGATACGGGCCACGGGATCGTCTGGGTTACTGGAAGCGAAGACGTGCCTTTCTTGGGCCTTTAGGATGTAGTCCCCGCCCAGGCTCCACTCTAGGAGGTAGCGGAGCTTCCCCTTCAGGCTGGACCCCGGGATGTAGGGCTCGTCGGTGAGGGGGTTACGGATCACGGGGTTATCCAGGTCGCCGATGGCCATCTGGTCCCGGCTCATACCGATCCTGAGGCCGGTTTTGGCTAGGAGAATGGCCCGGATGCGCTTGATGGCTCTAAGCCTCATACCTCACCTCCCATGGGCATAGAAGTACGCCAGCACCGCTTCCACGTACTTCATCATGGCCAGGAAGTCCTCAGGGCTCCTCTTGCCGGCGTCTATAGCCTCGTTGAGAAAGTTGACGAAGGTGGTGGCCCCCTTCAGCGGGCCGTTGCTGCGGGTGTTGTAGGCCAGTTTGGCCTTGAGGAGCTCCAGCTCCGGGACCAGCCTCCGGAAGGCCTTGTCCGGGTCGTGGCGCCTCTCCTTGAGGAAGCGGTTCTCCAGGGCCCGCAGCTCAGCGAAGTAGTTGCGGAACTGGCTGGACTTCACCTTGCCCTCCTGGGCGATTTCCTGGGCCAGCTGTTCCGCCCTTGCGAATACCGTCGGGTCTAAGAGCTCCTTCGTCCTGTCCTGAAAAAATACCAACTCTGCCATCTAGTCCCCCCTTTCCCTGTATAGCGCCCATTGTACCCAAACCGGCAGGTGATGCCAGGCCGGTTCTTGGTGATCCAGGAGCCTCAGGTACTGTTTCCAGGCGGACTCATCCTGCTCCCTGATGCGCCTAAGGGCGTAGGCCAGCAGGGGCTTGTAGCGCATCCTCTCCCCGTAGCCTTCCTCGGGCTCCCGGGGCCTTTCCGAAACCCCGTCCCAGAAGCGGCGCCATAGCCCAAGCCAGCGGTACACCTGGGCCTTGCTCACCCGTTTGTCCTTCAGGTGCTGCCTTAGGGGTTCCATCCAGTTTTGGCGCAGGTCCCGTAGGGTGTCCCAAGGCACCGCCCGGCCAAACAGGAAAAGCCGGCCCCGCCCCGCATTCTTGGCGGCGGTCTCCGCCTCCTGTAGGGCTTGGGCCATGGAGGGGACCGGGACTTTGCCACCAAAGAGCTGAAAGCCGCCGGACAGGGTGAGGGCGGGGTGGCGCACGTAGTGACGGTAAAGGCTCTCCAGGTCCAGAGCGAAGTCCAAAAGCACGTCCCAAGGCCCCAGGAGGAAGAGGTCGTCGCCCCCGGAGTAGACGCTGTAGATGAGGCGGTAGCGGCGGGCCTTGTTCTGGGCCTCGAGGTCGCTCCAGCCCAGGCGTCCTTGGTAAAGAGAAGCCTCCTGGATGAGCCCTAGCACCTCCACGGTGAAGAACCACTCCAGGAAACGCGAAAGGGCGGCTATGCGGCTAGGGGTAGCTAGGTCCCGTTCCTGGCAACGCAGCCCCCGGGCGAAAACCTCGCCCATGCGGTCTGCGTCCAGGAGGAGTCCGCCCAGGTACGGAACCCCTTTTGCAAGGGCCGCCAGCTCGCTGAAGGTGAGGGGGCGCTCGCGGGTTACTTCTTCCTCCTCCTCAAAAAGGCCCTCCTGGACCACCCAGGCCTGGTACTCTTCCAGGCTCTTTCCCTCAGCTTCCAGGGCATCCGCCACCGTGGGCAGGTGCCCCAAGAGGGGCTTCACCTCAAGGGAAAGGCCATCCGGGCTAAAGTCGGGCCTTCCCCGCTGCACATGGAAAGGACTCCCGGCCGGACCGGTTCCGTCCCAAAGGGACACCTGCAGCCCGGGAAAGCCAAAGTAGGGCGGAGGGGCGCCCTCTGGGTGGAAGGCCACCCCCTGGGCCCGGGGGAGGCGGCCACCCACGTCCCGTTCTCGTTGGCATTCCTCGCAAAGGGCACCGGGCTCGTCCTGGAGGGCCGGCCTCAGCCCGCAAGCCGCACACGGCCGCAGGGCAGGGCGGAGGGTGTCGGGGGTGGATTGGAGAAACCGCAAAGGCCGAAGCTTCGCCTCGGCGAGGGCCTGGTGCACCCTACAGAAAACCTGGTCAAACTGGGCGAACTCCTTCCCGGCAAAGGGGGCCCAGGCCAGGTAGGGGAGGAGGCTAGCCCCGTTTTTGAAGGCCCACTTCTCCCAGTCCTCGAGGTGGGCTTGGAGGGCCGCCTTCGCCTCTTGGGTGTTGGGTAGGAGCAAGTAAAACTTTCCCCCAGCGCTCATGATGCGGTTTAGGGGCGTCAGGCCTACCTTCCTGAGGAGGCCCAGGGCCATGGCCTCCGCGGCCAGGCTCACCTCGAGGCTCCTCGCCCGAAGCCGCTTGGCGATGCCCCCCACCCCGGTTTCCGCTCCCGCCACCCGGTAGATGTGCCCCTGGATGCCCCCGAGGTCTCCCACCACCAAGAGGAACTTCTCCCCGTCGCGGCGCAGGTCCTCCACGGAGGGGTTTTCCCGGTGGTAGAGCCAAAGGGCATGGGCGATGGCCGCGGTGAGGCGCAGGTGGTCGTAGAGGGAGACATCGGGTTCGGCCTGGGTGTCGGCGGGGATCAGGGAAGCGGTCTCCTGTAAGACGGTGGCCAAGGAAAGGAGGAGGGCGTGGGGGGTCTTGGGGGGGGTTTGTCGCAAGGCTGCCATGCGCTGGTGGAGGTGCTCCTCGAGGCGGCCATACACATCCTTATGGATGTTGGGACGCTCCGTGGGGTATGGAGCCCCTCGTTTCAGCCCCTCCCCTAGCGGGTGGACGGGGCTAAAGCCCACGGCTTCCCCACTGGCCTCTGCAGTGTCCATGGGGAGACAGATCCGCGAGAAGGGGGAGGAGAGGGGCGTCTCGGGAACCTCCCGCCCGCTTGGCCTTTCCGCCTCCTCCCGTTCCTTGGAGGCAAAGGTGTCCGCCAAGGCCACGCACCACTCCTCTGGGGTTTGCGGCTGGTACTGGGGAAGGTTCCTCCAGCCTTCATGGTGACGCTGGACCGTGCGCTTAAGCCATTCCGGGTCAACCCCTACCGCCCCAAAGACGTCCGCATACCGATCCACAAAGCGGGCGCTAAAGGCGGGGTGGTGGGCGTTCTCCCCCCACTCCCCCCAATGGGCCCGCTGGAGGAGCTTACCGATATCGTGGAGAAGACCCGCTAGGGGGATACGGGTGCTATCAACCATTGTCCAGCATTGTAGACCGTCCCAAGGGTGCCCGGTGTGAGGTTTGCACCTGCTCAGGGCCCTGGTCCCAGGGTGCTTGGCCCGGGACCTCCTTGGGTAAGGGAGACTGGTCTGCCATGGGAGCCAGGCCGCCCCGGTCCCAGCGGGGGAGGGGGACCTTTAATACAAGGCAGAGGAAGGGGGCCCGATGTACCCAAGAGCCCAGCCCCTCAGGCCACGCCCAGCTTCCTCTTCAGCTCGGCCACCTCCTCCCGCAGGGCCACCAACCGCTCCAAGAGCCTGCGGTAATGGGCCAGAAGGGCGCGGAACTCCCCCGCCTGGGCGAAGCCTTCCGGGGGTTGCCAGCCCTTGCCCAGGTATTGCCAGCGCCACTTTCCGTCCTTCTTCACCCGGAGGTAGGGATAGGGGCCGTGGGGGCAGCGGCGGCACGCCCTCTTGCCACACCGCACCCGGCGCCAGTGGACGGGCATGGGCACCAGGCCTTCCAAGGCCTCCCGGGTTTCCTGGATCTGGCGCTCCAGGCTGGCCATCTCCCGGGCGTAGGCCTCGAGGCGGCGCACAAACGCGGTTTGCAGGCGCTGCAGGTCTGGGACCATACCGCCTCCCATCCTAGCAAGGGGCTGGCCCCTTTTCCGGGCCCTAGGGTAGGGGCCGGGGGCACCCCCGGGGTGGGAAGCGGGCTCCATGCCTCCTCTAGCGGTCCTTTCGCCCGGTACAGGGCCAGCGGGAGGGGGCCTCGAGGGGGCCCAGGCCGGGCAGACTAGGCCCTAGGGGGAAGACCCCAGGCCTTGGGGCGTGGCGGCTGGCTCCGGTCCCGTTGCGGAGGTCCTTATGGTCACCAACATTTCTCTTGTCATTTTGCTGCCTTCCCGTCCCACCTATTCCCTCGGTCTCAAACTTTCTTGTGTTTGTAAAGACCATCTTACATTATGGGGCGTGGGGATGGGGAGGTCAGAGTGGGGAAGGGGTGGAGAGGGGTGGAGAAGGATGGAGAAGAGAGATCTTTTCATGGTATGTTAGAAACTGTTGTAAAAGTCCCCTCCACCAGCTTATGCGGCCCTGGCCAGCCGCTTCACCAGCAAGCGTATCAGGCCTAGGTACATCCAGGCTTCCGTTATCTCAGGGTGGTACTCGTAATCCTTCCCCAGCCGTCGGTTTCGCCCCAGCCAGGCAAAGGTCCCCCTACCACCCACCGCTGGGGCCGGGGCTTGAACCCACCCTCCCGCCCAATCTCCGGCACCTCCTCCCCCTCCCGCACCCAGACCCCCCGCACCCCCGCATGGGGACGGGCCACCACCTCCAGCTCCAGTCCCAGCCCCCTGGCCACCTCCCGCAAACCCCGGTAGCCCCAGTCCACCAAGAGCTTGCGCACCCGGGGCCAGGAGAAGGGGTCCCTCCCCAGAAGGGACGCCCGCCCACCCCCCCCTCGTGCCCATGGGCCGGGTGGACGGAGGCCCCCAGGAAACGGCCCCCGCATCCGTCAGGCCCGGCCGCTTCCTCCCTTTGACCCCCTTCGCCCCGTCGTGTCCCCGGGGCCCCCTTTTCCCCCGTCTTCACCGGCTGGCTGTCCATGACCAGGGCCCTCGGGGAGGCATACCGTCCTTCCCGCTCCC
>NZ_JAKTNQ010000003.1 GCF_022760835.1 Thermus altitudinis
TAAAATGCAAGCGGAGTCGGTCCCCCAGTCTCAGATGTATTGACCGATTACAAACTCTTGACACGACCTCAGACCAGGATATATAATGATAGAAAGGAGCGTGAAAAAACCATGAGCGCACCGACCAGGGATATTGGAATTGTTGTTAGTAAGGTTGGCGAGCTGGCGGTGACGGGGCTCCCATGCTTCATGTACCATGACCCCTATCACGAGCGCTTTGTCAACTATATCCGCTTACTGGTGGCCCAGAACCTGCCTGTTCTGGTCCGTCTGCATCCGGGGTGGAACTACCCTATGGAGGAGGACATCCTCCGGAAGGAAGTCGACCGCACTGGGCACGCGGTGCTGGTGGTGGGCTATGACGACGCCGCCGAGGAATTCATCCTTCTCGACCCGTGGGATCAAAGCCACTGGGGGGGAAGCAGGGGCGGAGAGTGGCGTATCGGCTACCGTGAACTTGGCCTCCTTGCCGTGGACTGCACTAGAGACGCTGTGATTACCGGTGTCTTGCCGAATGTGGAAATCCAGTTCGACGGCGTGGATGCACTCCAATGCAACGTCACGTATTCTTGTCCCGAGCCTCTCTTCCGGACCTTTATTGCAGAGGAGGCATTCCTGACGCTGACCGTGCCAAAAGGCTTGCAGCTGGACACGGACGGGGACCAGATAAGCCTTGGCCAGCTGCAGCCGGGGGAAACACGCTCCGTGGTTATTCCCGTGATCTTGGAAGACCCTGTAAACGGCGAGATTACGGCAGAGATTGATCTTGTCATCCGCTCCCTCTGGTTGCGAGACTGGAAGGAGACCATCCGGGTCGTCTCCCGTCATCGTATCACTGCTATTGAGCGGGCCATGGTCTAGCCAGGTAGCGCATAGCCTTACCGTATCCCCTATTCCGTCATCTCACGGAGGCCATGCTTCCTCAAACACTAGCCTCTGCGGGGGCGTTTTATGCATAAAGCCATCGCCACCTTGAAGGCCTTGAAGGATAGGTTAGGGCTAGTACTTCTCACCCGAGAACTCCCATTCTCGTACTTTTTCATCAGCAGGACCCTGTCCCGCATTGGCGAGAATGTATTCTCCATCGCCGTCCCGTGGCTGGTGTTTCAGCTGACGGGCAGCACCCTACAACTCGGACTGGCCTTTGCCCTCCAGGTTGTCCCTTCACTGCTGCTAGCTCCCTTTGCTGGCGTTTACGTGGACGCCGCTTCCAGAAAAAGAGCGATGCTCGTTTCGGAGGGTTGCCGGGCACTGCTCGGTCTGGCTGTGACTGGGCTGTCCCTCCTGGGTAGCCTCCAGGTGTGGCACCTGTATCTCGCGGTGGTGGCCCATGCGGTCACCGCCAGTTTTCTTACCGTGGCAGCCGGGGCTGCTATTCCGGCCCTCGTGGACCAGGTTGACTTAACGCGCGCCAACGCGCTCATCAGGTTGAGCCGCAACCTGTGCGACATCTTGGGCAAGGTCATGGCCGGCCTACTCTTGGCCTGGCTGGGCCCGGCGTACACGTTCCTGGCGAATGCCGCCTTGACTTTCGCGTCCGCGGCTCTGTTGTTGCCGCTCCGGGGCATAGACGGGGGATCCCCAGTGGTGCGGGGCTGGCGGCCAAAGGTACTACAGGACTTTGTGAGTGGAGTGGGTATCCTGCGCCGCCACAGCGCGGCTGTGCTTGCCATGGCGGATCTGGTGGTGATCAACGTCGGTATTCCGGTCCTGGCAATAGCCCTTCCCGTCATTTCTGAAGAGGTCCTGCGCCAGGGTGCCGCTGGCTATGGGCTCCTCACCGGAGCGATGGCGCTCGGGGCCATCGTTGCCACCCTGATAGCCGCTCTGCTGGTCGGACGCATGGACGAGGGCCGATTGTCTGGGCTTGCCACGGTCCTGTTCGGCCTCCTGGTTGTTTCCCTGGGCTTCGTGAGGGCACTGGAGTGGGGGCTGCTGGCGATGACGCTTATCGGTCTGACGGCCGAATTGGTTTCGGTCTACACCTCCAGCATTCTGCAGCGGACCCTTCCTTCGGATGTCCTGGGCCGGGCCTTTGCTGCCCAGTTTACGGCCCTACGGATCGTCCCCGCGGTCGTGTTCCTGAGTGCCGGTTCTGTTCTCCAAACGTTCGGCGTGCAAACGTTCTTGATCGTGGGGGGTTCTATAACTGTTCTCATCGCGGCGCTCTTGCTCCAGCTCAGGGTGCGGGGTGCGCGAGAGAAAAACCGATGAGGTGGGGTTCCAATAGGGCCATCCGGGTTGGGGAGAGACTGCGAGGAGAAGCTACAAAGAGGAGGTGATACAAAGATGAAGCTGCGGTGGATCCAGTACATCCAAGGAGTCCCACGGTATCCTGTTCTGGCTGGCGACAAAGTCATGATCGTGGCATATAACCGGACGGTACACCAGTACGAGGTGATGGCCTGCCGCTCCCACGACGGGGAGCTCAGGTGGAAGTTAGCTCTCCCTGCCGGCGGCTACGGACGTCCAGCAACGGACGGATCGAGGCTTTACATGCTCTGGGGCCAGTCCGGGTTGGCTGCCCTAAACGTCGAGAACGGAGACCTGCAGTGGGCATGGAAAACACCGTGGCGGATCAGGAGCGGCCCGGTTCTTTTTAAAGACATGGTCTACCTATGTGCTGGAGACTCTATCATCGCCGTCAACAAAGAAGATGGGCGGGAAACACGAAGGTTCCAGGTGGGGCGAACATTTCTGTTCGGCAACCCCTGCGTCTCCCTTATTGACTCCCATCCTTTGTTGTTTGTCTTGGGTGCGGAACCGTCAAACAATTACCTGTACTGCGTCTCCCTAGACGACACGGGAGCACCCGTCAGTCTTGAGTGGAAACGGCCAATTGGTAAGACCGGAGTTGTGTCGTCGGAAACGGCCGGACCTGCCGTGGGCGCCGACCGTATCGTGATCGGATCGCTCGACGGCACAGTTACCTGCTTCGCATGCGCCACGGGGCAGGTATTGTGGACAGATCACGTGGGGGAGGTCACGATTCGCAGCGCTGCCTTTACGGATGGGGAACGTGTCTACGTCACCACACTCGGGGGCTCCATTCTCGCTTACAGCCTGCACACGGGGGCCCGGTTGTGGGAGCGGCAATTGTACGCGGAGGGGATCTGGGCCCCTCCAGCCCTGGCGGCTGGACTTCTGATCGTCCTGGGTGGTGGTGTCCTCGAGGCCATCGACCCGTCCAACGGGTCGTCCGTGGCACAAGTTGCGGTGGGTCATGGCCCCTACTCCGCCCCCGTTCCCTCCGGAACTCATGTATTCGTGGGCGGTGGGGATCCCCCGTTCACGGGCTATCTCTTCGCGGTGGACCTGGCGGTGGCCGATCCCACCAGCATGGCGGACCAAAACCTCGCCGATCTTGAAATCCAAGCTAACGATTGGGAAATTCAGATTTCCTTCCGGGTTCCACCTTTGGTTACAGACCTCTGGCTCGATGGACGGCCCCTGGGGGCGGATGCGGTGATTCGTCCTGTTCGTCGGGCAGATCGGGCTTACTTTCGCATTGCGCTCGCCCCCGGCAAGCGCATCGGAAAGTACGCCCTCCCTGTGGCACTGTGGCGCCAGGATAAGCTCATCTGGAACACGATTCTCGTCGATCTCGGAATGAACCGTGGGCCTACATTGGGGTTACCTCAGCAAGCGCGGGTCTCACATCTCATCTTTGAGCCCCAGGCCGAGCCAACTGCCAGCGGTGCTGCCGCGTTGTCGATGCTGCTTGGGCATTTTGGGCTGAAGGTGTCCCAGCAGCACGTCAAGGAGATGGCGGACTATCTGGTGGAAACGTGGCAGGTGGACCCACACCACAAGTGGTCTGGCGTGGCAATGCGAATTTCCCACGCAGGCGCCCGCGATGTGCGAGCTAAGAAGCCGTCGTAAAGGTCAACGGGAAAACTCGCCTCGATTTTACATGGCCCCTAGGATCCGCTTTTACCTCCCCCGCCCTCAGCCAGGCCCTTAGCCCCTGCAGTAAGCCCATCACCCGGGTGTCCACCAGAAGGCTCAGGCCCAGGGCGTGCAGGTAGATAGGGAGGCGGTAGATGGGGTAGAGAGAGACTTCCTTCCCCAGCGCCTCCGCCACCCAGCGTTGCAGCTTGAGCCCCGTCCACAAGCCGCCTTCAGGCGGGAGGCCTTGGCGGTAGATGAGGGCCTGCAGAACCCTCTCCCGTTCTTCTGGGGTCAGCTTTGGCGGTTGTCGTGCCTCCTATCCGGGAGGGCCTCGAGGCCCTCCCGGTTGTAGCGGGCCACGGTGGCGCAAACCCAGCGGGAGGTATGGAGGGCGATGGCGGCCACCTCCTGGGCGGTGAGGCCCTGCTTGGCGTGGTACGCCGCCAGAGCCTTCTTGATCCGTTGCTGGAGCTAGGGGAGGGTCAGGTGATCAACGACGGTCATGGGGGTAAAAAGGGTATCACCTACCACGCCACCCAGGCCTGGGCCCAGGATCTCTTTCCCGAGCCCCCGCCTTCCCACCAGTCCCTGGTCTGGTTTGCCCACCGCTACCTGGACGAGGCCATGCTGGAGGCCCTACTGCAAAAGCTCCGGGCGAGACCTGAGGAAAGGCTTTCCCGGGAGGATGAGGCGGGCCCTTTCGCCTAAGGGACACCACGGGGCTTCCCTACCGAAGCAAGGACCGCCTCCCCCGGTGGCGCAGGGGACAGGAGGCGCGGCGGGTGCGAGGGCATGGGAGGCTCTGGGCCCTTGCCCGATGGTGGAGGGGGCTAAGGCTTCTGGTTCTGGAGGGGGTTTGGGTGGGGCCAGGGTATGCCTCGGACCCCCGGCTTGGGCCGAGGGTTGCGGCGGTTTGGTCGGGAGGGTGGGGTGCTTTTGGGGGACGCGGGATTTGACGGGGAGGAGGTTTGGCGGGTGGTGAAGGGGCTTGGGGTGCGGCCCCTGATCCGGTTGCGGGAGAAGGGGGAGGTCCGGGATGCAGTGCGGCGTTGGGCGGCTTTCCACTGGGAGGATGCGCTGTATCGGTTTCGTGGAGTGGTGGAGGGGGTGTTTGGGGGGATGAAGAGCCGGTGGGCCGGGGGCTACTTGATGGAGCGCAAGCCCTCTTCGGCGATGAAGCGGATCTTCCTGGAGGCCATCGCCTATGACCTCCGGATCCTCCTTACCCTCACCCCTGTTCCCAAGGGGTTCAAGCCAATTTACTAGGCAAGCCCAGGGGGCCTGAGCCCGGACAGAAACATGTGAGACTCAACATGTGAGACTCTAGAGACCCGGGATGGGATAAAAAGGAGGGGGACCGACTCCGAAAGGAGGTCCCCCAAGCGCAGCTTGCCACAGTTAGCAAAGAGGTCATAAGAGGGGCCAAGCTCGCCTTCCAGCTCGCCGAGGCTCAAGCCGGCGACCCCAAAGTCAAGGAACGCCTGCGCAAGCTCAAGCAGGTGGAGACCCTACGCCGCCACGGGGTGGACTGGGAAGAGGTCCAGGACCTGGTGGGCCTCAGCCGGGCCACCTACCACCGTTGGAAGAGGAGGCTCAAGGAAGAGGGGCTCAAGGGTTTGGTCCCCAGGTCCAGGCGCCCCAAACGCTTGCGGCGGAAGCGACACTGGACTCCTGAGCTTCTCCTGAAGGTGGAGGCTTTGAGGAAGGAGGGCTTTGGGGTGACTCAAAACTTGCACTTATCCATCCCTCTCAACCCTATGCAACCGGGGCACTTGAAAAGGGCTGCGGGTTTCCCGTCTGATGACGGGTGCCATGCCCACAGCCCAGTACCTACTCTCGGCCATCCTAGCCCTTCTGCCAAGCCCCCACCTCCAGGAGTCCCTCGAAGCCCTCCTCCTCCTGCTCTTGCAGGGCCACGGCAAAGCCAGACCCCAGCACAGCCAGACCAAGTCCCCCGCAAGGTGTTTCCCTCACGGGAAAGCAGCCGCCCTCTCCCGCTTCTTCAACCGGTATGCCTGGCCCACCCGCACCCTCATCCGCCTCGCCCGAAGGGAGGCGGAAAGGGCCCTGGACCGCGCCAGGCCCAGACGGGGTCCCAAGCCCAGGCTCCTGGTGGTCCTGGACCTGGTCACCCTGGAGAAGCGGGGCCTCCTCAGGGCCCTGCCTCTCTCCTTCTTCCACGGCAAGTGGGGCCTCCACCTGGGGGTGGTCTACCTGGTCCACGGCGAGCTCCGCATCCCCTGGAGCTACCGCGTATGGCGGGGCAAGGGGGAAAAGAGCCTCTCCCTCCTGGCCCTCAGGCTCTTAGCCTCCCTGCCCCCTTGGATGCGGAAGGCCTTCCGGGTGCGGGTGGTGGCCGATACCGCATTCGGCACCATCCGGTTTTTGCGGGGGGTCAGGGAGCTGGGATTGGAGGCGGTGGTAGGGATGCGGCGGTTTAGCATCGAGCACTTCTTCAAGGCCATGAAAAGCGAGTTCTCCCTGGGTCAGTTTGGGCAGCGGACAGCTTTGGGGGTGCACCGTTTTCTGGTGCTTTCCCCCCTGGCCTACCTGCTGGCCCACTGGGTAAAGCTGGCCTCTGAGGAGAAAGGGTGTACCTGGTGGGAGGCGGCGAGACGGCTCTTTCCTGAGCCGGTGGCCCTGATCCTTTCGCGCGAGCTCTCGCTCCTGGGGCTCTGGCCTCCACCTCCAGGGAAAGGGGTAGAAGATGCGTGTTTATGCGGGATATGCGGGAGGTGCAAGTTTTGAGGTGAGCAAGCGCACGGTGGGGCGCATCCTGGCCTACCTGGAGAGGCTAGGGAGGGTGGCGAGCGTGGCTGCCTTTTCGGCGCGGGCCCGGCGGGGGAAGGCAAGGAGGAAACCCCGGCGTCCCTACGCCCAAAGGAAGCCCAAGGGCTACGAGGCCCAAGCGCCGGGCGACCTCATCCAGGTGGACACCTTCACCGTCACCCTAGGACCCGGGGAGATGATCCGGCACTTCTCGGCCGTGGACCTTGCCACCCGCTTTGCGCTGGCGGAGGTGCACACCCGGGCTACGGCCGACCTTGCGGCCGGCTTCCTGGCCTACCTGATTGCGCAAGCGCCCTTTCCCATCCGGCCATCCAGGTGGACGGGGGGGCTGAGTTCATGGCCGGGTTTGAAAAGGCCTGCGAGGGGTTGGGCATCCGGCTCTTCGTGCTGCCTCCCAGGAGCCCCAAGCTCAACGGTCACGTGGAGCGCATACAACGGACCTTCAGGGACGAGTTCTACACCCGGTCGTTGCCGTCTGGGATTCCTGAGCTCCAGAGGGAGCTTAACGCTTACCTGGACTACTACAATCGGCGGAGGCCGCACCGGGCTCTAGGGGGTTTGGCCCCTTTGGAATACCTGGCTAAGATGCGGAGGGAGTCGGTCCCCCAGGAGTCTCAGATGTGTTGGCCGACTACAGCCCCTTGCATTGGCCCCGCTTGCCCCTGGTATAATCCCCCCGAGGTTGGGGTTAGGTTCGTTTGGAGGTGAGCGTTGCGGGGAATATGGGGAAGTTTATGGCTTTTGGTTTCCTCTTTGGCCTTCGCTAAGCTGCCTGTTCTTAGCCCCCTTCCCCTTCCCGAGAACACGGTGGAGGTGGGCCGGGCGGCCAATAAGGGGTGGGTTCTCTACGTGGTCAAGCCTGGGGATACCTTGGCGGGGATCGCCGCCCGCTATGAGGTAGACCCCAAGCACATCATGTGGTCCACCGGCTTGCAAAGCGACCGCTTGCAACCTGGGCAGCGGATTCTTATCCCGCTGACGGCCGAAAAGGAACGTCCTCCCCGTATACCTCCTGGAGTGGAGACCTACCGCGTTCGCCCGGGAGATACCCTGCAAAGCGTGGCTAGCCGGTTTGGAATATCTATCCTGGAACTGGTTTCCGCCAATCCCTCTTTGGAGAGCTTGGATCGCTTGGTAGCAGGTGGTGTCTTGTACGTTCCTAAAAAAGCCAAGGGCTTGCTGGTGGCCTTGCCCGAGGGGGAAACCTTGGTGGACCTAGCAGCCCGCTTTGGCCTTTCTCCGGTGCAGGTGGCCCGAGCCAATGGGGTGGAGAACCCCACAGAGCTTCGCCCTGGCGATTTGGTACTCCTGCCCGGTATCCAGGCCAAGACCACCTACCAGCGCCTTTTGGCCAAGCAGGAGGAGGAGCGCAAGGCGCGCCTCGAGGCGGAACGCCGCCGCCAGGAGGAGCTTAGGCGCCTAGCGGAGGAGAGGCGACGGCAGCAGGCCTTGGCCCAGCAACGGGCTTTGGCTCAGCAGCGTACACGGGAGGTGCGGCGCGCCCAGACCCAACAGCCCCAGGTGCGCCGGGTGAGCTACCAGGAGGGGGGCATGCGCTGGCCCCTTTCGGGGTTCCGCATCACCACCTACTTTGGCCAGCGGGGGGCTTTCCAGCGCTACCACACGGGGATTGATCTGGCAGCGCCTTATGGAACGCCCATCGTGGCCGCCAAGGCGGGCCAGGTTGAGGTGGCGGGTTGGAGCTCCATGGGCTATGGTTTCCACGTGGTGCTGGACCATGGAGGGGGGGTGGAAACCCTTTACGCCCACATGTCCCGCATCGCGGTGCGGCCTGGCCAGTGGGTGGAGGCCGGGCAGGTAATCGGCTACGTGGGCTCCACGGGATGGTCCACGGGTCCCCACCTGCACTTTGAGGTACGGGTGGGCGGGGTGGCCCGTAACCCCTTGGCCTACCTCCCTTAGGCGTACGTGAGCGGACCGGGGGCCTTTGGGCCCCCGGCTTCTTTTGGCTTGACCCTCTGGGCGGTAAGCTTGAGGATGGAGGACGGGATGGAGAAGGGAACCTTCCAGATCAAGACCGGCTTCGCCGAGATGTTCAAGGGTGGGGTGATCATGGACGTGACCACCCCCGAGCAGGCGGTGATCGCCGAGGAGGCGGGAGCGGTGGCGGTGATGGCCCTGGAGAGGGTGCCTGCCGACATCCGGGCCCAGGGGGGCGTGGCCCGCATGTCCGACCCCAAGGTGATCAAGGAGATCATGGCGGCGGTTTCCATTCCCGTGATGGCCAAGGTGCGCATTGGCCACTTCGTGGAGGCCATGATCCTCGAGGCCATCGGGGTGGACTTCATTGACGAGTCCGAAGTCCTTACCCCTGCGGACGAGGAGCACCACATTGACAAGTGGAAGTTCAAGGTGCCCTTTGTGAACGGGGCCCGGGACCTGGGGGAGGCCTTGAGGCGGATCGCCGAAGGGGCGGCCATGATTCGCACCAAGGGGGAGGCGGGTACGGGCAACGTGGTGGAGGCGGTGCGCCACGCCCGCACCATGTGGAAACAGATCCG
This sequence comes from Thermus altitudinis, assembly GCF_022760835.1. Lineage (GTDB taxonomy): Bacteria > Deinococcota > Deinococci > Deinococcales > Thermaceae > Thermus > Thermus altitudinis. The sequence goes on from NZ_JAKTNQ010000003.1 coordinate 9,204, forward strand.
CTATGTCCAATCCCTGAGGGAGGACGAGCTGGTGGCCTACGCCAAGGAGATCGGGGCTCCCTTGGAGCTGGTTCGCTGGGTCCATGAGCATGGCCGCCTCCCGGTGGTGAACTTTGCCGCTGGCGGCATCGCCACCCCCGCCGACGCCGCCTTGATGATGCACCTGGGGATGGATGGGGTTTTCGTGGGTAGCGGCATCTTCAAGTCCGGTGATCCCAGGAAGCGGGCCCGGGCCATCGTGCGGGCGGTGACCCACTTTAACGACCCCGAGGTGTTGGCCGAGGTTTCCGAGGACCTGGGTGAGCCCATGGTGGGCATCAACCTAGACCAGCTTAAGGAGGAGGAGCGCTTGGCCAAGCGGGGCTGGTGAGGGCATGGCCAAGGCGGTCTGCGGGGTCTACGAGATCCACCCCGAGCGGGTGGCCCAGGCCCGTGCCGGCTTGCCGCAGGAGGCGGTGCTTAAGGAAGCCGCTCTCCTCCTCAAGGCCTTGGCCGATCCCACCCGGATGCGCCTTCTCTTGGCCTTGAGGGCGGCGGGGGAGCTTTGCGTGTGCGACCTAGCCCTTTTGGCCGGGGTTTCGGTTTCTGCGGTAAGCCACCAGCTTAGGCTCCTACGCCAGGCTAGGCTGGTGGCCTTCCGCCGGGAGGGAAAGCAGGTCTATTACCGCCTGGCGGATGAGCATGTGGAGCGGCTTCTGGATGGGGCTCTGGAGCACGCGGCAGAGAACACTTGAATAAATGCTCAAACGATGCTACCCTGGGGGCATGGAGGCCCCCAGGGTTCGCGTGTTCCAGGTGGAAGGGATGGACTGCGCCGACTGCGCCTTGAAGGTGGAGAAGGCCCTCTCCCGGGTTCCCGGGGTGGTGCGGGCTGAGGTGAGCTTTGCCAGTGGGAAGGCCTATCTCCACCTCGAGGTTCCCCAGGCGGAGAAGGAAGCCGAGATGGCGGTGGCTGCCTTGGGTTACCGCCTGGTTCCAACCCAGGTCTCGGAAATCGGGGGGCAGAAGAAAAGTGGGGCCTGGGACCCCCGCCTTCCCGGGCCTTGGGCATGGGCCTTGGCTTCGGGAGGGCTTCTCCTTGGAGCCTTTTTGGGTTCCCGTTTTGTACCGTCCTTGGCCACCTGGGCCTACGCTTTGGCCGCCTTGGTGGGGGTGTTCCCTTTGGCCCGTCGGGCGGCAGCCCTATTCCGGCAAAACCCCTTCAGCATGCAGGCCTTGGTCACGGTGGCCACCTTGGGGGCTCTGTTCATCGGCGCCGAGGCGGAGGCCGGCTTGGTGGTCTTCCTCTTTCTGGTGGGGGAGGTGCTGGAGGCCTACTCCGTGGCCCAGGCCAGAAAGGCCCTTTTTGCTTTGGGAGAGCTTCTTCCCCAGAGGGCCTACCGCTTGAAGGAGGGCGGGTTGGAGGAGGTGCCCCTGAGCGCCCTCGAGGTGGGGGACCTGGTGCGTGTGCCCCCGGGGGAACGGGTCCCCGCCGACGGGGTGGTGCTGGCGGGAGAAGGGGCTGTGGAGGAGGCGGCTTTTACGGGGGAACCCTTGCCTCAGCCTAAGGGGACAGGGGACCGGGTCTATGGGGGTAGCCTCCTGGTGGAGGGAAGCCTGGTCCTAAGGGTGGAGCGCCTGCCCAGGGAAGGTTTCCTGGCCCAGATGGAGCGCATGGCCGAGGAGGCCTTGGCCAAGAAGAGCCAGGTGGAGCGGGTGGTGGACGCCTTTAGCCGTCGTTATACGCCAGCGGTGCTTTTCTTGGCCGGTGTGGTGGCCTTCATCCTGCCCCTTTTCCAGGGGGATTTCCTAGGACATGTGTACAAGGCCTTGGCCCTCCTCCTCATCGCCTGTCCCTGTGCCTTGGTGGTTTCCGTGCCGGCGGCGATCGCCGCCGGGGTGGCCCGGGGGGCCCGGAGCGGGGTTCTCTTCAAGACGGGGGCCGCCTTGGAACGGTTGGGCAGGGTAACCTTTGTGGCCCTGGACAAGACGGGTACCCTGACCCTCGGGCGGCCCAAGCTGGTGGAGGTGGTTCCCTTTGGGGTCTCCCGGGAGGAGGCCTTGGCCCTGGCCAAGGCGGTGGCCGAAGGCTCAGGGCATCCCCTGGCCCGAGCGGTGCGGGAGGCGGAGGGTATGGCCTTACCCGCTGAGGGGCATCGCACGCAACCTGGCCTGGGGGCCTTTGCCCGGGTTGGGGGGCAAGAGGTGGGCTTGGTACGCCCCGAGGTGGCGGACCTTCCCCAGGACCTAAGGCGGCAGGTGGAGGCTTGGGAGGGGTATAGCCTGTCCCTTTTGCTGCGGGAAGGTGAGCCCTTGGCCCTCTTGGTTTTCCAGGATGAACCCCGGCCCGAGGCTAGGGAGGCGATAAAGGGCCTTCGCTCTTTGGGGCTTAAGCCTTTCCTTTTGACTGGGGACCGAGAGGCCTCGGCTTTGGCCTCGGTTGCCCAGTTGGGGCTTTCGGTCCACGAGGTGAAGGCCGGCCTTTCCCCCGTGGACAAACTCCGGTTGGTGGAGGAACTGGCGGAAAGGGGTGGGGTGGCCATGGTGGGGGATGGGGTGAACGATACCCCTGCTTTGGCCCGGGCCACGGTGGGGCTGGCGGTGGTGGAGGGAACGGAGGCTGCTTTGAGGGCTGCCGATGTGGGGCTTCTTTCCCTCACGGCCCTGCCCAGGGCCATACGCCTAAGCCGCAAGACCTTGGGGGTGGTGAGGCAGAACCTCGCTTTGGCGCTGGGCTTCAAGGGGTTGGTGCTCATCACTACCCTGTTGGGGTATACAGGGCTTTGGGCTGCAGTGTTGGCAGACAATGGGGCCTTAGTATTGGTGACGCTGAACAGTTTGCGCCTCCTGTGGAGCCGGGTATAGTCGGGACATGCCGAAGCGCCGTTACGCCCGGTTACTGGAGCAGTTCCTGGAGAGTGAGGCTAAAGGGGGGTTGGTTCTTTTCTTGGCCGCTCTTCTTGCCTTTATACTGGCCAACTCTGCGGGGGCTTCAGGCTATTTTGGGTTGCGGGAAATCCCGGTGGGCCTGCGCTTTGGGGGTTTCTCCTTGGAAAAGCCCCTGCTTCTTTGGATCAACGATCTCTTGATGGCCCTTTTCTTCTTGCTGGTGGGCTTGGAGCTCAAGCGGGAGCTGGTTTTCGGTGAGCTTAAAGACCCAAAAAGGGCAGGGCTTGCCTTGGCGGGTGCGTTGGGGGGGATGGCGGTACCAGCCCTTCTGTACCTCATGCTCAATCCCCGTATGCCCGAGGCCCGGGGTTGGGGGGTGCCCATGGCCACCGATATCGCCTTTGCCCTCGGGGTGTTGGCCTTGGTACCCCGGGTACCTCTGGGCCTAAAGCTTTTTCTCACTGCTTTGGCCATTGTGGACGACCTGGGGGCCGTCTTGGTAATCGCCATCTTTTACACGGGGGGCTTAGAACCCCTACATCTGGGCTTGGCGGCCCTGACCTTGGGGCTAGGCCTGCTCCTAAACCGCATGGGGGTCTGGTACCTGTGGCCGTACATGCTCCTAGGATTGCCCCTTTGGTATTTTGTCCTCCAGTCCGGCCTCCACGCCACCTTGGCTGGGGTGCTTCTGGCCTTGGCCATTCCTTTGCGGCGGGCTAGACCCTTCCAAGGAGCTACTTCGGCCCAAGATCCGGAGGATCTGGAGGGGGAGCTGGAGGGCCTCGAGGAGGAAGTGGAGGAGGCCCAAAGCCCTTTACACCGCCTGGAGCACACCCTGCATCCCTGGGTGGCCTTTGGGGTCTTGCCGGTTTTTGCCTTTTTTAATGCCGGGGTTGCCCTGGGGGGGGTAGGATTTGGCCCGGTGGCCTGGGGCGCAAGCTTGGGCCTTCTTTTGGGAAAGCCCTTGGGTATCTCTCTTTTTTCCTGGCTGGCCTTGCGGTTGGGTCTGGGCGCCCTGCCCGAGGGTGTGAACGTAAAGTCCTTGTTGGGTGTGGGTTTGTTGGCGGGCATCGGCTTTACCATGGCCCTCTTCATTGCGGGCCTGGCCTTTGAAGGGGACCTTTTGGACCAGGCCAAGGTGGGGGTGATGGCCGCCTCCTTATTGGCCGGGCTTTTGGGCTTCACTCTGGTGCGGGCTTCCCTTGACAGGGGCCAGGGGTAGGTCCAGGATGAAGGGCGTGGTTGGCGTTTTGGCCCTACAGGGGGATTTCCGCGAGCACAAGGAGGCATTGAAGCGGCTTGGGATCGCGGCTAAGGAGGTACGCAAGAGGGAGCACCTGGAGGGGGTTAAGGCCCTCATCGTGCCCGGGGGTGAGTCCACCACCATCGGCAAGCTGGCCCGGGAGTATGGGATTGAGGAGGAGGTGCGCAGGCGGGTAGAGGAGGGCTCCCTTGCCGTCTTCGGCACCTGTGCTGGGGCCATATGGCTTTCCCGGGAGATTTTGGGTTATCCGGAGCAACCCCGGTTAGGGGTGCTGGATGTGGCCGTGGAGCGGAACGCCTTCGGCCGCCAGGTGGAAAGCTTTGAGGAGGACCTGGAGGTTCGGGGCTTGGGGCCCTTTCACGGGGTCTTCATCCGGGCCCCTGCTTTCCGCCACCTGGGGGAGGGGGTGGAGGTGCTGGCGGAGCTGAAGGGGCTTCCGGTGTTGGTGCGCCAGGGGAAGATCCTCGCCAGCGCCTTCCACCCCGAGCTCACGCCGGACCCCAGGCTCCACCGCTATTTCTTGGACCTTGCCGGCCTCTAGGGCCGCATGCGGGTGTACATCCGGGGGAAGGGGATGGCCTCCCGCACATGGCTTAGGCCACAGATCCAGGCCACGGTGCGCTCCAGGCCCAACCCGAAACCCGAATGGGGTACGCTGCCGAAGCGCCTCAGGTCCAAGTACCAGTCGTAGACCTCCTCCGGGAGGCCGAACTCCTGGATTTTCCGGCGTAGGAGCTCCAGGTGGTGGATTCTTTGACTACCCCCGATGATCTCCCCGTACCCCTCGGGGGCTAGGAGGTCATCGTTCAAGACCAGTTCCGGATCCTCTGGGTCTGGTTGCATGTAGAAGGCTTTAATCCGGGCGGGGTAACGCTCAATGAAGACGGGCCGGTCAAACTGGCGGCTGATGGCGGCTTCCTGAGGAGCCCCGAAGTCCTCCCCGTAGGGCAGGGGGGGCACCTCGAGGTCCTTTTCCGCCAGCCGGTTCACCAAGGCCACGGCCTCCTTGTAGGTGAGGCGGGGGTAGCGGCCCTCTGCGGCAGGTTCCAGGGTCTTGGGGTCCCGCCCCAGCATCTCCAGTTCCTTGGCCCTCCTTTCCAAAACCCGGCCCACCAGATGGCTCACCAGCTCCTCCTGCAAGGCCATGTTCTCCTCGTGGGTCATGAAGGCCACCTCGGGTTCCACCATCCAAAACTCCAGGAGGTGGCGCCGGGTCTTGCTCCTCTCCGCGCGGAAGGTGGGGCCAAAGGTGTAGACCTTGCCGTAGGCCAAAGCCCCGGCCTCGGCATAAAGCTGCCCGGACTGGGAGAGGTAGGCCTTTTCCCCGTCAAAGAGGTCCACCTCAAAGAGCTCGGTGGTGCCCTCCACCGCGCTGGGGGTGAGGATGGGGGCGTCAAAGCGGAGGAAGCCCCGCTGGGCGAAGAAGTCGTGGATGGCCCTTTCCAACTCGTCCCGGATGCGCATCACCGCAAAGGGCCGGCGGTGGCGGAGCCAGAGGTGGCGGTGGTCCATGAGGAAGTCAATGCCGTGCTCCTTGGGGCCAATGGGGTACTCGCCTTGGGGAAGGCTGATCACCTGGAGGTGGCGCACGGAAAGCTCAAACCCCCCGGGGGCCCTCTCGTCCTGCCGCACCAGGCCGAAGGCCTTTAGGGCCGTTTCTTGGGGCAAGCGATCCGCCTGCTCAAGGACGTCCTCGGGTACCTCCCCTTTGACCAGGGTGGCCTGGAGGAAGCCGGTGCCGTCCCGGAGGATGAGGAAGTGAATCTTGCCCTTGGAGCGCTTCTGGTAGAGCCAGCCCCTTATCTCCACCTCCTGGCCCTCATGCTGGGCGATCTCGTCTATGAAGACCCGCATACCCCTAAGTCTAATCCAGAAGGGCCAAGAGGGCCTCTGCCAGGCCGCACTCCTCCACAGGGGCCACCACCCGTTTGGCGGCGGCTTTCACCTTAGGAGCAGCGTTCCCCATGGCGATGCCCAAGCCCACCCCTCGGATCACCTCCAGGTCGTTCTCCCCGTCCCCCACCATGGCGGACTGGGCCAGGGTAAGGCCGTAGCTTTCCGCCACAAAGCGGGCGGCGGTGAGCTTGCTCACCCCCCGTTTGGTGAGCGAAACGAAGCGCACCCCAGGCATCCGGGGGCTTTCCGCCACGTGGGCCTGCAGCCCTGGGGGGAGGGCATCCAGAAGTGCCCCTAAGGGCGCGTGGGCCTCGGCTAGCACCTGGAGGCGGACCAAAGGGCTTGGAAGTGCCATGAGGTCTGCCGGTTCCGCCTTTAGGCCCAAAAGTTCCTGGTGGGCTTGGAGGAGAGGGTCTTCTCCCTCCAGAAAGAAGCCCCCGTCGGCGGTGTACCCTTCCAGGGGGAGCTGGAGTCTCCGGGCTAGGCGAACGGCTTCCCGGGCGGCCTCTTGGGGCAGGGCCTCCACTAGGAGGGGTTGGGTAGGTGGGGAGTGGGGATCCCGGGAAAGGGCCAGGACCACCGCCCCCGACTCAAACACGTGCAGGCCTGTGGGGTCCAGCCTGCGGGCGTAGGCCAGGGCGTGGCCCCGACTCGGCCGGCCGGTGATGAGGCTAAGCCGCACCCCCTGGTTCCTAAGGGCTTCTGCCGCGGGCCAGACGCAATCTGGGACTCCGTCCCTACCCACCAGGGTGCCGTCCACATCTATGAAGACCAACCCCACCATCAGAGTTCCCCAGCAAAGACCTGGACCGCTTCCCCACCGATCTGGACCCCATAGGGCTGGCCGGTGGGGCTATACTCCACCACCACCTCCACCACCCCGGGGTTGCCCAGGCGGTGGCCTTGATAGATGGTGAGGACCACCCGTCCCTCCCTCCGGGGCACCACCCCAGCCCGGGCCAACAGGGCCCCCAAGGCGGCGTTGGCGGAACCCGTTACCGGGTCCTCGGGGATGCCCAAGAGGGGGGCGAAGTCCCGGGCGTAGAAGCTCCTCGGCCCCATGGGAGCGTAGGCGTGCACCGTGGCCACTTCTAGCTTGCGGGAGGCCGTTGCCAGGGCCGCCATCTCCGGCTCCAGGGCGTCCACTACCCCGGGAGCGATCAGGGGGACAAAGAGGCTCCAAAGCCCGGTATAGGCAATGCCGTAAGGGAGTCCCCGGTGCAGGTAGCGCTCGTCGGAGCCCAGGGCCTCGAGGACCTCCTTCAAGGCCTGGTAGGGAGGGAGGTCGCGGAACCTGGGGGCAGGGCCTCGCACCAAGGCCTTCTTGGGCTCCCCGGCCTCATAGAGGATCTCCACCGGCAGGGCCTCCGTGGGGGTGTGAAGGTAGAGCCGTTCGGTGCCTTCCGGGGCCAGGCCCAGGCGCACCAGGGTCAGGCCCAGGGCCAAGGCGGCATGGCCGGAGAACTCCACCTCCCCTGTAGGGGTGAAGAAGCGCACGGCAAAAAGGGTGCCTTGTTTTTCCGTGACAAAGGCGGTTTCCGGCTCGCCCAGGCGCCGGGCAAGGCTTTGCATCTCCTCCAGGCCCATCCCCCTGGCATCCAAAACCAGGGCCACCCGGTTCCCGGCTCCCGGGGTGGAAGCGAAGGCGTCCACGATCACGTAGGGAATCCTAGCCATGGGCGATCACCATAAGACCCAGTTCGCGAAGCTGCTCCTCGGACACAGGGCTTGGGGCCCCGGTGAGGGGGTCCTTGCCCTCCTTGTTCTTGGGGAAGGCGATGACCTCGCGGATGGAGGGGCTTGCGGTCATGAGGGCCAGCAGGCGGTCCAGCCCCCAGGCGATGCCCCCGTGGGGTGGGGCCCCGTAGGTGAGGGCCTCGAGGAAGAAGCCAAACTTTTCCTGCTGCTCCTCCTCCCCGATGCCCAGGATGCGGAACATCTTGGCCTGCAGCTGGGGGTCGTGGATGCGGATGGAGCCGCCGCCCACCTCCACCCCGTTCAGCACCAGGTCGTAGGCCAGGGCCCGCACCTTCCCGGGGTCGGTGTCCAGAAGGGGTAGGTCTTCAGGATGGGGGCTGGTAAAGGGATGGTGCATGTAGGTGTAGCGGCCTGCTTCCTCGTCCCACTCCAAGAGGGGGAAGTCCACCACCCAGAGGAAGCGGAAGCCTTCCCGGGAGAGGCCCAAGAGCTCCGCCAGCCTAAGCCGCACCTGTCCCAGGGCGTTGGCCGCCACCTTGGCGGGCCCCGCCAGGAAGAGGAGGGTTTCCCCCGGGCCGGCTTTGGTGGTCTCCAGGAGATGGTGCTGTACGGGTTCCAAAAACTTGGCGATCCCGCCTGCCAACCCCCCCTCCTCCACCCTGGCAAAGGCCAGTCCCTTGGCCCCGTGGCGCTTGGCCAACTCCTCCAGGTCGGCGATCTCCTTGCGGGAGAGGGCCTTGGGCACCGCCAGGGCCTTTACCCTTTCCGCCTCCCGGAACACCTGAAAGGCGCTTTCCCGGAAGAGGTGCCCCACTTCCTGGAGCTCTAGGCCAAAGCGGGTGTCGGGCTTATCGGAGCCAAAGCGCTCCAGGGCCTCCTGGTAGGCGAGGCGGGGAAAGGGAAGGGGAAGCTCCACCCCCAAGGCTTCGCGGAACACGTGGGCCATGAGCCTTTCGTTAAGCGTTAGGATATCCTCCACCTCCACAAAACTCATCTCCAGGTCCATTTGGGTGAAGTCGGGTTGGCGGTCGGCCCGGAGGTCCTCGTCCCGGAAGCAGCGGGCGATCTGGAAGTAGCGGTCAAAGCCCGCCACCATCAGCATCTGCTTGAAAAGCTGCGGGGATTGGGGCAGGGCATAGAAGAGGCCAGGTTGCTGCCGATAAGGCACCAGGAAGTCCCGGGCCCCTTCCGGGGTGCTCTTGGTGAGGAAGGGGGTTTCCACCTGGATGAAGCCTTCCCGGTCCAGGAAGTCCCAAATGGCCTTGATGACCCGGTGGCGTAGGCGCAGGTTTTCCTGCATCCTCTTCCTGCGGAGGTCCAGGTAGCGGTATTTTAGGCGGAGTTCCTCCGAGACCTCCTTTTCCTCCTCGCCGCGCCAGCCGGCATCTATGGGAAAGGGAGGAGTTTTGGCTTCGGAAAGCACCTCCAAGGAGGAAAGCTCCACCTCCACTTTCCCCGTGGGCAGGCGAGGGTTGGGCTCGGGGCGCAGGCGTACGGTGCCCTTCACTCGGACCACCCACTCCGAGCGGACGCGTTCTGCTTCCTGGTAAGCGGGGCTTTCCGGGTGGGCCACCAGTTGGACCAGCCCTTCGCGGTCGCGGAGGTCCAGGAAGATGAGCCCTCCCAGGTCCCGGCGGCGGTTGATCCACCCCTCGAGGACCACCTCCTCCCCCACGTGTTCTTCCCTTAGGCTTCCGGCGAAGCGGGTGCGGCGCATAATCCCCCAAATCTTAACGGATGCTCAGGCCAGGGCGGAAAGGAGGAAGCCCAGGGCCTCCCTTTGGGGAAGGCGCACCTGTTCCCCAGTGGCCAGGCGCTTTAAGGTGACCTCACCGGTCCTCAGCTCATCCTCTCCCAAGAAGCCCACGAAGGCCGCGTTCCGCTTTAGGGCTTCCTCCACGCCCTTGCCGGGCTTCTTGGGGCTTAGGGCGTACTCTGCCCGGATGCGGGGCCTTAAGGCCTCCGCCAGATAAAAGGCTTCGGCCATCGCTTCCTCCGTCAGGGGGATCAGGTAGACGTCGGGTCCTCCCTCCTCGGGAAGGCCGAACCCCTCCGCCTCGAGGGCCAGGGCCACCCTCTCCACCCCAAAGGCGAAGCCCACCCCGGGTACCCTCGGTCCCCCCAGGAGCTCGGAAAGCCCGTCGTATCTTCCCCCGCCTCCCAAGGCGCTTTGCGCCCCGATCTCCGCATGGTGCACCTCAAAGGCCGTGCGCACGTAATAGTCCAGGCCCCGCACCAGGGTGGGGTCCAGTTCGTAGGGCACGGATAGCCTCTCCAGGTGCCGTTCCACCGCCTTCAGGTGGGCTCGAGCCTCTTCTCCCAGGAAGTCCAGCATGGGCTTGACGCCAAGTTCCTGCAAAAGGGCCTGGTCCTTTTCGCTTTTGGAGTCCAGGATGCGCATGGGGTTAAGCTCCAGGCGCTCTTGGGAGTCGGGGGAAAGCTCTTCCTGGTAAGGGCTGAGCACCTCCCTCAGGTAGGCGTTGTAGCGGGCCCGGTCCTCCGGGTCCCCCACGGAGGAGAGCTTCAGGGTAAGCTGCCTAAGGCCCAGCTCCTTGAGGCTTTCCCAAAGGAGCACCACGGCCTCGGCGTCCAGGACAGGGTTATCCGAGCCCAAAGCCTCGTAGCTCACCTGGTGGAACTGGCGGTAGCGCCCTTTCTGGGGTCTTTCCGCCCGGAACATGGGCCCCGCCATCCAAAGCCTTACCGGCTGGGGCCAGACCTTCATCCCGTGCTCCAGATAGGCCCGCACCATGGCGGCGGTGCCCTCAGGGCGTAGGGTCAGGGAGCGCCCGCCCCGGTCCTGGAAGGTGAACATCTCCTTTCGGACGATGTCGGTGGCGATTCCCACCCCTTTTTCAAAGACCTGGGTTTCTTCAAAGATGGGGGTGATGAGCTCCAAGGCCCCCGCCGCCTCCAAAACCCGGCGGGCGGTGGCCACGATGTGCTGGTGGAGCCTAAGCTCCTTGCCGAAGAGGTCCTTGGCGCCGCGAACCGCCATACCTTTACACTTTACCGCAACCTTTTGTATATTGGGGCCATGGCCGCAAGGGGCTTGGGGCGGATGTTGGCCGTTTTCCTCTACCTCTTCCTCACCCTCACCGCCTCCACCGGGGTGGCCCTGCAGATGTACCTCATGCAGGTGCAAAACCCCGGGCTCAGAACGGACCTTTGCCAGGTCCCGGGTGAGGAGAGGGAGGTGGACCACTCCCTCTTCTGCGGCCTGCAGGTGGCCCCGGGCCTGCCTCCCATAGGGGAGGTGGCGCCTCCCACCCTGGTGGAGGTTTTGCGGTCCCGGGTCATCCCCAAGCCCGGTTACCCTGAGCCCCGGGAAAGGGCTATATCTCCCCGCTCCCCTCCTTTTGCCCAGAGCTAGGGTTTTTGCTGGCGTAAGGCGAAAGGTCTTCTGGGCGAAAGGAGGGTAGACCTTTGCAAGCAGTGGTGTATACGGATAGCTTGCACCTTTACGCTTCTGTGTACGGGGCCTTGCGTAAAGAGGGTTGGAAGGTGGGTTGGAAGGAGGGCCAGGGCCTGGCCCTAGCCGGTTTGGACCAGTTGGAGAAGGGGGAGGTGGTGGTGTGGTCCACCCCTTGGGGGCTTAGGGCCTACGATCCCTTTAACTTTGCCTTTTTGACCCAACGGGATGACCCCAAGTCCTTGGTCCCGGGGTTAAAGGGCCGGAGGGGCTTGCGGCTCCTCCTGGGGGAAAAGGAGGTTCTTTTGGCCTTGGGGAGGGGAGTGGAGGCAAAGGGGAAGCCCCTGGCCGAACACCTGGGGTGGCCTCTCCATCGGGCGCGTTTTTTCCTGAAGGGCCTCCATAACAAGTTTGGCTTACCCTTAGGGGACCTCCTCCGCCTGGCCCGGCATCAGGTGCAGGTAGTGGGGCTTCAAGGCCACGCGAAGCCGCTGGCCGGGATGCAGGCGAAGCCTTTCCTGCACGTGGCGGGGCAGGAGGAGGCTCAAGGCCACGGGTCCTTGGAAGTGCCCACGGTAGGCCAATCCCTCGGGATACAGGCTTGCGAGAACGCCTTCTAGCACGTTCTGGGGCGGGGGCGGCCGATCCTCCCGCACCACGATCACCTCCTCGGCCCGCACCCCCAGCCAGGCCTCTTGCCCTGGGCGGGCCCAGGGGGGAAGGGGTAGGTGGAGGTGGACCTGGCCGAGCCAGACCCCTCCTTCCCCGATGCGCACAGGAAAGAGGTTCTCGTACCCCAGAAGCCGGGCCACCTCCACCTCCTTGGGGGAGGCCAGGACTTCCTCGGGGGGGCCTTCCTGAAGGATCCTCCCCCGCCCCATCACCAGAAGCCAGTCGGCCATGCGGGCCAAGGCGGGGTCGTGGCTTACGGCCAGGGCCGGGATCCCCTCCTGGCGGATGAGGTTCACCAGCTCCCCCAGGATGCGGTCCTTGGTGAGGGGGTCCAGGGCGCTGGTGGGCTCGTCCAGGAGAAGGAGTTCCGGGCTTCTGGCCAAGGCCCGGGCCAGGGCCACCCGTTGCCTCTGCCCACCGGAAAGCTGGTGCGGGCGTTTATGGGCGTGGTCCAGAAGCCCCACCCGTTGTAAAAGGGCAAGGGCCCTCTCCTTGAGGTTTCCGCCCTTTAGGGGAAAGGCCACGTTCTCCCAGGCGGTCATGTGGGGGAAAAGGGCCAGGTCCTGGGGTAGGTAGCCCACGGGCCGCCTTTCCGGAGGAAGCCCCCCATAGGGCCGGCCCTCTGCGGGTACCAGGCCGGCCAGGGCCCTTAGGAGGGTGGTCTTGCCCACGCCGCTTTCCCCCAAGAGGACGGTGAAGCCCTGGATGTGGAAGCAGGCCTCGAGGAGAATGGGCTTTCTTATCAGGTAATGGACTTCCATGCCCGCCCCTTAGCTTCCAAAGAGCGTACGGCCACCAATAGGGCTAGGCTCAGGCCTAGGAGGACCAGGGCGGCTTTGGCTGCATCCGCAAAACGCAGGGCCTGCACCAGGTCGTAGATGTAGATGCTCACCATCTGGGTCTTTCCGGGGATGGAGCCCCCCACCATGAGGACCACCCCGAACTCCCCCAGGGTGTGGGCGAAGGCCAGGAGGGTACCGGAAAGGAGGCCCGGCCAGACCAGGGGCAGGACCACCCGTGTCCATATCTTGGCCTTGCCCACCCCGAGGGTCCGGGCCACCTCCAGGAGGTTCCGGTCCAGGGATAAGAAGGCCTCCCGATAGGCGGTAAGGGCGAAGGGTAGGCTAAAGAGGACGCTGGCGAAGACCAGGCCTTCAAAGCGGAAGGCCCAGGAGAGGCCCGTGAGCTTGTGCCATGGACCCTCCGGGCTCAGGAAGAGGAGGAGGTAGAAGCCTAGCACCGTGGGGGGCAGGACCAGGGGGAGGAGGAAGATGGCTTCCAGCAGGGACTTTCCTGGAAAACGATGGAAGGCCATAAGCCAGGCCAGAGGGATCCCCAAGAGGAGAAGGATAAGGGAGGCCAAAAGGGCCACCTCGAGGGAGAGGCGGAGGGCGGTCCAGAATAAGGGGTCCATGCTACTCGGCCTTTTCCTCCGGCAGGAGGAAACCGTAACGCTTGAAGATGGTCCGGGCCTCGGGGCTATCCACGAAGGTATAGAAGGCTAGGACCTCAGGGCGCTTGGCCCCCTTTAGGATCACGAAATCCTGTTCCAGACGCAGATGGCTCTCCAACGGGGCAAGCCAGTAGACCCCAGAGCGGGCAAGCGTCTCGTTCATGGCTAAAGATAGGGCCAGGATGCCGGCCTGGGTGGTGGTCAGGGCCAGCTGGGCGGTGTGGGAAATGTTCTCGCCATAAACGAACAGGAAGCTGGGCTTGCCCTGGCGGAGGGGGCTGGCATCCCAGTAGGCTTCCACCCCGCGGGAGAGCTTCTCCCAAGGGATCTCCTCCCAGGAGAGGCTAAGGAAAGGTTTCTTGAGGCCGGGGATGGGGGCGTCCTGCCGGCGCTTTAAAAGGCCGTAGTGTTCCAAAAGGGTGACGGCGGCCCGGCCATAGGGGGCGTGGACGGGGCTGGCGATGGCCAGCTGGGTGACCCGTGGGTCCTTGAGGGCTTCGGGGCCCGGTTTTAGACCCAGCCGGCGATCCAGCCAGATGACCATGCGCCCAATGGCGTAAGGTTTGCGGCTACCCCTTTCGGCAAGGCCCCTTTCTTCTAGAAGCTGGGGGTAAATCCTTTCCGCGGAGAAGAAAAGGTCGGCCGTGAGGCCTTGGGTGAGCTGGGTGTAGAACTTTCCCGAAGAACCGAAGGAGAGGAGGATGCGGATGCCCGGATTCTTGGCCTCAAAGGCCTTGGCCACCTGGGAAAGGGCATACTGTAGGTCGGCTGCGGCCACCACCCGCACCTCTAGGTTCTGAGCCCAGGTTAGGCTCATCCCCAGGATGCCGGCGAGGACCAGTATGGACGGCAGCTTGGCCACTGTTACCTCCTTTGCAACCATGGCAGGCGACGGGGTTACCCCCACCACCCCGGGGCCATAGACCCGGCCCGGGAAGCCCCAGGGGCCTACCCGGGCTCGGAGGCACCTGCATTATAAGGAACCCCCTAGGGGGAGCGAGGCAAGGGGCAAGGAGGTGGGCGGGGGTTGCATAAGTTTGCAGGATTGCGCTATCCTATAAGCCTCATGGTGGGAGATGCCCTCACCCGGCCCAAGGACCTTTTAGACTTTACCTTCTATGGCAAAAGGGAAGTGGAGGACCTTTTAGCCTTGGCGGAAACCCTTAAGCGGGAGCGCTATCGGGGAGAGGACCTCAAGGGCAAGGTGCTGGCCTTGCTCTTTGAGAAACCTTCCTTGCGCACCCGCACCACCCTCGAGGTGGCCATGCTCCACCTGGGAGGGCATGCGGTTTACCTGGACCAAAAGCAGGTGGGCATCGGCGAGCGCGAGCCTGTCAGGGATATCGCCAAGAACCTGGAGCGCTTTGTGGAGGGGATCGCCGCCCGCGTGTACCGGCACGAAACCGTGGAGGAACTGGCCCGCCACGCCCGTATCCCGGTGATCAACGCCCTTTCCGACCGGGCCCATCCCCTGCAGGCCCTGGCGGACCTCCTCACCCTGAAGGAAGCTTTCGGGGGATGGGAGGGCCTCGAGGTGGCCTGGGTGGGGGATGGGAACAACGTGTTGAACTCGCTTCTGGAGGTGGCCCCCTTGGTGGGCCTGCGGGTGCGGGTGGCCACCCCAAGGGGCTACGAGCCGGATCCGGCCCTGGTGCAAAAGGCAGGGGCCCTTTTCACCCATAGCCCCCAGGAAGCAGCCCTAGGGGCCCATGCCCTTTACACCGATGTCTGGACCAGCATGGGCCAGGAGGCAGAACGGGAAAGAAGGCTCCAGGACTTCAATGGCTTCCAGGTTAACGGGGAGCTCTTGCGGCTTCTCCGGCCCGAGGGTATTTTTCTCCACTGCCTTCCCGCCCATTATGGGGAGGAGACCACCGAGGAGGCGGTGCACGGGCCCCGGAGCCGGGTCTTTGACCAGGCGGAAAATCGCCTCCACACCGCCAAGGCCGTGCTCTTGCGCCTACTAAGCTAGGGGCGGCATCCCTTTGGAGGTACCGTGGTGAGGGTGGGAATCGTGGGGGCTTCGGGGTACGGGGGGGCTGAGCTCCTCCGCTTGCTGAAGGCCCATCCCGGGGTGGAGGTGGTGGGCTTTAGCAGCCGCAAATACGAGGGGAAGCCCCTTTCGGCTGCCTGGCCCCAGCTGTGGGACAGAAGGCCCTTCCATTCCCAAGAGGAGGTCCTGGAGCAGGCCGAGGTGGTCTTCCTGGCCCTGCCCAACGGTCTGGCCATGGGGCTTACCCCCGGGCTCCTGGAGGCGGGTAAACGGGTGATAGACCTCTCCGGGGACTATCGGCTTCCGCCGGAGGTTTACGAGGCTTGGTATGGCATTCCCCATAAGAGCCCGGGGCTTTACCCGGAGGCCATTTACGGCCTTCCCGAACTCCACCGGGAGGAGCTAAAGGGGGCAAGGCTGGTGGCCAATCCCGGTTGCTACGTGACGGCCACCACCTTAGCCCTGGCGCCCCTGGCCTCGGCAGGGGTCCTGCGGAGGGCTTTTGTGGTGGGCCTTAGCGGAGTTTCCGGGGCGGGGAGAGAGGGGGAGGGGACTTTCTTTGCCGAGGTCAACGAGAACCTCAAGCCCTACAAGGTGGGGGGTACCCATCGCCATATCCCGGAGATGGAGAGGAACTTGGGGCGTTTATTGGCCCAGGGGCCGAGGGTGAGGACCCACGGGCCAGTGGGGGAGATGCGCTTGACTTTTGTGCCCCACCTGGTGCCCATGACCCGGGGCATCCTGGTCACAGCGGAGGCCGAGGTGGATGGGGACTGGAGCCAGGGTACTTTGGACGAGCTTTATGGGGATTTTTACATAGGGGAGCCCTTTGTTCGGGTGCTGCGGGAGACTTTGCCCGAGACTAAAGGCACCTACGCCTCCAACCGGGTGGACCTGAAGCCCCTATATGAGCCCCGAACCGGGCGTGTCCTGGTGTTTGCCGCCTTGGATAACCTGGTCAAGGGTATGGCGGGCCAAGCGGTGCAGAACCTGAACCTGATGCTGGGTTTTCCTGAAGAAACCGCGCTTCCCAAGGAGGGGATATGGCCGTGAGACTGCCTTTGGGGTTCCGCGCAGGGGCCACCCGGGCGGGCATCAAGCCTTCGGGAAAACCCGATCTGGCCCTTTTGGTGTCCGGCCTTCCCGCTTCCTGGGCCTATGTGGCTACGCAGAATCGAGCCGCTGCCCCTTCCATACATCGGGGCAGGGCCCTTCACGCCCAAGGGGGTCCCTTACGGGCGGTGGTGGTTAACGCGGGCAACGCCAACTGCGCTACCGGGGAGCGTGGTTTTGGGGACGACCGGCGCATGGCCGAGGCCGCGGCCCTGCGTTTGGGGCTTTCCGTGGAGGAGGTCTTGACGGCTTCCACTGGGGTCATCGGCGTGCCCCTTCCCGTGGAGAAGGTGGAGGCGGGTCTACCCCAGATTGAGCTCACCCCCTATGCCGAGGCCTTCGCCGAGGCCATCCTCACCACCGACCTGGTGGCCAAGGTGGCCGAGGCTGAGGTGGAGGGGGCCAGGATCGTGGGCGTTGCCAAGGGAAGCGGCATGATCCACCCCAACATGGCCACCATGCTGGCCTTCCTGGTGACGGATGCTGCCTTGCCCCAGGAGGCCTTAAGGGAAATCTGGCGGGGCATTGTGGACCGCACCTTCAACCAGGTTACCGTGGACGGGGATACCTCTACCAACGATCTCGCCCTGGTGATGGCGAACGGGGCTTATGGTGGGGTGTCCCTCGAGGCCTTCGCCCCCGCCTTGGAAGGGGTGGCCCGGGAGCTGGCCAGGAAGATTGCCCGGGATGGGGAAGGGGCCACCAAGCTCATGACCGTGCGGGTGGTGGGGGCGGCCACGGAGGAGGAGGCCAGGCGGGCGGCGAGGACCATAGCGGGAAGCGCCCTCTGGAAAAGCGCCCTTTACGGAAACGATCCCAACTGGGGCCGCATTCTGGCGGCTTTGGGCAACTCGGGGGCGCGGTTTGACCCCCTGCGGGTGAGGATTCGGGTTCAGGGGCTTGCCCTCTACGCCGGGGGTGCCCTTCCCTTTGACCGGGAGAGGGCCAGCCAGGCCATGCGGGCCGAAGAGGTGGAGGTCTGGGTGGACCTGGGGGAAGGCCCTGGGGAAGGGGTGGCCTGGGGCTGCGACCTGACAGAAGGATATGTGAGGATTAACGCGCTTTATACCACGTAACTTGACTTGTTCGGAGTAACTTTCTAACATTGGAGCAGAGAGGTGAGTTATGAGAAGGTTTCTTTGGACTCTAGTGGGAATGATGGTTTTATCTTATGGCCTAGCTCAAACTCCGGGCTTGGGTTTTTACTCATCTAGTTTCTTCACGCCTATCGGTGTCCAGTATCAGAGCGGTATCTTGCGCTTGGGGCTAGGCCCTGCCATCATGGTCGGGGGTATTGGAGGAGATGTCGCTTTCATCCTGGGCAAAGATAGCTTGTCTTCCTCTCCGGGCCCAGGGATGATTCGGTACTACGGTTTTGGCTTGGGGGTGAGCGCCAATCTGAGTGGGCGTTCGTTTGTGATATTTCCTCACGGCTTTATGGGTACGGAGGTTCAGCTTCCTGACCCAGCGATTAGTACCTACCTTGAAACTGGGCTCGGTGTCTCTACCTGGCTCGGTGACAATGCGTTTGTGATCCCGTTCGCATACGCGCGCGTAGGGGTAATCCTAAGGTAAGCTTGCCGTTACCATAGAGGAGATGCGTACGCGTCTCCTCTTTCTTCTTTTCCTTCTGGCTTCCTGCGCTCGGCCGGATACCGCTTCCCCCGAGATAGGGTTGGTGGAGCCCTTGGGTGGGGCAGTGGCCCCGGGAAAGGAGCTCAGGGTTCAGGGGTATGCCTTTGACCCCGCGGGGGTAGTAAAGGTCCAGGCCAACGGGCAGGAGGTCTTGCTCCCTGAGGAGAGGGGCAAGCGCCTGGTCCATTTCCGCTTCCGCCTCCAGGCCCCGGCCTCGGGAAAGGTGGAGCTTCTTCTGGAGGCCGAGGACGCGCGGGGAAACCGGGGGGAGAAGCGGGTCCCCTTGGTGTTGGATGCCGTGCCCCCCCGCATCGTGGTGGAAAGGGTGGAGAGGGAAGGCGGCTTGTACCGGGTGTACGGACGGGTGGAGGACAACGTCCAGGTGGACCGGGTGGTGGTTCAGGTGGGCGGTCGCTACAGTCCCCTTTCCCTTCCCAAGGAGGCCTCGGTGGCCTTTTCTGCAGAGGTGCCCGCTGGGGCTATGCTGCTTGCGGTAGACGCTGCTGGTAACCGTACGGGCCGGCGCATTCCATAGGGGTAGGTATGGTACACTCCTTGGGGTTATGGGGCGGAGCGGCGACACCTTGGCGGACCTGGCCCGGGCCTTGAGGGGTACGCCCCTCGAGGCCAGCCAGGTCCCCAGGTTTCGCGAGATCGCCAGGCTTCTTCACCGGCTTCCCCCTGGGCGGGAACGGGATGGGCTTCTGGCGGTGGCCTACCTTAGGCTTTACCAGCTTTTAGGTCAAGAAGAGGATTATTTGAGAGGTTACAGCTATGCGCGCACCTCGCAGCTGGAGCCCGTGCGGCTTCTGGGCGAGCGTCTCGGGGAGGAAAGGGCGTGAAAGAGCTTTTGGGCTTGCTGGCGGTTTGGAGCATTGTCCTCTCGGGGTTGGCGCTACTGGCGGGGGTTGCCCTGATCAAAAGGGGGAAGAGGGTCTGGCATCACCGGGCCATGCTTACGGCCACCTTCCTAGCCCTTATTTTCCTGGTCTTTTACCTGGCCAAGTGGGCCCTTCACGGCACCACCGCCTACGGGGGGCCTGAGGCCTGGCGGGGTGCCTACTACTTCCTGCTCATCACCCACACCCTCCTGGCCGCCCTCAACGGACCCTTGGCCCTTTATGTGATCTGGCGGGCCTTTAGGGGGGAGTTCGTTCTGCACAAGCGTTGGGCCAGGGTGCTGGTGCCCATCTGGCTGTACGTGGCCGCATCGGGTTGGGTCATTTACCTCGTGCTGAAGCGGTACGGGGTAGAAATGGGAACTATCGCTTTCTAGCCGGTTCCACCACGATGGTTCCTTCCTGGACCCGGGCGATCTCAGGGCCCCGTGTGTCAAGGCCCTCCGGGGCTTGGGCCAGGTGGGGGCCGATGCGCACCTGCTTGGCGGCCAGTTCCAGGGCAAAGATGAAGCGCTCCGCGTCCCCCCCTGCCCCTGCATGGGCCAGACCCCGCAGTTTGCCCACCACGATCACGTCCCCCCCCGCCACCACCTCGGCTCCCGGGTTCACATCGCCCAGGATCACCACGGTGCCGGGGTGTTCCACCCGTTCCCCGGAGCGAAGGGTTTTGCTGAGGACCAGGGTACCGGCGGGGGGGCGGTTTCGGGGAGGGACTAGGGTGAGGGGCCGGCCCAGCTCCAGTAAGGCTTGGAGCACGTTCCCGGGTACGGGCCCGGCCACCTCCACCTCGAGGGGAAGGTCTTCCGGTAGCTTGAGGTTTCGGATTTCTTCCGGGGTTTCTCCCCCGTCCAAGCGTAGGGCTAGGGCCTTGGGGGTGGCGCGGAGCCGCATGGGGTTATTCTACCTGGCCTGGGCCTCCTCTACCCGCCAGTAAGCGGCCATCACCTTGCGCACGGCAGGAAGGGCCACGCGGCTTCCCTCGCCCCCGTTCTCAAAGAAGGCCACCACCACCAGTGGAGGATAAGGGGAGGTGGGGTCGGTGGGGCCATAGCCCATATACCAGGCGTGTTCCAGGCCTGCCCGCTTGCCTGGGGTTTCCGCGGTACCTGTTTTGCCACCCGTGGGCACGGGGAAGTTCCCAAGGACATGGCGGGCCGTACCTTGCTCCACCGTTTTTCGTAATCCGTCCTGGAGAATCCCCCAAAAACGCCCAGGTACCGGCTCAAGCTTGGGCCTAGTCTCCACCTGACCGATGCGCTTGACCAGATGAAGGCTGGGCTTTAGCCCGGAGTTGGCGATGGTGGAAAGCATGCGCGCCACCTGGGCTGGGGTGGCCAGGATGGCTCCCTGGCCAATGGCCAGGGAGAGGGTTTCGCCAGGGTACCAGGGTTCCTTCAGGGCTTCCCGCTTCCAGGCCCGGGTCGGGAGAAGCCCGGTCCGTTCCGCCACCTCCAAGCCTGTGGCCTCCCCAAGGCCCAGGAGCTTAGCCCTGGCCGCCAGGCGGTCCACCACCCCTAGGGGGTCCTGAGCCACCGCCTGGTAGTACCAGGTGTTGCAGCTCCAGGCGATGGCCTCTTTCACGGTCATAGGCCCCATGTCCCACGTGGCCCAGTTGCGGCGCACCTGGCCGCCAAAGACGATATAGGGGCTACACCGGTAGGGAGTGGAGGGGCTCACATACTCCTCCTCCAGAAGCGCGTAGCTAGTGGCTAACTTGAAGGTAGAACCGGGAGCATAGGGTTGGACGGCCCGGTTGAGAAGAGGAAGGTCTTTGTCGGTCAAAAGGGCTTGCACTTCGGGCGGGACGGGTCGTTTGGCGAAGAGGCCTGGGTCAAAGGAAGGGGCGCTGGCCATGGCCAGGACCTCCCCTGTTTTGGGGTTCACGGCCACGATGGCCCCCTTGGGCCGGGTGGCGGGAGGAAGGCCCTTGGCTCTCCGTCCGGCGTTGATGTCGGCCAAGGCTTCTTCCAAGGCCTTTTCCGCAGCCCTTTGCAGGTCCAGATCCAGGGTCAGGACCACGTCCTGCCCCGGGCTAGGCTCCTCCAGGATGTTTTCCCTGAGGCGTTCCCCCCGGACGTTGACCTCCACCGCCTTCAGGCCGCGCTTGCCCCTCAGGTAGGGCTCGAGGGCCGCCTCGAGGCCCGCTTGGCCCACCTGCTCGTCGGGGCTGTATCCCCGCTTCACCTGCTCGGCGTTGGCCTGAAGCACATACCCGAGGACGGGCCCCGAGATGGGGTTGGGGTAGTGGCGCTCAATCCGCTCCACCAGCCTGAGGTTTTTCTGTCCGGCGGTGATCTCTGCCAGGGTGGGAAGCAGGTATTCAGGCACTCCTGCTTTCAGGACCTGGGGGCCCTCTACCTTGGGAAGCTCCCGCAGGCCTAAAAGGGGTAGAAGCCTCTCGGCAAAGGCCACCTCCCCCCCTTCGTAAACCAGGTCCACCACCAGCCGGTCCTGGGCGATCACCCGGCCCTTGCGGTCCAGGATGCGGCCCCGGGGAGCGGGTAGGCCCTCGGTCTTCAGGTAGTTGCCTTGGCTCCGCAGGGCGTACTTCTCATGCTGCAGAACTTGCAGGTGCCAGGCCCTTAAGGCCAGGAGGCCGAAGGCCAGGAGAAAGAAGAGCATGAGGGCGTAAAGCCTGCTGGTCATGGTCGTCGGGGAGGCGGCAGGAGGCGCCACGCCAGGAGGGCCAAGGGAAGGGTGAGGAGGCCCTCGAGGAGAAGGTCTAGGGGCAAGAAGGCGGGAAGTTCCAGGCGCAGCCAGTAGGCTACCAGGAAGTAGCCCGCCCACTTGGCGGAAAAGGCCCAGATGAAGGAGAAGAGGATCCCAGGAGCCTCCCCCGGGGCCAGGCGGCGGCTCGCCGCATAATAGGCGTAGCTGGCGCTTAAAAGCCCTACCGCATGGAGACCCAAAAGCCCATATCCCAGGAGGTCTTGCACAAGCCCCAGGAAAAAGGCCCAGGGGAGGCCCAGGTAGTAGGGAAGGCTTCGGGCGTAGAGGAGGGCCAGGACCAGGAAGAGGTCCGGGGCCATCAGCCCCTGAGGCCAAAGGGCCCCTAGGAATCCGGAGAGGGCGAGGGTGATCAGGAGCAAAAGGCCCATCATAACGGCCTCAGCACGATAACCTCTTCCAATAGGGATAGCTCCACCAGGGGCCTGACCCAGGCCCGTAGCTTTAATCCACCTTGGACGCGCTCCACACGTTCCACCCGGCCCACGGGGAGGCCATCGGGGAAAAGGCCCAGGGGGGCTCCGGTGAGGAGCAGATCCCCCGGGGCCACCTTGACCGTGGGGGGGAACTCCGCCAGCAGGTGGTCAGGGGGAACACCCCGGGCTATCCCCCGTCCCGGGGCCTTCTCCGGCCGCACGCCCACCTGGCTTTCCGGGTCCAGAAGGGTACGCACCAGGGCTCGGCGTTCCTCCACCTCCACGATGAGCCCCACCAGCCCCTCCGGAGCGGTCACCGGCATACCCACCCGGAGGCCATCCCGTTCCCCTAGGCCCAGGATAAGCCGGCGGTAAAGCCCGGAAAGGTCCTCCCCCACCACTGGGGCCACCGCCACCACCCCGGGGGCCTGGGTGGCCTGGACCTTGAGGGCCCGGGAGAGGCGCGCCACCTCGAGGCGAAGCCTCCGATTCTCGCTTTCCAGTTGGGACAGCCGCGCCTTTAGGGCTCGGTTTTCCGCGAAGAGGTCTTGGCGGTTGAGGAGGGCGGTCAGAGCGGCCCGCAGGTTCTGCCCTAGGCGGTGGCCCAAGGTGGGAAGGGGGGCGGTGAGGGGGGAAAGGGTTAGGGCCAGGCGGGGGGCAAGGGGGCGCGTTAAGGCGGCCATGGCCAGGCCCAAAGCCAAGAGGAGGAGGAAAAGCCCCCGGCGCAGGGCCACTTCCCTCATGGCCTAAACCCCCTCTCCCAAAGGAGAGCAAAAACCCGGGCCACAGGCAGGCCCACCACCGTGTAGAAATCCCCCTCGATCCCCTGCAAAAGGGCCATTCCCAAGCCCTGGGCCCCGTAGCCCCCCGCCTTGTCCAGGCCCTCGCCGCTTTGCACGTACCAGGCGATCTCCTCTTCGGAAAGCCTGCGGAAGCGCACCTGGGTGGTGTGCACCTCCGCCACCAGGTCGCCTGGGGTACGCAGGTAGATGGCGGTGTGGACCCGGTGGGTTCTGCCGGAAAGGAGGCGGAGGAAGAGGTGGTTTTCCGCCCGATCCTTGGGTTTCCCGAGCACCCGCCCTTCCAGGTCCACCACGGTATCCGCCGCCAGTACCCACTCCCCTGGCACCGCTTCCCCCTTGCGCCGGGCCAGGGCCAGGGCCAGCTCCTTGGGGTCTAGGGGGAGGCTTTCCCCTTTCTCTTCCACCCCAGGGGGGACCACCCTTAAAGGGAAGCCCAGGGCCTCGAGGAGGGCCCTACGCCTCGGACTACCCGAGGCTAGGGTGAGCACTAAAGGGGCGTTCCTTCCTGCCATAGCCTCAGGAACTCCTGCCGGTAGCGCTCGGCCAGGGAGGGGCTTTTTAGGATGAGGAGATTTTCGTTGTTTACCTGCCAGGCCCTGGCGGTGAAGTTGTAGCTACCCGTGACCGCCCAGGTACCGTCTATCACCATGACCTTGTGGTGCAGGGTGTAAGGGTTGCCATCCTTGCGCACCGCTACCCCGGCCCGGAGGAGGTCGTCTTCCCGGCTATCCCGGAGGTTGCGGGTTTCCAGGAGGACCTGCACCCCCACCCCTCTCCTCTGGGCCTGGACCAAGGCCTTCACCACCTCCTGGTCCGTGAGGACGAAGGCCGCCACCAGAATCTCTTCCCTGGCCGCTTTTAGCCTTTCCAGGAGGGCTCCTCGCGCCATTGGACCCCCTCTTGGGCTGAAATAGGCGGTGCCCTCCAGGGAGAGGTTTTCGTCTGTAAGGGCGAAGGCCACGGGCTCTCCCAAGCCCTCCTTGTTGCCGCCAAAAAGGGCTTGGAACTCCTTGGCGTATCCCTGGGCCAGGGTGGGGGACGGAAGGAGAAGGCTATTCTCGTTGTTGCGGGCGAAGGCGTTCCAGGTCATGTTGGTGCTCCCAGTCCAGACCGCCTTGCCGTCCACCACCAGGAACTTATGGTGCATGAAGCCCTCCCGTTCGTCAAAGCAGACGGGAATGCCTGCGATCTCTTCGCAATCCAAGGATAGGGGCTTAACCCGTTGCCTCAGGGCTTCCTGGGGCACCCTGGGAGTTTCCCCCTGTTGGCCCAAGGCGGCTCCCACCAGGTAGCGGCGAAAATCGCTTCGGTAATCGCTTTCCCCGTACACCCTGATCCTTACCCCTCGCTCCTTGGCCCGCAGGAGGGCCCTGGCGATCTCCAGGTCGCGAAACTCGTAAAAGGCGCCCTCCAGGCTTTCCTTGGCCCCGGTTATGAGGGCCACGAGGCGGGCCTTGGCGGCCTCCCCCTCCTGGGGCATGAAATAGACCTCAACCCCTCCCCGTTCCGCCTGGGCGGGGGAGGAAACCGGGCCTGGGCGGAGCTCCTGGAAAAGCCAAAGGAGGAGAATGACCAGGAGGAGCACGTACCCCGGAAGTCCGGCCAGGGTGGATTTTCGCCGCCGCCTTTTAGTACCCATCCCCACTTTCCCCTTTCACCAGGGCTACCCCGCTGGAGGTGCCCAGCCGGGTGGCCCCTGCTTCCAGAAGCTTGCGGGCCATCTTCGGGTCACGGATGCCGCCTGCCGCCTTCACCTGGGCCCGGCCCTGGGCTATGGTTACCAGGAGTTCCACATCCTCGAGGCTGGCTCCCCGGGGCCCAAAGCCGGTGGAGGTCTTCAGGAAGTCGGCCCCACCCCGGATGGCGGCCTCGGCCAGGGCTTCTAAAGCCTTGGGGGTGAAGTGGCCTGTTTCCAGAATCACCTTAAGGACGGTACCCGGCACCGCTTGGCGGACGGCGCGGACTTCTCCCTCTACATAGGCGTAGTCCTGGGCCAGGGCCCGGCCCAGGTGGATCACCATGTCCACCTCATGGGCTCCATGGGCGAAGGCTATGGCCGCCTCGAGGGCCTTGACCTCCTGGGTTTGGTAGCCCAAGGGGAAGCCCACCACGGTCACCAAGCGAAAGGGGGCATGGGGGTAACGCTCCCGCACCAAGGGGACGTAGGACGGGGGGATACAGAGGCCGAAAAACCCGTATTCCAGGGCTTCTTCCGCCACCTTTAGGATCGCTTCGGGGGTGGCGGTGGGTTGTAGAAGGGTGTGGTCAATGTGGGCGGCCAGGTCCATACCCTGCCATCATACGCAAAGGGTGTGATAGGATGAAAAGAGGCCCCTTGGTGGGGCTTTTTTTGAGGTCAAGATGCTGGCTGTGGGAATCGTCGGTCTACCCAACGTGGGCAAATCCACCCTCTTCAACGCCCTCACCCGGGCAAGGGCTGTGGCGGCCAACTACCCCTTCGCCACCATTGACAAGAACGTGGGGGTGGTGGCCTTGGAGGACCCAAGGCTTTACGCCTTGCAGAGGGTGTTTGCCAAGGGCGATAGGCTGCCTCCCGTGATCCCCACCCATGTGGAGTTTGTGGACATCGCTGGGTTGGTGAAGGGTGCCCATAGGGGGGAAGGCCTGGGCAACCAGTTCCTGGCCCACATCCGCGAGGTGGCGGCCATCGCCCACGTGCTTCGCTGCTTTCCCGATCCCGATGTGGTGCACGTGATGGGCCGGGTGGATCCCCTGGGGGATGCCGAGGTGGTGGAAACCGAACTCCTTTTGGCTGACCTCGCCACCTGGGAAAGGCGTCTTGAACGGCTGCGGAAGGAGGCCCGGGCCAACCGGGACCTGGCTCCTGTCCTCGAGGTGGCGGAGGCCCTTTACGCCCACCTGCAGGAGGGGAAGCCCGCCCGCACCTTCCTGGGAAACGGGCAGGAGGGGGAGGATACCGAGCTCCGCCGCCTGCTCAGGGAAACCCCTCTCCTCACCGCCAAGCCGGTGATCTATGTGGCCAATGTGGGCGAAGAGGACCTGCCCGAAGGTGAGGATAACCCCCATGTCCGGGCGGTCCGGGAAAAGGCCATGGCCGAGGGGGCGGAGGTGGTGGTGGTCTCGGCCCGTCTGGAGGCGGAACTGGCCGAGCTTTCTCCGGAGGAGGGGCAGGAGCTTCTCGCCGCCTATGGCTTGAGGGAAAGCGGCCTGCAACGCCTGGCCCAGGCGGGGTATAGGGCGCTTGGCCTCATCACCTTCTTCACCGCCGGGGAGAAGGAGGTGCGGGCCTGGACGGTGCGCCGCGGGACCAAGGCCCCCGAGGCGGCGGGGGAGATCCACTCCGACATGGAGAAGGGCTTCATCCGGGCTGAGGTCATCCCTTGGGAAAAGCTGGTGGAGGCTGGGGGATGGGCCAGGGCTAAGGAGAGGGGCTGGGTGCGCCTCGAGGGCAAGGATTACTTGGTGCAGGATGGGGATGTCCTCTACATTCTCTTTAACGTGTGAGGGGGGTTTGACGGGAAAGGCCCGTTGCCCTACAATCTGGATGGCTTTGCCCCTTGGGGCAAGCGCCTGAATGCTGGGGCGTCGTCTAATGGCAGGACAGCGGACTTTGGATCCGCCGGTCGTGGTTCGAGTCCACGCGCCCCAGCCAAATCTTTTCATATCCTTTTCGCACCCCTTGGATAGACTGGCCCCGTGGCGACGGATTATCCGGGGCTTCTCCTATTAAGCCGCAACGAAGCCCTGCGGGCCTATGTGGACCTGGTGCTGTCCGAGAAGGGCATCCCTGTTCGCCACTTTGACCTGGCCCGGGAAGGGCTCTTTTGGCTATTGGACCACACGCCCCGGTATGTGCTTTTAGACCAGGATCTGGACGTGGACCCCTTTGCCGTGGCTGCCCGCATCCGGCATGTGCGCCGGCTTAAGGAGGTGCCCTTGGCGGTGCTCATAGAGCCCAACGAGAGGCTCAGGACCACCGCGGAGGTGGTGCGGGTGAGGGCCATAGAAAAACCCCTCACCCGGGACAAGCTCTTCGGCTTTTTGGGTTTGGGGTAGGCCCATGTAAACTGAGGGGCGTGCGGGTGCTCCGCTTCCTGTTCCTCTTGCTGGCCGGCCTTTTCCTGGGAGCAGGCATGGCCTTGGGGTATTTGGCCTATGCCTATACCCGCGACCTCCCTGACCTCTCCCAGTTTGACCGCTTGCGCCTCACCGCCACTTCTACCCTTTATGCCCGGGACGGCACCCCTCTGGCCCAGATCGCCAGCGTGGAGGAGGGGCGGGCCATCCACCGGAGCCTGGTGCGGCTTACCGAGGTTTCCCCGGCAGCGGTGGCGGCCGTGGTCTTTTCGGAGGACCGCCGCTACTTCCAGCACTACGGCGTGGATTTCGTGCGCCTGTTTGGGGCCCTTTATGCCATCCTTCGCGGGGATCTCCAGGGAGGAAGCACCATCACCACCCAGGTGATCAAAAACACCCTGCTCAAGGAGCTGGCCCAGGCCCGTTCCCTGGAGCGGAAGTTCAAGGAATGGGCCTTGGCCCTGGAGCTGGAGAGGCGCTACACCAAGGAGGAGATCCTGGAGATGTACCTCAACGTGGTGCCCTGGGGGGGTAACGCCGTGGGCATCAAGGGGGCAGCGGAAGCCTATTTTGGGAAGGATCCGGCGGCCTTGACCCTGGCGGAGGGCCTCTACCTGGCCTCCCTTATCCCGGCTCCCAACGCCCGTTACCAAGACCTGAAGGGGGTGCGGGAGCGGATGCGCCTCCTTTTGAACCAGATGGTGGCCGAGGGCTGGGTGAGTCCGCAGGGGGCCGAGGCCGCTTGGCGGGAGCCCTTGGCGCCCAGGGGGTGGGAGGTGCGCTACGACGGGGAGGGAAACCTTCTGGAAGCCAGGCTGGTGGATCCCGAGGATCGCATCCTCAGGCAGCTGGACTACCGGATGGCCCCCCACTTTGTCCTCGAGGTGCGCCGCTTCCTCGAGGCCCGTTTCGGGAAGGAAAAGGTCTACAGCGAGGGGGGGCTGAAGGTGTACACCACCTTGGACCCAGCCATGCAACGGGCGGCGGAGGCTGCCGCCAAGGGGGCCAGGTTGCCGGAGGGGGCGGAGCTGGCCATCGTGGGACTGGACCCCGAAACAGGGGAGGTTCTGGCCCTGGTAGGGGGAGTGCGGCGGGAAGGGGACGAGTACAACCGGGCCACCCGGGCCCTGCGCAACCCAGGGAGTGCGGTGAAACCCTTTGTCTACGCCACCGCCTTTGAAGAGGGTTGGACCCAGGCCAGCTGGGTTCCCGACCGCCCCCTGGAGTTCCCCGACCCCAGCCAGAAGGGAGGGGTATGGCGGCCCAAGAACTTCTCCGGTACCTTCCTTAACCGGGAGGTTACGGTGCGCTACGCCCTGGACCTCTCCCTCAACCTGCCCGCCATCTATACCGCCCAGGCCATTGGGGTGGAGAAGGTAGCCAAGAAGCTTTCCCAGGCGGGGTTTGCCGTCAAGTACCCCACCCTGGCCATAGCCATCGGGGGCGCCTCCATCACCCCGGTGGACCTGGCGGCAGCCTACGCTGCCTTCGCCAACGGAGGGTATCGGGTGACCCCCATCTACGTGAAGCGGGTGGAGGACGCCCAGGGGCAGGTGCTTTACCAAGCCTTTCCGGAACGGCGCCGCCTTTTTGACCCCCAGGTGGCCTACCAAGGGTGGGACCTCTTGAAGGGATACGTGTACGACCTGGGGGAGAAGGGCCTGGCCAAGGGGGCCCGTATCCCCGGCCGGGTGGTGGGGGGGAAGACGGGGACCACCAACGAGGCCCGCGACCTCTGGTTTGCTGGGGTGACCCGGGGGCTTTCTGCGGTGGTCTGGGTGGGCCGCGACGATAACAAGCCCCTGCGCATGGGGGGGAGGGAGCCTTCCAGCTCCGTGGTCAACCCCCCCATCTGGCGGGAGTTTGTGGCTGCGGCCTTGAGGGGACGTCCAGGAGGGGATTTCCCCCCGCCAGCGGGCCTGGTGCAGGTAGAGGTGGACCTGCTTTCGGGCCAGCCCTCCCCGCAGGGGGTGAAGGCCTGGTTTCCTGAGGGGAAGGTGCCCGTGCCGGTCCTAACGCCTTCCTTGCAGGAAGGGGAGGGACGTTCCCAGGGCGCTTCCCCGGCACCTTCTGTCCCGGCCGGGGTGAGCCCTGCGGACCACCCCCCGGATTCTACCCAGGAAGGTTTTCCTGCCTTTCCACCCGGGCAGTGAGGATCTCGAGGAGGAAGCCGTGCTGGAACGTGTTCGCATCGTCTTGGTAGAACCCCAGGAGCCCATGAACGTGGGGGCCGTGGCCCGGGCTATGCGCAACTTTGGCCTTTCTCGCCTCTACTTGGTGAACCCAGGCCCCCGGGTAGGCCCTCCTTGGGCCCGGGAGGCCTACTGGTTGGCGGTGCATGCCGAGGAGGTGCTGGACCGGGCGGTGGCGGTGGAAAGCCTTAGGGAGGCCCTCGAGGGGGTGGGTTTTGTGGTGGCCACCACGGGAAGGCCCCGGGAACTGTACCCGGCCCCGGTGGTAACGGCTAAGGAGGTGCCCGTTCACGTGCTCTCTGTGGAGGGGGAGGTGGCCTTGGTCTTCGGTCGGGAAACCTTTGGCCTCACCAACGAAGAGTTGGACCTGGCTCACCTCATCGGCACCATCCCCACCGCCCCCGAGCAACCTTCCCTGAACCTGGCCCAAGCGGTGGTGGTCTTCGCCTACGAGCTTTACCAGGCCTGGGTGCAGGAGGGCGCTTTGGCCTCCAAGGAGGAGCTGGCGGACCTGGCGGCCCTGGAGGGATTTTTTGCGGACCTAGGGCGGTATGTGCTGGAAATCGGCTTCACCGACCAGCACCGCCACCCTTACGCCATGCGGCGCCTGCGCCGCATCTTTCACAAGGCCCGGCTTTCCCCAGGCGAGGTGCAACTTCTTAGGGGGCTTCTGCACCAAAGCCGGTATGCGGTAGCCTCTTCCCGGAAAAAGGAGGGTACGAAGGAAAAGGATGGCTAGCCACAGCCTCTACCGATTGGTGCGCTTGGCCCAGCGGCTTTTGCCGCCCCTGATCGCCGCGGTGGTGGTGGCCTTTGAGCTGGCCCTTTTGCCCTACCGGCACGTGGATAGCCTCTTGTGGTTACGGCTGGGCTTCTACGGCCTGGTGGGCCCCTTGGTCACCTATGCGGTGCTGGAGTGGATTGCCCAGGAAACCCTGGAGAAGGTGCGGGCGGAAAGGGCCTTGGAGGAGGCAAACCGCCGCCTTTTGGCGGCGGGGAGGGTGTTTCGGGAGGCTTTGGAGAGCGAGAACCTGGAGGAAGCGGTCTCCCGGATCGCCCAGGCTTTGGGGGAAACCCTGGGGTATCCCGTGGCCCTGGAGGCCGAGGGGGTCCATGCCGGAGAGGAGTGCGGTGGGGTGCGGGTGGAGCTTCCGGGTTTAAGGGGATACCTGGAGGCCTGCCCTCCGGAGCCGGAAAGGGTGTTTTTGGAGGTGCTGGCCCATGAGGTGGCGGGGGCCTTGCAATCCGTGGTGGCCCGTAGCCGGGACCGGCTCACCCTCTTTGAGGTGGACCAGGCCCTTAAGGCTGAGGCCAATCTGGACCGGCTTCTTGAGGGACTTTTGGAGCGGATTCAGTCCTGGGCGGAGGCGGAGGGGGGTGGGGTTCTTCTCCTGGACGAGGAGGGGTTCTTGGTGCCCCGGGTGGTGCGGGGTCTGGACCTGCCTTCCCATCCTTTTCTGGCGGAGGGGGTTTGGAGGGGAAGCCTCGAGGGCCCGGTATTTGTGGACGACGGAGTCCTGGCCTTGCCCCTCAAGGCCCGGGAAACGGTGGGTGTGCTGGTGCTAAAGGGCCAGGATCTTTCCCGGCGTATCCCCTTCCTGTCCTTCCTGGCCTCCCAGGTGGCCTTGGCGGTGCGCAATGCCCAGGCTTACCTGCGGGCTGAGGAACTGGCCATCAACGAGGAGCGCACCCGCATCGCCCGGGAGATCCACGATGGCATTGCGCAAAGCCTGGCCTTCATGGCCTTAAAGCTGGACTTGGCGGAGAGGCTTTTGCCTAAGGACCAGGAAGCGGCCCTGAAGGCGTTGCACGAGGTGAAGGAAACCCTTAGGGCGCAGATCCGGGAGGTGCGGAGGAGCATCTTCGCCCTTCGCCCCATTGACCTGGAGCGCTATGGCTTCTTGGAATCCGTGCGCCGCTATGCCCAGGCCTTTGCCGAGCAGGCGGGATTCCGGGTGCAGCTTACCCTGCCGGAGGGGATAGGCCTTTCCCAGGCCAGCGAGCTGGTCCTCTTTCGGGTTTTGCAGGAGGCCCTCACCAATGCCGCCAAGCACGGGAAGCCCAGCCGGGTAGAGGTGGAACTCCGTCCCTTGGGGGAGCGGGGGGCCAGGCTGGTGGTGCGGGACAACGGGAAAGGCTTCCAAAACCCGGAGAGCCAGGGGCTTGGTGGTTTTGGCCTCACCCAGATGCGCGAAAGGGTGGAGGCCCGGGGCGGGCGTTTTTTGGTGCGCTCGGAGCCGGGAAAGGGCACGGAGGTGGTGGCGGAGATTCCCTACTGAGGGCCTGCGTATCATGGGAGACATGGACCGTCCCATACGGGTGCTCTTTGTCTGCATGGGGAATATCTGCCGAAGCCCCATGGCGGAGGGGGCTTTCCGCAAGCTCATCCGGGAGCGGGGCCTCGAGGCCCGGTTTGAGGTGGATTCCGCCGGCACAGGGGCTTGGCACGCTGGGGAGCCCATGGATCCCCGGGCACGCCGGGTACTGGAGCGGGAAGGGGCCTACTTCCCCCATGTGGCCCGGCAGATGACCCGGGAGGATGCCCAGCGCTACGACCACATCCTGGTGATGGACCGGGAGAACCTGGCCGAGGTCTTGAGGCGTTTCCCTGAGGCCAGGGATAAGGTGCGCCTCCTCCTGGACCACCTGGGCGGGGGAGAGGTGCCCGACCCCTACTACGGGGACCTGCAGGACTGCCTCGAGGCCTACTGGACCATTGAGGCGGGCGTCCGGGCCTTTCTTGACCATTTGTTGGAGAGAGATGGATCCCAGGGAACTTCTGCGTCGGGCGGGGCTTGAGGCCAAGGGTCCGCCTCAGCCTCTGTATGGCGGGGATATTTCCCGGGTATATCGCTTGGAAGCCTATGTGGTGAAGCTTTCCCCCAACCCTCCTCCCGGCCTCTTTCCCGCGGAGGCCCGGGGGCTTAGGGCTTTGGCCGAGCGGGGGGTGCGGGTGCCGCGGGTCTTCTTTGCGGCGGAGGAGGGGTTGGTCCTGGAATATTTACCGGAGGGTCCTGCTGATTGGGAGGGACTGGCCCGCATGCTGGCGGGGCTGCACCGGCAACGCGAAGCCTTCTACTGGGCCGAAGCGGGATTCTTGGGCACCTTTCCCTTGCCCGGTGGGGAGGGAAAGGAGTGGACGGAGTTCTTCTTCCTGCGGTGCATAGAGCCCCTCCTGAAGGCCACCTGGGATCGCCTGGAGGGCCTGGGTCCGAGGGTGGAAGCCCTCTTCCGCGAGCCCTTGCCCACGGAGGGGCCTGCTCCCCTTCACGGGGATCTTTGGCACGGCAACCTTCGCTTCACCCCAGAGGGGCCCGCCCTTCTGGATCCCTCGTTCTTCGTGGGGGAGCGGGGAGTGGACCTGGCCATGATGCGCCTGTTTGGAGGCTTTCCGCAGGACTTCTGGAGGGCGTACCAGGTCCTTTATCCCCTACCGGAAGAGGTGGAAAGGGCCCTGCCCCGGTACCAGGTCTACTACCTCCTGGCCCATGTGCACTTCTTTGGCAAGGGGTATCTCGGTGCCTTATGGAAGGCGATTTCCGCCTCTTAGGTCCCATGGACTGGTTGCAGCTCCTGGCCCAAGGGGGAAGGACGGGGGTTTTCGTGGTGGAGGCTCAGGGGGGAAGGGGAGAGGTGTACCTGGAGGGGGGCCGGCCGGTCCATGCGGTGTTTGGGGAAAGGGTGGGTCGGGAGGCCTTGTTGGAGGTGCTGGCGTTGAAGGAGGGTCGGTTTCAGTTCCAGCGTGCCGTGCGCCCACCCTTGAGCTCTCTGGAAGGGCCCCTCGAGGTCCATCTCCTGCAGGCCATTCGCCTTTTGGATGAGCGGGTGGAGGTGGGCCCTTTTGACCTAGTGCAGCCCGGTTCCCGGGCCCAGGCGGTCCAGGGTACCCTGGACCCCGTGGAGCTTTCCCTGCTCTTGGCCCTGGAAAGCGGCCAAAGCCCCTTGGATCTGGCTTCCCGGCTGGCTCTTCCCCTGGGGGAGGTCCTGAGGCGCCTGGGCCACCTGGCCCGGTTGCGCCTGGTGGAGGTGTTCCCCCGGGTGCCCCGCACCGCCCGGCTGCGGGTGGCCCTGGGACGCCAAGGGGCGCAGGTGGACGCCTTGCTCCTTTCCGCTTGGCGGGAGCATTACGGCCTCTTCCAGCAGGTGCGGGTAAAGGCCTATAAGGAGGTTCTGCTATCCGTGGAGGGCGTGGGGGGGCTGGGGGTGGAGATCCGGCTTGCGCCCGAGCTTCTCCTCTTCCACGGGCTCAAGGTGGGGGAAGAGGTCCTGGTGTGGCCGGAGGTTTGAGGCGTGGTATCCTTCCCCCATGGCGGAAGCTGTGGTGGCTCTGGAGTCGGCTCTCCTCACCCACGGGTTACCCTACCCCTTGAACCTCCACACCGCTAAAGCCCTGGAGGAGGCGGTGCGCTCCGAAGGGGCCATGCCCAAAACCATTGGCATCGTAAGGGGCGAGGTGCGCGTGGGCCTTTCCCAAGAGGAGATGGAGGCCTTGGCCCAGGGGGGTGCCGAGAAGGCCAGCCTCTGGAACCTTCCTGCCCTCCTGGTCCAGGGAAAGAGCGCCGGGACCACGGTGGCGGCCACGGTGCACCTGGCCCACCGCCATGGGATAGAGGTCTTGGCCACCGGAGGGATCGGCGGGGTGCATCCCGAGCCCTTTGACGAAAGCGCCGATCTTCTGGCCCTTGCCCGTACCCCCATCCTGGTGGTCTCTTCGGGGCCCAAGGCCATCCTGGACCTGAGGGCCACCCTGGAGCGCCTGGAAACCCTGGGGGTTTCCCTGGTGGGTTACCGCACGGACCGGCTGCCGGCCTTTTTTTCTTCGGACTCCCCTTTTCCGGTGCCCACCCGGGTGGAAACCCCCCTCGAGGCCGCCCGGATCCTCCGCAAGTCCCGGGAGCTGGGCCTGGGGGCGGTCCTCCTGGTAAACCCCGTTTCCCAGGGCCTGCCCTACGAGGAGGTGGCCCTTTGGGTGGAGGAGGCCAACCACCAGGCGGCCCGGGAGGGGATCTTCGGCAAGGCCCTTACCCCCTACCTGCTGAGGCGTCTCTCTGAGCTTTCCCATGGGGAGACCGACCGGATCAACGAAAGGCTTCTCGTGGAAAACGCCCGCCTGGCGGCCAGGGCGGCCTTGGCCCTAGCCGCGCTAGAATAGCCTTGTGTGCGAACTGGGGGAAAGGCTTCGCCGGGCCCGGGAGGAAAAGGGGCTTTCCCTAAAGGAGGCGGCCGAGCGGCTGGCCTTAAAGATCAAGGTCTTGGAGGCCCTCGAGGCCTGCCGCTTTGAGGACCTCCCTGAACCCGCCTTGGCCCGGGGCTACCTCCGGCGCTACGCCCTCCTTTTGGGGTTGGACCCCGAGCCCCTCCTGGCCCTCTATCCCGTAACCCCCACCCCTCCGCCCCCACCCCCGCCGGCTTCCCGGCGCCCTTGGCCCTGGCCTCTTCTCTTGGCCTTGGCCCTCTTGGGGGTTTTAGGGTACGGGGCCTACCTGGTCCTGCGCCCTACGCCGGTACAAACGGTAAGCCTGCCGCCCGAGCCGCCTCCAAAATCCCCGGAACGTTTTAGCCTCGAGGTGGCCAGCGAACCCCCAGGGGCCCGGGTGTACCTGGATGGATTCTACCTAGGGCAGACCCCCTTGAAGAGCCCCCCCCTGGAAGGAGGCCGGCGGGTGATCCGGCTGGAAAAGCCCGGGTATGAGCCCTTTCAGGAGGAGGTGGTACTGGACCGTGACCGCGCCCTACGCTACCGGCTTTCCCCCAAGCCCCAGGAGCCTCAGGCTGTACCGGCTCCCGCGCCTTCTTTGGCCCCTTCCGGGAGGCTGGTCCTTCGCCTGGAGGGCCGGAGTTGGCTTAGGGTCACCCAGGGAGATAAGCGGCTTTACGAGGGCATTCCTGAGGTGGGGGCGGAGCTCAGCTTTGACCTGCCGGTGGAGGTGCGCTCGGGGAACCCTGGGGCGGTGCGGGTTTTTCTGGACGGCAAGGACCTGGGCCCCTTGGGGGAGCCGGGAAAGCCCCTCACCCGTCGCTTTGAAGCCCCTTGAGGCCCCTGCTCGCAGGGAGGCTGGAAGGGGGCTATACTGGTCTTTTGGAGCCCCGAAGAGATCCCTTCGGGCTGGGCGGGCTCCTGGAGGTTTATGGCGAAGATCGGCTTTGTGAGCCTGGGCTGCCCCAAGGCCCTGGTGGACTCGGAACAGATCCTTTCCCGGCTGAAAGCCTTGGGTTACGAAACCAGCGCCACCTACGAGGAGGCGGAGCTGGTGGTCGTGAACACCTGTGGCTTCATCACCCCGGCCATTGAGGAGAGCCTCGAGGCCATTGGGGAGGCCTTGCGGGAAAACGGCAGGGTGGTGGTGACGGGGTGCCTGGGGGCCCGGCCTGAGGTGATCCGCAAGAGGCACCCCCAGGTGCTGGAGATCACCGGTCCGGGGGAGGTGGAGCGGGTTTTGCAGGCGGTGCAGGAGGCGTTGCCGGCGTCCCGCAACCCCCTCTTGGACCTGGTCCCGCCCCAGGTGAAGCTCACGCCCCGGCATTACGCCTACCTGAAGCTTTCCGAGGGGTGCGACCACCGCTGTAGCTTCTGCATTATCCCCAAACTCAGGGGGTCGTTGCGCTCCCGCGACGCCGGGGAGGTGTTGGCGGAGGCCGCCCGGCTGGTGGCCACCGGAACCCGGGAGCTCCTCCTCATCGCCCAGGACCTCTCCGCCTATGGGGTGGACATCGGCCACCGGGAAAGCTTCTGGGGCGACCGCTTGGTGAAGGCCGAACTTAAAGACCTCTTGACCCAGATGTCGGAGCTCGGGGCCTGGATCCGCCTGCACTACGTCTACCCCTACCCCCATGTCCGGAACCTCCTTCCGCTTATGGCCGAGGGCAAGGTGCTTCCCTATTTGGATGTTCCCCTTCAGCACGCTTCCGAAAGGATACTGCGCCTCATGCGCCGCCCCGGGGGGTACGAGAGCCACCTTAAGACCTTGAGGGCCTGGCGGGAGGTGGTGCCGGAGCTGGCCATCCGGTCCACCTTCATCGTGGGCTTTCCCGGGGAGACGGAGGAGGACTTCCAAAAGCTTCTGGACTTCCTGGAGGCGGCGGAGCTGGACCGGGTGGGGGTTTTCCCCTACTCCCCGGTGGAGGGTGCCGAGGCCAACACCTTGCCCAACCCCGTGCCCGAGGAGGTGAAGGAGGAAAGGAAGGCGCGCCTTTTGGAGCTCCAGGCCAGGATCAGCCTAAGGAAGAACCAAGGCTTCGTGGGCCAGACCCTCGAGGTCCTGGTGGACGAGCTTCCGGAGCCGGGCTTGGCCGTGGGCCGGAGCTACCGGGACTCCCCGGGTATTGACGGGTTGGTCTACGTGGAAACGGACGGCATGGCCCGGGTGGGGGAGAGGATCCAGGTTCGGATTACCCGGGCCGACACCTACGACCTTTACGGGATCCAGGTTTAGGATAGGGGCGGTATGTACATCGTCATCGCCGGGGGCGGGGAGGTAGGCGGGGAGCTGGCCCGCACCCTGGAAAAAGCCCATGAGGTGGTGGTTCTGGACCGCAACCCTCAGGCCAAAGAGCGCTTTGCCCATCTGGACGTAAAGGTGGTGGTGGGCGGGGCCACGGACCCGGACGCCCTTAGGGAGGCGGGGGTGGACCGGGCCGACCTCTTCATCGCCAGCACGGATTCCGACGAGGTGAACCTGCTGGCCTCCCTTCTGGCCAAGGGCCTGGGGGCCAAGGAGACCCTCTGCTTTGTGGGCAAGGGAGGGTATGTGGAGGTGCTCACCGACCCCCGTACCGCCGAGATCCTGGGTACCCGCATTGACAAGGTCCTCTGGCCGCAAAGGGCCATGGCCCGGGAGATCGTGGAGGTGATCCTGGTCCCCGGGGCGGTGGATACCGAGGTGCTGGCGGAGGGACGGCTCCGCTTTGTGGAGTACCGGGTGAAGGAGGGTGGCCCTTACGCCCACCGGCTTCTCGCTGAGCTCCCCTGGCCCGAGGGGGTCTTGGTGGTGGGGGTGGTGCGGGAGGGGGCTTTTTGGAGCTTTGCCCACCCCGAGTACCCCGAGGTCATCCTGGAGCCTGGGGACAAAATCCTCTTCGTCACCACCTTACGGGCTTTCCCCGAGCTGGAGGCCTGTTTCGCCACGGGGCGGGGGGTGCGGAGGGTGATGGTCATCGGTGGGGGCAACGTGGGCTTCATGGTGGCCCAGGAGCTTTTAAGGCGGCGCCTGGAGGTGGTGATCATCGAGCCCAACCGCGAGCGGTGCGAATGGCTTTCCCAGGAGCTTCCCGGCGCCCTCACCATCCAGGGGGACGGTACCGATCTAGAGCTCTTGGAGGCGGAGGGGTTACAGGAAGCCGATGCGGTGGTGGCGGTGACCGACAACGACGAGAAGAACCTCTTGGCTTCCTTGCTGGCCAAGCAGCTTGGGGTAGGCAAGGTGATCACCCGGGTGTCCCGCTCGGAAACCCGCAGGCTCTTTGAGCAGGTGGGCATAGACCTGCCCCTGACCCCCCGCCAGGCGGCGGTGCGGGCGGTTTTGGACTACCTGGGGCCGGAAAACGTGGAGCATGTGTCCACCATGGACGAGAACATTGAGCTCTTAGAGGTGGAGCTTCCGGAAACCTTCAGGCCCAGGTACCTGCGGGCTTTGGCCACGTCCCAGGTGGCCCCGGTGGCCCTGGAGCGCGACCATCGGGTGATGCTCTACCGCGAGGACCTCGAGGCCCTTCCCAACGACCGACTCTTTTTGGTGGTGGCCCGGGAGGTGGCGGATGAAGCCGTGGCCCGCATCGTCGGCTAGGCAAGGGTTTCGCTCCAGCCTGTACCTCCTGGGCTTAACGTATCAGGGTCTCGGCCTTCTCATGCTGGCCTTTGCCCTCTTGGCCCTGGGCTGGGAGGAGGACGCCAAGGGGTTTCTCCTGGGGGCGGTGCTGGGGATAGGGTTGGGCAAGGCCCTGCAGGGGGTGGGGCATCCCCAGGCCCAACCGCCCCGGGCCGAGGTCTTTGCCGCCGTGGCCCTGTTGTGGCTGATGGTGCCTGCCCTGGGGGCCATACCCTACTGGATCTCTGGGGGGCTGGGCTACCTGGATGCTCTTTTTGAGGCTTTTTCCGGCTTCACCACCACCGGGGCCACGGTGCTTGCGGATTTTGGGCAGTTTGGCCAAAGCCTCTTTCTTTGGCGGAGCTTTACCCAATGGATGGGGGGCATCGGCATCGTGGTGCTCTTCTTGGGCGTCTTTCCCCAGCTTCAAGTGGCGGGCCGCCAGGCCTTCTTCGCCGAGAGCACGGGGGTGGAGAAGGAGAGGCTCACCCCCAGGCTTCGCCACACCGCCCAGGCGGTCTTGCGGGTGTACCTGACCCTTACCGCTTTGGCCTTCTTGGCCTACTGGTGGGCGGGCATACCCCTCTTTGAGGCCTTGGCCAACGCCCTCACCACCATCCCAGCGGGGGGGTTCAGCCCCAACCCGCAAAGCTTTGCCACCTACCCCCTCCTTGCCCAGTGGCTGGGTAGCTTCTTCATGTTCTTGGCGGGGGTGAACTTCCTGCTGCAGTACCGCCTTTTCTTCGGCCGGGAGGTCAAGCCCCTCCTCAAGGATGCGGAGTTCCGGGCCTATGTGTTGCTGGTGTTCCTGGCGGGCTCGCTCCTATCCCTTTACCTGTACACCCACCACATGTACGGCCTCGAGGCCAGCCTCCGCCACGCCTTCTTTCAGGTGATCTCCATCATCACCACCACCGGCTTCGCCAGCGTGGACTTTGCCCAGTGGGTGGTACCGGCCCAGGCCATCCTGGTGATCCTGATGTTCGTGGGGGGAAGTGCCGGCTCGGGGGCGGGAGGCATCAAGGTGGTGCGCTGGCTTCTCCTCTTCGGCCTTCTCCGGCGAGAGATCACCCGCACCCTTCACCCCAGGGCGGTCCTTCCCCTGCGCCTGGGCCACCGGGTGGTTTCCGAGGAGGCCTTGTGGCAGGTTTCCGTGTTCATTTTCCTTTACACCCTTCTCTTTGGTTTCGGTACCCTGACCCTGGCGCTTTTGGAAGGGGATTTTGTGAAGGCTTTTACCGCCAGTGCCCAGGCCATCGGCAACATCGGCCCAGGGCTAGGTTCGGTGGGGCCTATGGGTTCCTATGCTGAGCTTCACCCCCTTTCCAAACTGATTCTGATCCTGCAGATGTGGGCGGGCCGGATTGAGATCCTGCCGGTGGTGCTCCTCTTTAGCCCGGAACTATGGCGGCGCTTGCGCTAAGCGGGGAAGGCCTGCTGCCTGGAATGGGGCCGTTGTGCTTCCATAAGGGGGGCGTTTGGAGCCTCGAGGAGCAGCGGGTATAATCCCCTTTGTGAAGGTACTGGGACACCTTACCGCCATGCCCGAGCTTCCCGAGGCCCTTAAGGGTTTAAGGAAGCTGGCCTATAACCTTTGGTGGAGCTGGAACCCGGAGGCAGCCGAACTCTTTCAGGAGATAAACCCCCAGCTTTGGAAGCGCTTCCGTGGGAACCCGGTCAAGCTTCTTCTGGAAGTGGACCCGTCCCGTTTGGAGGTTCTCACCGCCACCAGTTACCCAGCCCGGGTCCAGGCGGTGGTGGCGGCCTTGGAAGGCTATCTAAAGGATCGGGAGCGGAAGGAAGGGCCGCTAGTGGCCTACTTCTCGGCAGAGTATGGGTTTCATAGCTCCTTGCCCATCTACTCCGGGGGGCTTGGGGTCCTGGCGGGGGACCACATCAAGGCGGCCAGCGACCTGGGCTTGAACTTGGTGGGAGTAGGGATTTTCTACCACGAGGGCTACTTCCACCAGCGCCTGTCCCCGGAGGGGGTCCAGGTGGAGGTTTACGAAACCCTCCACCCAGAGGAGCTTCCCCTTTCGCCTGTGCAGGATCAGGAGGGCCACCCCGTGAGGGTGGGGCTGGAGTTCCCGGGCCGCACCGTATGGCTCGGGGCCTATCGGGTGCAGGTGGGGGCGGTACCGGTCTACCTTCTCACCGCAAATCTGCCCGAAAATACTCCCGAAGACCGGGCCATCACCGCCAGGCTCTATGCGCCAGGCCTGGAGACGCGCATCCAGCAGGAAATGGTTTTGGGCATTGGGGGAGTGAGGCTTCTTAGGGCCTTGGGGCTTAACCCCCAGGTCTTCCACATGAACGAGGGGCACTCCGCCTTTTTGGGGCTGGAGCGGATACGGGAACTAGTGGCCGAGGGGCATCCCTTTCCCGTGGCCCTAGAGCTGGCCAAAGCGGGAGCCCTTTTCACCACCCACACCCCCGTGCCTGCGGGCCATGATACCTTCCCCTTGGATCTTGTGGGCCGTTACCTGCATGGCTTTTGGGAAAGCATGGGCACGGACTGGGAGGGGTTTGTGGCCTTGGGTCTGGAGGAGAAGCCCTGGGGCAAGGTCTTTTCCATGTCCAATCTGGCCCTTCGCACCAGCGCCCAGGCGGGAGGGGTTTCCCGCCTCCACGGGGAGGTTTCCCGGGAGATGTTCCACCATCTATGGCCGGGGCTATTACGGGAGGAGGTGCCCATTGGCCATATCACCAACGGGGTCCATACCTGGACCTTCCTCCACCCCAGGCTTCGCCGCCACTACGCCGAGGTCTTCGGCCCGGATTGGCTAAGGCGGCCCGAGGACCCAGCCACCTGGAAGGTGGAGGGATTGGGGGAGGAGTTTTGGCGCATCCACCGGGACCTCCGGGCGGATTTGGTGCGCGAGGTGCGCCTGCGCCTTTACGAGCAACGGCGTAGAAATGGGGAAAGCCCAGGCCGTCTACGCCAGGCGGAACGGGTTTTGGATCCGGAGGCGCTTACCGTGGGTTTTGCCCGGCGGTTTGCCACGTACAAGCGGGCGGTTCTCCTTTTCAAGGACCCGGAGAGGCTTCTAAAGCTTCTTCAAGGCCCTTATCCCGTACAGTTTGTCTTTGCGGGGAAGGCCCACCCCAAGGACGAGCCCGGTAAGGCTTACCTTCAGGAGCTGGTGGCCAGGATCAAGGAGTACGGCCTCGAGGACCGCATGGTGGTCCTGGAGGATTACGACATGTACCTGGCCCGGGTCTTGGTGCACGGCTCGGACGTCTGGCTTAACACCCCCCGCCGGCCCATGGAGGCCTCGGGCACCAGCGGGATGAAGGCCGCCTTGAACGGGGTCTTGAACCTGAGCGTCCTGGATGGCTGGTGGGCCGAGGCCTATAACGGCAAGAACGGCTTTGCCATCGGCGATGATCGGGTTTACGAGAACGAGGAGGCCCAGGACATGGCGGACGCCCAGGCCCTGTATGACGTGCTGGAGGGCGAGGTCCTCCCCCTTTTCTACGCTAAGGGTCCTGAGGGCTACTCCTCGGGGTGGCTTTCCATGGTCCACGAGAGCCTGCGCACCGTGGGCCCCCGCTTCAGCGCCGCCCGCATGGTGGGGGAGTACCTGAGGCTATACCGCCAGGGCCAGGTCTGGGCGGAGAGCGCACGGGGCCATGAGAGGGTGCTTCAAGCCTTTCATCGGGCATTTCCCGCCTTCTATACCCTGGGCCTCAGGGCCGAGGCCCCGGGGGACCTAACCCTAAACGGCGAGCCCGTGCAGGTGTGGGCCTATGTGGAGGGGGAGATTCCCGAGGCCCTAAGACCTTTTTTGGAGGTCCAGCTGGTGGTGCGCCGTTCAGGGGGTGGGCTGGAGCTGGTTCCCATGACCCAAGGGGAGGGAGGAAGGTACGCGGTTTCCTACCGGCCCTCGCGCCCAGGAAGTTATGCCTATGGGGTGAGGTTGGCCCTTAGGCATCCCATCACCGGTCGGGTGGAGTGGGTGCGCTGGGCCTAACGGCGCATGGGTAAAAAGGGGCCTCGAGGCAACCGAGGCCCCTTGGCCGTGGCCTCTTTTACCTCTCGGGGAGGGTTTGCAGGTAGGCAAGGAGGTCTTGCGGTTGGGACCGGAGGAAAAGAACCCAGGCGT
This sequence comes from Thermus altitudinis, assembly GCF_022760835.1. GTDB lineage: Bacteria > Deinococcota > Deinococci > Deinococcales > Thermaceae > Thermus > Thermus altitudinis. Next base: position 51,214 of record NZ_JAKTNQ010000003.1, read on the forward strand.
GACCAGGTCGCCAGGCGGGCCGTTGAGGATCGTGTGGCAGGTCTCCTGGGGATTGGCCTTCGCCAGAGTGCCCGCGTTCTGGGGCGAGGAAGTTGATGGTCCGGCTGTCTTGACCATGGCCGGAGGCGCATACCCGGCAAGGCGCTTGTCTCTTTGCTTGACCCTCGAGGCCTAGCCGGTATAATCAGCCCGTGTTACAAGGGAGGTGGGGCGTGAAAAGGTGGCTTTTGGTGCTTGGGGTACTGGGTCTGGCCATGGGCTTGGCCCAGGTGCGCACCCTGGACCAGATTAAGCGTTCGGGGGAGATCCGCATCGGTACGGAAGGAGAGTTTCCTCCTTTCAACTACTTTGACCAGAAAAACCAGCTCACCGGTTTTGAGATTGACCTGGGGAACGCCCTTGCCAAGAGATTGGGGCTAAAGCCCGTTTGGATTACCCAGGCCTTTGATAGCCTTCTCATTCAGCTGAACCAAGGGCGGTTTGACTTCGTCATAGCCTCCCACGGCATCACCGAGGAGCGGGCCAAGGCCGTGGACTTCACCAATCCCCATTACTGCACGGGCGGGGTTATCGTGAGCAAGAGGGGTGGGCCAAAGACGGCCAAGGACCTCCAGGGCAAGGTGGTGGGGGTGCAGATCGGCACCACCTACATGGAGGCGGCCCAGAAAATATCCGGCGTCAAGCAGGTGCGCACCTACCAGAAGGACCCCGATGCCCTGCAGGACCTATTGGCTGGCCGCCTGGATGCCTGGATCACCGACCGCTTTGTGGCCAAGGAGGCCATCAAGGAGCGCAAGCTGGAAAACACCCTCCAGGTGGGGGAGCTGGTCTTCCAGGAAAGGGTGGCCATGGCGGTGGCCAAGGGCAACAAGAGCCTGCTGCAGGCCCTTAACCAAGCCCTTGCCGACCTGATGAAGGACGGCACCTACGCCCAGATCAGCAAGAAGTGGTTCGGGGAGGACGTGCGCTGCAAGTAGGCCTCGTCTGGGCCCGGGGTAGCGGGAGGCCCTGGGCCCTTTTCCTGCCGTGAAGATGCCATCTTGGTTGCGGATCCTCTCGTTCCTGGGGCTCCTCCTCGGGGGGTATTTTGCTTTGTTTGCCCTTTTGGGCGTGGCCTTGGAGCGTTATTTCCTCCTCATGGGGTTTGGTCCCGAGCGGGCTGCCTCCGCGGGCGCGGCCATGGCCCTGGGGGCGGAGATCACCCTAAAGCTCACCTTTATCTCCAGCTTGGCGGGGCTGGTCATCGGTGTGTTTGCCGGGATGTTCCGCCTCTCTCGCCGCCCCTGGGTGCAGCTTCCCGCCAGCTTCTACATCTGGGTCACCCGCGGCACACCCCTTTTGGTGCAGATCCTCTTCGCCTACAATGCCTTGCCCCTTTTGCTTCAGCCCCTCTGGCCCGCGGCCCAGCAGGTTCTCACCCCTTACTGGGCGGCTTTCATCGCCCTTTCCTTCAACGTGGGGGCCTACAACGCCGAGGTGGTGCGGGCGGGGATCCAGGCCATCCCCAAGGGGCAGTGGGAGGCGGCCTGGTCCTTGGGGCTTACCCCAGCGGACACCATGCGCTTTGTGATCTTGCCCCAGGCCTTGCGCATCGTGGTGCCCCCTTTGGTGAACAACGTGGTGGCCCTTCTCAAGGACTCTTCCCTGGCCAGCGTGATCGCCCTCACCGAGCTAGCCCTTTCCGGGCAGCGCATCATCTCCGCCACCTTCCGGCCGGTGGAGGTGTACCTGGCGGTGGCCGCCATTTATCTGCTCCTCACCACCATCCTTACCTTTTTTACCAACCTCCTGGAGAAACGCCTCCAGGTGGCCACGCGTTAGGGCTTGCGGCCCGGGGGAAGGTGTGGGTATACTGCCTTGGGCGTTAAGGAGGTGTGGGTTTATGCGGACACGGAACCTGTTGTTGGCAGGGTTAGCCTTTCTGGGTCTGGGCCTAGCCCAGGAGTTTATCACCATTGGCTCGGGTGCCACCACGGGGGTCTACTTCCCCGTGGCCACGGGCATGGCCAAGCTGGTGAACGATGCGGGCGTGGGCATCCGGGCCAATGCCCGTTCCACTGGCGGAAGCGTGGCCAACATCAACGCCATCGCCGCCGGGGAGTTTGAGATGGCCTTGGCCCAGAACGACATCGCCTACTACGCCTACCAAGGGTGTTGCATCACGGCCTTTGACGGCAAGCCGGTGAAGGGCATCCGGGCCTTGGCAGCCCTCTACCCCGAGGTGGTGCATATCGTGGCCCGGGCGGATGCGGGCATCCGCACCGTGGCCGACCTCAAGGGCAAGCGGGTGGTGGTGGGCGACGTGGGCTCGGGCACCGAGCAGAACGCCCGGCAGATCCTCGAGGCCTACGGCCTCCGCTTTGAGGACCTGGGCCAGGCTATCCGGGTGAGCGCCACCCAGGGCATCCAGCTCATGCAGGATAAGCGGGCGGATGCCCTCTTCTACACCGTGGGCCTGGGGGCTAGCGCCATCCAGCAACTGGCCCTCACCACCCCCATCACCCTGGTGGCGGTGGACCTGGCCAAGGTGCAGGCCCTTGCCAAGAAGTACCCCTTCTACGTGGGCTTCAACATTCCCGGGGGGACCTACAAAGGGGTGGACGTGACCACGCCCACGGTGGCGGTGCAGGCTATGCTGATCGCTTCGGAGAAACTCTCCGCGGATACCGTGTACGCGTTCATGAAGGCGGTCTTCGGGAACCAGGAGGCTTTCAAGAAGATTCACCCCAACCTGGAGCGTTTCTTCAGCCTCCAGAGGGCGGCGAAGGGTCTTCCCATTCCCTTGCATCCGGGGGCGGAGCGCTTCTACAAGGAGATTGGGGTCCTCAAGTAGGCGCTTGGCTAGACCCTGGGGGCCCCGCCTGGGGCCCCTTTTGCCTGGAGGAAACATGGACCACGCTTCGTTGCTGGTGGAGGAAAGCGAGCTGGGGGGGCGGAGGCCCAAGGGAGGTAGCCGGTACCTCCTCTTCGGCCTGGGAGTCATCTGGAGCCTTTTCCAGCTTTGGGCCACCGAGCTGGGTACCCTGGACCCCATACGGCTCAGGGCGGTCCACCTAGCCTTTGCCCTGGCCTTAGCCTTTCTCGCTTACCCGGGGAGGCGGGGTCCGAGGGATCGCATTCCCCTGCTGGATTGGGTCCTGGCCCTTCTTGGGGTGGTGGGGGCCCTCTACGTGGTCTGGGATTACTACGGCATCACCCAGCTCAGGGGGGGCATCCCCAGCCACCGGGATGTCTACCTGGGGACCCTAACCCTTCTGGTCCTCTTTCTGGCCGCCTGGAGGGTGGTGGGGCCGGCTTTGCCCATCATCGCCTCGGTGTTTGTCCTTTACGCCCTTACCGGGCCCAAGGGGCTTCTGCCCTTTACCCTTCCTCCCTGGCTCCAGCTCCATGCGGGCAGCCAGTGGGGCCAGCTCATGGGGCAGCTTTACACCACCGCCGAGGGCATCTGGGGGGTGCCCTTGGGGGTTTCCGCCACCTTTGTCTTCCTTTTCGTCCTGTTTGGGGCCCTTTTGGAGAAGGCGGGGGCGGGGCACTTTTTCATACAGGTGGCCTATGCCCTTTTGGGCCACTTCCGTGGGGGGCCGGCCAAGGCGGCGGTGGTGGCCAGCGCCCTCACGGGGGTGGTTTCGGGAAGCTCGGTTTCCAACGTGGTCACCACCGGGACCTTCACCATCCCGCTGATGAAGCGGGTGGGCTACCCGCCGGAGAAGGCGGGGGCGGTGGAGGTGGCCAGCTCCTCCAACGGCCAGCTGATGCCCCCGGTGATGGGGGCGGCCGCCTTCATCATGGCGGAGTTTTTGGGGATCCCCTATAGCCAGCTGATCCTCATCGCCTTGATCCCCGCGGTGTTGGCCTACGCCACCTTGTTCATCACCGTGCACCTCGAGGCCCTTCACCTGGGCTTGAAGGGGGTGCCGCGTTCGGAGCTTCCTCCCGTGGGCCCCATTCTGCGTTCGGGTTTCCACTACCTGTTGCCCCTGGTCTACCTGATCTACGCCCTGGTGGGCTTGCGCCTTACCCCCGAGCGGGCAGCCCTGAACACCGTCTTTTTCATGCTGCTTCTCATCCTTCTCCAGGAGGTGTGGCGGGCCCGGAGGAGTGGGGTGGGCTTGGGCTTTGGCCTGGTGCGGGGTGGGAGGCTCATCCTGGAGGGCCTCGAGGCGGGGGCCAGGGGCATGGTGGGCATCGCCTTGGCCACGGCCAGCGCCGGGGTCATCGTGGGCATCGTCACCATGACCGGGATTGGCTTTGGCCTCACGGACATTGTGGAGCGCCTTTCGGGGGGCAACCTTATCCTGGTCCTGATCCTGGCCCAGATCACCAGCCTCCTCCTGGGCATGGGCCTTCCCACCACCGCCAACTACATCGTCATGGCCTCCTTGGTGGTGCCGGTGGTGCTCCAGCTGGCGGAGAAGGCCGGGTATGCGGTGCCTCCCGTGGCCGCCCACATGTTCGTCTTTTACTTCGGTATCATGGCCGACTCCACCCCTCCCGTGGCCTTGGCCGCCTATGCCGCCAGCGCCATCGCCAAGTCGGATTTCTGGAAAACGGCGGTCCAGGGTTTCGTGTATGAGCTTCGCACCGCCCTTCTCGCCTACATGTTCTTCTTCAGCCCCAAGCTCCTCCTCATCGGGGTGGAAAGCCTGGGAGAGGGGGTGGGGATCGTCCTTTCCGCCCTTTTGGGCATGACCGCTTTCAGCGCCAGCCTGGTGGGCTTCCTGCACAAGCGCACCACCCTCCTGGAGAGGGCCCTTCTCATGGCGGCGGCCCTCACCCTGGTGGTGCCCGGCCTCCTTACGGATGCCCTAGGCCTGGCGCTCTTCCTCCTGGTCTACGCCATGCAGCGGGTGAGAAAATGAAGGCGGTGGACCCCATCATCCGCATCCACAACCTGCACAAGTGGTTCGGCCCCCTGCACGTGCTCAAGGGCATCCACCTGGAGGTGGCCCCTGGGGAGAGGCTGGTGATCATCGGGCCCTCGGGCTCGGGGAAGAGCACCCTGATCCGGTGCATCAACCGCCTGGAGGACTTCCAGGAGGGGGAGGTGGTGGTGGACGGGCTCAATGTGAAGGACGAAAGGGCCCTGAGGCAGGTGCGGCGGGAGGTGGGGATGGTCTTCCAGCAGTTCAACCTCTTCCCCCACCTGACGGTGTTGGAGAACATCACCCTGGCCCCCATGCGGGTGCGGGGGTGGCCGAGGGAGAAGGCGGAGGGCAAGGCCTGGGAACTCCTGGAGCGGGTGGGGATTCGGGACCAGGCCAGGAAGAACCCGGCCCAACTTTCCGGGGGCCAGCAGCAGCGGGTGGCCATTGCCCGGGCCTTGGCCATGGAGCCCAAGGTGATGCTGTTTGACGAGCCCACCAGCGCCCTGGACCCGGAGATGGTGGGGGAGGTGCTGGACGTGATGCGGGACCTGGCCCGCGGGGGTATGACCATGCTGGTGGTGACCCACGAGATGGGCTTTGCCCGGGAGGTGGCGGACCGGGTGATCTTCATGGACGGGGGCCAGATCGTGGAGGAGGGGAGGCCGGAGGAGATCTTCACCCAGCCCAAGGAGGGGAGGACCCGGGCCTTCCTGGAGCGGGTGCTCCACCACTAGCCATGCCTGGTCCTAGGCTTGGCCAGGCCCTTTGGGAGGCCTTACGGGCCCTGCAAGACCCCAAGGCACCCCCGGCCTTGCGGTTAAGGGGACTAAGGCTCTATGCGGGATTTCTCCTCTCCCTTCAAGGGCTCTTGCTCCTCTTTCTGGCCTGGGTGCTTCCCCGGGCGGCGCACCCCTTTCTGTGGGCCTTGGCCCTAGGGGGAGGCGCATGGCTTCTGGCCCAGGCCCAGGGGACCTTGGCACAGGAGGAGCCCTTGGCTCCCTTGGTGGCCGTGGGTTTGGGGGCCGCCCTTTTCTTTTTCCTGGGGGTGATGGGCCTTCTTCTTTGGCCTGGGGGCTCCCTGCTTTGGGGATTGGGGATGGCGGGCTTCGCCTACCTCTGGCGCCGGGCCGCCTTAGCCTTAACCCAGGGGGGCTAAGGCCGGACCCTGAGGGCGAGGGCCAGGTCTTTTAGGCGAATCTGGGCTAAGGCGCGGATTTCCCTTAGGCGTTCCTGGGCCCGCTTCCTGCCAAGCTCATAGACCAAGGGGATTTTTTCGTGGTCAAAGGTGTCAATGGTCATGGGGGGATTGAGGGCCAGGACCAGGTCGGCCTCTCGCAGGGCCCGGTCCTTCAGCCGTCTGCGGCTGGCCTCGCCGGCAAGGAGGGCGGCTTCCAAGGCGGTCTTAGGGCCTTCCTGGGGTGGGGGGTTGGATACGTCCACGGCCACCACCTTGGGAAAGAGGGCCTTGGCCGCCCCTACGGGCACCTTCTCGGCCACATCCCCGTCCACCAAAAGCCTGCCGTCCCAGGTTACCGGGGGAAAGAGGCCGGGTATGGCCATGCTGGCCAGGACGGCCCTCCACACGGGTCCCTTGCGGAGGACGATGGCCTCCCCGGTGAGGAGATCCGCCGCTTGGATGGCCAGGGGGATGGGGCTATCCTCGAGGCGGGCTTCCCCAAAGAGGCGCTGCAATCCTAGGGCGATTTTCTCCGTGGCAAAGAGATGGGGGTGCCGTAAGGCGGCAAAAAGCCTGGCCAGGGTACGGAGGTTACCCCCTTGCCGGAGCCCGGCGATCTCCTGGTCCAAGATGGCCTCGTGCACCTTCCAGGGGTCCTTGTGGCCAAAGGCATAGGCGGCAGCGGCCAAGGCGCCCGCAGAGCTTCCCGCGAGCCCCCGGATGGGGATTCTGGCCTCCTTCAACACCGCCAGCACTCCCAGGTGGGCGTACCCGCGGACACCGCCGCCCCCCAAGGCCAAGGCCACACCGCGCATCCCTTATCTATACTCTATAGTGGTCGGTATGCGGCCGGATGTGGATCGCATGGGTGGGGTACTGGGGGCCATCGCCCGCAGGCGGGCCGAGGAGGTAGTGCCCCGCCCCCTTCCCCCTTTTCCCGAAACCCTGCCCTCCTTCCGTGAGGCCCTTCTCCAGCCAGGGCTTTCCGTCATCGCCGAGGTGAAGAAGGCGAGCCCTTCGCAAGGAGCCATTAGGGAGATAGACCCCGCCGAGGCGGCCCAAGCCTACGCCCGGGGTGGGGCCAGGGCCATCAGCGTCCTTACGGAGCCCCACCGCTTTGGGGGTAGCCTCGAGGACCTTCTTAGGGTCCGCCAGGCGGTGGACCTACCCCTCCTGCGCAAGGACTTCGTGGTGGACCCCTTCATGCTGGAGGAGGCCCGGGCCTATGGGGCAAGCGCCGTGCTGCTCATCGTGGCCCTTTTGCGGGAGCTCACCGGGGTCTACCTGGAGGAGGCCAGGCGGCTTGGCCTGGAGGCCCTGGTGGAGGTGCACACGGAAGAGGAGCTGGAGCTGGCCCTCGAGGCGGGGGCCAGTATCGTGGGCATCAACAACCGCAACCTCACCACCTTGGAGATTGACCTGGCCACGGCCCCGAGGCTCGGCCGTTTAGCCCGGAGGAGGGGGTTTAGTGGGGTTTTGGTGGCGGAGTCGGGGTATTCCCGCAAGGCGGAGCTGAAGGCTTTGGAAGGGCTTTTTGATGCCGTTCTCATCGGCACCAGCCTGATGCGAAGCCCCAGCTTGGAGGAAGCCCTAAGGGCGCTGGTAGGATAGCCCCATGCTGCTGATTCCCGCCGTGGACCTGAAGGGAGGCAAGGCGGTGCGCCTCTACGAGGGGGACCCTGAACGAGAGACCCAGTACGGGGACCCGGTGGCCGCCGCCTTGCGCTGGCAGGAGGAAGGGGCTAGGCTTCTCCACCTGGTGGACCTGGACCGGGCCCTGGGGAGGGGGGATAACCTCGAGGCCCTTCGCCGCATTGCCGAAGCCCTCCGTATCCCCTTCCAAGTGGGGGGTGGAATCCGATCCTTGGAGGCCTTGCGGGAGATTCTCGCCCTGGGCGCTTCCCGGGTGGTGGTGGGTACGGTGGCGGTAAAGGACCCTGCCCTTTTGCAGGCCATGCTGGAGGCGGTGGGTCCTGCCAGGTTGGTGGTGGCCTTGGATGCCCGGGGCCTCGAGGTGGTGGTTTCGGGTTGGCTGGAGGCGGCCTCCCTTTCCGCCCTGGACCTCCTTAGGCGTTGGGAAGCCATGGGGGTGCGCACGGTGATCTACACCGATGTGCGGCGGGATGGGACGCTGAAGGGCCTGGACCTGGAGGTGGTGGCCCGGGTACGGGAGGCTTGGCCCCACGAGCTCATTGCGGGCGGGGGCATTGCGGGCCCGGAGGACCTTTTAGACCTAAAGCGCCTCGGGGTGGAAGGCGCCCTTTTGGGCAAAGCCCTCTACGAGGGGCGGGTGCGCCTAACCGACTACAAGGAAGGGGTAATCTAAGGCCATGAAGCTGGCGAACTGGGTTTTCCTTCTGGCCACCTTGGGGGTGGCGGGCGCGGGGCTTTACCTGTACCTGGCCTTTCCCTTCCTGGAGGTGCCCACGCCCTGGGGACCCTGGCCCCTTTACTATCTTCTTCCGGGGGCCTATGCCCTGGGCGTGTTGGTGGGGGGAGTTTATGCCCTTGCCCTTTGGCTAGGGGGCGTGGGGGAGAGGCGCGCCCTTCTAAGGGAGGTGCGGCGGCTTCAGGGGGAGATCAACGCCTTAAAGCGGGAACGCATAGAGGAGATTCCCAAAATCCCCGATCGGGAAGAGGTATAGCCAGCTCCGCGCTGCGGGGCTAGAGGAAGGAGGCCTAGTGGTATGAAGGATCGGGTGCGCTGGCATCTTCTTCCCCTGCCGCCTGTGAGGGAGTGGCGGGAGTTGATGGGGGCTTTGGGGGTGGGGCCTGAGGCCGCCTTGGCCTACTGGCACCGGGGCGTGCGCCGGCCGGAGGACCTGCAACCCAGCTTGGGCCTTCTTCCCCTGCGGGGCCTGTCGGAGGCGGTGGAGCTTCTCCTGGGGGCGCTAAAGGAGAAAAAGCGTATTCGTGTCCATGGGGACTACGACGCCGACGGGCTGACGGGAACCGCCATCCTGGTGCGGGGCCTCAGGGCCTTGGGGGCGGAGGTCCACCCCTTCATCCCCCATCGCCTCGAGGAGGGGTATGGCATTCATCCCGCCCGTATACCGGAGCACCGGGAAGCGGCGGACGTTTTCCTGACGGTGGACTGCGGTATCGCCAACCACGCCGAGCTTCGGGAGCTTGTGGAAAACGGGGTGGAGGTTCTGGTGACCGACCACCACACGCCCCGCGATACCCCTCCTCCGGGCCTGATCCTCCATCCCGCCTACACCCCGGAACTTAAGGAGCACCCCACGGGAGCGGGGGTGGCCTTTTTGCTCCTTTGGGCCCTCCATGAAAGGTTGGGCCTGCCCCCACCCCTGGAGTACGCCGATCTGGCGGCGGTGGGCACCATCGCCGACGTGGCCCCCCTTTGGGGGTGGAACCGGGCTTTGGTGCGGGAAGGGCTTGCCCGCCTGAGGGAGTCCTCCATCCTTGGGCTTCGCCTGTTGGCGGAAAGCGTGGGCTACACGGGGAAAGCGGTGGAGGTGGCCTTCCGCATCGCTCCCCGCATCAATGCGGCAAGCCGCCTGGGGGAGGCGGAGAAGGCCCTCAGTCTTCTCCTCACCGAGGATGAGGAGGAGGCCAGGGGCTTGGTGGAGGAGCTCCATCGGCTGAACGCCCGCCGCCAGGCCATAGAGGAGGAGATGCTCAGAAGGCTCCTCCCCCAGGCGGACCCCCAGGCCAAGGCCGTTGTCCTCCACGACCCCGAGGGCCACCCGGGGGTGATGGGCATCGTGGCCAGCCGTATCCTCGAGGCCACCTTGCGCCCCGTCTTCATCGTGGCCAAAGGGAAGGGCACGGTGCGGAGCCTTCCGCCCCTCAGCGCCGTGGAGGCCCTAAGGAGTGCCGAGGACCTCCTTTTGCGCTTTGGCGGCCACCGGGAAGCCGCCGGGTTTGCCTTGGACGAGGCCTGCTTCCCTGCCTTTAGGAAACGGATTGAGGCCTTTGCCGCCTCCTTTCCCGACCCCGTGCGGGAAGTGCCTCTTGTAGGGCTTTTGCCCCCTTTGGCGTCCCTTCCGGACCTTTACCAGGCCTTGTTAGCCTTAGAGCCCTTTGGGGAAGGGAATCCCGAGCCCCTCTTCCTCCTCCAAGGCTCCCCGGAGGAGGCCCGCTCCCTGGGGGAGGGGAAGCACCTCGCCTTCCGCCTGCAGGGGGTTAGGGTGGTGGCCTGGCGCATGGGGGAGCGGGTGGATTCCCTTCCCCCTGAACTGGAGGCGGCGGTGTTGCTCCTGGAAAACCGCTGGAACGGCACCCTGTCCTATGAGGCCCAAGCCCTGGACTTCCGGGAACCGGGGGATCTGGAAGGCGGAATACCCCCCTTTGCCTATCCCATCCCCTTGCGGGAGGCTTTGGCCAGGGCCCAGGCGGGGGAGGGGGTTTATGTGCCCGAGGATAACCTCGAGGGGCTGGAGTACGCAAAAAAGGCGGGGTTCCGTTTGCTGCTCCCCGAGGAGGCCTCCCTTTGGCTAGGCCTGCCGCCTTTTCCCGTGGAGAAGTCCCCCGTTTACGTGGCCTTAGGAGGGGCCACACAGAGGCGACTCGCCGCTTGGCCTATCCTGGAAACCCCAGAGGACCGGCTCAGGGCCTCCGTGGGGCAGAGGCTGCTCTTCGCCTACGGGAGGAAGCACGCCCCTCTTTTCAGCGAGGCCCTTTTGGCCTACTGGGCGGTGGGGCAGAGGCTTCCCTCTGAAGAGGGGGTGAAGGGTGTATAAACAACCTCGGGAAGTACATGAGGCCAGGATCTACACCCAGGCCTACCGGGTCTACGGGCTCATCCACCTGATGCCCGGGGCGGGTACCGCCGACCTCCTGAACCAGGAAAGGCTCTATCTTCCCGTCACCGGGGCTCTCATCTACACCCCAGGCTATGCCCACCCCCCGGAGGCCAAGGACCTTAAGGCCAGCACGGGTTTTCTGGCCCTGCGGAAGGAGCGGATCCTGTGGGTGGTGGGTGGCAAACCCAGCGAACCCCGCACCAGCCCCAGCCTATTGGAAAGGCGGAAGCTCGCCTTCCTCTACGGGGACTACCTCCTTGCGGGCGATCTTCTGCTTCCCCGAGGGGTGCGGCTTTCCGACCACCTTTCCCAGGCCAAACCCTTCCAAACCCTCCTCGAGGCCAAGCTTTACGCCCTTACCCCCAATAAGCCCATCCTGGACCTGGAGCCGCTGGAAAGCTTTCCCTTCGTGACCCTAAACCTGCGCCTGGCCGAGGCGGTGGCCGAGGCCCCCGGGGAAGCCCGGGATCCCCGGCTCACCCTATTTGGCTGAGGGCTTCCCGGATCCGCTCCATCTGGGCCAGGTTTTCCCTAAGCCTTGCCTCTTCCGCCTCCACCACCTCCCTGGGAGCCTTTTCCCGGAACCCCGGGGCGTCAAGCTTTTTCTGGCTCCTTTCCGTCAGGGCAAGGAGTTCTTGCAGGCGCTTTTCCTGCCGGCGCTTCCACTCCTCCACATCCAAGAGGCCTTCTAGGGGCATGCGCACCGTCACCTTAGGCATGGCCTTCACCAGGGCTTTCCCAGGACGGTTTTCCAGGAGCTCAGCCCGGGATAGAAAGCGGAACACCTCTAGGTTATCCCAAAGGGGTGCGGCCTCTCCTTCCACGAACACCCGCACCTCCTGGGCCAAGGGAAGCCCGGCTTCGGCCTTTAGGGCCCGCACCGCGGTCACCGCCTGTTTCAGGGCTTCAAACCGGGCCTCGGCCTCCTGGTCCGTGGCCTCAGCCTGGGGCCAGGCCTCCAAGGCCAGCTCCTCCTTGCCCGTAAGGGCCTGGTAGAGCTCGCTGGTGAGGAAGGGCATGATGGGATGGAGAAGCTTGAGGAGGGTGGCGAGGGTTTCCTCGAGGGTGCGTAAGGTAAAGGCATTCCCTGCCTTAAGGGCCGGTTTGCTGGCCTCCAGGTACCAATCGCAGAACTCGCTCCAGACCAGCTCGTACACCTCCCGGGCCGCCTGGGCCAGGTCCAGGCCCTCGTAAAGGGCGGTGATCTCCCGCACACCCCGGCCTAGGCGGCTTTGCATCCAACGGTCCGCCAGGGTAGGGGTGTCGGTTTGCCCTTGGAAGGATTCCCGGCTTAGGAGGACGAAACGGGCGGCATTGTAGAGCTTGTTGGCGAAGTTCCTGGCCATCTCCAGCCACCGGAGGTCCAGCCGGATGTCCTGGCCCCCCGTGGCCAGGTAGGTGAGGGCGAAGCGCAGGGCATCGGCCCCATAGCGCTCCACCATCTCCAAGGGGTCTATCACGTTCCCCTTGGACTTGGACATCTTCTGGCCCTTTTCATCCAGCACTAGGCCGTGGAGGAGCACGGTCTTAAAGGGCCGTTCCCCCCGGAAGTGGTAACCGGATACCTCCATCCGGCTCACCCAGAGGAAAAGAATGTCGTAGCCCGTCACCAGGACATCGCCCGGATAGAAGGCCTTGAGGTCCTCCGTCTCCTCCGGCCAGCCCAGGGTGGAAAGGGGCCAGAGGGCCGAGGAAAACCAGGTGTCAAATACGTCCTCGTCCCGCTGGAGGTTAGGGCTTCCGCAGGTTTCGCAGGTGCTGGGGTCTTCCAGGTAGCGCTCAGGGCGGGGGACGTTAACGGCACCGCAATCCTGGCAGTACCAGGCGGGGATCTGGTGCCCCCACCAAAGCTGGCGGGAGATGTTCCAGTCCCGCACGTTTCTCAGCCAGTCCAGGTTGACCTTTTTCCAGCGCTCGGGAACAAAGGCGATCTCATCCCGCTCCAGGCCGCGGATGACCTTTTCCGCCAGGGGCCTCATGGACAGCCACCACTGGGGGAAGATGGCGTACTCCAAGGGGGTGCCGCAGCGGGAGCAGGTGGCCATCTGGATGGTGTACTCCTCCTCCTTGAGGAGGTGGCCTGCCTCCCGGAAAAGTTCCACCGCCTTTTTCCGGGCCGCAAACCGGTCCAGGCCCCGGAGGGCCTCCGGCACCCTTTCCCCTTCCATCCGGCCTTCCAGGTTGATGACGGAAACCGCCTTCAGTCCGTGCCGCTCGCCGATCTCGTAGTCCAAGGGGTCGTGGGCGGGGGTGACCTTAAGGGCCCCGGTGCCGAACTCCCGCTCCACGGCGCTGTCGGCCAAAATGGGTATCCAGATGTCCGTGAGGGGGATGCGGGCCCTTTTGCCGATGAGGTGCCGGTAGCGCTCGTCCTCGGGGTGGACGGCGATGGCCTGGTCGGCGAAGACCGTTTCCGGCCTAACGGTGGCGATGGCGATGCGTTCGCCACCCTCCACCTCGTAGGCCAGGGTGTAGAGCTGGCCCGGGGTGGGTTCGGTTTCCACCTCCAGGTCCGAAAGGGTGGTTTCGCACCGGGGGCACCAGTTCACCAGGCGGGGGGCGCGGTAGGCCAGCCCCTCGTGGTAGTAGCGGCTAAAGGCATAGCGCACCGCCTTGGAGCGGGCCTCGTCCATGGTAAAGGCCTCCCGGCTCCAATCGGCGCTGGCCCCCAGGCGCTTGAGTTGCTTCAGGATGGTTCCCCCGGACTCCTCCTTCCATTCCCAGACCCGCTTCAAGAAGGCTTCCCGGCCCAGCTGGTGCCGGGTCTTCCCCTCCTTAAGCAGGAGCCTTTCCACCACCACCTGGGTGGCGATGCCCGCATGGTCGGTGCCCGGTAGCCAGACGGCCTCATAGCCCTGCATGCGCTTATAGCGGATGAGGGCATCCTGCAGGGAGTTGTCCAAGGCATGGCCCATGTGCAGGCTACCCGTAACGTTGGGAGGAGGCATGAAGATGACAAAGGGCGTTTTGCCGCTTTTGGGGTTGGCCACAAAGGGGTTGTTCGCCCACTTCTCCGCCCACTTGGGTTCCACGGTTTTGGGGTCGTAGGCCTTGGGTAGGTCCATGCTGTGGGATAGTTTACCCAAGCCGGGAAGGGTTTGGGATGCGGGGATGGGGCCCATGGGAAAGGCCGCCCAGGGGCCCATGCCCTTTGCCGCCTATTTAGGGGTTCCCCTCACGCTACGGCCGGGGCCAGGAGGGGTCCCTAACCTCTTGCTCCAGAACCTGGCCTACGAGGAAGGGTGATCCTACCTTGCCCGGAAGCCACCCTGGAGCTAAAGGCCCCCTACGAGGGGGTGGAGCCCGAAAGGGCGTAGAGGTAGTAATGACCCTCCCCCAGGTCAAAGAAGGCCTCCTCGTAGGCTAGGCCTTCAATGGGGGTGTCCGGGGGGATGGCCAGAGGGGTTTCCCCCACCCATAGGCCCTCAGGGGTCAGGCGGAGGATGCCTTGGGCCAACTCCTGAGCCTCCGCCTCGGGGTCGTTGAGGGGCGTGTAGAGGAGGCGCACGGGAAGGCCTTCCAGGCTATGGAGCACGTTGCTCCTGTCTTGGAAGGGTGCCCGGTGAAGGAGGCGCTCCTCCACGGGGGCGATCTCGCCCAAAAGGGCGTAGCGGTCTAGGGGCAAAAGGGCCTTGCCGCTTTCCAGGAGGACCAGGAAGCGGGTACGGTCCTCCTCGGAAAGGAGGACCGGGGCCCTATGCGGGCCCACCTTAGGGTCCTGGTCCAGCCTCTCCTTTTGCAGGAGGGCCTTGGCGGCTTCCAGGGCTTCCTCGCGGGTTTTGTAGAGGCTATAGGGGTTTACCTTGAAAAGGAGGTCATAGCCCCGGGGCCCCTGGACCAGCCAGGCCAGGTGGAGTTCATAAAAGGGTTGTTTTTGCCATTCAGGGTACATGCCGCCTCATTTTAGGCCAAGGGGGTCCTTTGGGTTGGGATCGTGAGTCCACCCCTTGCCCAAAAGCCTCCCCGGGTATACCCTGAGCCCGGTATGGCGCTTACGGAAGAAGGGGTCCTCGAGGCCCTGCGCACGGTGATGGACCCCGAGCTGGGGAAAGACCTGGTCTCCTTGGGCATGGTGGGAGAAATACGGCTAGAGGGAAGCCGGGTGGACCTCCTTATCCACCTCACCACCCCCGCCTGCCCCCTAAAGGGCCAGATTGAGGCGGATATCCACAAGGCCCTAGCCCCTTTGGGAGTGGAGGAGGTGCGGGTGCGCTTTGGCGGAGGGGTAAGGCCCCCCGAGCAGTACCCCATCCCCGGGGTGAAGCACGTGGTGGCGGTGGGCTCGGGCAAGGGCGGGGTAGGCAAGAGCACCGTGGCCGCTAACCTGGCCCTGGCCCTTCTCCAGGAGGGGGCCAGGGTAGGGCTTTTGGATGCCGACCTTTACGGGCCCAGCCAGGCCAAGATGTTCGGCCTGGAGGGGGAGAGGCTTAAGGTGGACCAAAACCGCAAGATTCTGCCCCTCGAGGCCTTTGGCCTCAAGGTCCTCTCCATCGCCAACATCGTTCCCCCGGGCCAGGCCATGATCTGGCGGGGGCCCATCCTCCACGGCACCATCAAGCAGTTCCTGGAGGACGTGAACTGGGGGGAGCTGGACTACTTGGTGGTGGACCTTCCCCCTGGAACCGGGGATGTGCAGCTGAGCCTGGCCCAGCTCACCCAGGTTTCCGGTGGGGTGATCGTAACCACCCCGCAGGAGGTGGCACTTATAGATGCGGAAAGGGCCGCGGACATGTTTAGGAAGGTGCAGGTGCCCGTCCTGGGGGTGGTGGAGAACATGAGCCACTTCCTCTGCCCCCATTGCGGTAAGCCCACCCCCATCTTTGGGGAAGGCGGAGGCAGGCGGCTGGCGGAGAAGCTCAAGACCCGTTTCCTGGGGGAGATTCCCCTTACCATGCCCCTGCGGGAAAGCGGGGATCGGGGAAGGCCCATCCTGGTGGAGGATCCGGAGGGCCTCGAGGCGGAGGCCTTCAGGAGGGCGGCCCGGGAGCTGGCCGCCTCCTTGAGCGTGCAGGCCTTTATCGCCCTGCCCATGGCTTAAGATGGCCTTAGTCCTGGAGGGCACCAAGGAGCGGGTACTAGACCTCTTGAGGCTCAGGCCCCACACGGCCAAGGAGGTGGCGGAGGCTTTGGGGGTGAGCCGGGTGGCCGCCTTAAAGCACCTCCGGGACCTCGAGGCCCGGGGCCTGGTGCGTTCGGAGGTGAGGAAGTGCCTGGGCCGAGGCCGGCCCTACCGCCTTTATGTGGCCCAAGACAGGGAGGCCCCCTACGCCGCCCTGTGCGGGGATGTGCTTAAAGGGGTGGAAAGGGTTCTGGGCCGGGAGGGGGTGGTGCGTCTTCTTTTGGAAAGGAACCGGAGCCTGTTTGCCCCCCTGAATCTGGAGACCCTGCCCTTACGGGATCGGCTTACCCGCCTGGCCCAGTTCCTTCGGGAGCAGGGCTACGAGGCGGAGGTGTTGGAGCACGAAGGGAAACTCTACCTCTGCCAGAAGCGTTGCCCCAAGCTGGCCCTTTCCCGGGAGCACGAGGCCCTTTGCCAAAGTGAGCTTCTCGCCTACCAGGAGTTACTGGGCCTGCCTCTTCAGCGGGAGGAGAGGTTGGCGGAGGGGGGGAACTGTTGTCGTTACCGGGTAGAATAGCGGGGTGTGGGTTTACCGCCTCAAGGGCACGGCGACGGAGCTGGACCCCCTGGTCCCGGAACTCTTCCATCGGGGGGCCCGGGGCCTCGAGGAGCGGGAGGGGGAGGTATGGGCCTATTTCCCCGCTCCCGTGGACCTTCCCTTTGGGGGGGTGTGGGAGGAGCTCCCCGACGAGGATTGGCTTGCTGCCTGGCGCCGGGACCTTAGGCCGGTAAGGGCGGGGCCCTTTTGGGTCTTGGCCCCTTGGCATTCCCTCGAGGGCCAAGGCATCCCCTTGGTGATAGAGCCGGGAATGGCCTTCGGCACCGGGCACCACGAGACCACCCGTCTGGCTCTTTCCGCCTTGGCCCGCCATTTGCGCCCTGGGGAGAAGGTGCTGGATTTGGGCACGGGCTCGGGCATCCTGGCCATCGCCGCCGCGAAGCTGGGTGGGGAAGCCTTGGGGGTGGACATTGACGAGGCCGTCCTCCCCCAGGCGGAGGAAAACGCCAGGAGGAACGGGGTTAGGGTGCGCTTCCTCCAGGGAAGCCTGGAGGAAGCCCTACCCTATGGCCCTTTTGACCTTTTGGTGGCCAACCTGTTTGCGGAGCTTCACCAGGAGCTGGCCCCCCGGTACCGCCAGGCCCTGGCCCCTGGGGGAAGGCTTCTCCTCACGGGGATCCTGGCGGAAAAGGCCTCCTGGGTGAAGGAGGCCATGGCGAAGGCGGGACCCACCTTTCTGGAAGAGGAGAGGGAGGGGGAGTGGGTCCTCTTGGCCTACAGGGGGTAAGGCATGCGCCCGCACCGCGCCTATAGCCCAGGCCTTACCGGGGTGCTCTCCTTGAGGGAAAGCCGGCACCTCCTCGAGGTCCTAAGGGCCCAGGTGGGGGACCGGTTCACCGTCTTTGATGCCGAACGGGAGGCCTTGGCGGAGGTGGTGGAGCTGGGCCCCCCGGTGCGCTACCGCATCCTGGAGGAGCGCCGCCCCGAAAGGGAGGTGGGGGTGGAGGTGGCCCTTTACCCCGCCCTTCTCAAGGGCGATAAGCTTTCCGAGGTGGTGCGCGCGGCTACGGAGCTAGGGGCCACCCGCATCCAGCCTCTTATCACCCGGCATAGCGTGCCCAAGGAGATGGGGGAGGGAAAGCTAAGGAGGCTTCAGGCCATCGCCGTGGAGGCGGCCAAACAGTCAGGAAGGCTTAGGGTGCCCGAGGTGCTGCCGCCCATTCCCCTAGGTTCCGTCCCGCCGGTGGAACAGGGTATGGTGGCCCATCTGGGAGCAAGAAGCCGGGTGCGGGAGGTGTTGGACCTTGGGAAACCCCTGGCCTTGGCCGTGGGGCCGGAAGGGGGGTTTGCTGAGGAGGAGGTGGAGTTTCTTCAGGAAAGGGGCTTTACCCCCGTTTCCCTGGGCCGCAGGATTCTGCGGGCGGAAACCGCGGCCATCGCCCTCCTCGCCCTTTGCACGGCGGGGGAGGGGAGATGAGGCTAGGGTGGCTCTTGGGGGTTCTTCTCCTCCTGGCGGGGTGCCGCTATACCTTTTTGCCCCTGGACCCCGGGAGGCCGCTTTCTCCGGAACGGCCCTTTTTGGTGGCCCGTCTGGAGAAAGGTGCGGGCGAGGCCCACGTGGCCCTTCGTGTAGAGCGCCTTCCCCGGCCAGGCTACCTTCACCTTAAGTGGTTCCGGGAGGAGGCTTTGCTCCAGGAGAAGGTTCTTTTCCTGGAGGGGCCGGGCCTTTATGGGGTTGCCTTTCCCTTCGGGGAGGGGTACCACCGCCTGGTGGGGCTTTGGGAAGGTGGGGTGCTCTTCCAGCTGGACCTGGGAACCCCCAGCCTACCGGACCCCGATCAGGAGGAGGAAAAGGGGAATCGTTAGGAAGGATAAAAAGGTGGAAACCACCACGCTCCTCGCCACCCGGTTGGCCTCGCTGCCGAACTCCCGGGTGAGGAGAAAGGCGTTCACCGCCACTGGGGTGGCGGACTGCAACACCAGGACCTGATGTTCCAGGCGGGGAAGTCCAAGGGCGAGCCCGACGCCATAGGCCAAGAAGGGTGCCAAAAGGAGCCTGAGGAAGCTGGTTAGGCCCTCAAAGGCCCCGATGGCAAAGCGGGTTTGGCCCATTTGCATTCCCAGGGTCAGGAGCAGGACGGGGATCGCGGCCTGGCCCATGAGGCGCACCCCTTCGTCCAAGCGGAAGGGGAGGCTAATCCCCAAGGCTTTTAGCATCAGGCCCAGGAAAAGGGCGTGGAAAAGGGGTAGGCGTAGGGTGAAAAGAAGCCCCTCCCTAAGGCTTCCGCCCCGGATAAAGGCCGGTCCCAACCCGAACATCACCACGCTGGAGAGGATGAAGTAGACCACGGCCCGCCTTAAGCCCTCCTCCCCTAGGGCGAAATAGACCAGGGAGAGGCCCATGTTGCCGGAGTTGGGGAAGAGGCTGCCCACCAAAAGCCCCTTGGTGACGCCGGGGGAGAGGCGGAGGAGCTTTCCCGCTCCCTGGATGGCCAGAAAGAGAAGAAAGTAGGTAAGGCTAAAGCCTAGGGTCAGTCCCCAAAGGCCTTCCCGGGAGTACTCCGCCCGGTACATGGCGTCAAAGATGAGGGCCGGCACCAGGAGGTACAGGGTAAGCCGGCTTAGGGTGGTGAGGTCCATGGGGATGCGCTTGCCCAACAGGTAACCGGCCAAAACCACCAAGGCCACGGGGAGCACGGTGTTGAGGAGAGCCTGCATGTGGGGCATTCTAAAGGCATGGGCTACCTGGCTCTTTCCCAGGCCTTAAGGAAGGTCCTCCTCCGGGGAGGGGTGGCCCCCAGGCGCCAGGTTCTAACCCTTCCCCAGGGGCAGTTTCTGGTGATGCCCGCCGCCGACCAGGAGGTGGCCCTTTGCAAGCTGGTTACGGTGGAGGCTTCCCCAAGGGAAGAGGATGGGCCTCAGCGCCGGCCTTCGGTGCAGGCGGAGGTCTGGGCCAAGAGGCTGGATACCGGGGAGGTCTTCCACCTGCCGGGAGAGGAGATCACGAAAAGGCGCACGGCCGCCCTTTCTCTTTTGGCGGCTAGGCTTCTTGCGCCCAGGCAAGAGGGGGCGCTTCTATTGGTGGGGCCGGGGGCGCAGGGGGAAGCCCACCTCAAGGCCTTCGCCGAAGGTCTTCGCCTGACCAGGGTCTTTGTGCGGGGAAGGAGTCGGGACAGGTTGGCAGCTTTTATGCGGAAGGTCCGAGAGATAGGCTTTCCTGTTGAGGAATGGTTGGGCGAGGAAGTGCCCGAGGAGGTGGCCTTCATCGTCACCGCTACCCCCAGTCCCACCCCGGTGCTACCGGAAAGGGTACCGGAGGGCGCCTTCATCGCCGCCGTTGGCAGTTTCCGCCCGGAGATGGAGGAGGTCCCCCGGGCCCTGGTGGAAAGGGCTGCCGTCTACTGCGACACGGAGGACGCCCTCGTGGAGGCGGGGGAACTTCAGGGCCTTTCTAAACCCGTGGTCACCTTAAGGGAAGCCCTCTTGGGCAAGCGGGCGGAAGGGGATCCCGTGCTGTTTAAGAGCGTGGGCCACGCCCTTTTTGACCTGGCTGCGGTGCGGCACCTCCTGGGCTTGGACTAAAGGCGAACCACGATCTTTCCGGTATGCCCCCGGTCTATGAGGGCCTGGAAGGCGGCCTCAGCCTCTAGGAAAGGGAAAACCGCCCCCACCACCGGCTTGAGCTCACGGCCCAACCGGGGCAGGAGAAACCCCAAGGCTTCCTGCACCAAGGCCTGTTGCCTGAGGAGGGGAGCCAGCCAAAAGCCCGTGACTGTAAGGTTTCGGCGCATGAGGCGCAGGGGATTCAGGGAAGCGGCCTCCCCCTCTGCGGCCCCGATATAGACCAGCCTTCCTCCCGGGTTCAGAAGGGCCAGGCTTTCCTCTAGAAGGTTGCCGCGCACCTCCAGAAGGATGTCCACCCCGCCGAAGGCCTTGGCCTTTTCCGGAAGCTCCCCATAGGTGGCGGTGGCCTCGGCGCCTAGGGTTTGGGGGAGGACCAGCTTCTCGGGCCTCGAGGCGGCGGCCAGCACCCGCAAGCCCATGGCCTTGGCCACCTGCACGGCGGCGGTTCCCAAGGCCCCTGCCGCTGCCTGCACCAGGACCTTTTCCCCGGGCTTGGCCCCCGCCTGCCGCAGGGCTAAATAGGCGGTGAGGAAAGAAACCGGGTAAGCGGCGGCTTCCTCAGGGGAAAGCCCCTCTGGCACCGGGAGAAGGGCCTCCCTGGGCACAGCTATCCGCTCTGCTAGAGCCCCATGCCCCATTAAAGCGGCAAAGCGCTGGCCTGCCACCCGACCTACGGCCTCCATACCGGGCACGAAGGGTGGGTGGACGCGGGTGAGGTACCCACCAAGGCGCATAAGGTGGTCGGCAAAATTCAGGCCCACCGCCTCCACCTCCAACACCACTTCTCCCGGGCCCGGTGTGGGGTCGGGAAGCTCTTTAAGGACCAATGGACCACGCAAGCGTTCTTGCACCCAGGCGCGCATGGGGGGAGCTTACCCCTTTACGGAACCAGCTAGAAGGCCCCGCAGGAAGTACCGGCCCAGGAGGATATAGACGAAGAGGGTAGGTAGGGCAGCCAGGATAGCCCCGGCCATGGGCAGATTCCATTTCACGGCTTCACCCCCTGCCAGCTGGGCCAGGGCCACAGTGATGGGCTGGCTTTCCGGCCGGGTTAGGGTCACGGCGAAGAGGAACTCGTTCCAGATCTGTGTGAACTGCCAGATGGCCACCACTACGAAGGCGGGAGCGGAAAGAGGTAGGATCACGTGCCGAAAGATACCGAAGAATCCCGCTCCGTCTATGCGGGCTGCCTCTACCAGCTCATCCGGGATTTCGCTGTAGTAGTTCTTGAAGATCAGGGTGACGATGGGAATTCCGTAGACCACGTGTACCAGGATGAGGCCCCAGAGGGTGCCATAGAGGCCTATGGCCTTCACGAACTGGAAGAGGGGGATCAGGATGCTTTGGTAAGGGATGAACATGCCGAAGAGCATGAGGGCAAAGAGGAGGTTAGATCCCCTGAAGGGCCATTTGGCCAGGACGTAACCGTTGAGCGCTCCCACTACAGCAGAGAGAACGGTGGCAGAAAGGGCCAGGATCACGCTGTTTTGGAACTTGGGGCGGAAGGCCTCCCAGGCCACCCTGAAGCTTTCCCAGTATACGGGATTGGGCCAATGCCAGACCGTGTCCAGGGTGATTCTGGCAGGTTCCTTTAAGGCGGTGAGGATCACCAGGTATACGGGAAGGAGGAAGAAGAGAGTGGCAAGGAGGAGAAAGGTGTATAGAAGAATCCGGCCCATCAGCGCCTGACCTCCTTCCTCAGCTGGCTCGCCAGGTAGGGGATGACCACCATGGCCACCAAAAGCAATAGGAGTATGCCGATGGCAGCACCCTTGGCAAACTGGTTGCCTCGGAAGGCCAAAAGGTACATGTAGATGGCTGGCACGTCGGTGGGAGCATAGTCTAGCCCAGCCATAGCGAAGATAAGGTCAAAGATCTTCAAGGCAATGTGGCCTAGGACGATCAGGGCGGAAAGTGTGATGGGGGCGAGGAGGGGAAAAATAACGTACCGATAGGTCTGCCACTCGCTGGCCCCATCCACCTTGGCGGCCTCCAAAATTTCCACGGGGATGCCCCTCAGGCCCGCCAGGTAAAGGGCCATGGTGTAGCCCGACATCTGCCACACCGCTGCCAGGATCACGCCCACCAAGGCCAGGCTGAAGCCGTGGGGCTCGGCGTAGGGAAGAAGGCGGATGTTCCGACCCAGGGTTAGGGCCCAAAGGAGAAGCAGCCCACTGGATAGGAGACTCCAGAAAAGACGCTTCCTTTCGCCTCCGCGGTGGGCTTGCCAGGCAAGGTACAGAAGGGTTAGACCCACGGCCAAGGCTGTGTAGAAAGGGAGTTGATTCCAGTCGAAGACCAGCACCTGTTGCCTTGTGGTGAGCCAGGGAAAGTTGAAGGGGGGAAAGCCAAAGAGAGTGGGTAAAACGTTGACCCCACCTTGGGGTTGCAGAAGCCAACGCCAGATGGTGCCTGTTACCACGAAGGAGAGGGCCATGGGAAAAAGAAAAACAGTGCGAAAAAAGCCTTCCCCCTTAGGGCCTCGGTCT
This sequence comes from Thermus altitudinis, assembly GCF_022760835.1. GTDB lineage: Bacteria > Deinococcota > Deinococci > Deinococcales > Thermaceae > Thermus > Thermus altitudinis. The sequence goes on from NZ_JAKTNQ010000003.1 coordinate 73,753, forward strand.
AAGGCTATGGCCAATAGAAGGCCCAGGCCCAGGGTTCCCGCCATGAAGAAGAGGGTAAAAAAGATCAAGTTGACCACGCTCTGGCGGAACCGCACGTCCACAAAGCCGCTAAAGAGCTCGCGGTAGTTCTCCAGGCCCACGAACTGGAGCTCAGGTCTCAGGGCCAAAGCTTGAGTGGGGTTCTTCCCCCAGTCGCTGAAGGAAACCCAAAGGTTTTGCCCGATGAAGCCGTAGACAAAGATGCCCACCGCCACCAAGGAGGGAAGGAGGACCAGAAAGGCCGTGATCCGGTCGCGCATGCTACCTCCGGGAAAAGCCCGTGGGGGCTAAAGCCCCCACGGGCCGAGAGGCGTTACCGGCCCAAGCCTACCTGGTTGGCGATGGCCTGGGCGGCGTTGGCTGCCGCTTGCGGGTTCTTGCTCTGCAAGAAGATCTCCATCACCGTGCCGAACTGGCTCATGAAGCTTTCGGGTGCCACGGCTCCGTGCACCAAGGAGCCCACGATGCGATTGGACTGCCAGTCCTTCATGGCCGACTGACCATAGGCGTTGTATTTGGCAGGGTCAGAGTCCAACCGGGCGGCGATGGAGCCTTTTAAGGGGTTAAAGGTGTCTTGACCTTCCTTGGAGCCCACCAGCTTGAGCCAGTTGATGGCGTTCTGCCGGTTCTTGGCTCCCTTGGGCAGGCCGAAAGAATCGGAGAGCATCATGAAAACCCCGGAGGTGCCTGGAGAGGGTGCCCAGGCGAAGTCGGTGCCCGGCTTGAGCTTAAGGGTGGTGCTCATGTAGCCAGCGGCCCAGTCGCCCATGATGTTGAAAGCAGCTTTACCCTGGACTACCCGGTCCACCGCCTGCTGCCAGGACAGGCCTGCGGCGTCCTTGTTGGCGCAATCCAGCACCTTGCCGAAGGTGTCCCAGACCGCCACCGCCTTGGGGTCGGTGAACTTGAGCTTGCCGTTCCAGAGGTTGGCCCAGCCGTCAGCCCCCAGGGTGGCCAGGGCTACGCTTTCCCAGAGGTGTTGTTGGGTCCAGTTCTCCCCTAAGGCTAAGGGCGCCTCGAGACCCTTACGCTTTAAGGTCTGGCAGGTGGCGAGAAAATCCGCCCAGGTCTTGGGTGGTGTCACCCCCCATTCCCGGAGCTTGGCGGGAATGTACCACATGACGTTGGAACGATGGATGTTGACGGGCACGCTCCAGATACCCCCCTTGTAAGAGAGGAGGTCGATAAGGCCCTTGGGGAAGGCTTGGAGCCAGCCCTCCTGCCGGAATAGGCTGGTGAGGTCCTCCATGCGGTCTGCCACCACCCAGGTGCCGATGAGCTCCTGCCCCGCGTGCACCTGGAAGGTGTCGGGTGGATCCCCACCCAGCATGCGGGTTTTCAGTACCGCCTTGGCGTTGACCCCAGCTCCTCCCGTCACCGTGGCGTTGATCACCTCCACGCCGGGATACTTTTGCTTGTAAAGCCGGATGAGGGCCTCGAGGGCTGGTCCCTCATCCCCTGCCCACCAGGAAAAGATCTCCAGCTTGCCCGTCTGGGCCAGGGCGCTAAACCCCAGGGCCACGCCGATCGCTAAAAGCCACTTCCTCATACCTACCTCCATTGCGACGTGGGCTTTCCGCCCACAGGCCGCCCAGCTCAAAAAACTTGACCAAAAAGAGACTGGCCCCACCCACGGCCGGGGCCAGGTGTCCGTAGACGGAAGGTTGCACGGGTAAGGAGCGGTGGGCCTCCAAAAAGGCGTGGGCCTCCAAGGACTGGCGCATGGGGTGTTCCAGATGGGTGAAGAGCTCGGCTGCCTTGCCTCCCACCACCACCCGACCCGGGTCGTAGGCTACCGCCAGGTTGGCGAGGAACCGCCCTAAGACCTCGCCCAGATGGTGGATGGCCTCGAGGGCCAAATCCTCCCCTTGCTCGGCCAGGTGGAGGAGGGCCTCCAGAACTTCGGCCTTGCCTCCAAGGGCCCGGTAATGCTCCAGAAGTGTTCCGAGGCCGACCTCAGTTTCCAGGCACCCTATCCGGCCGCAGGCGCAGGTTTTATTCCCCTGGCCGAGCCAATGTCCAAGTTCCCCAGCAGCCCCGCTGGCTCCGCGCAAAACCCGGCTTTCCGATACCACCCCAACCCCCAGGCCCGTGCTGAGCACCAGATAGGCTAAGTTTGCCTCCCCGTGGAAGAAGACCTCGGACAAAGCCGAGGCCTTGGCATCGTTTTCCAGGGCCGTGGGCAAGGGGAAATCGGCAAGCAGGGGCCGGAGGTTCAGGTTTCTCCAGCCCAGGTTAGGAGCTAACAAGAGGCGGTCTTCCACCACCACCCCGGGCAGGGTGATCCCTAAGCCCAAGGGTCCGGGCACGTGGGGAAGTATCTCCCGTAAAAGTTTTTCCAAACGCTCCTTGGGCCCGGCCTCCCGAAGATGGCCCCATTCCTTGGCCCACAGGACCTCCCCCCGCCAGTCCAGGGCCAAAAGGACCGTTCCCTCCACCCCTAGCTCCGCCCCTAGGGCGAAGCGGGCACCGGGGCGCAGGTGGAGCAAGGTGCCGGGTCGGCCCACAGGGGGAGAGGTAAAGGCCCCTTCCTCCAAGAGGCCTTCTTGCAGGAGTTCGTCCACCAGGCGGCTTACGGCACTTTTGGCCAGGCCGGTAAGCCGGGAAAGATCCGCACGGGTAAGGGGGCCCCCCCTGAGGTGGGCCAGGATGGCCCGTCGGTTTAGCCTGCGTATTTCCTGTGTATCCCCCTTGCGCATCCGTTCCCCTCCGCCCCCGCCTTTAGTTCGTTCTTGGGACTAAGTAAATCACCGGGTACCAAGTCTGTCAAGGCCTTGCCTTTTCATCCCCTAAGCTTTAGGCTGGCGATAGGGCCCGCTAGGGCCTTAAAGCCAGGTCCGTTGCCCTGGTGCCTGGGCGCGTAGTCCAGGCTTAAAGTGGGGAAGTCCGGTGCAAGTCCGGCGCTGTCCCGCAACGGTAACCGGTCCTCCTACGTGCCTGTCTATGTAGGCCGGAAGCCCGAATACCTGCCAGGGCCGCCCGCAAGACCCCTAGGCGGGCACCTCACGCGGATGGGGGAGCGATGGGGGTTTGCAAAGCCATTTGCGCCCCTGCCTCCCGGCAGGGGTTTTCCCTACCTCCCCCGGGCCTGGCCCTAGCGGCCCGAGGGAGGTAGGTATGAGGAGAGTTTTTGCGGCAATAACGGTCCTTTTGGCCCTAGCCTTCGCCTTTCCCCTAACCCTCACCGACGACCTGGGGCGCACGGTTACGGTTAAGGCCCCGCCCAAGCGCATCGTCACCATGCTTCCCTCGGTGACGGAGACGGTCTGTGCCCTGGGTGCTTGTGACCGGATCGTGGCCACCGACGACTACTCCGATTGGCCGGAGAGGGTGAAGGCCTTGCCTAAGGCGGGGGGGCTATACAACCCCAATCCCGAGCTTATCGTTTCCCTAAGGCCGGACCTGGTTCTGGTCTCCAAGTACGGCCGGCTCTATGAAACCCTGGAGCGGGCGGGCCTGGTGGTCTTTGCGGTCAGGACGGAAACCTATGAGGACATCTTCCGCACCACCCGTACCCTGGGGAAACTTCTGGGCCTCGAGGCCCAGGCGGAGCGCCTGGTGGCCCAGATCCAGCGGGAGGTATACCAGGAGGAGTCCCGGGCGGCCAAGGCCAAGACCCGGCCCCGGGTGTACTACGAGATCGACCCTACTCCCTATACCGTGGGTCCTGAGAGCTTCATCGGGGTTCTGATCCAAAAGGCCCGGGGTGCGAACATTATCCCTAGGGAGCTAGGCCTTTTCCCCAAGATCGCTCCGGAGTTCGTGGTGGAGAGGAACCCCGAGGTGATCGTGGCCACCTACCCGGGTGCTTTGGAAACCATCCGGGCCAGGCCTGGGTGGAGCCGGGTGCAGGCGGTCCAGACGGGGCGCATCTGCGTGTTCACCGGGGGCCAGGATAACCTTCTCTCCCGCCCGGGCCCCCGGGTGGCCCAGGGGCTTAGGCTCTTGGTGGATTGCTTCCATGGGCGTTAGGCCATGATTCAAGCCCTCCCCCTGGCCTTTAGGCGGAGCCTGGTCTTCCTCTGGTTACTTTTCCTCCTTCTTCTGGCTCTGGTGCTGGGGGTGGCCCTGGGGGCGGTGAACCTGCCGCCAGGCGAGGTGCTCCAAGCCCTTTTGGGCCTTAAGGAGAATCCCATCGTCACCGAGATGCGGCTTCCCAGGGTCTTAGGGGGAATGCTGGTGGGGGCGGCCTTGGGCGTGGCGGGGGCCAGCTTCCAGGGGCTTTTCCGCAACCCCTTGGCCGACCCCTACCTCATGGGCTCGGCGGCAGGAGCAGCTTTTGCCGTGACCCTGTTGGCCTCCTTGCTGGGGGGATTGTCTCCCGCCTTTGCCCAGCACGCCATCTTTCAGGGCTTGCCCCTCTCCGCCACCCTCTTCGGGTTCCTGGGAGCCCTTTCCGCCACCCTCCTTACCCTGGTCCTGGCGGGGGGGGCGGCCCGAACGGGGGAGCTGGTTCTGGCGGGGGTGGTGGTGGGAAGCGTCCTGACGGGGGCCACCACCTACCTGATGCTGCAGGATGCCGACCGGGTGCGGGCGGTGTTCGCCTACACCTTGGGGAATCTGGCCTTTTTGGGTTGGCCTGGGGTGAGGGTCCTGGTTCTCTTTTTCCTGCTGGCTCTTCCCCCCCTCTTGCTGCTGGGCCGGGTGTTGAACGCCCTTCAGCTGGGGGAGGAGGTGGCCAAGAGCCTGGGGCTGCCCCTCGAGGGTCTTAAGCTCCTTCTCCTCCTGGCCGCAAGCCTTTTGGTGGCCGCTGCCGTGGCCCAGGCGGGGATCATCGGTTTCGTGGGCTTGATTACCCCGCATCTCCTTCGGCGCCTCTTGGGGGAGGACTACCGCCTGCTTTTGCCCGCTTCCGCCTTGGGGGGAGCGGCCCTCCTCGCCCTGGCGGACCTTTTGGCCCGCACCCTTACCCGTCCGGCGGAACTTCCCGTAGGGGTGGTCACCACCCTCTTGGGCGGACCCTTTTTCCTTTACCTCATGTGGAGGCGGCGTGGAAGGGCTTGAGGCTAAGGGCATCGTGGGCCCCTATGCCCTCTTGGGGGTGGACCTGGCCGTACGGCCGGGGGAGTGGGTGGCCCTTTTGGGCCCTAACGGCTCAGGGAAAAGCACCCTGTTGAGGGTTATGGCGGGGCTGCTTTGGCCCAGGTCGGGGAAGGTGTTGCTGGAGGGCAGGCCCCTTCGGGCCTACGGTAGCTATGCCCGGGGCCAGCTCCTTGCTTACCTGCCCCAGGGGGGCCCCTACCCGGAGGGGCTTTTGGTGGAGGAGGTGGTGCGCCTGGGAAGGCTTCCCCACCTGGGCCTTTGGGGGCAGGAGGGACGGGAGGACGGGGAAGCCGTGGAGTGGGCCTTGGAGGTTACAGGGGCTTCCCGCTTCCGGGGGCGGTACCTGGGTAGCCTTTCCGGGGGGGAGCGTCAGCGGGTTCTTTTGGCCCGGGCTCTGGCGGCCAGGCCTCGGTACCTCCTTCTGGACGAGCCCACCACCTTCCTGGACCTGGAGTACCTGGGGGGGCTTCTTGCCCTCCTGCGGGGCCTGGCCGCCAAGGGTATGGGAGTCCTGGCCGTCCTCCACGATCCCAACCAGGCGGCCCTGGCCGACCGGGTGGCGGTGCTCAAGGGGGGGAGGCTTTTGGCGGAGGGAAGGCCGGAGGCGGTCCTTACCGAGCCCCTTCTCCAAGGCCTCTATGGCCAAGGGGTTCGGGTGGCCCACCTTGGGGGGAGGCCCCATGTCTACCTGGACGCATAGGGCCAGGCTCTACATTCGCGGCCGGGCCTTCCTCTTGGACCTCGGCGAGGAGGTGGCCTTCTACACGGAGTCTGGACCCAAGAGGGCCCGTTACCTTCTGGTGGGCCGGCTTTCCCAGCCCGAGCGCCTGCGGCTTGGCCTGCCCGGGGAAGGGGTTCTCCACTATCCCTTGCCGGTGGACCCCTTGGCCTTTGAGTGGGAGGGGGAAACCCTGGTCCTTCCCGGGCTCAGGGTGTATCTGGGAGGCCCGCCCGCCTTTGTGGAAACCCCGTACTACGCCTGGCGGCTATAGGCTGGGATCTCCTTGGGTCCATGGAGGGCAAAGGCGCCCCAGTGGTCCTTGACGGGGAGCTTGGCCCCGGGGTAGGGTGGACTTACCGACCGTTCGGTCGCACGCGGGAGGTGGGGGATGCGGCTTAAGGACAAGGTGGTGCTGATCACTGGGGCGGCCCATGGGATCGGCCGGGCCACCCTGGAGCTTTTTGCCCGGGAAGGAGCGAGGCTGGTGGCCTGCGATCTAGAGGAGGAGCCGCTAAGGGAGGCGGCGGAGGCCACGGGGGCCTTGGCCATACCCATGGACGTGGCCGATCCCAACTCGGTGGAGAGAGGATTCCAGGAGGCCCTCGAGGCCCTGGGCCGCCTGGATGGGGTGGTCCACTATGCGGGCATCACCCGGGACAACTTCCACTGGAAGATGTCCTTGGAGGACTGGGAGGCTGTGGTAAGGGTGAACCTCACGGGAAGCTTCCTGGTAGCCAAGGCGGCTTCCGAGGCCATGCGGGAGAGGAATACGGGTTCCATCGTGCTCACCAGCTCCCGGGTGTACCTGGGCAACCCGGGGCAGGCAAACTATGCCGCCTCCAAGGCGGGGGTGGTGGGGCTTACCCGCACCCTGGCCTTGGAGCTTGGGCGGTACGGCATCCGGGTCAACGCCCTGGCCCCTGGCTTCATTGAAACCCGCATGACCGCCAAGGTGCCGGAGAAGGTGCGGGAGAAGGCCATCGCCGCCACCCCCTTGGGCCGAACGGGCAAGCCTTTGGAGGTGGCCTACGCCGCCCTTTTCCTGGTTTCCGACGAGTCCAGCTTCATCACCGGCCAGGTGCTCTTTGTGGATGGGGGGAGGACCGTGGGGGCGGCTCCTGCCTGAGGGCTTAGGCATTAAGGCCCGAAAGGGGAAGCATGGATTTTTCCCGGTTGGATGCCTTTTTAACCAGGCAGGTGGCTGAGGGCCTTCTGCCCGGGTATGTGGCCTTGGTGGCCCGGGGGGGAGAGGTGGTCTACCACGGGGTGGGGGGTTACTTGGACCCGGTGAAGGGCTTACCCATGCAGGAGGATGCCCTTTTCCGCGTGTACTCCATGACCAAGCCCTGGGTTTCCGCCTTGGCCCTCACCTTTGTGGAGGAGGGCGGCCTTTCCCTTCTGGACCCTGTGGAGAGGTATCTGCCCGTCTTCGCTGGGGTAAAGGTGGGACGGGAGGTGGGGGAGGAGGTGGTCCTCGAGCCCCTGAGGCGGCCCCTCACCGTCTACGACCTCCTTCGCCACACCGCGGGCTTCACCTATGGGGTCTTTTTCCGCTCCCCGGTGAAGAGGCTCTACCTGGAAGCGGGGGTGGATCGGTTTGACCTGTCCCGGGAGGCCTTCTTGGAGCGGCTTGCCGCCTTGCCTCTCCGCTTCCAGCCTGGGGAAGCCTTTGAATACGGGCTTTCCACCGATGTGCTTGGGCACCTCTTGGAGGCCCTTACAGGTAAAAGCCTGGCGGAGCTCTTGGCGAAGCGGGTGTTTGCCCCTTTGGGGATGCGGGATTCGGGTTTTCTAGCCCAGGACCTTTCCCGCTTGGCCAGGCCCTTCCTCCAGGATCCGGAAACGGGTAGGTCCATCCGCCTCATCCCCGTGGAGGCGGAGCCGCCCCGGTATGCGGGGGGCTTGGGTGGCGTGAGCACGGCCTTGGACTACCTGCAGTTCCTGGAGGCCCTACGCACGGGCCGGGGCCTCCTACATCCCCGCCTATGCCGCCTCATGACCCAGGACCACCTGGGCCCCCTGTACGAGGCGGGGTTGCGGCGGGGCCTGGAGTACACCCCTGGCCCTGGCTACGGCTTCGGTCTGGGGGTGGCGGTGCGTTTGGGCCATGGGGGTTTGGCCCCAGGGAGCCCCGGGGACTTCTACTGGTGGGGGTTTGCCGGCACCTACTTCCTGGTGGATCCTGCCCTGGAGCTGAGCGCCTTGCTGTTTACCCAGGCCCCCAATCTCCTTTCCCTGCTGGAGCCGGAAAAGGCCCTTCACTCCCGGCTCGGGCAAAGGCTTGGCCTGGCCTTCCGCACCCTGGTTTACGGAGCCCTTTCCTGAAGGGCCACCACCCCCACCGCCTGGGCCAGCTCCTCGGGGAGTCGGAATACCTCCCCTGCCACCTCGATGCCCACCCCGTCTCCGGTCTCCACCACTCTAAGGGTCTTTCCAGGAACCAGGCCCAGCTTGGCCAGGAGGTTGAGGGTACCCCGGTCCTGGGCCAGGGCCCGCACCACCCGGGCTTCCCCCAAAGGGGCCTGCGAGAGGGGGAGGGCAGGGGCTTCCGGCAGGGCCAGGTCCTTGGTAGGGATGGGGTCCCCGTGGGGGTCAAAGGGGGGGTGGCCCAAAAGCTCGGCGATCCTTTCCTCAAAGGCCTCGCTGATCACGTGCTCCAGCCTTTCCGCTTCCTGGTGGACCTCCTCCCAGCCGTAGCCCAGGGCCTGGTGCAGGTAGGCCTCGAGGAGCCGGTGGTGCCTTAGGACCTCCAGGGCGATCCGCCGCCCGGCCTCGGTGAGCCGGGCCCCCTGGTAGGGGGCGTGCTCCACCAGGCCTAAGGCGGTGAGCTTCTTAAGCATCTCCGTCACCGAGGGAGGTTTAACCCCCAGGCGCTCGGCAAGCGCCTGGGTGGGCACCGGGCCTTGCCGCTCCGCCTCCAGGAGGAAAAGCTGCTTCAAGTAGTCCTCCTGGGCCTCGGACAGGGGAGGGCGTCCCATCCCCCCCAAGGTAGCACGAATCCCCCCGGCTAGAGGAGTTGCTCCGCCCAGGGGGGTGGACCCAGACCCAAAAGACCCTTAAGCCCCATGGCCGCTTCCACCCCCTGGGTGCCGTAGTTGTTGTTAAAAATGACGAAAACCGCTTCGGCCTTCTCCGCCAGGGTACGGGTGGCCTGGGCGAGGTCTTCCAGCTCCTCCGCCGAATAGCGCCAGTTGAAACGCTCGTAGGGCTTGAGGTGGGGGCCTTTCCAGGAGGCCACGTTTCTTCCGTGGCAGCGGAGCACCGCCACGGGATGGGTGGGCTCCAGGACCCGGGGTGGGGCCTCGGGGTGGGGCGGGGCGTCCACGCTCACGTGGATGAGGCCCAGCCGCAGAAGCTCCTTCTTCACGAAGCCCCAGGCCACGTACCACCTGGGGTTGCGGAACTCCACCGCCACCCAGTAGCCCCGGGTCCTTTCCGCCAGGTGCTCCAGGTACTGGAAGCTACGGGGCTTGGGTTCGGTCCAGGGGGGGAGGCCAAAGTGCAGGTAGCCCAGCTTGCCCGCTTCCCGTAAAGGTTCTATGGCGGCAAAGAAGCGGTTCCACGCTTCCTCCACCACCTCCTTGGGCACTTCCCGTTGGGAGAGGTGGCCTTCCTGCCGGGGCAACAGGGTGCGGAGGTCCTTGGGAAGCGCAGGGGCCTCGAGGCCGTGCCCCGTGAAGGCAGAAAAGGCCTTCACGTGGAAGAGGAAGCCCGCTGGGGTCCTTTCCGCCCACTTGGCCACCACCTCCCGCCGGGGCAGGGCGTAGAAGGTGCTGTCCACCTCCACGGTGTCAAAGTGGCGGGCGTAATGGCGGAGGCGTTTTTCCGGATGGTTGCGCACCTCAGGCGGGTACCAGCCGGAGTTAAGGAGGGTCTCGTCCGTCCAGCTGGCGGTGCCTACGCGGATCTCCGCCATGCTCCCATACTGGCAAAAGGCGGGGAAGGGGGGCAAGGGTTACCGAGGGGTTGCCGGGTCCCGGGCCTGCGTCCCCTGAGGGTGGGGGCCCTACTGTTTCATACCGCCTCGGTCAGGGCACTCTTGGCCTGGCGGGCCAGGCGAAGGAGCTCGTGGGCCAAGGCTTCCAAGGCCCCCGGCCGCAGGCGGAAATACGTCCAACGCCCCACCCTCACCCCTTCCACCAGCCCGGCCTCGCGAAGGATGCGGAGGTGGTGGCTTACCGTGGGACCGGAAAGCCCAGTCTTCTCCTTCAGGTGGCAGAAGCAGACCCCGTAGGCGCTTCCGCACCGCGGGTCAAAGGCGGTGTGCCCGTCGGGGAGCTCGGCCAGAAGCCGGACGATGGTGAGGCGGGCGGGGTGGGCCAGGGCCTCGAGGCGGCTTTGTGCGAGATCGTGTTCCATAGCCTCCACATTAGCCAGAGGGGTCCTGGGACAAAGTGAAGGAAAACAGGTTATGAGTGGTAAGGGTGTATTTTTATGTGTGAAAATAGCCCTTCGGAACAGGCTTAAAGCCGCGATACCCCCCAGGAAGTATGTGAAATCGTCGGATCCTGGGTTGACAAATGTCCCTGGCATTTGATAGCCTTCAATCGCACCCAAGGAGGTGTAGGTATGACACAAACCCTTTCCCGTAGGCGGTTTGTAAAGCTTACAGCGGCGGCCACCGCCCTCTTTACCGCAGGGGGCAAGGCCCAGTTGGGGTATGCTCCCAGCCTCACCTACCCGGCGGTGAAGGTGGCTAATGTTTCCCAGGTGAAGACGGGCCAGCCCGTTACCTTCAGCTACCCGGATGCCTCCAGCCCCGCCATCTTGGTCAAGCTGGGTAAGCCGGCCGTTGGGGGTGTGGGCCCTGGGCGGGACATCGTGGCCTATTCCGCCCTTTGCACCCACATGGGCTGTCCTGTCCAGTACGAGGGGGGGAGGTTTATCTGCCGGTGCCACTACTCCATGTTTGACCCCGCCAAGGCCGGCCAGACCTACCAGGGCCTGGCCAGCTCCTGGCTCCCCCAGATCCCCCTGCGCGTGGACGGTAAGGGCGACATCTATGCGGTAGCGGTGGCCGGCCTCATCTGGGGCCGTGTCAAGAACGTTTAGGAGGTATAGAGTATGGCGCTCATTCCAAGAAGGGACCAGCTTCCCATCCCCCCCAAGAACGCCCGGGTGCATAACACCGTCTGCCAGTACTGCACGGCGGGTTGCGGCTACAAGGTCTACGTTTGGCCCGTGGGCCAGCAGGGCGGCCTTAAGGCCGACCAGAACGCCTTCGGCGTGGACCTGTCCCAGCCCCAGCCGCCCCTGGCAGGCTTGAGCTACACCGAGACCATGCACGCGGTCACCACGGGCAAGGATGGCCGCCAGTACCACGTGGTGATCGTGCCGGCCAAGGACAGCCCCTACAACCGGGGCAACTACTCCATCCGTGGCGGCACCAACGCCCTTACGGTCTGGAGCTTGGACCGGGGCACCCAGGACCGGCTTGAATACCCGCTCCTTCGGATTGGGGATCAGTTCCAGGCCATCACCTGGCAGGATGCCCTCACCCTGGTGGCCGGGGTCATCAAGGGGATCCGCGACCGGGATGGCAACGACGACAACATCACCGTGAAGGCCTACGACCACGGGGGCTCGGGCCAGGGCTTTGAGGATAACTACGGTCTAGGCAAGTTCTTCTTTGCCGCCCTTTCCGTGAAGCACATCGCCATCCACAACCGCCCCGCCTACAACTCCGAGGTCTGGGGAAGCCGCGAGCGGGGAGTGCACGAGCTCAACTACGACTACACCGATGCCCGCTTGGCGGACACGGTGGTGCTCTGGGGGGCTAACCCCTTTGAAACCGCCACGGTCTTCTACGCGGAGCACATCCTCCCCAACATCCAGGGGAACACGGTGGCTGAGAAACAGGAGGCCTTTGCCAAGGGAGAGCCCGCCGAGCCCGGCTACCTGATCGTCGTTGACCCCCGGAAGACCTCTTCCTACACCGTCGCTGAGACCGTGGCCAAGGACCGGGTCCTCCTCCTAAGGCCCAACCTGGGCACGGACTACATCCTGGCCAACGCCATTGCCCGGGTGGTCTGGGAGCGGGGTTACTACGACATGGCCTACCTCCAGGCCCGCACCGACATGGGCCTCTTTGAGGAGTACAAGCAGAAGAGCCTCAAGCTCCAGGTGCCTTACGCCGAGTTCATGGCCCAGGTGGAGCGGATCACTGGGGTGCCCCGGGCCCAGATTGAGAAGGCCGCCGACTGGATCGCCAAGCCCAAGGCTGGCAAGTTCAAGCGCCGCACCCTCACCATCTACGAGAAGGGCATCATCTGGAACATGAAGAACTACGACCAGGTGGCGGCCATCGTGCAGCTGGCGGTCCTCACCCACAACGTCGGCCGTCCGGGCACGGGTTGCGGCCGTCTGGGCGGGCACCAGGAGGGGTATGTGCGTCCCAAGTCCCCTACCCCGGGCTCCATCTACCGGGGCGGCCCGCCGGTTAACGTGGACAAGTTCTTGGTGGAGGGCAAGGGCAAGTTCTACTGGGTGGTGGCCACGGATCCTTACCTTTCCACCCCCAATAGCCAGGTGTTCCGCAAGCGCATCCACGAGCGGACGCAAAAGCTCACCAGGGCCTTGGGCCAAGGCGGGGAGCCAGGAACCATCCAGGAGCGGGTGAGAAAAATCCTGGACGTGCTCTACTCGGATCCCGATGCCCTTTTCATGGTGGTCCAGGACATCTACATGACGGAGACGGCCAGGGATGCCCACCTGATCCTGCCTGCTGCCGGCTGGGGCGAGGCCAACGAGACCTCCATCAACTGCCAGGGCCGGCTCCTTCGCCTCTACGAGAAGTTCATGGACCCGCCCGGCGAGGCCAAGCCCGACTGGGAGATCTTCAAGCTGGTGGGCCTCCGCCTTGCCGACCTCTACCGGGCCGAGGGCAAGGCCCAGGAGGCGGCCAAGTTTGAGTTCGGCAAGAACTGGAAGACGGACGAGGACGTTTTCCTGGCCGGGGCCGAGGAGTTTAAGGACAACCGGGTGAGCGAGGAGGATGAGGCCACCCTCGAGGCCGAGAACTACAAGGGCGTCACCTACAAGTTCCTCAAGGAGGTGGGCCAGCAGGGCATCCGCACCCCCGTCCGCCGCGATCCCAAGACCGGGAAGCTGGTGGGTACGGTGCGCCGGTACACCCACAAGTTCGGCACCCCCGACGGCAAGTTCAAGTGGTACGGCTCGGACGACTGGGAGGGCTACCCCGCTGAGGTGGCCAAGTACCTGGAAGGGGAAAAGGCCAAGCAGTATCCCTTCTGGGTCACCACGGGGCGGGCCCAGACCATCTGGCAGACGGCCTACCACGACCGCCACTTGCCGGTAAAGGCGGCGGCCTTGCCCCTGCCCTATGTGGAGATCCACCCTGAGGACGCCAAGCGGCTTGGCCTCCAGTCCGGGGACCTGGTGGAGGTGTACAACGAGGAGGGGAACGGCACCTTCATGGTTTACGTGACCGATGCGGTGAAGCCGGGCCTGATCTTCCTGGTCATGTACCACTGGCGGGGTACGTCCAACTCCCTCACTTCCGGCTACACCGATCCCAAGACCACCATCCCCTGGTACAAGGGGACCCGGGCCAACCTGCGCAAGCTTGCGGGAAGCATCCCCTCGGTGCAGCAGACGGCAAGCCTCCTGCAGCAGAACAAGTTTGACTAACCCCTAACGCTCGCCTATCCCCCGCCCCCAAAGGGGGCGGGGGCCTCCCTTTCCTCAGGGCCCAACCTGGGGGCGCCAGGACTTGGCCATAGGGCGGCCCGGGTTTTGCGGGATCTCCCTAGCCTGCTTTCAGGTTGATCCCAAGGGGGAGGACGGAATCCTGGGGGAAGGGGTCGGACGGGCGGGGACTGTCAGGAGGGGGGTTCTGAAGGGCGGGGGCTACGTTTCCCCTATGGGTTCCGTGGGACAATGGGGGCATGGGAGCCTTTTGGCCACGGCCGAAGGTGGTGGTGAGCGCCTGCTTGGGCTTTGCCGCCGTGCGCTATTCGGGGGAGCTGATACCGGATCGGATTGTGGCCGCCTTGCGGGAGCATGTGGATTTCATTCCCGTGTGCCCGGAGGTGGAGATTGGCCTAGGGGTGCCCAGGCCCACGGTGCGGCTGGTGCGAGAGGGGGAGGGGGTGCGCATGGTCCAGCCCCTTACCGGGGAGGACCTCACCGGGAGAATGCAGGCCTTCAGCCAGGGGTTTCTTGCCTCCTTAGGCCAGGTGGAGGGGTTTATCCTCAAGAACCGCTCTCCTTCCTGTGCCCTTAAGGACGCCAAGGTCTACGCCTACGCGGACCGGGGTGGGGCGGTGGCCAGGGGGCCGGGGCTTTTCGCAAAGAGGGTGGAGGAGGCCTTTCCCCTCCTGCCCAAGGAGGACGAGGGGCGGCTAACCAGTGCCCGGATCCGGTCCCACTTTCTCGCCCGGATTTTCGGTTTGGCCCGGCTTAGGGAGGTGCGGGACCTGGGAGGTCTCATGGCGTTTCATGCCCGGTATAAGCTCCTGCTCCACGCCCACCACCAAGCCGAGACTCGAGGCCTGGGGAGGCTCTTGGCGGAGGCTAAAGGGAGGCCTTTTTTGGAGGTGCGGGGGGCCTATGAGGAGGGGTTTCTCCGGGCCACCCGGCATCCTTTCCGCCTTCCGGCCATGGCCGACGCCCTGCTCCATGCCTTTGGGTACTTCAAAAAGGCCCTTTCCCCCAAGGAGAAGGCCCATTTCCTGGACCTCTTGGCGGACTTTCGCGAGGAGCGGGTGCCCCTCGAGGCCCCCTTGGCCCTCCTCCGTTCCTGGGCCTTGCGCTTTGGGGAGGATTACCTGGAGGCCCAGGCCCTTTTTGAGCCTTACCCCAGGCCCCTCATGGACCTGAGGAGCTCCTAGGCTCAATGCGTCCCCGGGCCTCCTTTGGGCCCTTGGCCCCGATGGCGAAGAGGGCGGTGCGCATCTCCTGCAGGTAGTCCTCCAAGAAGGCCTGCACGGCCTCGGGTCCCTCCAGGGCGGGTCGGAGGAGGGGTCTGGCCACCGCCACCAGGTCGGCTCCCAGGGCCAAGGCCTTTACCGCATCCGTTCCCGTGTACACCCCCCCGGAGGCGATGAGGGGAATCTGGGGCAGGACCTCCCGCACCTCCTGGATGGCCTGGGCGGTGGGGATGCCCATCTCGCAGAGCTCGGGGTGGCGCACCTCCCCGAAGCGCACCCACTCCTCCACCCGGGCCCAGCTGGTGCCCCCGGCCCCGGCCACGTCCAAGGCCGCCAAGGGAAGGCCCTTTAGGGCCAAGGCGGCCTCGCGGCCCAGGCCGTGCCCCACCTCCTTGACCAGGACCGGAAAGGGTAGGGGAAGAAGCCCTTCCAGAAGGCTAAGGAGCCCGCGGAAGTCCGTGTCCCCCCTCTGCACCGCCTCCTGAAGGGGATTGATGTGGAGGGCCAGGGCATCGGCCTCCAGGAGTTCCACCAGCCGTACCAGGTCCTCCCGGCGGTAGCGCCTAAGCTGCACCAATCCCAGATTCGCCACAAGGAGGACCTTGGGGGCTACCTTGCGCACCCGAAAGCTCCTTAAGGCTTCGGGCCGCTCCAGCACCACCCGGCCCGAGCCCAGCATCATCCCCACCCCCAGGGCCTCGGCAGCCTCGGCCAGGGCCAGGTTGATGCGTTCCCCAAGGGCTTCCCCCCCGGTCATGGCCCCGATGAGGAAGGGGGCCTTTAGCTCCTTGCCCAGGAAGGGGGTGGTGAGGTCCACCTGGGAAAGGCTTAGCCCCGCCAGGGCCTGGTAGCGGAGGCGGTAACCCTCGAGGCCCGTGGTAACCCTTTGGTAGGCCACCTCTCCTTCCAGGCAGGCCTCGAGGTGCTTCCTTTTCCTTTCCGCCGTGTTCAAGGGGTGGCCTCCAGCAGGGCCTTGGAGGCCCTCTCCAGCCCCAGGTCATGGGCGACGAGCCGGGCCGTCATCTTGGCGGACATCATTACGCTGGGAAGCCCTGCCCCCGGCTGGTAGCTCTGCCCCACCAGGTAAAGCCCCCGCACGTCCTCGGAGCGGTTGTGGGGCCGGAAACTGGCCGTCTGCCACAGGACGGGCTCGGGACCAAAGCCGTTTCCCAGATGGCTGTTCAGGGCCCACTGGAAGTAGTCGGGGGTGACGAAGTGGGTGTAGACCAGGCGGTCCATAAGCCCGGGGAGGTAGCCGGCCTCATCCAGGTACCTAAGGGCCTTTTCCAGGTAGCTGGGTCCCAGGGTCTGCCAGTCCAGGCCACTTCCGTTATGGGGAACCGGCACCAGGGTATAGGCGGCGTGGTGGCCTTCTGGGGCCAGGCTGGGGTCGGTGAGGGTGGGCAGGTGCAAATAGTGGGCGAAGTCCTCGGGGAGGGCCTTGCGTTGGAAAATGTCCCGGAGCAGCCCTTCATACCGTTCGGAAAGCAACACGTTGTGGTGGCGCAGGTTTTCCCCTTCGTCCCCCCGGGCCCGGAAGCCGAAATAGGCCACGAAAAGGCCCATGGAAAGCCGGGTGCGCTTAAGCCGCCAGTCTCCATGCCAGAAGCGGTCCTCGGGGGCCAGGAGTTCGCCGTAGGTGTGGATGTAGTCGGCGTTGGAGACCACCAGATCCGCCCCCAGCTTTTCCCCATCCTCCAGGACCACCCCCTTGACCCGGCGGTTTTGCGTGAGGATGCGGCGCACGGGGGCCCGGTAACGGATCCTTCCCCCAAGCTCCTCCAGTTTCCGCACCAGGCCCTGCACCAAGGCGCCCGTGCCCCCCATGGCAAAGTGCACCCCCCAGTTCCGCTCCACGAAGTGGATCATGGCGTAGATGGCGGGCACCGAAAGGGGATTGCCTCCCACCAGGAGGCTTTCGAAGGAGAACACCCGTTGCATCTTGGGGTTTTTGAAATATTTCCTTACGAAGGAGAAGAGGGGGCGGACCGCATCCAGGCGGATGAGCTCGGGGGCCACCCGCAAGAGGTCTAGGAGGCTTCCGAAGTGGGTGAAGCCCAGTTCCAAAAAGCCCCGCTGGAAGATGGCCTTGGCGTCCCGTTCAAAGCGCAGGTAGCCCTCCAGGTCCTCGGGGGCCAGGCGTTGGATCTCGGCCAGGAGGTGGTCCCGGTCGTCGTTGTAGTCAAAATGGGTGCCGTCGGGAAAGTGAATGCGGTAAAAGGGGTCCAGGGGGACCAGCTTCACGTAACGGGCGGTGTGGGTAAGGCCCTCCTCCTGGGGAAAATCCGGGTAGAGCCTGGGGTCTCCCGGGCGGGTGGCGAAAAGGTCTTCCAAAAAACTGGGAACGGTGATCACCGTGGGACCCATGTCAAAGGTGAAACCCTCCGCCCGGTGCACCCGGGCCCGGCCCCCGGGGCCGTCCAGCTTTTCCAGGACCAGGACCTCGAGGCCCATGGCCGCCAACCGGATGGCGGCGGAAAGCCCACCTACACCGCTTCCAATCACCAGAGCGCGCATAGGCCAAGTCTACCCACCCCTCCCGGGGAAACGTGGGTTTTCGCCTACACTATGGGCCTACCCTTCCACTTTTTGCCGGGAAGGAGGGCCCGAAGGTAGACGGGCAGGAGGAGAACCGGGGCCAAGGGGGTGAGGAGGGCGGGCCAGAGGGGCCCCCCTAGGGCTAGCCCCAGGAGAAGCCTCTCCCCTAGGCCCAAAAGCCCCAGGTCCAGCCGGCCCCAGAGCCAGGGAAGGGTGTAGAGGGCCAGGTGGTAGAAGGCGGAGCCCAGGAGGATGGCGGGGTTTTTCAGATGTATATCCAGGAAGTTCTTGCCCAAGCCCTCCAGGGCTTCCCGGTAGCTCCGGTACATGCGCACCCGAAAGAGTCCCGTGCCCAAGGCCAGAGCGTAACCGGGGGCCTTCCGGGCCAGGGCCACGTCCTCCAAGACCTCCTCCTTCACCGCCCGATGCCCTCCCAGGGCGAAATACGCTTCCCGGCGAAAGGCCAGCACCTGGCCGTTGGCCACCCCCAGGCGGTGCAAAAGGGGGTGGGGGAGGAAGGAGTAAAGCCCCCCCATGACGAAGGGGACCACGGTCCCCGCGCCCAGGCCCACCACCTCCTGCCCCGGCAGGGCGGAGAGGAGGGGCCTCTTCCCCAGGCCGGCCAGAAGGCCTCCCAAGGCCCCCTCCTCCCAGACCACGTCGGCATCGGTGAAGACCAGCACCTCCCCCTGGGCCTCCTGGGCCAGTTGCCAGCAAGCCCAGTTCTTCCCCCGCCAACCCTCGGGAAGGGGGGTCCCGGGGATGAGGCGGAAGCCGGGGTGGTCCTTGCCCAAGGCCTCGGCCACCCGGGCCGTTTCGTCCTGGGAGAGGTCGTCCAGGACCAGGACCTCGAGTGCCCCCTGCCTAAGGAGGCTGGGGAGGCTACGGCGCAGGTTTTCCGCCTCGTTGCGAGCTGGAACCAGGATGGAGGCGGTGGGCCTAGGGGGGGTAGGAAGGGGCTTAAGGCGGGGAAAGGATAGGAGGTTATAGAGGAGGGCTAGCCAGCGCAGGAGGAGGAAGAGGAAAACGCCGAAGAAAAAATCGTACAGGACAAAGGGGTTCATAGCCGCCGGAGGGCTTCCATCCATGGGCGCATCTTTTCCTCGAGGCTCCGCCTTCCCCTCAGGACCTCGCGGAACCCTTCGGGAACCTGGCGGGGATGGGTGGCAAGAAGCAGGCGGTCCAGCTGGCCGAGAAGCTCTCCCAGCTTCCCCTCCAGGCTCTCCCCAGGGGATAGGGGGGCCCCCACCAGGATAAAGGCCTCGGGATGCTCAAAACCCCGCAGGACCACCCGGGCGGCCACGGGCAGGAGGGGCACCCCCGCCCTCGCCGAAAGCCAAAGGGCTCCGGGGCGCAAGGGTCTGAGGGGCCCGGGATAGCCCATGGCCCCTTCCGGAAAGACCGCCACCCACTCCCCCCGGCCAAGCCGCCTTAGGGCCTCCCGCACCCGCCCCGCCTCCAAGGCCCCCACCAGGGAGAGGATGGGGAAGGCCTTTAGGTTTTCCTCCGCCACCAGAAGGCTGGTGGGCCTTGCCGCTAGGCGGCCCAAAAGCCAGACCAGGTGCCCGTCAAAGAAGCTGTGGTGGTTCATGGCCAGGACCAGGGGAGAGGAGGGGAGCTCCCCTTGGAGGTATACCCCCCTAAGGCTTCCCTTGAGGCTTTGGAGGAGGAGGGCTTCCACCACCCCCTTGAGAAAGCGGGCGAAGGGACGCTCGGGTTCTAGCCTCATCGCAGGCGCCTTAAGGCCTCGGGGTGCCAGGCCAGCAGAAGCCCCTGGACCACGGCCAGGTTGGTGAGGAGGAAAAAGACCATCTCCTCCAGGGGCAGGCCCCAGGCCTTTAGCCCTAGGGTATAGGCCTCCGAGATCCACCAGATGCCTGCTTGGGTAATGGCCCAATGGTCCGCCGCCCATAGGTAGAGGGTGGGCAAGGCTACGCCCAGAACCAAGGGCCGGCGCCAGGCCAGGAGGAGATCCCCCCCAAAGGCCCACTGGAGCAGGAAGATGGGGGCGAAGTAGGCTAGGATCAGGCCCAGGTAAAGGTACTTCCCCCCCAAGGCCAGGAGGAGCACCCCCAAGGCGGTGACCAGAAGCCACATCCCTCCCCCCACCACCCGGGCCCAGCCCGGCCCCGCCGCAGGGGGCGCCCCGGCCAGCCTGAGGAGCAGGGCCCCGGTAAGGAGGGGCTGGAGGAGGAAGAAAAGGTATTCCTCAAAGGGCACATAGCCAAGGCGGAACAGAACCCGGCCCTCGGGGTACCCCCAGACCTCCTTCCACACCAGGTAGTTGTCCCAAGGGGTGGTGTAGACCAGGGCTATGAGGGGCATGAGGAGGTAGGGCCAAAGCCTGGGAGGCTTGGGCCGGGCCAGGAAGAGCAGGACGAGAAGGGGCGGGAGGAGGAAGACCAGATGAAACTGGAGGTAAGTCATGCCCCTTCCAGGCTAACCCAAAGGCCTCCCTTGGGCCTCAGGGTGACCCCGGCGTGCACCTGGGGTTCGGGTAAAGGGGCAAGCCGGAACCGCCGGAAGAAGGCTTGCAGGGCTACGCGGCCTTCTAGGAGGGCGAAATCCCTCCCCAGGCAGAGCCGTTTCCCTAGGCCGAAGGGGAAGTAGCGTCCGCTGGGAAGACCCCGGTCTTCCAGGAAGCGTTCCGGCAAGAAGGCCTCACCTTGCGGGAAGTGGAGGCGGTGGGTCACGTATGGGGAGAGGACCACCGTGGCCCCCGGGGGAATGGCCTCCCCTCCCAGGTCCAGGGGGGCCTCCGCCTTGCGGGTGAGGATCCAGGCGGGAGGGTAGAGGCGCAGGGCCTCTTGGAAGGCGGCCAAGGCGTGGGCCTCGCTTTGGGCCACCTTTTCCTGCCACTCAGGCCTGTGGGAGAGCAGGTAGAGGCTCCAGGTGAGGGCGCTGGCCGTGGTTTCGTGGCCGGCCACCAGGAGGGTGATGGCTTCAGAAAGGGCCCTTTCCCGGGGTAGGGCGGAAAGGGGGGGCTCGGAGATGATCCCTTCGGCCTCCTCGAGGAGCGCCCGGTGGACCTTGCGGAAGCGCCACTCCGCCCAGGGATTGAGCCGCGAGAGGGGGTGTTGCATGCGCTGGACCATGCGCTCCAAAGCGGAGAGGGCCAAAGAGGCGATCCTCTCCGGCAGGGGCCTTCCCCAAAGGGCCCGCCCCAGGAAGGCTAAGGAGAGGGCCAGCATCTCATGGTCCAGCTCCCTTCTTTCCCCGATCTTCCAGGTGGAGAAGAAGGCCGCCGCCTCCTCCTCCAAAGCCTCCCGGTACCCGGCCACCCTTCGGGGAAGAAAGGGTTCCTTGAGGGCCCGGCGCGCCTTTTGGTAGGCTTCACCCCAGTCCGTGAGGAGGCCCTTGCCCGTAAGGCGGGAGAGTTCTTGGTACTGGAAGGTGGCCTTGTTGTCGGTGCCGTGGAGGACCCGCTCCACCCCTTGGGGGTCAAAGACCAGGTACAGGGGCATCCGGGGTAGGGGGAGGAGGAGGCGGGAATGCCTCTTTCCCCAGGCCAGGAGGGTCCCCAAGGGGTCGTCCCGGAGTCGCCTGAGATCGGGAAAGGCCTGCTTGAGGTCAAGGGTGGCGGTCACGAGCGGCGGATGACGGGGCAGAAGTCCGAGCGGGCCATGAGGAAGGCCAGGAGGCTAAGGCTTAGGAAGAGGAGGGTTTCCGGACGCACCAAGGCCAAGACCAGGAAGAGACCCGATAGGCCGTAGCGGAGGATGCGGATGGCCTTGAGGGCTTTTTCGGGGTGGCTGGTCTTGAACATAGGCCCATGGTAGCCCATGAGGGCCAGGGGGCCTGTGGCCCCCGCTACCGTAGCCGCCCCTGGACGAGGGCCAGGTAACGCCTTCGGGCCTCCGCTAGGTCTACCACGGGGTCTTGGGGCTCGTAGGAGGGGTACTCAGGGGCAAAGCGCCTGAGCCAAAGGCCCTCTGGGTCGTGGCGCTTGCCCTGCTCCACCAGGTTGAAAACCCGGAAGTAGGGGGCGGCGTCCACCCCTAGGCCCCCTGCCCACTGCCAACCCTGGAGGTTTTGCGGGGTGTCCCCGTCCAGAAGGAGGTCTTTGAAGGCTCGCTCCGCCCGCTTCCAGGGGAGGAGAAGGTACTTCACGGCGAACTGGGCCACGCACATCCGCGCCCGGTTGGAGAGGAAGCCCGTGGCCCAGAGCTCCCGCATGGCGGCGTCCACCAGGGGCACGCCGGTCTTGCCCCAGAGCCAAGCTTGGAAAAGCTCCTCGTCCTCCCGCCAAGGGAGGTGGGCGAACCTGGGGTCTAGGGGTTCTTCCTGCATCTTGGGAAAGTGGTAGAGGAGGTGGTAGGAAAAGTCCCGCCAAAGGAGTTCAGAAACCCATTTCCTTGCCCCTTCCCCGTCCCGTTTTAGCGCTTCCCAAGCGGCTTGTCGGGGGGAGAGGACCCCTAGGGTGAAGTAGGGGGAGAGCCTCGAGCCCCCCTCCCCATCCAGCCGGTCCCGCCTCAGGTGGTACGCAGGTAACCCTCCCTCCAGGAAATGGCGCAGCCTTCCCCAAGCCGCCTCCTCACCGGGCTCGGGCAGGGGGAGGCCGGGGTCTTCCTGGGGGATTTCCCCTTCCTCCAAAGCCGGGGGTAAGGCCTCGGGGGCCGGCAAGGGGGGCTCCACCCCCGGGAAGTGGCGGCTAAAGGGGGTGTAGACCCGGTAGGGCCGGGGGAGGTCAGGAGGGATCAGATGGGGGGCAGGGAGGAGGTGAAGGGGAATGGAAAGGGCCTCCCGCACCCGGGCGTCCCGGTACCGCCCGTAAGGGGTGTAGGCCTTCAGGGCGTACACCCCTTTGGCCCGAAGGCGGCGGGCAATCTCCGGCACCCTTTCCCAAGGGTAACCCTGGACCACCCATAGGCTTCCCCCACGCCGGTGGTACCCCTCCCTGAGGGCGCGGACGTTTTCCAGGAACCAGGCCCGGCGCCGGGGCGTGGTCTTTAGGTTATTGGGGTCCAGGACCACCAGGCCTACCACCGGTCCCTGGGATAGGGCTTCCAGGAGGGCGGGGTGGTCGGCGAGCCGCAGATCCCCTCGGTGCCAAACCAGGTACATGGGAGGAGGCTACCCTTCCTTGGGTCAGAGTTCCGTGGCCAGGGACGCTTTTTGCGACATCCTGAAGGCCTGGGGTAGAAGCCAAAGCCTTTCCCAAGGCTTCAGATGGGCCCTTTGGCGCAGGTTGTCGTATCCGGAAAGCCTTAGCTTGTCCAGAATGGCCTGGTACTGCAAGGCGGCGAGGGCTACGGCTCCCTTGCCCACCCGAAGGCCGGAAAGGCCCTTAAGCCCCTCCTGGTAGAGGAGGCGGGCCTGGCTTTCCAGGTAGGCCATGAGGTTTTGGTACTCGGGTGTGATCCGGCCCTCCTCCAAGTGGCCCAGGGATACGCCAAAGCGCTCCAGGAGTTCTGCCGGAAGGTAGATCCGGTCCCGCCCCAGATCTTCCCCCACATCCCGGAGGATGTTGGTGAGCTGCATGGCCTGCCCCAAGAGGATGGCCCTTTCCTCCACCTCCTTGCCACCGCCAGCGATGGGGGCCATCATCCGGCCCACGGTTCCCGCCACCTGGTAACAGTAGCGCAGGAGTTCCTCCTCGGTTTTTAGGCGCACGGGCCCGAGGTCTAGGCGGAAGCCTTCCCGCATGTGTTCAAAGGCCTCCTTGGGTATGGGCCAGCGGGCTAAAGCCCAGGCTAACCCCCTTTCCCATTCCTCCTGGGGGGTTCCCGAAAAGGCGCGTTCCACCCCCTGCCACCAGGCTTCCAGGGCCTCCTCCCCAGCGTTGGGCCCGTCCACGGCTTCATCCCCCAAGCGGCAGGCGGCGTAGACGGCCCACGCCCCCTTGCGCTCCTCCTTGGGAAAGAGGAGGCTTCCCCAGTAGAAGGTGGCGGAGTGGCGGCGGAGGATACGGGCCAGGGCCTTCCAATCGGGTTTCATAACTTTTTTATCATCCTTCTACAAGGAGGGAAAGACTTTTGTCCCTGCCACACTCCCCTATTGTACATAGCCTTGACAGAACTTGGACGACCCGCTAAGCTGGGGTCATGACCCAAGCTGGGGTATACACCATTGCCCAAGTGGAAGCCATGACTGGCCTTTCCGCCGAGGTGCTGCGGCAGTGGGAGAGGCGGTACGGCTTCCCCAAGCCGGAAAGGACCCCGGGCGGCCACCGCCTGTACCGGCCAGAGGAGGTGGAGGCCCTTTTGCTGATCCGCCGCTGGCTGGAGGAGGGGGCCTCTCCCCAGGCGGCCATCCGGCGCTACCTGGCCCAGGAGTCCAGACCTGAGGGGCTTCCCCAGGAGCTCCTTAACGCCCTTTTGCAGGCGGACCTCTCCCGGGCCGAGGCCCTTTTTCGCCGGGGAGTCAAGCTCCTGGGGCCGGAAGGGGCCTTGCGGGGCCTCCTGGTGCCCGTGCTTAAGGAGGTGGGGGAGGGTTGGCACCGGGGGGAGGTGAACGTGGCCCAGGAGCACCTGGCCACCCAGTTCCTCCGCTCTAGGCTCCAGGAGCTTTTGGACCTGGCGGGGTATCCCCGGGGCGCACCCCTTTTGGTCACCACGCCCCCGGGGGAGCGGCACGAGCTGGGGGCCATGTTGGCGGCTTACCACCTCAGGCGGCGGGGATTTCCCGCCCTGTACTTGGGGCCCGATACCCCCCTCCCTGACCTCAAGGGTCTGGCGCAAGAGCTTAGGGCGCAGGCGGTGGTGCTTTCGTGCCTGCTTCCGGAGACCCTTAAGTCCCTTCCCGAGGGAGCCCTCGAGGATTTGGCCCCCCTGGTTTTGCTGGGCGGGCCGGGAGCGAATCCCGAGGAGGCTAAACGGCTTGGAGCCCGGTATGTGCAGGACCTGGAGGCCTTGCCCCAGGTGTTGGAGGAGGCAGCATGAAGCGGTTCAATCGTAAGGAGACGGTGTTTTTGGCCGGGGATCGGGCGGACACCCTGTACCGTCTGCAGTCGGGGCTGGTGCGCATTGTGGAGCTTCTTCCCGATGGGCGCACCCTCACCTTGCGGCACGTCCTTCCCGGGGACTACTTTGGCGAGGAGGCCCTGGAAGGCAAGCGTTACCGATACGCCGCGGAGGCCATGACGGAGGCCGTGGTGGAGGGGTTGGATCCCAAGGGGATGAACCACGAGGCCCTCCACCAAGTAGCCCGCAACCTGGCCCGGCAGATGCGGCGGGTACAGGCCTACGAGGCCCACCTACAGTCGGGGGAGCTCAGGGCCCGCATTGCCCGCTACCTTCTCTTTTTGGCGGATACCCCAGCCTCCTTCCGCGATGAGCAGGGCCTGTACGTGACCGCTTCCCACGAGGAGATCGCCGATGCCACCGCCTCCACGCGGGAGTCCGTTTCCAAGATCCTTTCGGACCTGCGTTACGAGGGGCTCATCACCACCGCGTATCGCAAGGTCTACCTCCTAAACCTGCAGGCCCTGGAAAGGGAGGCCCAGGGGGTCCTCGAGGCGGCCTAGATGCGGGTCCTGGTGGTGGGGGGTACAGGGTTTGTGGGCCGCCACCTGGTGGCCCTCCTCCTGCAAAGGGGCCATACCCCCCTGGTCCTCTCCCGCACCCCCCGGCACCTTCCCCCGGGGGCGGTCCACCTCCCGGGGGACATCACCCGGGAGGTGCCGGACCTGGGAGGGGTGGAGGCCGGCATCTACCTGGCGGGGATCATCCGGGAAAGGGGCCAGACCTTCCACCAGGTTCATGTGGAGGGGGTAAGGAACCTCCTGCAAGGTCTAGAGCGAGCTGGGGTGAAGCGGGTTCTCCACATGTCGGCCCTAGGGGCCAGGCGGGGGACGGGTAGCCGCTACTACGAAACCAAGGCCGAGGCGGAGGAGCTGGTGCGGGAAAGCGGCCTAAGCTACGCCATCTTCCGCCCGAGCCTGATCTTCGGTCCAGGGGATGAGTTCTTCGGCCAGGTGCTTAGGGGCCTCATCTGTGGGCCCTGGCCCTTTGTGCCCCTGATTGGGGATGGCCGCTTCCCCTTCCGCCCCGTGTACGTGGGGGATGTGGCCGAGGCCTTCGCCCAGGCCTTGGAAAGGGTCCTCGAGGGCACCTTTGACCTGGTGGGGCCGAAGGAGTACACCTTCCGCGAGCTCCTGGAGCTTTGCCAGGGGATTCTGGGGCGGAAAAAGCCCTTCCTTTCCGTACCCCTGTGGCTTACGGACCTAGCCGTACCCCTTCTATCCCGCCTGCCTTTTGCCCCCCTCACCCGGGACCAGTACCTGATGCTGAAGGAGGGGAACACCGCCCCCTTTCCCGAGGCCTTAAGGGACCTCCTTCCGGCCCCCAAGGCCCTGGAGGAGGTCTTACCCACCTACCTCAGGTGCTCGGGAGCCCTTCCCTCCTAGCCTCGTTTTCCAAGCGGCAGGCGGGGCGTATCCGTACCCCAAGGGCCGTGCCCAGGAGGGCGAAGAGGCCCCAGAGGGGACCGTGGAGGCTGAAGGAGGCTGTGCCCCCCAGGTAGGCCCCGATGTTGCAACCCCCGGCCAGCCGGGCCCCGTAGCCCATAAGTACCCCGCCCAGGAACACCCCCAGGTGGGTGGTCCAGGGCACCTGGCGAAGGTCCCGAAGCCTAAAGGTTCCACCCAAGGCCGCTCCCAGGAAAGCCCCCAGGAAGATCCCGAAGTTGGTGACGCTGGTGGGGTCCTGAAGGATGCTCTGCTGGAGCTTCTCGGCGAAGGCCGGGTTGTGGAAAAGGGCCCAGTCCAGAACCGGTATACCCAATCCTTGGGCGAGCTTTCCCCCCCAAAGGGCGAAGGCCGCCGTTACCCCCCAGGGTCGGCCCAAAAGGAGGAGGATGAGGAGGCTCCCCAGGGCTAGAACCGCCGCACCTCCCACCAGGCCCCAGGGGCCGAAGAGGGGGTGGGTGGCTTCCCTCTGCCAAAGGGGTACCACCTGGCCCGTGCGCCTTTTTTCCACCCAGGAAACCAGGAGGTAGAGGAAGGCCAAAAGGCCGATCCAGAGGAAAAGGCCCATGTAGGGGGAGGGAAACCAGGTGAGGGCGCTACCTGGGTTCCAGGCGGGCAGGCCCTGCCAGTAGGGAAGCTGGTAGACCCCCAGCAAAGAGCCCACCATAAAGCCCAGGAGAACCAAGATGCCACGCGTGTCCCCGCTTCCCGTGTGGTAGAGGGTACCGGAGGCGCAGCCATCCCCCAACTGCATACCGATGCCAAAGAGAAAGGCCCCCACCGCCAGGGCCACCCCCAAGGGTACCAGGAAGCCCTGTACCGCCTGGCCAAAGGCCTCCCCCCGAACCAGGAAGGGGAAGAAGAGGAGGCTTGTGAGGGCAAAGAGGAGGAAGTGGGCCCGTAATAACCTGCTTTCCCCTGTGAGGAGGAAGCGGCGGAACCCCGAGGCGAAGCCGAACTTGGCGTGGAAGAGGGCTAGGCCTAGGAGAATGGCTACCCAGAAGGCCAGGACCAGCCTAGAGCCGGAGGCCAGCCAAACGGCGTAGGAAAGGCCTAGGGCGGGTAGGAGAAAAAGGCCCAGGTACAGGGGCTGGGTGGGTTGGGCGCGGTTCATGCTATTCATGGTACCCATGAGCCTATAAAAGTCAAGGGTATATGATCCGGGCCAAACGTAAGGGGCCTGGAATCCTCTTCCAGGCCCGCAACACGGAAGCCCTTAGAAGGCGAAGTCCTCCAGGTACCAGCGCTCCGTCTTCTTGTGCTCCTCCTTGGGGTCCATCTTCCCGGCGTAGGCCAACATGACCAACATCTTCCTGCCGGGTACGATCTCCACGTCCGTGGCCTCTCCAGTCTTCAGCTTGCGGCTGAACTCCACCACCCAGGTATCGTTCTCATAGGTGGCCGCAGCGGCCAGGATGGAGTTTTTACCGCCCTCTTTTTCGTCGGCTACAGGGGCTCCTGTCCGCTTGGTCTGGTACATATCCAGGGCCACCAGCTTGCCCCCGTCCATGTAGAAAATGTATTGGTCGCCCCCCTTCTTCTTGTCGGTCTTTTCCGACAAGAAGCCGATGCCAATCCAGCCCTTGCTCTTGCCCTCGAGGGCCAGGTAGAGGGTATCCCCTACGACGCTCCAGTAGAGGGTAATGCCGCTTTTCTCGTGCTTATAGGTTTTGGCGTACTCCCCGCTTGCAATCCTTCCATCCACCTTGGGAGCCTGGGCTCCCGCCACGCCTAGGGCCAACACCAAAAGCCAGATCCATCGTCTCATCTTCCCATCACCTCCTTAGTCCTTTATGGTGATCCCCACCACGAAGGCTACCGCGCCCACGTGGGTATGGGCCAAAGCTGCTAAAACCGGCCGGCTTCCCTTGAAGGCCTCGAGGAAACCGGAAAGGCTCCAGAGGCTTACCTCGGCATC
The DNA here is from genome assembly GCF_022760835.1 of Thermus altitudinis. Taxonomy (GTDB): domain Bacteria; phylum Deinococcota; class Deinococci; order Deinococcales; family Thermaceae; genus Thermus; species Thermus altitudinis. The sequence goes on from NZ_JAKTNQ010000003.1 coordinate 101,310, forward strand.
CTGGGCGTTCCAAACCAGGTGGTAGTAAGCCCCTACGGCCCCGGTGAGCACGCTCACCAGCATCCAAAGCAGGAAGGGATAGCGCACCCACTTGCCCCGGTGGAGGAACATGAGAAGGGTCAGGGGAAATCCCACCAGGGAAACAAAGAAGGGAATTCGGCTCTGCCAGCTATCCGTCCAGTGGTCCAAAACCCAGTGCTCCATGCCGTAGAAGACAAAACCCACCATGGCGATGAGAAGAAAGGCGGAGCGAAGAAACTCCAGAAGCCTTTCCTCCTCGGTTTTGGCTTTGATCAAGGCTTCTACCATATCCCCCTCCTACCTGGCCCGGTAAATGGCCAGAAGCCCGGTCACCCCCATATGGGTGAAGGCCATGGCCGCCAGCACCGGGCGGCTTCCTGCCATGGCTTGCATGGCGGCTTCAAAGTTCCAAGCCACCTCGCCTTCAAAGTTCCAAAGCAGGTGAAAGTAGGCCCCCAAGACCCCTGTGAACACCGAGGCCCACATGGTAAGGATGAAGGCCCAGCGCACCCAGGGAGTACTACGGTCAAAGAGCATCCACAGGGTGAAGACAAAGCCGGGGATAGCGACAAAGAAAGGGATCTTGCTCTGCCAACTTTCCGTCCAGTGGTCCAGAAGCAGAAGCTCCACCGGATACATCACCCATCCCACCAGGCATAGGAGGAGCATGACCAGGCGGATGAACTCCAAAGCCCATTGGGTTGTGGTGTTTGCGCTTCTAAAGGCGGGTATCATCCTTCACCTCCTTAAAGGTTATCCTAAGTGGCCCAGGAAGGATGTCCCCCGGGAGCAACCCCGGGGGACATTCCTAGACGGGAATCAGGTTAACCCGCGTTTCGTAGAAGACCACGCTCCCTCCCACCACGTCGGTGAGGGCCATGTCCTTGAGGTAGGGGTCCAGGCGCATGGCGGCGTTGGCGTGAATGCCCTTGGCCCGCCTGGGGTCTCCTTTCACCACCTGGCCGTTGATCACGATGTCGCTGGCGCCATACGCCCAGTGGCCAAAGCCTAAGGGGAAGGCCACGCAACCGGGCCTAAGCCCCTGCACCACCTTGACCTTCCCCACCATAGGCTTCTTGCCGAAAGGCCCCAGATCCCATTCCCCTTTGGGGTTGGTGGCGGAAACTACCTTGACCAACTGGCCATCCCGTAGGCCAAGGCGTGCCGCATCCTGGGCGTTGACCAGGATCTCGTTCTCGGGTTTGATGGCCAGGAGCCAGTAGTTGCTGATGGTACGGCTCTTGGTCTGGAGGATGTTCCTGTGGGTGAGGAGGGTCAGGCCATATCCAGGGTCGCGGAGCTGGTTGCCCAAGACATCCTGGTAGGGGAGGAAGTAAGCGGGCAAGGGCCAGTAGGGCTTCCCCGTCATGGGGTGGAGGGATAGGGCCTGCTTTTCCAGGAAGAGGTTGACCTGTTTTCCGTAACGGTTGGCCACCAGATCGCCCGGGGCGTAGGCCTTGTGGAACTCCTGGAAGCGCCCGCCCCGGTTCAGGAGGTAGACGGTGCGGCGGAAGAGGCTCTCGTCGCCGATGGCCTTGCGCCAGCGTTCCTCAGCAAAGACCGTGGGGGGAAGGTGGCGGCGGGCTTGGCGGAAGACCTCGAGCTCCTCCTCACTGGCCTCAGGAAGGGCATCGGACCCATCCGCTTTCTCCCCAAAGGCCAGATTGGCGGCCAGCTTCAGGTAGAAGTGGTCGGGGTGGGTGAAGGGCATGCCATTGGCGAACCCCTTTTCCCCAAAACCGGGCAAGCCTAGGTGCTCCGCCAAGGCCATGAGGAAGCTTTCCAGGGAGATGGGCATCTTTTCCCCGAAGACTTCCACTTCCTCGGGAATGGGGGCGATGGCGGGCTGCCGCACGGGCTGCACCTTCCAGATGATGGAGGGGTGGCTCCCGTGGAACTCCCAGCGTTCCAGGTAGGAGAGGTCGGGGATGATGTAGTCGGCGAAGAGGTAGGTGTCCCCCACCACGATGTCAAAGGCCACGATGAGGGGGATCTTGTCCGGGTCCAGCATGGCCTGGATTTGCTCGCTACCCCCGGGGAGGGCGTAGGCGGGAGAGCCCATGTAGTGGAAGAGGATCTTCACCGGATAGGGGTAGCCTTGGGCTGCGGAGGGCAGGATTTCCTGGTAGACGTCGGAGGCATGGGGATACCAGGGCCGCTTGGCGGGGAAGCCCGCAAAGAGGGTGGTGTCCTCATACTTGACCTCATGGCGGATGAGGCTAATGCCAAAGGGAGAGAGGGGCTTGGGATGAAGCTTGCCCATGGGGAAGGGACCGCCCGCCCTGCCCCCGGTGATGTCGTAGGTGCTGGCCTGGACAAACCCGCCTTGGTGGTCGATGTTGCCCAGGAGGGCGTTCACCGTGAACCAAGCCAGGGCGTTGTAGAAGCCGTTGGTGTGCTGGCTGGCCCCTCGGTGGACGTCCACTACGGCCTTCTTGCCATATTGGGCAAGTTTTTCTGCCAGGAAGCGGATGTCCTCCTCCTGTACCCCGGCGAAGGCTGCCCAGGTCCTCACCTGGTGGCGGAAGGCTTCCTCTTTGATCAGCTCGAGGGCGCTCTTCACCGGAATGCCGTTCAAGGTGGTGTTCACCCAGAGGTCGCCAAAGACCGGCTGGCCCTCGTCGTTGGGGTTGAAGGCCACGGGCCGGCCCTCCTGCAGGACCACAGGAGCGTCCAGCTCCACCTCCTTATCCCCCACCTTGGCCTTAGGCTTGGCAAGGCCCAGGTCGCTGGCCCTAAGAAGCCTTTCTGGCTTGCCGTCTTTGAGTTTCACCAGCCAGGTGGCGTTGGTCCAGCTGCTTTCACCCATGGCCTTGGCCGCGGCCCTATTGGCAGCGGAGAGGAACTTGCGGTCTATCTTGCCCCACTCCATCAGGAGCCGGATCACCCCCATGGCGATGGCGGCGTCGTGGCCGGGTTTAGGAGCGATCCAGCGGCTGGCACCCTTTACCGCCTTTTGCGCCCACGGGTCCACGATGGCGTATTCCAGTTCCCCCTTGCTGGTCCGTTCCGTGATCCAGCCCACCCTTAGGGGAGGGCCATAGTTTCCCTCAAAGACGTTGGCTCCCACGAACACCACGAAGCGGGCCTTGGACAGGTCCGCCTGCCAGTAGAACTTGGCCCCACCCGACCAGGAAAGCTTCCCGGTGGTATCAAAGGTGGGTTGTTCGCTCATGGCCTTGCCGGTGAAGTACAAGGAGCCCTGGCAGACGGTGGTGTGGCCGTGGAGGTTTACGGTACCGAAGCTTTGCGAGAAGAACCAGCGGATGAAGTCCGAGCGGCCTGCCTTGAGCCGGCCCCAGGCGAAGACCACCTGGTTGTTCTTGGGGCCGAGGTCGGGGTGATCGGGGTCAATGAGGGTGTGGAGATGCTCCTTGAAGTCCTCCTTGAACTTCTCCACCAGGGCCTTCTTCTTCTCCCGATCCTTTTCCGCCCAAATGGCCCTCACCGCCTGGGCCATCTGCTTCATGATCTCCGGGTCCCTGAGGGCCCAGAGGTCCTTAAGGCCAGGGTAGACCCGGTCATCCCCCAGGTGGGCAAAAAGTTTCCCACCTTCCACGATTTCCTTAACCGCTTGGTGGAAGGGAATCTCTTCCCACTTGCCGCTTCCCCTGGGGCCTGCCCGTTTGAGCACCTTGCGGATCCGGTAAGGATCGTAGGTGGTTTGGATGCCTGCCTGGCCCTTGGGGCAGAGGGCTCCATCCACCTTGGCCAGGGTGTGGATATCGGTGTTGAGGGGCAAATGGGGGCGGAAGGTCCAAGGGGAGAGGGGGTTGCCGTCAATCTTGCTGGCCACGCCCTCGTAGAGCTTCACCTTGATGGGGCAGCCGGTGTTGCACTGGAGGCAGGTAGAGTAGATGGTGTTTTCTGGAAGTTGGATCTCGTAGGCCTCCATGCCTTGGGCGCTTTGCTCCTGCAGCGCCAGGCCCACAGGTCCCAGCAGGGCGCCTGCGCTGGAAAGTTTCAAAAGCTCGCGCCGGGAAAGCTTTTCCATGCTCACCTCCTAAACCAGGTAGTAGACGCGGGGTTTGGTGCCCGCTTCTTCCTTTAGGCGCATCACGTTGGGTTTTCTGATAAGTTCGGAGACCAAGGAGGAAGGGTCCTCGAGGTCCCCAAAGTAGGTGGCCCGGCCGATACACGTGACCACGCACTGGGGTAGAAGGCCCCGCTCGATGCGGTGCAGGCAGAAGTGGCACTTGCGCACCTTGTCCATGGGGCCGGCCTCGTCATCCCGGTTGACCTTCTTCCCCCACTCGTATACGGGTAGCTCCTCGTAGGGCATCTGGCCTTGGCCCGGGGTGTTTTCCGTCCAATAGTAACCGTCGTCCTTATGGCGGGAGTCGTATGGGCAGGCGGGGATGCATTTTTCGCACCCTACGCAAAGCTCATAATCGATCTCCACGATGCCGTCCTTCCGCTTCCAGGTGGCGTTGTAGGGGCATGCGGGAACGCAAGGGGGCTCATCGCACTGCATGCAAGGTTGGGGCACAAAGCGGTAGGTGACGTTGGGGAAGGTGCCGATCTCTTCCTCGCTCACTGGCCGGTAGACCACCCCTGGCGGCAAGCGGTTTTCTGCCATACAGCTCACCGTGCAGGCGTGGCAGCCCACGCATTTCCGCAGGTCTATAACCATCCCCCAGCGGCGGTTGGGGTTTTTGAGGGCCCGCTCCAGCTCCTTTTGCATGCGAAGAAGGACGTCCTCCTCTTCGGGTGTAAGGGGTGTGGTTGGGGCCTGGGGAAGACCTTGGGCTAGGCCGGGTGCCACCATGGAGGCGAAGACAGCGCTGGCCATCTTGGCCAAAAAACGCCGCCGCTCCAGGGAAGCGTCCGGTCCTGCTCGCATTTCCTTATCCATCCTCCACCTCCTCTCGCCCTTACGCTAAGGCGGATGAGTTGGGCCAGGTAGCGGGGTATGGACGGACAACTCTGTCGGGTGGGTTTCCGACAGTCCTGGGGACATCTATACTCCCGGGGGCTCACTATCTTGGGGGTAGTGAGGCCAGCCTGGTTTGGGCTTGTTTCCTGTTGGGTTGCACGGGCCCCCGAACCTGGCCTTATACCCTAACCTTCAGGAGGCGGAGGTGGGCGGGGCGGTGGCGGGGATGCGGTCACCTACGCAACCAGAGCCGTACCGGGTTTTCCCGCAGGGTTGGGATCAGGCTTTGGGCCTTACGGGTTTTTACAAGGTGGAGGCCCGTCGCAACCGAGCCGTAAACCCAAGGGCCAAAGGGGTTTTGCCATGAGGCTTAGCGTTCAGCTCCTACTCACTGTGCTCTTGGCCGCCACGGCCACCGGGGGGGTTCTCATCCTGGGGGGAGGGGCTTTCCTGTATGCCGAAGGAGAGAAGGCGCTTCGCCAGGAGGTGCGCCTCGGGGCCTGGAATCTGGCCACCTTGATAACAGACGTTTTGCTGCAAGGTGACGCCCTCGAGGTTCAGAAAAGGCTCCACTTTCTCCAGGAGCAGTACCCAGGTTTCGCTTACGCCTATGTCCTGGACTCTCAGGGAAGGGTGGTGGCCCACACCTTTAAGGATGGGGTTCCCGAAGCCTTGGCCCAAGTGGGCGGTGAAGGGGTATTGAGGTTAGGGGGGGAGGTGGTCTATCAATCGGAGGCTCCTGTCCAGGGGGGTGAGGCCGGTTGGGTGCGCCTGGGGTTGTACCAGGCTCCCTTGTGGGAGCAGGTGGGGCGGGTTGTGCGGACGGGCTTTTTTGGTCTTTTATGGGCGGTGGGCCTGGGGGTGGGCCTGGGGTACTTCCTCCTCACCCGGACCCTCGAGCCCCTTTACCAGATGGCGGAAGGCGCGGCCCGTTTGGGCCAGGGGGAGTGGGTCCGTTTTCCTGAGCCCAAGGGGGAACTGGGCCTTCTGGGCCGGGCCTTGAACCGTATGGTTGAGGAGGTAAAAAGGCGGCAACGGGAACTCACCCTCCTCAACCGGATCCTGGCGGAAAGCCATGCCCTTCGGGTGGAGGAGCTGGTGGACCGGGTCCTTTCCCTTTTGGTGCGGGAGTTGGCCTTCACCTGCGGGGAGTTTTGGCTGGAGGGGAGGGTGCTGAGGAGCCGGGGCCGCCCGGAGGCCTGCCCCGCGGGCGAGGCCGGGGGTTTGGCGGAGGAGGCCTTGCGGCGGGGGCAGGTGGTGGGTACAAGGGGCGCTTTGGCGGTGCCGGTGCCTCCCAGAGGAGCATTGATCCTCTATGGAAGCCCCCAGGTGGAGCCTTGGCTGCAGGGTCTTCTGACTGCCCTTTCGGGTCCCCTTGCCACCGCTTTGGAGAATGCCCGCCTGTATGAGCTTTTGGAGGAGAAGGATAGGCAGCGGGCTGAGCTTTTGCGGGCCTGGCTGAGAACCCAGGAGGAGGAGCGGAAGCGTATCGCCCGGGAACTGCACGACGAGGTGGGCCAGGCCCTGACGGGGATTATCCTGGGCCTGGAGGGGCTCGCGGGGGAAAAGGCATCGGCTTTAAAGGAGCTGGCCCGTTATACTCTGGCTGAGGTGCGGCGGCTGGCCCTGGACCTCAGGCCCAGCGTTTTGGACCACCTGGGCCTCGAGGCAGCCTTGCGCCGGTATGTCCGGGAGTTTAGCGAGCGCACGGGTATTGAGGTGGACCTTTCCTTCCACTTGCGTAGGCCCTTATCCCAGGAGCTGGAGATCGTCATCTATCGGGTGGTGCAGGAGGCCCTCACCAACGTGGCCCGCCACTCTGGAAGCCCCAAGGCAGCGGTGGGGGTGTTGGAGATGGGCGGGGAGGTCCGCGTGTTTGTGGAGGATGAGGGGAAGGGTTTTGACCCCAAGGCGGTGGGCCTCGGCCATCAGGGCTTACTGGGCATGCGGGAGCGGGTGGAACTGGTGGGGGGTAGGCTGATTCTGGAAAGCGCCCCCGGGGAGGGTACCCGCATCCAGGTACGGCTTCCCTTGGAGGTGGCGGCGTGATCCGGGTGGTGCTGGTGGAGGACCACGCGCTGGTGCGTTCAGGCATCCGCCATCTTTTGGAGGCTCGAGGGCCCATCCGTGTAGTGGGGGAGGCCAGTACGGGACAAGAAGCTTTGGCCCTTTTGGAAGGGGTGGAGGCGGATGTGGCCATTTTGGATGTCTCCCTTCCCGACTGCACGGGCATTGAGCTCTGCAGAACGATGCATCAACGTTTGCCCCAGCTCAAGCTTCTCGCTCTTTCCATGCACGAGGACCTGGAGTATGTGCGGGGATTCCTACAGGCGGGGGGCTACGGGTATGTGAGCAAGGCGGCGGTAGATAAGGAGCTTTTGGATGCCGTGTTGGCCGTGGCCCGGGGGGAGCGGTACCTTAACCCCAGCCTGGCCATGCGCCTGGCCATGGAGATGGTGCGGAAGGAGGAGGAGGAGGGAGCCCTTTCTCCCCGAGAGGAGGAGGTGCTCCGCCTCCTGGCCCAGGGGCTTTCCCATAAAGAGGTAGCGGAGCAACTCGGCATCTCAGAGAAAACCGTGGCCACCTACCGAGAGCGAGGCATGGAGAAGCTGGGGCTGAAAAGCCGAAGCGACCTCCTACGGTATGCGGTCAAAAGGGGTTGGTTGCGGGGCCCGGCATAGGGGTTGCCCGGAGGAGGGCCAGGGCCCCAAGGGGCAGACCCTTCTCCTTGCCCTTGGCCTCCACCATCACGTGGGCGGGCCGGGGAAGGGCTTGGAGGAGCCTTTGCCAGTCCTCCTCCTGCACCTGAAAGGCGTGGGCTCCCGGGCGCCTTTGGGGGTCCTGGCTGGAGAGGTGAACCTTGGGCGTCCCCTTCCAGGTGGCGAAGGCTAGCCTCAGCCCCTCCTCCAGGGAAAGCTGCCCCGGATTTAGGGCGTGGTGCAGGGTGTCCACCACCACCGGTACCCCCAGGGCCTCGGCCGCCTTCAGGACGTCCTCCACGCTCCAAAGGCGCTCGTCGTTCTCCAAGGCCAGGAAGCGGAGGATTTCGCTTTCCCCCTTGAGGTTCTCCACAAAGCGGCGCAAGGTGGCCTCAGGGTCCCCATAGGCTCCGCCTAGGTGGAGGACCAGTACCCCGTCTTGGGCCTGGAGGAGGTCTAGGACCTTGGCCGAGTAGCGGAGTTCCGCCAAGGAGCGGGCCACCACCTCGGGGCTTGGACTTCCGGGATTCACGTACTGGCCAGGGTGCAGGGAAAGGCGCTGGACTAGGGCCTTGGCCAAGCTTCCCAGCCGGGCGAGCTCCTCCCCATGAACCCTTTCCCAGTCGTAGGGAAAGCGAGGATGGGAGGCAAAGGGGATGAGGTGCTGTCCTATGCGGAACAGGCGGAAGCCCTCTTGGTGGTTCCAGCGCAGAATCCTCTCTAGGTCCTTTAAGTTCGCCGCCACCTTGGTCCGTACCTGGGCTTCCTCCAAGGAGGCCAGGCGCAGGGTGTGGTTGGTGCTGGCCCTGAGGGTTAGGTTCTCGCAAGGGTAGCCGAGGCCTATCATCGCCTTACCTGGGCCCATAAGGAGACTTCCACCTCGTCCCGGACCTCCAGGAAGAGAAGACGGGGCCTTTCCAACCCCCACTCGGAGAAGCGGGTGCGAAAACCTCCGCGGAAGGTCCCGTTCTCAGGGCTTCCCTCCAGCACCCCCTCCAGGCGCACGGGAAGCCTCCTGCCGGCCATTTCCAAGTCCCCTTCCACGAGGAAGCGCGCTCCTTGATAGTAAGCCCGTTTTGGGTAGAGGCAGGCCTGGGGAAAAGCCTCCGCCTTGAGGATTTCCTTGGCCTTCTTGTCCCTCTCCCCATTGCCGGAATCCCAGGCCTTCTGTTCCAGGCAGACCTGGCCTGAGGCCTTATCCCCATCCCAAAGCACCACGCCCCGGGCCGTGGGGTTTTTCCCTTCCCAACTTCCCAAAGGGTAGTATCCCCGGTAGCGAACCTCCCCCGTGACCTGGTAGGGGGCCTGGGCCAGGGTGAGAAGGGGGAGGAGAAAGGGAATAAGCCGCCTCATGGCCTGAACCTCCAGGTTTCCCCTATGGTGGCGTAGTCCCGAAACCCTAGGAAGAGGATGGGCCTCTGCTTGGCCCTGGGGCTACCCTCCACGTGGACCACGTCCCCTAGGAAGAGGGCGTGATCCCCTTCCAGGGGCCATTCCGCCACCTGCAGCTCAAAGGTGGCCAAGGCTTTTTCCGGCACCCAGGTGTGGGCCAGGTTCCTGGCCTTGCGTAAAGCTACCCCAAGCCTTTCCGCCTTCCGTACCTTGCGGCCGGAAAGGTAGCCGGATCGCACCACCCATTCCCGCTCCTCCCAAGGGAGGAAGGAAAGGGCCGCTTCCCCCAGTTCCCTCAGGAGGGTTAGGGTGTGGTTTCCCCGGTCCATGGCAAAGAGGATGCGGAAGGGTTCCTTGGAAACAGGGGTCCACCAGGCCAGGGGCATGAAGTTCTCCCCCACGCAAAGGAGGGCCAGCCGCATGGGGTAGAAGAAGGCGCGATAGGTGGCCATGGGCTATACCTCCAGAACCTCGGGGGGTGGCTCCCTCAGCACCCCTTCCACCACTTTTTGGGCGGCCTCTTCTGGGGTAAGGGCCCCTTTGGGCGGACCTCCCAGGGGAGCCCAAAGCCCTGTGGCCACCGCGGGAAGCCGGACCAAGACCAGCCGCACCCCTTCCCGTCTGAGCTCCTTTCGCGCCGCTTCCAGATACCACTCCATAGCCCCTTTGGCGGCGGCGTAGGCGGCAAAGCCAGGCACCTGGACGTAGGTGGGATAGGCGCCGAAGAACACCGCCCTCCCCCCCTGCCGAAACCGGGCGTGTTTTAGCAAGAAGGCAGCGGAGAGGAAATGGGTTTGCAGCATGCGTTCAAGGAGGTCACGCCCCGTGTCGCGTACCGGGCTCCTGGCCGCAAGGCCCACGGCATGGAGGAGCATGTCCAGCTCCCCTGCCTCCGCCAACAGGGCCTGGGCCTCGAGCTCATCGGTAAGGTCTGCGGGTAAGGCCTTTCCCCCTACCCTTTCCGCCAAGGCCTGGAGTTCCCGGGCCTTCCGGCCCGATAGGAGAAGCTCGTGGCCCTGAAGGGCCTGGGCGAGGCCTGAGCCCAGCCCGCCCGTGGCGCCCAGGATGAGGATGCGCATGGCACCACCCTACCTCCTTTCCAAGTAGGCCTCTGTGGCCCAAAGAAAAAAGGGCCATGGGCCCTCCCAGGTGGATGGGGCCCATACCCTAGGCTGCCTTGGCCTCGGCTGTGAAGCCCTCCTCGAGGCTCTTGGAGCGAGCGATGGCGTAGACCAAAAGGCCGTAGATGGGCTTGGCCGTAAGGTCCGCTAGGCTGTAGCCCACCTGGATGGCCACCTCCTGGCCTGCCCCGCCCGGCAACCAGGTTCCCAGGGCATAGGCGATGGGGTAGAAGCCCCAGGACATCAGGAGGACCAAACGGGTGGCGCTGAGAAGCTCCAGTGTCCTTGGCCCATACTGCCCTTCCCTGATGGCCTGGGATAGCTCCACCCAGAGCACGTAAAGGATATAGAAGAAGGGGATGGAGGAGAGGGCTCCCCAGAGGGTCCTGGGACCGGGTTCCGTGTTGACCTCGCCCACATACCCTAGGCCCAGCATGAGCACGGAGGCCACCACCAGCTTAAGCCCCAGGTTCCAGGTGCGGGCGGCGGAAAGCCCGAGCACCAGGATTAGCTCTAGGAGGAGCAGGGGTACCGTGAGCAGCCAGTCGGCGTAGCGGTAAAAGTCGTTGAAGGGCTTTCCGCTGAACTTGTAGACGCCGTCCACCAACTGGTAAGCTCCTACCCAGCTGTCAAAGATGCGCAGGTAGTGGTAGCCGGCGATGAGGCAGATCAGGGTGGAAAGGTACAGGGCGATGTGGTACTTGGGGGCCACATAGCTTCGGGCCAGGATGAAGAACACCGCCGCTGCCCCCATCGCCGCGATGGTCAGAGAGAGGGTGTTGAAGACCAACCAGTACTGTCCGTAAGAGAGATCCGGCTGAACCATCTTTTTCCTCCTTTCTGGGCCCACCCACCCGGGAGGTCTCACTTATAGGAGAGCACCCTGCCCCTAATGCGACCTTTCCCTAGACAACACTTGTACAAGAACTGTTTGGCTGCCCACACCCTGTCTCCTGGGAAGAGGTGCAATGGGAGAGGAGGTGAAAAATGCGCACAGGGTTGCTCCTCCCCCTGGTCTTTCTGCCCGAAGAATGGGCCCTTGGCCTACTCCTTGCCTCCGCCTTGGTGCTTGGCCTTCCCCATGGGGGGGCGGACATTCTAGTGGCCCTTAGGCTGGGCTGGCCCCTCGGTGGTTTTTTGGTCCTTTATCTCTCCCTTGCCGGGCTAGCCCTTGGGTCCCTCCTCCTCTTTCCCCCCCTGGGCTTGGTGGCCTTTTTGGTCCTGGCTCTCCTCCACTGGGGGCGGGTGGAGGGAAAGGGGCCCCTGGGCTACTGGCGTGCGGGCACGGTGCTCCTTTTCCCCTTTGCCTTTCACCGCGAGGATATCCTTCCCTTCCTTCACGCCTTTGCGGGAGGTTTCCTCCTTCCCCCGGCTTTGGCCGTGGTCCTTTGGGTCCTCCTGGCCCTATGGTCCTTTAGGGAGAGACCCCCTTGGCCCCAGGTGGCCGATACCTTGCTCCTTGCGGCACTGGCCTTTTTTGCCCATCCCTACGCCCTTCTCGCGGGATACTTCCTCCTCCAGCATAGCTGGGATAGCCTCCGTCTGGTGGGCGTACGGGGTTGGGAGTGGCTTGGGGTCTATGGGGCCACCTTTGGGGGACTTCTCCTGGCCTGGGCCCTATATCCCCGTTTCCAGGATCCTCTGGCCGCCTATATGGCGGCGGTCTACGCCCTTACCCTGCCCCATACCCTCACCATGGAGGCTTGGCTGAGACGGTTTCCGCCTCGTGCACAATCGCCCGTGCCAGATCGCTGAAGATGCGGGCGTGGATAGGGTAAAGAGCCCACCAGTATAGGAAGCCGGTAAGGCCATGGGGCTCAAAGTAGGCGGTTTGGACCAAGCGGCCTCCATTCCTCTCCCCCAGGGCTTGCCACTCCAGCCAAGCCCTTCCGGGAAGGCGCATCTCGGCTCTTAGACGGAGGAGCCGCGGGGGCTCCACGGCCTCTACCCTCCAGAAATCCACCGCATCTCCGGGTAAAAGAACCTGGGGATGGCGGCGTCCTCGGCGTAAGCCAGGTCCTCCGAGGAGCCGGTCCACTGCTCCCCTCAGGTGCCAAGCCCAGTTCCAGACCAGCCAGCCCCTTTCTCCGCCAAGTCCTGTAAATACCCGGAAAAGGAGCTCTGGACTGGCTTTCGTGGTAAGGACGCGAACTTCCCGGATGAGGCCTTCCCGGTCTTCCAAAAGGTGTTCCTTTCCGTGCAGAGCGCCGGACCAGCGGGTTTCTACCTCCCCCAACGCCGTGCGGCGCAGGGCCAGCTGCACTGCTTCGCGGTAAGAAAGGGGCTTAACCTCGGGAAAGATTTCTTGGGCCTTGCGGGTATCGGCCACCAAGGGATGCAGAATCCCCTCCACCAAGGGTAGGGCTAGGCGGTTGGGGATCGGGGTGACCAAACCCACCCAAAGGGCCGCTAGTTTTGGGGCCAGTACGGGCACGGGTAGGATAAGGCGTTTAAGGCCCCGTACCTCGGCGTAGGTTTCCATCATGCCTTTAAAACTAAGGGCTGGGGCCCCGACTTCCACCACTCCCTGGGGTCCCCGCTCTAAGGCCAAGAGCAAATAAGAAAGGACGTCCCGTATGGCGATGGGGGACACGGGGTTCAGAATCCAGCGAGGTGCCACCATCACCGGGAGGCGCTCCGTGAGGTAACGGACCATCTCAAAGCTGGCAGAACCCGAACCCACGATGGGGCCAGCGCGGAACTCGGTGGTGGGGAGGTGGGCTCGTAGGATCTCCCCCACCCTGGCCCGGCTTTGCAAGTGGTGGGAAGGTGTGCCAGTGGGCGGCAGGAGGCCACCTAGGTAGACCACGTGGCCCACGCCGAGCTCTTTGGCCAGGCGCGCAAAGGTCAGCGCCTGTGTTTCTTCGGCTTGGGCAAAGTCCGTTTCCGAAAGCATGGCGTGCACCAAGTAGTAGCCTGCATCCACCCCTAAAAGGGCCCGGCGTACGTCCTCGGGGTTGGCCAGATCGCCTTGGACCACCTCTACCTGTTCTGCCCAGGGCCGGCCCTGGAGGCGAAGGGGATTGCGCACCAGTACCCGAACTCTGTGCCCTCTTTCCAGTAGACGGGGGACTAACCGGCCCCCCACGTATCCGGTGGCTCCTGTCACCAGAAGGGTCATGGGCTCAGTTTAGGGGGTAGCCATAGGGACTGGGTGGCGGCTACCTCTATAGCTTGCGCCAAGGTCTCCTGGGGGAAAGCCCCATAGCCTAGGGGGCGTGCGGGCGGTGGTGGTGGGGGCAGGGATCGGGGGACTGGTGGCGGCGCGGCTCTTGAGGAAGGCGGGCCTCGAGGTGGTGGTCCTGGAGGCCCACACCTACCCAGGTGGCCTGGCGGGAAGCTTTTACCACAAGGGCTACCGCTTTGATGCGGGGGCCACCTTGCTCTCCGGCCTGGCCCCCGGCGCCCCCCTAGAGGTGGTGGGCCGCCTCGTGGGGCTCAGCTGGCCGGTGAAGCCCTTGCCCCAAGGCTTCCCCCTCATGGAGGTGCACCTGCCTCAGGGCAGGGTGGTGCGCCCCGTGGGCCGTGAGGAGGAAAAGCGTGCCCAGAAGGAGGCGTTTGGCCCCAGGGTCCTGCCCTTTTGGGATTGGCAGGAGGACAGGGCGAGGAGGCTTTTGGCCCTGTCCCCGTGGCTGGCCTGGCCTCCAGAGAGGGAGGAGGTTCTCCCCTTGGCCCGCCGCCTCCCGGGTCTTGCCCCCCTTCTTCCTGACCTGTGGCGGCGGGCTTCCGCCCGGGCCCCCGGCATCCCTGGTTTTCGGCGTTTCCTCGAGGCCCAACTTCTCATCAGCGCCCAATCCCAAGACGCCTATGCCCTGTACGCGGCCCTGGCCCTGGATCTTCCCCACCTAGGCCCCGCCCTGGTGCCAGGGGGCGTGGGCCAGGTGGCGGAGGCCTTGGCGGAGGGTTTAGAGGTGCGCTACCGGGCCCGGGTCCTCCGTCTCCTGCGGGAAGGGAGGAAGGTGGTGGGTGCGGAGGTGGCCTATGGAGGCCGGCGGCGAGGGGAAAGGGAGGTGTTGAAAGGGGAGGTCTTCCTCCTGAACGTGCCCCCCAGGCCCCTTCTGGGTCTACCTGAGGCGGTACCCCGGGACGCCTGGGGGGCTTTTGTGGTCTATGGGGTCTTGCCCTTCGCGGTCAACCCGCCCTTCTACCGGCAGAACGCCAAGGAGAGGCCGTTTGCTTTCCTGTCCCTGCGCCCAGAGGGGAAGAAGACGGTCTTCTCCCTCTCCCTCCACACCCCCTTGGACCCCTGGCTGGGTGTTTCCGCCCCGGAGTACGCACGCCTGAAGGCCCTCTGGCAGGAGAGGGCCCTTTCCTTGGGGGAAGGCCTTTTGCCGGGGTTGAGGGAGGCGGAGCTCCTCTTTGCCGCCACTCCCCTTACCTACCGCCGCTTTGTGGGCCGGGCCTGGGTGGGCGGGTATCCCCAAACCCATCCCTGGCGGTTCCCTCGGGTGCGGGTTTTGGAAAACGCCTTCCGGGTGGGGGAAGGGGTGTTTCCCGGGCAAGGGATCCCCGCCGCAGCCCTCTCCGGCCTGCGCGCCGCCCGGCTGGCCCTAGCCTATTTGGGCTTCAGAGAAGCCCTAGCCTGCTTAGATATGCCAGGATGGCCTGTGCCGTCCGGCCTTCCCGCTCCGTAAGGATGTCCAGGTGGGTCAGGCCCTCCAGCACCCGCACCTGGGCTTGGGTGCCAGGGAGCACCTTTTCCAGACGAAAACCCTGGGGGTCAGGGACCAGGCCCCTTCCCGCCCCTAGGGCCAGGATGGGGTAGGGGAGGGCCTTGGGGACAAGCCCTAGCCCCGTGTGGGGATACCCCGCCGTTTCCAAGAGGAGGCGGAAGGGGAAGTACCACTCGGAAAAGCCTGTCTGAGGGCGGGCATAGGACCGCAAGAAGGCCCGGGGGTCCGTGGCCTCGCCGGTGTCCCGCCACTCCACCACCCTTCCCCTGGGACCCCGCACCGTCTGCACCAACCTCCCCTGGAGAAGGCCAAGGAGGCTCAGGCCCTCCCGGGCCCAGGCCCGGCCTACGCTCACGCTGAAGATGGGGAAGAGGCTATAGTGGTCGTCCACCTTGATGAGGGCCTGCGCCTCCCGGGTGGCCCGGTAAGGGCCCCAAGGTACCACCTCCAAGGGTCGTTGGGCCGCCACAAAGGCCTCGGCCTCCGCCAGGGCCAGGTCCTTGGGGGAGAGAAAGGGGAGTCTAAAGACGGGGTCCGCTTGGCCCGAAAGCAGGGCCCTAAGGCCCGGGAAGGGGCCGAAGGGGGTAGAGGTTCCCTCCCAGAAGGCTTCCGGGGAAAGAGGGGTATCGGGTAGGCCGCCATCCAGGAGCACCAGGCCCGAGAGCCTTTCCCCATGGGCCCAGGCATAAAGGGTAGCCAGGCTGGCCCCCAGGGAGTGGCCGGCCAGGACCACCGGGGCCCTCTGATACCCTTTCTTGTTGTATTCTTCGTCCATGACCGTGGCCGACCACCTGACCC
>NZ_JAKTNQ010000030.1 GCF_022760835.1 Thermus altitudinis
CACCGGGAGAAGAGGCCCCTGTGGGTCAGGGAGTTCACGTGTCCCTCTTGTGGCACTCTCCTCCATCGGGACGTGGCAGCGGCAGTGAACATCTTGGCCAGGGCTGGGACGGAGCCTTCGGTGACGGGTTTACACCCGGAGCCGAGAAGCCCCGCTCTTTAGAGTGGGGAGTCGTCACGGGTCCAGGCTTCGCAAGGCCTTGCCCGCCTCGAGGTGGGCCAGGCGCAAGGGCTCCGGAAGGCGGAAGCGGGTGGGCAGGCGCTTCACAAAGGCCAGGGCTTCCTCCAGGCCCACCCGGTGGCCCGGGGAGACGAAGAGGGGCTTTACCCCCTTTCGGCTGCGGTAGGCGTAGCCCAGGGGGCGGCCTTCCGAGGAGAGGAGCCGTACCGCACTTCCCGCCTCCGGGGGCAAGGGGCCTTCCAGACGGCCATAGAGCAGGCGTTTGGCCACGCCGATGCTGGGGAGGTCCAGGTGCACCCCCAGGTGGCTGGCGATGCCCAGGCCCCGGGGATGGGCGATGCCTTGGCCATCCACCAGTAGGGCCTCGGGGGGCTCGGGAAGCGCGCTTAACGCCTGAAGATACGCAGGGGCCTCGCGGAAGGAGAGGAAACCGGGGATGTAGGGAAAGAGGTCCTCCTCGGGCACCACCCCTAGCCCCACGGCAAGAGGGCCCTTCTCCAAGTGGTATAGCACCGCCACTGCCACCAGGGGCTTCCCCCTTTTGTGGGAGGCGTCCAGGGCGGCGATCCGCTGAACGCCTGCCAGGCTTCCTTCCAGGATCACCTTTTCTGCCAGGCTCCTTTGCAGAGCCATGGCTTCCTGGAGATCCGCTGGCTTGGGAAAGGTCTTCCTTGGCACGGGGCCTGCCCCCTTTCTCTTTGCTCTTGGCAAGCCCACCGGGACTGGGTTGGCGGTAAGCCTTTACCGGGGTCCCATCTGGGTCTTTCCCAGGTGGGGTATTAGGTGGCCTCCCGCAGGCGCTCCAGCACCTCCGGGTCGGAGGGGTCCACCCCGTAGAGCAAGGCCAGGTAGTAGGCGGTCCAGGCCAGACGGTACCACAGGGCCAGGGCTTGGGCCAGGCGGCTGCCTGAGGGAGCGGGCACCTCGGCGATGGCGTCCACCCGGGTTTCCAGGATCTCCTTGGCCAGGCGTACCGCCTCCCCCTCCCCCAGGAGGAGGGCGGCCAGGGGGTCTCCCTGCTCGTGGCGGGCCTCGAGGCCTGTGAGGAAAAACTCCAGGGCGCTATGGGGTGGGGTGAGGGCTAGGCTTTTCCCAATCCGGGCAAAAAGGCTCTGCCCTGCTTCCTCCAAGGGGCGGAAAAAGGGAGCGTAGAGGAGGGGGATCCTCTCCACCAGGGTGTAGGCCAGGAACTTGGCGGGGTTCTCCTCGAGGGGGATCTCCGGGGTAAGGCGTCTTCTTTCCTCCAGAAGGACCTTATCCACCTCGGAAAGGGCTTCCTCCTGCCCCGTGGCCAGAAGGAGGAAGCGCAGGTAGCGGTAAGGGTTCAAGGGGCTTGCGGAGAGGTAGACCTCCACACCAGGGCGGAGGCCCAGCTTGACCACCCCTACCCGCTCCGTTTCCGCCAGAAGGGAAAGGGCCGCGGCCTCTCCCAGGTCGTACCCTCCCTCCAGCACGAATAGGGTCCCTTCCTCTGTCCAGTCAGGGAGGCCGGAGAGCCGGGCGGCGAAGTGGCCTTCCCCATAGCCCAAGGCGGCGTGGGGTGCGGGGTAGGGGCGGGTGGGCACGGGCCCCGAACCCACCAGGTCGCGAAGCTCCAGGGCTAAGCCCCGGCGGTCCGCCAGATAAGTTTCCTCCCGGTCCAGGTCGCGCATACCCCTTATGCTAACCCCTGTGCAGGTGTTGCACCCTAAGCCGGTGGTCCGTCCTTGGGGAGGGAGCGCCTTGGGCTTTGGCCCGGGAGTGGGCGAGGTCTGGTTGGCGGAAGCGCCCCTGTTGGTAAAACTCTTGGACCCGGTGGAGTGGCTTTCCGTCCAGGTCCACCCACCCCATGGTTATGCCTTAAGGGTGGAAGGCGGGCCCGGCAAGTACGAGGCTTGGTACGTGCTCACCCCAGGGGAGATCGTATACGGTTTTGCCCAACCGGTAAGCCGAGAGGAGGTACGAAGGAGGGTAGCGGAAGGAACCCTGGAGGGGATTTTAAACCGCATCCGGGTTACCCCTGGCCAAGTGGTCTACATACCGGCAGGGGTGGTGCACGCCCTGGGCCCGGGGGTGCAGGTTTACGAGGTCCAGACCCCCTCGGACTTCACCTACCGACTTTATGATTACGGCCGTCCCCGGGAGCTCCACCTGGAAAAGGCCCTGGAGGTGGCCGTTTTGGAGCCCACCCCCTTACCCCCAGTCCGGCCTGAGCCCGTGGCGGGAGGGGAGTGCCTGCTCAAGACCCCTTATTTTCGTCTCCATCGCTACCCCCTTCCCGGGGGGCTAGGCCTCCATCCGCAGGCGCCCCTTCTCCTAACCCTCCTGGAAGGGAAGGCCCAGGTGCAGGGAATCCACCTGGAACCCCCAGCTACCTTCCTCCTGGAGCCGGGGGAACAGGTCTGGGTGGAAGGGGAGGGGTGGTTTCTCGGGGTTAGCCCTGAAGGCTTTGGATGAGGGCCTCCACCTTGGAGGAGGGTTTCTCCCCCAGTTCCTCCCAAAGGTGTTTGCGGTAGCGCTGAAGAAGCCTCAGGGCCCGGGCCCTTTGGCCTTGGGATAGGTAGGATCGGACCAGGGGGAGGAGGGCTTCCTCGTCCAGGGGATCCAGCTCCAAGATCCGCTCCAGAAAGCGGGGTTCCCCCCTCTTGAGGAATAAGGCCCGCACCCGGTGGAAAACCTCCTCCCGCTTCCGATCCCAAAGGGGATGGTCCAGGCTGGGGAAGAGGGGTTCTCGGTAAAGCTCCAAAACCCTTTCCGCCTGGCCCCGTTGCAAGGCTTCCTCTAGGGCAAAAAGATCGGCTTCCACCCGCATCAGCCCCTCCTCCCCCAGGTAGGTGGGCACCCCCCAGGGTTCCAGGACCTTGCGAAGGCGGACCAGCCACACGTAAAGGTTGTTCAAGGCTGCCTCCTCGGTCATGTCCGGCCAAAGGGCAAAGGCCACCTCCTCCCGGGGCAGGCCCAGGAGCATAAGGGCGAAGACTTCCCTGGTCTTTCCCTTCAGGGTTACAGGCCCCAAGGGATGTTCCACTTGGAAGCGCCCCAGGACCTGGACCCTTAAGGGTGGGATCTCAGGGAGCCTCAGGGCGATGGCCTCCTTCCATCCGGAACGCAGGACCTCGAGGAGGGGGTAGGCCCGGGCCAGCTCGGGGCGCTTCCTGGGGAGGGCCTCCAGGGGAAGGAGGCCTGGTAGGAGGCCTTCGCCAACATCGGTTAGGGTGAGGAGGGCCTTTAGGTCCTCCTCCTCGGCGAGGAGGCGGTAGCGGGCAGCGTGCCAGAGGAGCCTTTCCTCTAGGTTTCCGGGATAAGGGGGCAGAAGCCCCGGGTCTTTTCGCAAAAGGGCCCGGGTGAGGCTGGGGAAGAAACCCGAAAGGCCCTCCACCAGGCCCGGATCCCCCCTGAGCTCCGCCAAGAGGGCCCTTCCCCTTTCCACCAGGTAGGCGTTTTCCCAGAGTTCCGCCTGGGCCACCAGCCGGGCGAGGGTTTCGGCATCCTTGTCCATGTGCGCCAGGAGCATCTTGGCCTCCAGGGAGGCCAGGGGGTGGCCAGGAGTCTGGCGGGCCCTTTCCAAGTAGCCACGCGCCCTCTCCCTCTGCCCCAGGAGGAGGTGGAGCCAGCCCAGGTCCCGGAGGTGGCCGGCGAGGTTTTGCGGGATATGGCGCTCCATCAGCCCCAGGGCTTCCTCGAGGGCCTCTATCCTTTCCCGAAAGGCCCCCTTTAGCTCAAAGCGCAGGAGGGCCAGGTTGCTGAGGGGGGCGATCCGGTAGGGGCTTTCCGGGGGTAGGTGGCGGAGGGCCTCTTCCAAAAGCCTTGCCGCCTCCTCGGGCCGGCCTTCCTCAAAGGGTACCCGGGCGGCGTCGTTCAGGAAACGGCCGGCCAGCTCGGGGCTGACCTTAGGGAGGAGGGCCAGGCCCCGTTCCAAGTAGGCCCGGGCCCGGGGGAGGTCCCGGCCCAAAAGGCTTTCCGAGAGGTAAAAGGCCAGGTGGCCCATGGCGGTGAGGGCCAAGGCGGGGTCCGGGGAGGATTCCGCCAGCTCTGTCAACAGGGCCAGCCCCTCCTTCCTGCCGCACTGGGCCAGGGCCTCCCCCAGGCGCAGGTGGGCCCTTGGGCCCCCTTGGCGGAGGAGGTCCTGCCAATCCAAAAGCCTTTCCGCGGGGATCGGCAGGGTGATGGGGCTCTCTAGAAGGGACAAAAGTTCCCCCTTGAGGCCCGCTTCCCAGTAGGCTTCCGCCAACAAGGCGGGGGGAAGCCTTCCCGCGGCTTGGCGCACGGCCCGTTGCACCTCCTTTAGGAGGCTCTTTCGGGCCATCTCCTTGAGGAGGGGGTGGAGGGCGTAGCCCTCCGGCAGGCGCCTTAGCAGCCCTTTGTGGAAGAGGCTTTCCGTTTCTGGGCGGGCCAGGGAAGGGGGTAGGTGGGGAAGAGCGGCCAGCAGAAGACCTTCTTGGAACTCCCCGGGGGACAGGCTTTCCCTTAAGCCCTGCAGGAGGGCCTTGGGCTCAGGGGGGTTTCCCGTGAGGGCGGAGAGGAAAAGGGGAAGGGGCCAGCCCCCCGTGGCCCGGTGGGCCTCCGCAAAGCCTTCTTTGCCAGCGAAAAGGGCCTCGGCCTCCTCGAGGGTAAAGGCCAGATGGGAAGCCTTTAGGTGGACGAGCCTTCCCTCGGCCAAGAGCTTGGGAAGTTCAGGGTAGGGGAGGGGCTTGCGGCTGGCCAGGACCACCAGGGCGGGAAGGGTGCGCAGGAGGGGAGAGAGGCCCTCCTTACCGGTAAGGTCCTCCAGGACCACCAGGGTGGGCTCGGACTTGAGGGCCTCCACCACCGCTCCCCAAGGCACCTCCTCGGGGAGGCCTAGGGCCTTGGCCAGAAGCCCTTTGGGTTCGCCCAAGAGGGCGCTGATCCAGAAGGTGCGTATTCCCAGACGGGCGGAAAGCTGCCCCGCCAGGACGCTTTTGCCAAAGCCGGCAGGGGCTTCCAGCCACACGGCAAAGCCCGGTTCCTGGGGCAGGAGGTCCAAAAGCCGTGGGCGCTCCAGGTAGACCGGGCTTTGCCAGGTCAGGGCCATGCTTGTCCTCCATTTTAGCCGGGTTCCGGCCTTGACCAAAGCCCACCTGCCTTTCAGACTGGGGGGCATGGACCGGCCCTACCTGGACCTAGGCCCCTTGGGCCCCTTGCGGGGACGCTTGCGCGTTCCTGGGGACAAGTCCGTGACCCATAGGGGCCTCATGCTCCTGGCCCTAAGCCAAGGAGAAGGAAGGCTCCTTTACCCTTTGAAGGCGGGAGACACCCTCTCCACCGCCCGGGCCATGCAGGCCTTGGGGGCGGAGGTCCTCGAGGAGGGCCCCCACTTCCGGGTGCGGGGCCAGGGGCTTCGCTTGCAGGAGCCTGAGGATGTGGTGGACTGCGGCAACGCCGGCACCCTCATGCGGCTTCTCCTGGGAATCCTAGCCGGGCAAGAGGGGCTTTTTGCCGTGCTAACGGGGGATGCCTCCTTGCGCCGCCGCCCCATGGGCCGGGTGGTGGAGCCCTTGCGGGCCATGGGGGCCTCCATAGAGGGAAGGGAAGGGGGGAGGAAGGCGCCTTTGGCGGTGCGGGGTGGGAGCCTAAGGGGGATTTCCTATACCCTTCCCGTGCCCAGCGCCCAGGTGAAAAGCGCCCTTCTCCTGGCAGGGCTTTTTGCCGAGGGCGTCACGGAGGTGGTGGAGCCTGTTCCCACCCGGGACCACACGGAAAGGCTTTTCCACCACTTTGGCCTGCCCCTGGTAAAGGAGGGGCAGCGCATCCGCACCCAAAGGGCCGAGCCCTTCCCCGCCAAGGACCTTACCGTGCCCGGGGACTTCTCCTCCGCGGCCTTCTTCCTGGTGGCGGCCCTCATCGTTCCGGATTCGGAGGTTACGGTGGAGGGGGTGGGGCTAAACCCCACCCGCACGGGGCTTTTAGAGGTGCTCCGGGAGATGGGGGGGGATTTGGAGTGGCAGGTGGTGGAGGGCCAGGCGGGGGAGCCTGTGGGCTGGATCCGGGCCCGGTATAGCCCCCTGAAGGGGGTTTCCGTGGACCCAAGTCTCATCCCCCTCATGGTGGACGAGGTGCCTATCCTGGCGGCGGCGGCGGCTTGGGCGGAAGGGGAGACCTACATTCCGGGCCTTTCCGAACTGCGGGTGAAGGAATCGGACCGGGTTGCCGCCATCGCCCAAAACCTTAGGGCCCTAGGGGTGGCGGTGGAGGAAGGGCCGGACTGGCTGAGGATCCAAGGGGGCGGGGTGCGGCCGGGAGAAGTGGAGCCCTTCCACGACCACCGGATCGCCATGGCCTTCGCCGTGGCGGGCCTTAGGGTGGGGGTGAGGATCCATGAACCCCAGTGGGCGGAGATCTCCTATCCCGGTTTTTTCCAGGACCTGAAGCGGCTATGCGAGGCATCGTGACCATAGATGGGCCTTCTGCCTCGGGGAAAAGCTCGGTGGCCAAAAGGGTGGCGGAGGCCTTGGGGGTGCCCTATTTGAGCAGCGGCCTCCTCTACCGGGCGGTGGCCTATCTGGCCTCGAGGGCCGGGGTGGAGCCAGGGGATGAGAAAGGGGTTTTGCGCCTTCTCAAAGGCCTCTCCCTCCGCCTCCTGCCCAAGGCCGAGGGGAACCGGGTGGTGGTGGAAGGGCCTTCGGGGCTGGAGGACCTGACCCCCCACCTCCACACCCCGGAGGTGGACCGGGTGGTTTCCTTGGTGGCCCGGCATCCCGGGGTGCGCTCTTGGGTCAACGAAAGGCTAAAGGAAGTTCCACCGCCCTTCGTGGCCGAGGGGCGGGATATGGGCACGGCGGTCTTCCCCGAGGCTCCCCACAAGTTCTACCTCACGGCCCGGCCCGAGGTGCGGGCCAAAAGGCGCACCGCCGAGCGCCCCCAGGACTACCAGGAGGTGCTTAGGGACCTTTTGCGGCGGGACGAACTGGACAGGGGCCAAAGCGCGCCTGCTCCAGAGGCCATCGTGGTGGATACCAGCGAGATGGCCCTCGAGGAGGTGGTGGCCCGCGTGCTCTCCCACATCCGTGACTGAGCATGGTTCCCGGAGCCAAGGAAAGGCCGGTCCACGAGTTCTTGAACATCGTCCTCTTCCGCCCCCTGGCCCACCTGGTGGTGCGCCTTCTCCTCTTCACCCCGGTTAGGCCCCACCACCTGGTCCTCTTCCACACCTTTTTGGTCCTCTTGGCCTCCTGGTGTATCCTTAGGGGCCTGGATGTGGCGGCCGCCCTTCTCCTTCAACTAAAGACCATTCTGGATAATGCCGACGGGCAGCTGGCCCGCCTGAGGGGGGAGGCCACGGAGCTGGGCCGGTATCTGGACACGGAGCTGGACCTCTTGGGAAACCTCTTCCTGTTTGTGGCCTTGGGGGCGCGTACCGGGGCTTGGGAGCTTTCCGCCCTGGCCTTTGTGGTCTTCACCTGGGTCCAGTCCCACGACTTTAACCTGGAAAGGCTTTATAGGGAAGCCCGGGGTCTCCCCCTGCCCGCGGAGAAACTGGATCCCCCTGGCCCCCTCCTGGGTTTTTTGCGGGGGGTTTACCGCGGGTTTTTCCTGCCCCAGGACCGGGCTGTAAGGGCTTTGGAGACCTTCTTGCTGCGCCGTTTTCGCCTTTCCCCCATGGGGTTTTGGGACGAAGGGGCCTTGGCGGGGGTGGTGAACCTGGGCCTCACCACCCAGCTTTTCTTCCTGGGAGTCTTCTTGCTCTTTCACCAGCCTAGGGCCTATCTTACCTTCGTGGTCCTTCAGGCCCTGTATCTTATGCTTTGGTATTTATGGAGGATTCTCCGCGCCATCCCATCCCCACGGTAGGAGCCCTGGTGGAACAGGAAGGTAGGGTGCTTCTGGTGCGCACCCAAAAGTGGCGGGGGCTATGGGGGGTGCCTGGGGGGAAGGTGGAGTGGGGGGAGTCCTTGGAGGCGGCCCTCAGGCGGGAGTTTTGGGAAGAGGTGGGCCTGGGCCTTAAGGAAGTGCGCTTTGCCTTGGTGCAGGAGGCCATCTTTAGCCCGGAGTTCCACAAGCCCACCCACATGCTCCTTTTCAACTACTTTGCCCAAGGGGAAGGGGAAGTGCGGCCCGGGGAGGAGATCCTGGAGTGGGCCTGGGTAAGGCCGGAAGAGGGCTTTTCTTTTCCTCTGAACAGCTTCACTCGGGTTTTGCTGGAAACCTATCTGGAGGGAAGATGAGGGTCGCCTTGGTCACGGGGAGCGCCAAGGGCATTGGCCGGGCCATCCTCCTGGCCCTGGCCAAGGAGGGCTTCCAGGTGGCGGTCCACTACCGCACCTCGGAGGGTCTGGCCGAGGCCACCCGCCTCGAGGCCGAGGCCTTGGGGGTAAAGGCCATCAAGGTGCGGGCCGACCTCACCCGGGAGGAGGAGGTCCGGGCCTTGGTGGAGGAGGTGCGCTACCACCTGGGGGGGGTTGGCGTTCTGGTGAACAACGTGGGGGACTACCTCTTTAAACCCATTGAGGAGGTTTCCCTGGAAGAGTGGCGCTGGATTTTGGACTCCAACCTCACCAGCACCTTCCTCCTTACCCAAAGGGTCCTTCCCCTCATGGTGGAGCAGGGGTATGGGCGCATCGTTAACCTGGGCTACGCCGGGGCCCAGAACCTCTTGGCCCGGCCCCACATCACCCCCTACGCCATCGCCAAAACCGGGGTGATCCTATACACCAAGGCCATCGCCAAGCGCTTCGCCCAGGCGGGGATCACCGCCAACGTGGTGGCCCCGGGGGTGGCGGAGAACTCCGTTTCCAAGCCCCTTCAGGAGATCCCCATGGCCCGGCTGGCCCTCCTGGAGGAGATCGCCCAGGCGGTGCTCTTCTTCGTGCGGGAGCCCTACGTGACGGGGCAGGTCCTCGAGGTGGCCGGGGGGTGGAACCTCTAGGGCCACTGGGTCTACGCGTGTGCCCGCTCCACCCCGGCCAAATGGGAGCGGGCGATCCTTCCCCTTGGGGGCCTGATGGGGAAGAGGCGGTCAGGCCTATCCCTGAGGTGAAGAACCCCTTCGCATGGTAGGTTAGAGGCCATGGACGGTAACGCTCCCGACCCCAAGTACTGGGAAAAGATGCGCCTGGTGGCCGAGGTCCTGAAGGTCGTGGAGGGGCCCATCTACATCGCCACCCACGTGGACCCCGACGGGGACGCCATCGGTAGCTCCTTGGGGCTTTACCGGGCCCTCAAGGCCTTGGGGAAGGAGGCCTACTGGGTAGCCGAACCTCCCAGGTTCCTCCGCTTTCTGCCCAAGGAGGAGGAGTACTCGGACCCTTTGGAGAAGCTTCCCGTGGGGGCCACCCTGGTGGCCCTGGACAGCGCCGAGCCGGGCCGGGTGGTGGGGGTGCCGGTGGAGGGGTTGGTCATCAACATTGACCACCACGGCACCAATCCCCGTTTTGGTCACATCGCGGTGGTGGACCCCTCCAAGGCGGCCACCGCCCAGATGGTGAAGGACCTCATTGACCTTTTGGGGGTGGAGTGGACGGCGGAGATCGCCACCCCTGTGCTCACGGGCATCCTCACCGATACCGGCAACTTCCGCTTCGCCAACACCACCCCGGAGGTGCTCAAGGTGGCCTCGGAGCTTCTGGGGTATGGGGTGAAGCTTGCCGAGCTCACCGATAGGCTCCAGTTCCGCCCGCCCTCCTACTTCCGCCTCATGGGGCAGGTGCTTTCCACCGTGGCCTTCCACTACGGGGGGCTCTTGGTCACCGCTCACCTTCCTGAGGAGGCCAAGCGGGACGAGGAGGACTCCGACGACTTCGTGGGCCTCATCCGCTACGTGGAAGGAAGTGTGGTTTCCGTCTTCCTGCGCAAGCGAGGGGAAGGGGTGAAGGTCTCCATCCGCTCCCGGGGTGGGGTTTCCGCCCAGAACATCGCCGTAAGGCTTGGGGGCGGGGGGCATGTGCCTGCGGCCGGGGCTACCCTCGAGGGGGTAGACCTGGACCGGGCCTACGAGATGGTCCTCGAGGCGGTGGCGGAGGAGCTCCGGCGGGCGGGGTACCTTTAGGGCCTAGAGGCCGGTTTCCCCGTCCACCAGCCAGCTCTCCCGGATGCCCGCTTGGGCGTAAGGGGCCAACTTCGTTCCGTCTACGGGGGTAGACACCCCCTCCCCCAGGGGATGCCCTTGGGCTCGGGGAGGGACTGGACCTAAGGGTCCTCCCGGGGCTTTAGGCGGGCGGTGTCCGGTTGGGGGAGGGTAGGACAAGGGGGTTGTCTGCCGGGACGATGCCCGGCCCTGTAGGGCCTTTCCAGGGCCTTGGCCCGGCAGGAGAATAGCCCCGCACCTCCCGGGGTTCGCCCACCCCTTGCGGCGCCTCCCTAGGGAGGGCTTCAAACCCCTCCTTGCGGATCCGGTGGGCTAGGCCCCGTACTTGAGGAGCCTCCCCGCATGGGCCAGGAGAAGGGGCATGAGCTCCACCCCCCTTAGGTGCCCCAGGCTTCCCTTAAGGGCCTCGCCCTCGGTGAAGCGGCGGGCGGCATCCTGGCGTAGGTAAGGGGCCTTGAGGAGGAGGGGCACCGGGTGCCAGGAGTGGGCCTTGAGGAGGGCGGGGGTGGAGTGGTCCCCGGTGAGGGCCAGGACGTCCGGCCTTAGGGCTAGGATTTCCGGCAAAAGGGCGTCAAAGCGTTGGATCTCCGCCACCTTACCCAGGAAGTCCCCATCCTCCCCCTTGGCGTCGGGTTTTTTGAAGTGAAGGTAAAAGAAGTCGTACTGGTCCCAGTGTTCCCTGAGGGCCTGAAGTTTCCCCTCATGGGCATCGCCTTCGCCTTCTACGGGCAGGACCTCCATGCCCACCAGGCTGGCCAGGCCCTTGTACATGGGGTAGCTGGCGATGGCCGCCGCCCGCAGGCCGTAGACCTCCGCCATGCTGGGGAAGGAGGGCCGCCTCGAGGCCCCACGGAAAAGGGCCCCGTTGATCTTGGGCTCGTCCTTGAGCACCTCCCGGATGCGCTCCGAAAGGAGGTTCACCACCCGGGCGGTTTTCCTCGAGGCCTCGTCCAGGGCCTCCGCCTTAAGGGGGGGAAGCCCCGCCTTCTGGGGGTCGGTGTCCGTGACCCCATCCCCAAGGCCTTCCCCCCTCAGGACCACCAGAAACCGGTGCTCACTCTCCGTATAGAAGCGAACCTCCACATCCTCTACCCGAGGGATGGCCTCTTGGAGCTTGGCCACTACCTGCCGGTTTTCCTGGGTGCTGGGACGGCCTGCCCGGCGGTCCAGCACCTGACCCTCGGGGCTTAGGGTGGCGAAGTTGCCCCTTAGGGCCACATCCCCATCCCGGAAGTCCACGCCAAGCCCCAGGGCGCTGAGGGCTCCCCGGCCCACCAGGTAGCGGAAAGGGTCATAGCCGAAAAGGGCCAAATGCCCGGGGCCGGAGCCGGGGGTAAGCCCAGGGTAGACGGGGGTGAGGAGGCCCAGGGCGCTTTCCTCCGCCAGGCGGTCCAGGTTGGGGGTCTTGGCGGCCTCCAGTTCCGTGGGCCCTCCGGGCTCCAGGGGAAGCCCCCCCACCCCGTCCAGGACCACCAGGAGGATTTTGGCCTTGCCCTCTTGCCGAAGCTCTTGGAAGACGGAGAAGAGGTCCATGGGGCCATTTTAACGGCCAAGGAAAAACCCCCGGGAAACCGGGGGTTTCCCCGCTTGTTTGCCTTAGCGCGTGGCCTGATCGGCATTCACCAGGCCATGGCCAAAGAGTTGCCGGCTTCCTATGTCCTCTGCGGTGGCCTTTAGGTGGGCCCGCACCTGGCCCGGGGTCCAGTCCTTGTGCAGGGCCTTCACCAGGCCGGCCACCGCGGCCACGTGGGGGCTGGCCATGGAGGTACCGGCATACCAGGCGTAGGCGGGAAGGTCTTCCCTAATGATGATGGTGGAAAGGATCAGGTGGTAACGCCACCCAGGAGGGCGCTGGTTGCTGGGCCGGGTGCACCAGCTTTGGCCGTTTTCGTCCAGGCCGCAGTCGCCTCCGGGGGCGGAAAGATCCACGGCGGCCCCGTAGTTGGAGTAGAAGGCCAGGATGTCCTGGCCGGGTACAGCGTTTAGGGTCTCGTTGGTGGGGTAGGGGTACCGCCAAAGGGGGGTGGCGGTACCGGTGGCGGAGACGGAAACCACCGTGGGGAGGTCAGAGGGGATGTGGACGAGATAGCCGTTGGCGTTTTGGGCGCTGTTCCCCGCTGAGGCCACGATCACCGTGCCCATGCGGTTGGCGTACTTCATCACCCGGTCCCAGGCCACCATGGCGGCCACGTCGTCCTTATTGCGGGTGTCCAGGGTGCCACCCAGGCTCATGTTGATGACGTCGTAGCCCTTTTGGGCAGCATCTATGATGGCCTCAAAGATGGGGCCGTCAAAGGCGCCAACGTCGTCGTATTCCTGACCGCCTTCAGTAAAGTGGATCCGGTCAAACACCTTGTAGGCGGCGATCCTCAGCCCCGGGGCCACCCCCACCACCCGGCCCCCACCGAAGGCGGCGGCGATGGTACCGGAGACATGGGTCCCGTGGGCTTCGTAGAGGGTACTGGGGGCAGGGGTGCACAGGTTGTTGGGGTCAAGGTTATCAAAGTCAATCCACAGGGTGTACTTGGGGTAGCTGGGGGTGTTGTTGGGACCTGCGGTTTCATAACAGTAGTTGGTGGCCACGAAATCCGTGATCTGGCCTACCAGGTCCGGGTGGTTGTCCATGACCCCGGTGTCCAGCACGGCCACCGTGGCCCGGCCCTGGACCTCCAGGGGCACCCTCCGCCACACCTCAGGAGCGCCGATCCGTCTGATGTCCCACTGGTACTTGTAGAGGTTGTCGGCTGTGGTGGGTGCGCCATAGGTTTCTTCTTGGAAAAGGATGCGTTCCGTCTTGGGCAAGGTGTAGCGGCGCTCTGGTCCTACCGCCAGGACCTGGGGGTTTCGGGCCAAGCGGTTGGCTGTGGCTCGGTCCGCCACCACCGTCAGGGCCCCGATGGGCTCCAAGACCTTGACCACCCGTGCACCAACGCTTTGGGCCAGGGCCTGGGCGTTGGGAGGCAGGGTTTCGCTCTTGAAAACCACCAGGTACCGCTCCTTAGGTGCCACTCCTTGAACGGAAAGGCCGGAACCCGTGGGCCCCTGCTGGGTGCAGGAGAACAGCCCTAGGGCCAAGAGAGCCAAGAATACAAAGCCAACCATCTTGCGCATGGTCCACCTCCGGTGTTGCCCCCGCATTCTATTCCCCTAGCCAAGATCAGGCAAGTAAGATGAACGGGTATGGCGAAGGAGAAGGGTCTAACGCCGCAAAGCCAGGACTTCAGCGAGTGGTACCTCGAGGTCATCCAAAAAGCGGAGCTCGCCGACTACGGGCCGGTGCGGGGCACCATCGTGGTGCGTCCCTATGGGTATGCCCTTTGGGAAAACATCCAGGGGGTCCTAGACCGCATGTTTAAGGAAACTGGCCACCAAAACGCCTACTTCCCCCTCTTCATCCCCATGAGCTTCCTGCAAAAGGAGGCCGAGCACGTGGAGGGTTTCTCCCCGGAGCTGGCCGTGGTCACCCATGCGGGGGGCGAGGAGCTGGAGGAGCCTTTAGCCGTGCGCCCCACCTCGGAGACCGTGATCGGCTACATGTGGTCCAAGTGGATCAAAAGCTACCGGGACCTTCCCCAGCTTCTCAACCAGTGGGGTAACGTGGTGCGCTGGGAGCTTCGCACCCGGCCCTTCTTGCGCACCAGCGAGTTCTTGTGGCAGGAGGGACACACCGCCCACGCCACCCGGGAGGAGGCGGAGGAAGAGGTACGCCGGATGCTTGCCATCTACGCCAAGCTGGCCCGGGAGTACGCCGCTATCCCGGTGGTGGAGGGGATGAAGACGGAGAAGGAGAAGTTCGCCGGGGCGGTCTACACCACCACCATTGAGGCCTTGATGCGGGATGGCAAGGCCCTGCAGTCGGGTACCAGCCACTACCTGGGGGAGAACTTCGCCCGGGCCTTTGACATCAAGTTCCAGGACAAGGACCTCCAGGTGAAGTACGTGCACACCACCAGCTGGGGGTTGTCCTGGCGTTTTATTGGCGCCATCATCATGACCCATGGGGACGATCAGGGCCTCATCCTGCCCCCCCGCCTGGCCCCCATCCAGGTGGTGATCGTGCCCATCTACCGGGAGGAAAGCCGGGAGAGGGTCCTGGAGGCGGCCTGGGATCTCAAGAAGCGCCTTCTTGCGGCGGGGCTTCGCGTCCATCTGGACGACCGGGACCAGTACACCCCAGGGTACAAGTTCCACGAGTGGGAGCTTAAGGGGGTGCCCTTCCGCATAGAGCTGGGGCCCAAGGACCTGGAGGCGGGCGAGGCCGTGCTGGCGAGCCGCCTGGGGGGAAAGGAGCGCCTGGCTTTGGAAACCCTCCCCATCGTGCTACCCGAGAAGCTGGATGCCTTCCACCAGGCCCTCTACCAACGGGCCCTGGAGTTCCGGGAGGCCCACACCCGCAAGGTGGACACCTACGA
The DNA here is from genome assembly GCF_022760835.1 of Thermus altitudinis. Lineage (GTDB taxonomy): Bacteria > Deinococcota > Deinococci > Deinococcales > Thermaceae > Thermus > Thermus altitudinis. Next base: position 14,614 of record NZ_JAKTNQ010000030.1, read on the forward strand.
GGAGTTCAAGGAGGCGGTGCAGGAAGGCTTCGCCTTGGCCTTCCACTGCGGGGACCGGGCCTGCGAGAAGGCCATCCAGGAGGAGACCACCGCCACCACCCGTTGCGTGCCCTTTGAGGCCGAGCCGGAACAGGGGGTTTGCGTGCGCTGTGGGCGGGAAAGCGCCTACGGCAAGCGGGTGTTTTTCGCCAAGGCCTATTAACGCCCGTGAGGGTCCAGGGACGGAAGGTTTACTGGCGCTGGTTCGGGGAGGTTTTCCTCGAGGGGGGGCTGAGGCTTCGCATGACCGGGGACGCGGCGAAATGGCTCCGTCCCGGGGATCGGGTTCGGCTGACCACGGAGTTCCGCCAACCCCTTCTGGGCTTTGACGAGTACGCCCTCAAGGGGGTTTTCCCCGTGTGGCCCTTGTTCCTCAAGACGCTGGACCACATTCGGGAAAGCCCCCTAGGGGGCGAGGTGTACCGTTACCGTCTGCGCGCGCGGGAGGCCATGTATGAGGGGGATTTTGAGGCCATCGCCGAGCTGGAGCAGTACCACTACGCCTCGGAGAAGGAGGTGGTGGCCCAATGGGTCTGCCCCCATTGCGGGATGACCCTTCTTGCCAACACCAAGCCCCTTTGTGGATGCGGGGGGGAGGCCCGCCTGAAGGAGATCCGGGGCTCCACCCCGGCCAGCCGGTTCCTCATCCTGGAGTTGGTGGAGCGCCTACCCTTTGAGCCCCGGATCCTGGGCTACGTGCGCCTGGATCCACCCCTTCCCCGGATGCACCGCAGGATCCCTGGGGGTGTGGAGCGGAACATCCGCGAGCGCATCTTTCCGCAGGATTGGTTCCACCCCACCTTTGAGGGCGGGGAGGACTGGGAAGGAGCCCTGGACCAGGTGTACACCGCCGCCAGCCGCATCGCCCGGGTGGTGGTGCATCCCGACTACCGCTCGGAGGGTCTGGGGGCCCTTTTGGTGGAGCTGGCTTTGGCGTGGGTTAAGGAGCGGGCGGTTCCCGAGGGCAGGCGGGAGAAGCACCTGGTGTACACCGTGGCCCAGATGGCCCGCTACCATCCCTTCTTTGAGAAGGTGGGTTTCCGCTACCTCTTTGATACCGCCTCGGGAAGGCCGGTCTTGGCCTATCCCCTTACAGGGGAAGCGGAGCACTACATGGAGCAGTTCTTAAAGGAGGACCCCTACGCCAGGGCCCACCGGGGGAGGCTTTTCGTTTCCCGTTTTGGGAAGGTGCAGGGGTTGGCGGAGCCCGTCCGGCTGGTGGGGGTTCGCAAGGGGTATCGGAACCATTTGGACCTATCCGACCTTTCCCCCGAGGTGCAGGAGACCCTTGCAGCCTTTGGGGTCAAGGCCCGGGTTTTGGAGCGGGCGATCCTTAGGGAGGTGGACCTCGAGGTTCCTCCGGGCAGCGTGGTGGCCATAGCCGGAGCCAGCGGCGCAGGGAAGACCACCCTTCTTCGCCTCCTCCTGGGGGAGCCCCCGGATGGGGGAGAGATGGAGGTGCCCCAGGGCAGGCGGGTGGCCTATATCCCGGGGGAATGGGAGGTGGACCTGGGCCAGGAGCCCATCTTGGAGAGACTTTATCGCCAGCTTGGGGATGTGGGGGCGGCCATAGAGGTGCTAAACCGGGTGGGGCTTTCCGACGCCGTGCTCTACAGGGCGAGGCCGAAGGAGCTTTCCACGGGGCAGCGGGAGCGCTACCGCCTGGCCCTCTTGGTGGCCCAGCGCCCCGATCTGCTCCTGATCGACGAGTTTGCGGCCCACCTGGACGTGCCCACGGCCAGGCGGGTGGCCCTGGGCCTGGGCAAGCTGGTGCGCCAGGCGGGCATCACCCTAATGGTGGCCACCCACCGCCAGGAGGTGATCGCCTCTTTGGATCCGGACCTCCTGGTCTTTGTGGGGTATGGGGGGCTTATGGCCATACCTCGGAAAGATCCACGAAGATGACCCTGCCGGGCTTTTTGGGCACGAAGAGGGGTTCTTCGTAGCGGAAGGCGTTGCGCAGGATCCAGGCATACAGGGGCTGTTCCCCGGCGTAGGCCCGGAGAAAGGCTTCGTCCGCCAGGTGTTTTTCCGGGTGGGCTAAAAGCTCCTCCACGGTGAAGGGTCCTTGCACGTCCAGGAGATCGGCTTGGCCGATGAGATACCCGCTGGTGATGATGCCCAAAGGACCCCGATGGCGGGTTTTGCGTTTGCGGATCTCCCAGGTTTTTTTGCCATCCACGATGAGGCTGGCGTAAGGTTCCCGTACAATCAGCCCCAGCTTTGGCGCATCCACACCCCCATTGTAGAGTGGACGCTGTGGGGTGCCCTAGGGAAGGGCTAAAGGAGAAGAAAAGGCGGGCCTTGGCCATCTTGGAGGCCCTAAAGGAGGCTTACCCTGGAGCCAAGACGGAGCTTAAGCACAATAGCCCTTTTCAGCTCCTGGTGGCCACGGTGCTTTCCGCCCAAGCCACGGACAAAAGCGTCAACGAGGCCACCCCAGCCCTCTTTGCCCGCTTTCCCGACGCCCAGGCCTTAGCCCAGGCTTCGCCGGAAGAGGTGGAGCCCTATATAAAGCGCATCGGCCTTTACCGCAGCAAGGCCAAGAACCTGGTGGCCTTAGCCAGAAGGCTGGTGGAGGAGCATGGGGGGGAGGTACCCAGGGAAAAGGAGGCCTTGATGGCGCTACCGGGGGTGGGCTGGAAGACGGCCACCGTGGTTCTGGGGGCGGCTTTTGGCGTGCCGGGCATTGCCGTGGACACCCACGTGGCCCGCTTGGCGAGAAGGCTATGCCTCTCCCAGGCCAAAAGCCCCGAGGGGGTGGGCAAGGACCTCGAGGCCCTATTTCCCAAAAAGGACTGGGTATTCGTCCACCACGCCCTGGTGCTCCACGGGCGGTACGTGTGCCTGGCCCGGAAGCCTCGCTGTGGGGACTGCCCCTTGGCGGCCCATTGCCCCAGCCGGCAGGAAGGGTAGTTGGGGGCTGTAGCCCAGGTTTGCCCTTCCGGGGAGAGGTCTGTAATGAAGAATGTACTGAGTACAGCAGAGTACCGGCTTGTTCTCGCCAGCTTCCTGTGGTCCTTCGGGGCCAATCTGGTCTATTTTTTTCTCAACTTCCACCTCGAGGCCTTGGGCTATAGCCGTCAGGCCATTGGGTTTGCCCAAGCCCTTTTGCTCCTGGTGGGGGTGGTCTTTGCCCTGCCCCTGGCCTACCTCATCCCCCGTCTGGGCTACCGCAAAAGCCTGCTCTTGGCCTTGGCCTTAGCCATGGGAAGCGGGCTGTTTTTGGGGCTTGGCCTTGGGGTATTCCCCTCCTTGGCGGGGTATGGCTTGGCCGGGGCCTTGGTGCAGGGGGCGGGGGCTCCGCTTATGGCCCGGTTGGTGCCGGCGAAGAGGTGGGTTTCCCTCTTCAGCCTACAAGCGGCTTTGACCACGGCCTCGGGGTTTTTCTCCACCCTTCTTGCTGGGTTCCTTTCCGAATGGGTGGGGGCCCGATGGGTGCTTCTTTTCGGGCTGCCCTTTTTCCTCCTGGCCCTGCCCTTTCTCCTTGGGCTTCCCGAGGGCCAGGGGACACCCCCAAGGCTCTCGGGGCGGTTTGGCCTTTGGCTTCGCCTTTTTGTGCCCCAGGCGGTTATCGGCTTTGGGGCCGGGCTGGTGATCCCCTTCTTGAACCTATATATGCGGGAAAAGTTCGGCCTTAGCTACGGGACCACGGGCTTCATCTTTGCCCTTTCCGCCCTGGCTACGGGAGGGGCCATGCTCCTTCAGCCCCCTTTGGTGCGCCGCATGGGGAAGCTGGGGGCCATCGTGTTTGTCCAGGCCCTATCCCTACCCTTTTTGGCCATTTTGGCCTGGGTCTCTTGGCTTCCTCTGGTGACCTTGGCCCTCCTCATCCGCGGGGCCCTTATGAACGCTGCCGGGCCGGTCTACGCCGCCTTGGTGATGGATTACCTGGAGGAGGGGGAACGCCCCGGTTTCTTCTTGGTGGAAGCGGCCCTTTGGAGCTTGCTCTTTTCCCTGGGCAGTGCCCTTTCCGGTGCCCTGCAGGAGGCCTTGGGCCTTGCGGCCTTCAACTACCTCTTCGCCACCACCCTGGGCCTGTACGCCCTGGGGATTGCCCTTTGGCCCTGGGCCCTGGGGGGGCTTCGGAGGGCCTATGAGGAACGCACTTCCTGAAGCGGGACGGTCTGTCCTAGACTGGGCCTATGCGCACGGGCATTAGCGTGGAGGAAGCCTTGACCCTGGTTTTGAGGGAGGCCCAAGGGGAGCTTTCCGTGGAGGAGGTTCCCCTAAGGGAGGCGTATGGCCGGGTGTTGGCCCAGGACTTGGCCTCCTTGGTGAACCACCCTGACCAGGACGATACCGCCGTGGACGGCTATGCCTGCCGGCGAGAGGATACCCTGGGGGCCAGCTGGGAAAGCCCTGTGCGCCTTCGGGTTATCGGGGAATCCCCGGCGGGAAGGCCGTTTGCCGGAAGGGTTGGCCAAGGGGAGGCGGTGGCCGTTTACACCGGAGCCCCCATTCCCCAGGGAGCGGATGCCGTCATCCGGGTGGAGGATACCCGTAGGGAGGGGGAATATGTGTTCCTCTTGGCTCCCGCGAGCCCTAAGGACATCCGCCCTCAGGGGGATGACCTAAAAAAGGGAGAGGTGTACCTGCGGCGGGGGGACCTCCTCACCCCGGGGAGGCTGGGCCTGGCGGCGGCCATGGGATATCCGCGCCTAAAGGTATTCCGGCGTCCTCGAGTGGGCATCCTTTCCACGGGGGATGAGGTGGTGGAGCCGGGAGAACCCCTGCCCTTTGGTGGGGTGTACAACTCCAACGCCTATAGCCTTCTCGGCCTGGTACAGGAGGCGGGGGGCGAGCCGGTGCTTCTGGGCAAGGTGGAGGACCAGCCCGATAGGGTGTTGGAAAGTCTGGAGGCGGCAGGGCCTTTGGACCTCCTCCTCACCTCCGGGGGGGTGTCCATGGGGGAGTACGACGTGGTGCGCAAGGTGTTGGAGCAGGTGGGGGAGGTGGTGTTCTGGAAGGTGCAACAACAACCAGGAAAGCCCCTCCTTCTGGCCCGCCTGCGGGGCATCCCCGTCTTGGGGCTTCCGGGAAACCCGGTTTCCAGCATGGTTTCCTTCTTCCTCTACGGCCGGCCCTTCCTCTTCCAGCTCCAGCGCCGCACCGACCCTCCCTACCGGTCCTTGAAGGCCAAGGCCCTCACCCCCTTTAAGGGAGCCCAGGATAGGAAGGCCTTCCGCCGCGGGGTACTTTCCTTTGATGGGGAGCTGGTGGTGCGCAGCACGGGGAACCAGTCCAGCGGGGTCTTGCGCTCCATGGCCTTGGGCAACGCCTTGGTTGCCCTTTCCCCGGGCCAGGATGCCCAGGAGGGGGAGATGGTGGAGGTCATTCCCTTGACTTTTGTGCTCTAGTTCACTAAACTTAAAGGGTTTTACGGGCTTTACCCCCTCCTTTTCGGGCGCGGGTGGGGCCCGGGAAGTGAGAGAGAATGGAGTTCAAAGATTTTCCCCTGAAGGACGAGATCAAGGAAGCCCTTTTGCGCCGGGGCATCACCGCCCCCACCCCCATCCAGGCGGCGGCGTTGCCCTTGGCCCTCGAGGGCAAGGACCTCATCGGCCAGGCCCGCACGGGTACGGGCAAGACCCTGGCCTTCGCCCTGCCCATCGCCCAGGCCCTGGAGGCCTCCAAGGAACGGGGCCGCCCTCCCCGGGCCTTGGTCCTCACCCCTACCCGGGAGCTGGCCCTGCAGGTGGCCTCGGAGCTGGCGGCGGTGGCCCCCCACCTCAAGGTGGTCACCGTGTACGGGGGCACGGGCTACGGGAAGCAAAAGGAGGAGCTGGCCCGGGGGGCCGATGTGGTGGTGGCCACCCCTGGGCGGGCCCTGGACTACTTGAGGCAAGGGGTTTTGCACCTTTCCCAGGTGCGCATCGCCGTCTTGGACGAGGCGGATGAGATGCTTTCCATGGGGTTTGAGGAGGAGGTGGAGGCCATCCTGGCCGCCACCCCTAAGGAGCGCCAGACCCTCCTTTTCTCCGCCACCTTGCCCTCTTGGGCCAGGAAGCTGGCGGAGCGGTACATGAAAAGCCCTGTGGTCATCAATGTGGTGCGGGAGGAGGGGGTTACCTACCAGGAGGAGGCCATCCCTGCCCCCAACGACCGGCTTGGCCTCCTGTCCGACATCCTTTTTGTAAAGGCGCCCAAGCGGGCCATCGTTTTCACCCGCACCAAGGCCGAGACCGAGGAGGTGGCCACGGGGCTCCTTCGTCTTGGCCATGCCGCCCGGGCCATCCACGGGGACCTTTCCCAAAGCGACCGGGAGAGGGTCATGAAGGCTTTCCGGGAAGGGGAGGTGAAGGTGCTGGTGGCCACGGATGTGGCGGCCAGGGGCTTGGACATCCCCGAGGTGGACCTGGTGGTGCACTACCGCCTGCCCGACAAGCCGGAAACCTACCAGCACCGCTCGGGGCGCACGGGGCGGGCGGGGCGGGGGGGTGAGGTGGTGATCCTCTATGGGCCCCGGGAAAAGCGGGAGCTTTCCGAGCTGGAAAGGGCGGTGGGCCGCACCTTCAAGCGGGTGAACCCTCCCACGCCCGAGGAGGTCCTCGAGGCCAAATGGCACCACCTCCTGGCCCGTCTGGCCCGGGTGCCGGAACGGGACTACAAGCTGTACCAGGACTTTGCCAGCCGTCTTTTTGCCGAGGGGCGGGTGGAGGTGGTGGCGGCCCTCATGGCGCTTCTTCTGGGTGGGGCACCCAAGGAGAAGAGCCTTCTCACGGGCGAAGAGGGCTGGCTTACCTTTAAGGCCACGGGGCCCAGGCTCACCCTGCCCCGGCTGGTGGCCCTCCTGAAGGAGGCGGGCCTCGAGGTGGGGAAGATCGCCCAAGGCGGGGAAGGCTTCTATGTGGACCTCCGCCCCCAGGACCTGCCTAGGCTTTCGGAGGTTCAGGGTGTAAAACTGGAGCGGGCCAAGCGGGTGGAAGCCCTGCCCGAAGCCTACGCGGGCGCCCAAAGTTCTTCCCGGGGCCGCCGCTCAGGCCGGGTTTAGACCCGTTCCCGCCCCGTTGTGCCCCCTAGGTACCCGGGAGCATACTCCGGGGAAGGGACGTACCGGGGCCCCCACCTGGGCTTAGGCCAAGGTGGGGTGGTAAGGAGCTAGGCCCGTCCCCCAGGGGAGACGGGCCCTTCTTGGTGCGCCCGGAGGGATTCGAACCCCCGGCCTAGGGCTTAGGAAGCCCCCGCTCTATCCTGCTGAGCTACGGGCGCCCACACCTAGAGGATTCTAGCAGCCTTCTTGGGCCAAGGCAAGCGGCGTGCCTGCTGGGCCTTTGAAGCCTGAAGGATGATTAAAGGTAACGTCCTTGCCCCCTAGTGGGGGGAGTAGGCACCGCCGAAGGCTTTGGGGCTGTGTATGGGCCTATAGGCTGGCCCGCGGGGATCTTGAGAGGCCTTGGGCGGACTTGCCCCCTCCATGCGCACTTAGAGGGGGGTCAGAGGGGATTCTTGCCGTCTGGGTCACGGCGTAGTCCCCACGCACGTGGGGATGGCCCGGCGGCCTTATAGCTATCCCCCAGAGCAACGGACAGAAGGATAACAGTAAGCTTATAGAAGCGGGTCCCGGCTCCGCTTGTGCCCTCCTTCACGGAGGCGTACCCTGGAGGCAACATGACTGAGACCAAGGACCTCACCAGCCTTTCGGTGAACGCCATCCGGTTTTTGGCCGTAGACGCCGTGGAGAAGGCCAAAAGCGGCCACCCCGGCATGCCCATGGCCATGGCTCCTCTGGCCTATCTCCTGTACCGGGAGGTCATGCGCCACAATCCCCTGAACCCCACCTGGCCTAACCGGGACCGCTTTGTGCTGTCCGCAGGCCATGGTTCCATGCTCCTGTATGCCGTTTTGCACCTCACGGGCTATGACCTTTCCCTGGATGAGATCAAGCGCTTCCGCCAGTGGGGCTCCAAGACCCCGGGCCACCCCGAGTACGGCCACACCCCTGGGGTGGAGGTGACCACGGGGCCCTTGGGCCAGGGCATATCCACCGCTGTGGGCATGGCCTTGGCGGAGAGGAAACTGGCCGCGGAGTTCAACCGCCCAGGGCACGAGGTGGTGGACCACTACACCTATGTCTTGGCCTCGGATGGGGACTTGATGGAGGGGATCTCCGGGGAGGCCAGCTCCCTGGCAGGGACCTGGAAGCTATCCAAGCTCATCGTCTTCTGGGACGACAACCACATTTCCATTGACGGCTCCACGGACCTGGCCTTCACCGAGGATGTCCTGGCCCGCTACCGGGCCTACGGGTGGCACACCCTGAGGGTGGAAGATGCCAACGACCTCGAGGCCCTCCGCCAGGCCATCCGCCTGGCCCAGCTGGACGAAAGGCCCTCCCTCATCGCCGTTCGCAGCCACATCGGCTATGGCTCTCCCAAGCAGGACTCCCACAAGGCCCACGGGGAGCCCTTGGGACCTGAGGCGGTGGAGGCCACCCGCAGGAATCTGGGCTGGCCCTATCCGCCCTTTGAGGTGCCCGAGGAGGTCTACCGGCACATGGACATGCGGGAACAGGGAAGGGCCTGGCAGGAGGCTTGGGAGGGGCTCATGGAAGCCTACGCAAAGGCCTATCCTGACCTCCACCAGGAGCTCGTGCGCCGCCTAAAGGGGGAACTTCCTTCCTTGCCCGAGGAACCCCCCGCCTTTGACAAGCCCGTGGCCACCCGGGCCGCAAGTGGCAAGGCCTTGGACGCCATCGCTCCCCGGATGCCGGAACTCCTTGGGGGTAGCGCCGACCTTACCCCTTCCAATAACACCCAAGCCCAGGGCATGGCGGATTTCTCCCCGCAAAATCCTACCGGGCGCTACCTCCACTACGGGGTGCGGGAGCACGGCATGGGGGCCATCCTCAACGGCCTCAACCTCCACGGGGGCTATAGGGCGTATGGGGGCACTTTCCTAGTTTTCTCCGACTACATGCGCCCGGCCATTCGCCTGGCGGCCCTTATGGGCACCCCCACGGTCTTCGTTTTCACCCACGACACCATCGCCCTGGGTGAGGACGGCCCCACCCACCAGCCGGTGGAGCACCTCATGAGCCTTAGGGCCATCCCCAACCTCTGGGTGATTCGGCCGGCCGACGCTTACGAAACCTTTTATGCCTGGCAGGTGGCCCTAAAGCGCAAGGAAGGACCCACGGCCCTCATCCTTACCCGGCAGGCGGTGCCCCTCCTTTCCCCGGAGAAGGCCCAAGGGGTTCTAAAGGGTGGGTATGTGGTAGACGATGCCGAGAACCCCGAGGGGGTCATCGTGGCCACGGGAAGCGAGGTGCACTTGGCCCTTAGGGCCAAGGCCCTTTTGGCAGAAAGGGGCCGCCGGGTGCGGGTGGTGAGCCTGCCTTCCTTTGAGCTCTTTGCCGCGCAGCCGGAAGCCTACCGGCAAAGCGTCCTGCCCCCGGGCCTGCCCACGGTGGCGGTGGAGGCTGGGGTTAGCCTGGGTTGGGAGCGGTACGCCCAAAAGGTGGTGGGCTTGGACCGCTTTGGGGCCAGCGCCCCGTACCCTGAGGTCTACGAGAAGCTGGGCTTTACCCCCGAGCGGGTGGCGGAAGCCTTGGAGGCGCTCTTGTGAAGTTTCGCATAGACCCTTTGCCCCAACCTGGCTCGTATCCGGGCACGGCCATTGTGGTGGACGTGATCCGGGCCACCACCACCGCCGCCCTTTACCTAAGGGCGGGGGCTAAGGCCTTGGTCCTGGCTCCGGGGGTAGAGGTGGCCCGCAGTCTTCGCCAGGATGGGGAGATCCTGGCCGGGGAGGTGGGTGGGCTTCCGCCAGAGGGGTTTGACCTGGGCAACTCCCCCCGGGAGGTGGGGGCCGTGGCGGGCAAAACGGTGGTCATGGCCACCACCAACGGCACCCGGGCCGCCCATGCGGCCTTAGGGGCCAGGCATATCCTTCTGGGTTCCTTGCAAAACGCCCAGGCGGTGGCGGAGGTGGCGGCAGGCTCAGGTGGGGAAGTGGCTATCGTTTGTGCGGGCAAGGAGGGCAACATAGCCCTGGATGACCTTTACACGGCTGGGGTCATTGGAAGACGCCTGCAGGCCCTAGGGTTTGCCCCGGAAGGGGAGATGGCCCACCTGGCCCTTTTTCTGGCGGAGAACCCTCCTTTGCCGGTGCTCACTGCCAGCGAGGCGGCCAAGGCCCTGGTGGCGGTGGGGCTTGGGGAGGATGTGGCGGAGTGCGCTCGGGTGGACGCCCACAGGGTGGTCCCCCGCTTCTTGGGGATGCGGGGGGAGGGCATGGTGTTTGGGCTATAGGAGGAGGGATGCTGGCCACTTTGCGGGAGGTTTTGCCGGAGAAGGGCCGGGCGGTGGGGGCCTTTGACGTGGTGGGCCTGGAGTGGGCCGAGGCCATCCTGGAGGGAGCGGAAACCTTAGGCCTTCCCGTGATCCTAAGCGTGGCTCCGCATCTCGGGGGGCCACCCTTGGAGGCCTTAGCCCCAGGGCTTGTCCATCTGGCCGATGGGGCCAAGGTGCCCGTGGCCCTGCACCTGGACCACGGGGAGAGCCTTCAGGAGGTGGTGCGGGCCCTAAAGCTGGGCTTCACCAGCGTGATGCTGGATGGAAGCCACCTTCCCCTGGAGGAGAACATTCGCCTCACCCGCCTGGCGGTGGAGGTGGCCCGGGCCTATGGGGCCACGGTGGAGGGGGAGGTGGGGGCGGTGCCGGGAGGCTACGGGGGGGAAGTTTCCCACGAGCCCGTGGCCTACACCGACCCTCTGGAGGCCAGGCGCTACTTGGCGGAAACCAGGGTGGACGCTTTGGCGGTGAGCATCGGCACCCGCCACGGCCTCCACAAAGGGCCGGTGCGCCTCAACTTGCCCCTTCTGGAGGAGTTAGGCCAGCTACCCGTTCCCCTGGTCCTGCACGGGGCCTCGGGCCTGAGGCCGGAGGAGTACCGGGCCTTGGTGGACCGGGGGATCCGCAAGATCAACCTGTATGCCGACCTGGCCCTCGAGGCGGCCTACCTTCTCAAGAAGGTGGAGGCGGAGGACTATTTGGGGCTGGTAGCGGGCATGAAGGAGGGCCTAAAGGATTTGGCCATGGCTAGGATGCGCCTATGGTGGGGAGGCTGAAAGCCCTTCTTTGGGATCTGGATGGCACCTTGGCCGAAACCGAGGAGCTCCACCGCGAGGCCTTCAACCGGGCCTTTGCCCACTTTGGCCTGCCCCTTTACTGGGACCAGGAGACCTACGCCCGCCTCCTTTGGACCACGGGGGGCAAGGAGCGCCTTAAGCGGGCCTTGGAGGAGACCCCTGGAGCGCCCAACCTCACCTGGGAGGAGATCGCCGAGGTCCACCGGTACAAGACGGACCTTTACCTGAAGCTTTTGCGGGAGGAAGGGGTCACGCTTCGGCCGGGAGTGCGCCGGCTCCTTGGCGAAGCCCGGGAGGCGGGGGTAGCCTTGGGCCTTTGCACCACCACCAGCCCAGAAAACGCGGAGGCCTTCTTGGAGGGCACGGGGCTTTTGGGCTGGTTTGACCTGGTCCTGGCGGGGGATGTGGTCCCCAGGAAAAAGCCCGACCCGAGCATTTACCTCCTGGCCCAGGAGCGGCTGGGTTTGGCCCCGGAGGAGGCCTTAGTGGTGGAGGATTCCCGAAACGGCCTCCTAAGCGCCAAGGGGGCAGGTTTTCCGGTCCTCATCACCCCTAGCCTCTACACCCTGGACCAGGACTACCAGGAGGCCGAGGCCCTCCTTCCCCATCTGGGGGAGCCTGGGGACCCAGCCCCCGTTCTCCAGGGACCGAGGGCCGGGGAGCGGGTGGTGGTGGATCTGGGTTATCTGGAGGAGGTACGGAGATGGTGGAGCACTTGATCGTGTTTAACACTGAGGCCAGCCCAGAGGAGGTGCGCCGCATGGTGCAGCAGGCGCGGGAGGTCCTGCTGCAGATTCCTGGGGTCTGCGGCCTGCGCTATGGGGAGGCCCTTTCCCCGGAGGCCCGCTACCGCTACTGGCTTTCCGTCCTCTTTGAGGGGCCGGAGGTGGTGGAGTTCTACCGGGACCATCCCCTGCACGTGGAGTTCGCCAACCGGGTCTTCCGCCCCATGGCCCAGGACCGGATCACCACCGACTACCTGGTGCTGACGGAGGTACCATGCGGCACCTAACCCACCAGGAGGCGGAGGGCAAGGCCCTTAGGATTTTGGTGGACGGGCTGGGGGAGGGTTTGGTGGTAGAGGGGGAGGGGGGGTACTACGCCCTCTACTACTTCTACAGCTGGTACGGGCGCAAGGCTCCTGATCCCGAGGAAACCCCCGACTGGGTGGAAGGACCTAGGCCCTCCCCCGAGGGGTTCCGCGACCCTTACGACCAAGCCCGCTGGTTGGAGGATAATGGGTATACGCTCTTCATCAACGAGTCCAAGTAGGAGGTGGGTATGGACTACTCCGAGATGCCCTACCAGGAGGCCAGGAAGCAGGCGGTTAAGGTGCTGGAGGACGGCTACGGGGATGCGGTGATCCTCAAGGACGCCCACGGGTACTGGGCCCTTTACTACCTCTATGGCTTCCAGGCTCCACCCCCCGAGGCCCTGCCCCACTGGATGGAAGGACCCTTGCCCACGGAGGAGGGTATCCGCTCCCCTTACGAGATGCAGAAGTTCTTGGAGGAACAGGGGGAGTTTACCTACCTCAACGACGTAGACTAGACCCATGAAGCGGGATGCCTACCGGGTCCTCCAGGTTACGGAAACCGTCATTTACCTGTTTGCCGGTTTTCTCATTGCGGCTGGGGCAGCGGTGCTCCTCCTTTCCACCTTGGTGGAGGGGGTTCACCACCTCCTGGAGGGGGACTATGGGGAAGTGGCCCTGGCCCTTTTGGACCGGGTGCTCCTGGCCTTGATGCAGACTTGACCGTTATACCGCATAGAGCCCCAGGAACCTGAGGGCGGAGAGGG
>NZ_JAKTNQ010000031.1 GCF_022760835.1 Thermus altitudinis
CCGCCAGCCAACCCACCCCTATTCCCAAGGAAAGCACAAGTACGATGGGCAGACGCTGGACGTCCTTACCACAAGGGGGTACTATTAGGGTATGGGGGCCACTACTGAAAAGACCCACTTCCTAGTCCAAGTGGGTTCTAAGGGGCGGGTGGTGCTGCCCGCAGAGGTGCGTGAGGCCCTGCACCTCAAGGAGGGAGAGCGCCTCCTCCTCACCTTGGAGCCGGAGGGTGGAATCCGGGTGGAACCCCTACGGAAAGTGGTCGAGGAAACCTACGGCATCCTTGGCCATTTAGCGCCTGGCGTTAGCCTAGTGGAGGAGCTGATCCGAGAGCGCAGGGAGGAGGCCCGGAAGGAGGAGGCAGAGTGAGGGCCGTGCTGGACGCCTCGGCCCTCCTGGCCTATCTACGGGGGGAGCCTGGGGGAAAAAGGGTCAGGGACCAGCTCCTGGAGGGCGCCGTCATGAGTGCGGTGAACCTGGCGGAGGTGGCCTCCAAGCTGGCGGACTGGGGTCAGGATCCGGCCCAGTGGTTGGATCGCCTGCGCAGCCGGGGCCTCTTGGGCCAGGCTCTTCAAGTCCTGCCCTTCACCGAAGTGGATGCCCTTTTGGTGGCCCGCCTCCGTCCCCTCACCCGTCCCTTGGGGCTTTCCCTGGGAGATCGGGCCTGCCTGGCCCTGGCCTCGAGGCTCCACCTCCCCGCCCTCACCGCGGACGCCACCTGGGCCGGGCTTTCCGTGGGCGTTGTGGTGGAGGTGATCCGCTAAAGGCTAGGCCCTGGGGCGGCCCTTTTGCAGTGCGGGCCACGAGGAGATCCTGGCCCCTTGTCAGGCCATAGCGGCAACGCCCTTGTGGGAGTCTTTACAGGCCATGTATGAGGGCAAAAATGGCCTTGTACAGCCATGCACTCCATCCCAGACGGGGCCTTCCCCGGAAGGGTGAGGCCGTCTAAGCGTTGAGCGGCTTGGGTTTCCGGCCTGGGGTGCGGAATCTCAACTCCTGGTCAAACTCTCCCAGTTCTTCCGCCTCCGCCCCCTTGGGGAGACGTAGCAGGTCCCGCTGCAGGGTAGTGGAGTCTACATCCAGAAGTCCCGAGGCCTCGGAAACGGATAGTTTCCCCTCGTAGACGGCGTCGCGAACCCTGGTCAACACCGAGGGGGGAAAACGGTGGAGACCCCCCTTGGTAGTAGGGCTGGGAAACCGGAAAGGCTCGGCGGAGAGTCCAATGCTCACGGCAAGCTCGTTCGGGCTGATCCTCGCCCATTCCAGCAGGTTCTCTTCGGTGATGAGGCCCTCGTTGAGAAGGCGGTAGAGGATAAAGGTGTAGCTCACCCCAAAGTGGCTGGCCAGGAAAAGGGCAGCTTCAGGGGAAAGCTTCCGAAGCTTACCGGCCTCCTTCCTCAGAGCCGGAGCCGGGACCAGGAAGTGGGCGGCCCAGGCGTTGGCAAAGGCTTCCACCTCCCGTTCCTCAGGGATAACTTCCCTCCTGCAGAGGATTCCCGGTAACCGGGCGTGGTAGAGGGTATGGGCCAGCTCATGGGCCAGGGTAAAGACCTGACGTCCTGAGGTACTGTCTGCGTTCACCAAAATGGCAGGACCCAGGCGGGGATGCCGGTAATAGGCCCCCCAGATGGGCACATCCCCCTCCCCCAAGGAGGCCCGGTAGACCAAGACCCCCAAGCCGTCCAGAAGGGTCCAAAGGTTGGGCAAGGCACCGTGGCCAAGGCCAAGACGTTCTCTAACCGCTCTCGCTCGGCTAGAGGCCTGGCGAACATCGGTTAGGAAGCGCTCACGTAACTCCTTTAAAGGGATTTCCCTTGGAAGGGCTTCCCCTAGCTCCTGGAGAAAGTCCGCGTAGGCATCCAGGAACCCTAGCCACCGCTCCAGTTCCAAACGGGCCTTGGCGGAAAGGGGCAGCCCCCTTGGCAGGAGAACCTCAAGGGCCTCCTTGTACCGGAGCTCTCCCCTCAGGAGTCCCTTCTCGTCCACCCCGTAAATCTGTGCCAGCCCCTGCAGGTGCAAGGTGGGCGGGAGCCTCTCTCCCCTTTCCCACTGGGCTAGGCTCTCCCGGGAGACCCCTAGGGCCTCGGCCACCTCCTCCTGGCCCAAACCTAGCTCCTCCCGCCTTCTACGCAAGGCGTTTGCTATCTTACCCAGCTCATGCCTAGCGCTTTGGGTGCGCATCCGACACCTCCTACCACGAGATTGACACGTTAACCGGCCCCTGTCAAAGTTTGTTTTCGCAATGATGGCTGAATCTTATGTAACAAAGGCAAGTTTGAATATACCCCTTGTGGTAGTCTTTGATTTTATCCTCGGAAGGCGATAGAATAACCCCATGCATGTGGCCGATAACAACGTACTAGCGGTCTTCGTTGATTCTGGGAACGCTGAGCTCCTATACCGAATAGTGGGTCCGTTGCGAGAGCCCGAAAGCGTTATATCCCCCGACCTCCAAAATCGGTCAAGCGAGTTCAACAGGCGGCTGGATATTCCGGGACGTAGGGAATTTATCCAAGGACATGGGAGACTCTGGACGAGCGAGCCACTTATGGTCGGAGAAGTGCGGCTTGTGCTTCAACTTTCGCAGGAATGCAAGAAGCTCCGACGTAGAAGGGGGGATCTCGAGGTGCTGGTTATGGGCTTGAAGCGGGGGTACACCATCCTCACGGATGATTCTGGCCTAAGAAGGGAAGCGAAGAGGGAGAAGATTAAAGTGATCGGCAGCTGTGGGTTGCTTGAGATGGCCGTGCAAAAGAAGATTCTCCCGTGCGATGAAGCGAAATACCTCTATAACCGTGTTTTTAAGGAGGAGCTGGGCCTTTTTTCAACGCTGACGTTTCGCTGTCCAGAGGGTTGTTGCATGTAAAAACATTTGGACATCGGAGCGAAACCCCCCTCAAAGAGGCCCAACCAAGCGCTCACCCATCCACCCCACTTAGGAGCACAAAGAAGCCTTCCGAGGCCCTCCCAAGCGAGAGCCTCGGTGCCAGGGGGTCTAGGACCGGGTCGGGTTACGGAGAGACTGGCCCTCCCGGGAGAGAAAGCGCCAAGCCACCCCCTACGGCAAGGTCTACGCCCGCCTTGTGGCTAAGGGACAAGGCTACCGAAGCGAAGCCAGGGGCTCCTCAGCACCGCCTGGCCCAGGTGAGGCCCAGGAGGGTCCCGTAGAGGAGAAGGAGGCCACGGCGCTCGCCGCCCGTAGGGTAGGCTCTCCCTCAAGCTCGGGAAGAGGGTGAAGGTACCGAATCCCGCCAGCATGCTGGTCGCCTCAAACTCCCCCATGGAAATGGCGAAGACCACCGGGCTACCGGAGAGGACCGAGGGCAGGAGGTTGGGACAAACAAGTGGCCCAGGACCCTAAAGCCCCAGCACCTGTCTGGGAGTCCGAAACCCCTCCCCTACCCCGGCCTCGAGGCCCAGGCCAACCTTGACCAGGGCGAAGACCTCCGTTGGCCCGGCCATGGCCCCACCCTCTAGGCGCCCCGGCAGCACCAGGTGGGAAGGAGCCCAGGACCAACCTGCACAAGGAGGACCACGGTGGGGAAAAGGCATCTGGAGGACAAGGCCAGGGCCAAGGAGGTCTGGAGTAGAAGGAAGGTTGGGCGAAGATGGGGAAATCCTGGGAAATCCGGTCAACCAACAGGGCGCCGGTGCCCCTAGCGCGGCGGGCAGGAAAGGGGTGGGTTGGGGTCTGCCGGGGCCACCTCCAGCCGGTAGGCGTCGGGCTGGGCCAGGGGCCGCAGGAAAAGCCCCACCCCCTCCGGACCCCGGGAGAAGCGCAGGGTGTACTGGGGTCCACCCAGCAGGGGAAGGGCGTTGTAGGTGGAACACCTCAAGGTGTAACCCCTGGCCTCCAGCTGGGCCCGAAGCCGGTCACCCAGCTCCTGAAGCCCTGTGGGACGGTAGGGGGAACCAGGAGGAAAGCGGAACTCGGTGATCTCCACCGGGCCCTCCTCCAACCGGGCCAGCACGCGGGCATCGGCCAGGAGCAAACGGTAGCGCGCGGATACCGTGAGCTCCTCCACCGGGTAAAGGGCCGGGGCGCAGGCAGCTAGGGCAAGTACCCAAGCGGTCAGCAGGACTCTGGCTTTCATGGGCTTCCTCCTAAAGCCAATGTAGGCCCACAGCCCCGGCGCAGGCTTTAGCGAAAGCTTAGCCTCCGTGCCCCCGGGGACCATCTCCCCCGGGTTTCCGTCCTCCTCGAGGCCAAGGCCGCTTGCGGCATCCTAGCGCCCTACTGGGTCCCACAAGCCCCTACCTCTTAGGTGGGGGCTCCCCCCCTGCGCCCTCCCCCACGCGGGCCAACCCACGGCGGGGAAGGCACAGCTAGTGCCCCCGCGGCCCGTTGGGTTCCCCTACTCTGGCAGGCCAACCCTCCTCCCGGGGATTCACGCTAGCCAGGGACAGGCCCTGGAAGTCCTAGGTCTTGCCGGCCACCGGAGCTAAGCGCGCCGCATCGCCGTGGCGGCCAGCAAAGCGGCCAAGGGTCTACCCCCTATAAACCGTCTCCCAAAAGGGTTCCTCTAGTCCCTTTCACCGGAGGACCCGAGGTAGGCCAAGGCTCTACTTTGAGCGTCTCTGAAACCACGTGGACGTCTAGGGGGCAGGCCAGAGGCAGGTCTCCCGGGCTTCACCCTTTGGCCGGTCCACGCGGGCCCCAGCCTCTCCGTTTACGCTAGCGCCAGAGGGGCCGAGGGGTCCCCCAAGGGAGGGGTGCGGGCCCGTCAGCGGCAGATGGGTCTGCCCTTTGGGCACCACCGCCCCGCGCCCCCGCCGGGCAACCCCCCGGGGCCCAGCCTGAAGCGCCTCCTCCAGCAGCAGGGCCAACCGAGCTTTGCCCCCCGGAGCTGGGGCGGCTTTAGGTGGGGGGTCAAGGTTGGGGGCTTTGGGAAGCCCCCTCCACAGGGGCAGCTTCACCTGGCATAGGACCCCTAGCCCGCATCGGCCCCACCCCCAGGGAAAGGGCCCTCACCGCCTCAGCTGGCGCACATGGGCCAGCACCCGGTCAGGGTCCTCTAGGGGGTTGACGTTGCGCCACACCGCCTCCACCCGCCCCTGCGGGTTCACCAGGATGGTGTCGCGGGCGTAAAAGCCGAAAAACCGCCCCACGCCAAAGATGCGGGCCAGCTCCCCTTTGCGGTCGGGGATCATGGCCCCCTTTAGGGCCAGGCGCTCCACAAAGGCGCACTGCTCCTCCGGGGAGTCCGCGCTCACCCCAAACACCTCCACCCCCAGGCGCTGGAACTCCCCGTGGAGCTCGGCATACCGCTTGGCCTGGGCGGAGCATCCCGGGGTGTTGGCCTTGGGGTAAAACCAGAAGACCAGGTACTTGCCCCCTCGGGCCAAGGCCTCCAGGTCCACCACCCGGCCGTAGGAGTCCGTGACCTTGGGAAGCCGCACGGGGTCCCCCGGGGCCAGGGCCAGGGCTAGGGAAAGGGGCAGGAAGGCCAGAAGGAGGAAAGGCCGCATGTTTCTAGGGTATACCTGGAGGAGGGCAACCCCCCGTGGCCCAGCCCGCATTTCCCCTAGGGGCCGAGGGGGGCTACGGGGCCGCCCCCCTGGGCGGGGGCCTGGGGCTAGGGGGCTCAGTCCCCCACCAGGGCCTGGACCCGCTCCCGGATAGCGGGCCCGTCCAGCCCTTCCCCGATGAAGACCAGGCAGTTTAGGCGGGGGCCTGGGGGCCAGGGCGGGCCCTTCTCAAAGTCCAGGAGGCCGAACACCAGGTGGAAGCGCAGGGAGCGGCTGGAACCCCGGAGGTTCACCTCCCCCTTGGCCCGCAGGAGGCGGCCTTTGCGGAACACCCCCTTGGCCAGCACCGCCTCTTCCAGGAGGGCCCGAAAATCCTCGTAGGCCACGGCCCCCGGGGCCGCCAGGGCCACCGCCTCCACCCCTTCCTTGTGCAGGGCCTGGGGGAGAGGGGAGAGGATGCGGAAGCCCTGGGCCTGCCGGGGGAAGAGCACCTCCTCCACCGCCAGGCCCTGGCCCCGCACCGTGGGGACCACGGGGGCCACGGGATTCAGGCTCCGCACCCAACGGGTGGCCTCCTCCAGCTCCTCCTCCTCGGCCCGGTCCGCCTTGGAGAGGAAGACCAGGTCCGCGTACCGCACCTGGGCCAAGGCCTCGGGAAAGCCGCGGTAGGCCCCGAGGTTCAGGGGGTCCACCACCGCCACCACCCCCGCCAGCCGGTAGGCCTCCCGCACGCCGGGGGCCAGGATCACCTGCAGGATGGGAGCGGGGTGGGCCAGGCCGGTGGTCTCCAGGAGGAGGTGTGGGAAGCCCCCCTTCCGGGCCAGGGCCGCCAAGGCGGCCACCAGCTCCTCCTGGAGCCCGCAGCACAGGCACCCCTCGGCTAGGGCCTCGGCCCTCCCGCCCACCAGGGCGTCGTCCAGGGCCACCTCCCCAAACTCGTTCACCAGGACAAAGAGGTCCTCCCGCTGCTCCAGGAGCCGGTTCACCAGGGTGGTCTTCCCCGAGCCTAGGAACCCGGTGATGAGGGTAACGGGCCTCCTCTCGTCCATCCGGCCCCTAGCAGGCGCAGGCCACCTGGCAACAGGTGGGATCCTCCAGCCACATGCCCTCCCGCTGGTAGGCCTCCAGGGGCCCCTCGTCCCGCCCCAGCCTGCGGGCTATGGCCCGGGCCACGATGGGGAAGCGGGCCCGGAACTTGTAGATGAAGCAAAAGGGTACCCCCCCGTGCCGCACCCTGGGGCCCGCCAGGAAGAGGCCTGGGGCCAGGGTGGACTCGTCCTCCAAGGAGAGGAGGGGCCCGCCCTGGGGCCCCTGGTGGAAGGGGCCCCTGGTGGAAGAGGTGCCGCACGGGATCCAGGCCGTCCGCGAAGCCCGTGGCCAGAAGGGGGCGGTGGGGGGTGGTGCGCCGGCCCCTGTCCGTGACCAGGAGGTACCCTTGCCCCGACCGGCCCAGGGCCAGGACCCGCTCCCGCCGGAGGCGCAATAGCCCCTTGGGCGCCCCCCTCAGGCGGCTTCGGGTGTAGGGGGAGAGGTCGTAGGAGGGCTCCCCCGTGTCCGCCTCCCAGGGGGCCTCGGGGTCCAGGACCGTGACCCGCACCCCCCTTGCGGCCAGGTGGAGGGCGGCGTCCAGGCCGGACTCGTACCCCCCGATCACCACCCGCTCCGGGGCCTCGAGGGCCAGGCGGGAGAAGCTCCCCACCCGGGCATAGGCCAGGGCCAGGGAGGCCCCGGGGAAGGGCCTTCGGGGGAAGGAGAACTCCCCCACCGCCCACACCAGGAAGGGGGCCTCCAGGAAGCCGCCCTGGGTGGCCAGGCGGAAGACCCCCTCCCGGTACTCCACCCCCTTCACACGGGCCCGGACCCAGGGAACCCCAAAGTGGTGGGCCACCGCCTCCAGGTAACGGGCGTAGGCCCGGCCCGTGGGGTGCTCCTCCCCTAGGCTGAAGGCGGGGCTGGTCCCCGGGGCGATGGCCTTCAGGTCGGCAAGGCCAAAACCGTTGGCGGTGAAAGAGGGGGTGAGGAGGCGGGTCTCCCGGGGCCAGCGCCGGAAGGAGGCCCCAAGCCGCCGGGCCTCCACCAGGAGGACCCGGACCCCCACCGCCTGCAGGGCCACAGCGGTCCCGAGGCCTGCAGGACCCCCGCCCACCACCAGGGCCTCGGGCCTGTCCCTCATAGGGTGATCACCTGGTCCACCTTCCCCGCCAAGGCCCCGTAGAGGTCGGGGAAACAGCCCACCTCCACCCCCTCCACCACGTGGGCGGCCACCCGGCAGGAGCCGGGCTCCTTCCGCCCCTCCCCTTCCGGGGTGCACCAGCGGGGCTCCCCTACCGCCAGGCCCCTCTCCAGGGCGCAGAGGTCGCACATCATGAGGAGGATCCCCTTCTCCCGGGCCACCCGGGAAAGCCGCTCCCCCAAGGGGTTGCCCTTCTGCAGGATCATGGTGTTGTCGTCAAAGAAGAAGATGCCCACCACCTCTACCCCGTGGGTCCCCGCCTCCAGCTGGGGCAGGATCATCTGGCCCAGCTTGTGGCTGGCGGCCCGGGGGCTGGAAAGAACATAGGCTACGCGCATACCAACCTAATGATAATGGCTTCTCAGTACTTTGTCAAGAAAGACCCGGGTGGGGGCCTCCCACCCGGGCCCGGGCCGGCTAGTGCTCCACCCCCTCCACCTCAAAGAGGGCGATGGCGCCCGGGGCACCCCCCACCGCCAGGCGGGCCTCCACCCTCCAGCCCTCCAGGTCCACCCGGACCACCTCCCCCTTGGCGGGGTCCGTGAGGTAGGCCACCCCGTGGCCCAGGGCCAGGCCCGGCCGGGGAGCCCCCTGGGCCCAGGGGGAGACGGCCTCCAGGGTCCCCACCACCCGCCGGGCCCCAGGGTCCACCCGGTGGAAGCGCCCGTCCGCGGTGAGCACCCACAGGCCCTTCCCCTCCGGGTCAAAGGCGAAGCGCAAGGGGGCCGCCGGCAGGCCCAGCACCTCCAGGGTCCCCGCCTTGGGGTCCACCAGGGCCAGGCCCTGGCCGAAGTTACCCACGAAAAAGGGGTGGCGGGGGTGGGCCGCCAGGGTACCCACCCGGGCCCCCTGGGGGGCTCCCGGGGGGTTGGCCAGCTTACGCCCCAGGAAGCCCTGGCCCCGCCTCTCCACCAGGAGGACCCCGTCGGCGCAGCCAAAGGCCGCCACCTCCCCCAAGACCGCCTCCCCGTGCAGGCGGGGGCAGGCCTGGGGCAGGGCCAGGGCCTTGCGCCCCTCCAGGGTGTACACCTCCACCCGGCCGCTCTCCAGACCCCCCACCAGGAGGGCCTCCCCCAGGAGGGCCACGGCCCCGTGGTCCGCCCGCCCCGTGGCCACCAGGCGGGAGGCGAAGTCCAGCCCCAACCGCCGGAGGTCAAAGAGGGCCACGGTGCCGTCCCCATCGTGGAAGATGGCCAGGTGGTGCCCCTTGGCAAAGATATGGGTGGGCTGGGGCCCGGTGCGCAGGGTGGCGGCCACGTAAGGGGTCTCCCGCTTCACATCCCGGTGGTCCCCATGGTCCTCCAGGCGGAAGCCCCCGTAGAGGAAGCTCACCGCCCCCGCCTCCCGGTGCACCCCCAGCACGTACTGCCCCCCCGGAAGGGGGTAGAGGCTTGCCGGGGAGGGCACGGTGAAGCGGGCCAGCTCCCTCCCCTCCTCGTCCAGGATGCGCACCAGGGGCTCCTTGGCGTCCGCCACCGCCAGGCGGCGGAAGAGCCCCTCCCCGTGGCCGTGGCCCTTCCCGCCGGGCTCCCCGTGGCCGTGGCCATGGGCCAAGGCCAGTCCTAAGGCCAAAAGCGCTGACACCACTAGCGGGATCCGTCCTCTCATCCTCCACCTCACATTGGCCAGGGGCGGAAGCCGCCCCTTTGCCCCAACCCTAGGGGGAGGCCCCCTGGCACAGGGCCTCCCGGTTCCAACGCAGAAGGTCCAGGTAGGTGGGGACCCTGCGGTCCAAGGCGTCGGTGTAGAGGACCACCAGCCGGGCCCCCAGCTCCTCCGCCAGGCGGCGCACGGGGGCGGGGTCCAGCTGGGGCTCGGCCACCACCAGGTCCACCCCCTTGAGCTCCGCCTCCTTGAGGAGGGCGATCCTCCCCCGCACCCCCATCTCCGCCCCGTGGTGGTCCCTGAGGGTCCCCACCACCTCCAGGCCGTAGCGCCGGGCCAGGTAGAGGAGGGAGAGGTGCTGGGAGACCACCCTCAGCCTCCTCCCCCCAAGGCAGGCGGCAAGCCGTTCGTCCTCCTCCTGGACCCGCTTGCGGAAGGCTTCCAGATTCCTCCGGTAGGTCCCTTCCCCCCTGGGGTCCAGCCGGGCCAGCTCCCCCGCGATGGCCTCGGCGTAGAGGACCCCGTACCGGGGGTCCAGCCACATGTGGGGGTCGCAGTCCCCGTGGAGGTGCACCCCCTGCTCCCTTAGCCCCAGGAGGCCGCAGATGGGCTCGGGCATCCGGGGGGCCAGCTCCACGATCCGGGCCCCCGGGGGGAGGAGGGGCCTCAGGCGGGGCAGGAAGGCCTCCAGGCCCAGCCCGTTGGCGAAGAGGACCCGGGCCTGGGCCACCTCCCTGGCGGTGCCCGGCCGCAGGTCAAAGGCATGGGGGTCCGCCCCCAGGGGCACCACGCTGGCCACCTGGACCCGGCCTCCCCCCACCTGGCGCACCAGGTCCGCCAGCACCGGGGTGGTGGCCGCCACCCGCATCTGGGCCCCGGCCCCCGTGGCCAGGAGGAGGCCCAGGAGGGGCAAGAGGGGAAGGGCCCTCATGCCTAGGCCTCAGGGAAGAGGGCCCGCCAGGCCCCCAAATGCCTCCTGGCCCCCGGGGGGAGGCGGCGCAGGAACCGGCCCCTCCCCTCCCCCCGGAGGGCCCGCACCGCCTCCTCATATCCCCGCAGGAAGGGAAGGAAGTGCTCCAGGCCCTCCTGGAAGTCCAGGGGCTCCGCCTGCGGGTGGACCTCCGGGGGGTAAGGGGGGATGGGGCCGCGGAAGAAGCGCTCCTTGGGCCTGTGGTAGAGGACCCCCCGGTACCAAAGCCCCGTGGAGTGCAGGAGGGCCTCCTCCCCCAGGTAGAGGCTGGAGCCCACCCCTTGGGGATGGGGGAGCTTGCGGAAGCCCAGCGGGCTGAGGAGCTCGTGGGCCGCGTCCAGGCCCATGAGGTACATAACCACGGGCATGGGGTTGTTCATGGCCGCACCAGCACCAGCCGGGTGGGGCTCCCCCCGACCCTCAGGTAGCGCACCACCCGGCCCCGTTCCACGTCCACCTCCGCCACCAGGCCCAGGTGGGGCAGGCTCACGTAGGCCAGGCCCCGCTCGGGCCAGGGGGCGATGTCGGGGTAAATGGCCCCGCCCGTGTCCTCGTCCATCTCCGGGAAGGGGCGGGAGACCCGCACCTCCTTAAGGAGCCTCCCCTCCCGGGCCTCCCGCACCTGGAGCCGGCCGTCGCCCAGGAGGACGTAGAGCCTCTGGCCGTCGGACTTGCCCCGGAGGAAGACCCCGCCCAGGGGGATGGGGGTGAGGGCCAGGGCCTCGGGGTCCAGGCGCTGGAGGTGCTGGACGCCGTCGCTGTAGCCGAAGTAAACCCCTTGCCCCTCCAGGAAGGCCCCGATCCGCTCCCTCACCGGGTAGGGCAGGCGGGCCCGCTCCTTGCCCCCCTCGAGGACCAACACCTCCTTGGCGCAGGCGAAGAGGCTCCGGCCCGTACCCGGGTGGTGGGCCTCCCCGTGCTGCACGGGTCAGGGGAAGCGCCCCCGCTCCTCCTTGAGGGCGGGATCGTAGAGCACCACCTGCCCCTGGCGGAGGAAGGTGAGGTACGTGCCCTCAGGGGCCTCCACCACGTGGTAGTGGTCGGGGCTTGGCAGGCGGAGCCTCTCTGCCTGGAAGGGGGCGGCGGGGTCCAAGGCCTCCTCCGTGAAGAGAAAGGCCAGGGCGTCCCTTTCGGCAAAGGCCAGCAGCCTGCCCCCGTGGGTGTAGGCCTCGGCCCCGTGGCCCACGTTCCACCCCCGGCCCAGGAGGAGGCTTTTGGCCAGGACAGGCCGGCTCCAGCGGCCCTCCTCCTTCTCCGTCCAGACCACGCTGAGCCACTGCCGGTCCGTATCCCTCCCCCGGGAGACCAGGAGGTAGCGGCCCGAAGGGGTGGCCACCAGGCTCATCCCCCTTGGGGGCAAGGAGATCTCCGCCACCACCTGCCCCTGGGGCAGGTCCACGGCCACCAGGCGGCTCAGCCCCGGCCGGTTGTCCAGGGCGAAGAGGCGGGCCTCGGCCCCGTAGGCCTCGGGCCTCTCGGGGACCGGGGCGTGGGCCCAGGCCAGGGCCAGACCCAGGGCCAGTGCAGCTAAACCTCGCCTCAGCCTCAACAGGTAGGGTGTGCGCCTCCTCATAGCGTGAGGATGATAACCCATTCTCACTAGTGCGGTCAAGGGCGGGAGGGGGCCGGCGCGCAAAACCCGGAGCCGGGTATGTAGCCCGGGACGGTTTTACCCTCCCCGATAAGTACAGATGTCCCCTGACCCCCTCCTACCCTCGGGGGTGAGGGACGTCCCTCAAAGGAGGTGGAAAAAGGCAGGTATCCGGTTTGGGAAGGCTTCCTGGTACACGGCGCCATCCTCATCGGTGTGGTGGCGGTCTTGCACGTGGTGTTCTCCCACCTCACCGTGGCCGCCACCTGGTTCAACTGGTGGGTGGAGCGCAAGGCCTTGGTGGAGAACAAGCCCTACCTCCAGGACTACCTGAAGGCCTCGGCCCTCCGCCTCCTCATGTTCGCCTACACCATAGGGGCCATGATGGGGGTGGGGATCTGGTTCTCCGTCACCGCCTCCAACCCCAGGAGCATCGGGGCCCTCATCCACAACTTCGTCTTCTACTGGGCGGCGGAGTGGTTCTGGTTCATCATTGACGTCTTCGGCATCGCTGTTTACTACTACACCTTTGGCCGGGTGAACCCCAGGACCCACGCCCGCATCGGCCTCATCCTGGCCCTGGCCGCCGCGGGGACCCTGGCCATCATCGTGGGCATCCTGGGGTTCAAGCTGAGCCCGGGGCACTGGCTGCAGACGGGGCTTAGCCTGGACGGCTTCTACAACCCCACCTACTGGCCCATGCTCTTTGCCCGCTTCGCCCTGATGTTCGCCATCACCGGCCTCTACGCCATCCTGGTGGCCGCCACCCTGCCGAAGGACCACCCCGCCCGGCTGGAGGTGACCCAGCTGGCGGGGAAGGTGGGGCTGGTGGGCCTGGCGGTGGGGGTGGCCCTGGTCCTCTTCTGGTACGTGCCCCAGCTTCCCCAGCACGCCCGGCAGGTCCTGGGCATCCCCTTGGTCATCCAGCCCGTCTTCTTCCACAAGATGCTCCTCGGGGTGGCCGCCACCGCCCTGGTCCTCCTCCTGGCCTTCCTGGCCCCCAGGGCCGTCTCTAGGCGCGCCGTGGGCTTTTTGGCCCTAGCGGTGGCCTTCCTGGGGCTCTTTGGGGCCGAGAGGACCCGGGAGGCCATCCGCAAGCCCGACCTGATCCTGGGCTACCTGGCCGCCAACCAGATCCTCTGGGTGGACCTGGACTTTGGCAGCCGCAAGATCCAGGCCGAGGCTCCCCGCCTGGACCAGTAGGGGCTCTTGAAGTCCCTGCCCTTTGCCGTGGCCAAGGGGGCACCCGCGGCCGGCCCCGCAGGGGGCCTAGACCCCGTGGAGACGGGCCGGTCCCTGGTGGCCCTGCAGTGCTCCAGCTGCCACACGGTGAGCAAGGCCACGGCCTTTTTGGGAGGCAACCGGAACCTGGCCGCCATCCTCAAGCGCCGGGGCATGACCGACGCCGCGGCCATTGAGGTCTACCTGAACGCCATCGGGGGCTTCCCCTACATGCACCCCGTGGTGGGCACGCCCGAGGAGCGGCGCTACATGGCCCAGTACCTGGAGCGGTTTGTGAAGGAGGCCTACCCTGAGGCCGCGCAAACCGCCCGTCCTCAGGCAGGAGGGAGGTGAAGGATGAGCCCGGAAACCCTTTTGGCCATGCGGGACCCCTTGGGGGCCCCCATCCATCCCCTGGCCGTGCAGGCCCTTTTGGTCATCACCTTCGTGTTGCATATCTTCTTCATCACCGCTTCCGTGGGTAGCCTCCTCCTTGGGCTCTACGGCCTGAACAAGGGGGAGGAGAACTGGCAGCGCGCCAGCAAGGTGGCCATCCGTGTGGCCACCCAGACCCTGGGTCTAGGCATCACCATGGGGATCGCCCCCCTGCTCTTCGTCCAGGTGATCTACGACCCCGCCTGGTACGTGGCCACCACCCTGATGGGGCTCTGGACGGTCCTCTTCATACCCCTGGTGGCCCTGGGGTACCTGTTCCTCTACGTGCTCTACCTGCGGGGCAACGTGGCGGGGGTGGGGTACGTCTCCCTGGCCCTCCTCCTCCTGGCGGGTTTCGTCATGCACAGCCTGGCCAACGCCGGTCTCTACCCCTCCCGCTGGGTGGAGTGGTACGCCCCAGGAGGCGTGGTCCACACCACGGGGGAGCGCCTTTTGGGCTATAACCTGCCCCGTTTTGCCGCCCTCCTCTTTGGCCAGGCGGGGCTATCCCTAGGGGTGATCCTCCTCCTCTTCGCCTGGTACTTCCGGCGCCGGGAGGACGTACCCCAGGCCTTCCTCCGCTTCGTGGAGGGGCTGGCGCAAGGGGCCTTGCGGGTGGGGGCGGGGATCTATGGCCTCTTGGGCCTCCTTTGGGCCTTCACCCAAGGGGCGGAGCTGGGCCTGGGGTGGCCCGTGGCGGTGGTGGTGCTGGCGGTAGCCGCCCTCTTCTACCTCCACGCGGGCCGGGCCCGCGCGGAGAACGCCCTGGCCACCCTGGGCCTCTACCTGGGGGCCCTCCTGGTGGTGGCCCTCCTGCGGGAGGGCCTCCGGGTCTCGGCCCTGGGGCGGTACGGCTACTCCGCCATGCAGTACCCCTACGTCTGGGACTGGGGCTCCATCCTCTTCTTCGTGGCCACCGCGGTGGCCGCGGTCCCGGTCATCGTCTACCTGGCCCAGGTGCTCTACGCCTCGGGCACCCGTAAGGAGGGGGCGGATCCCTCCCCGAGGGTGGAGGCCTTCGGGGACGTGGGGGTAAAGCTCCTCCTGGGCTGGTTCGCCTTCTACTTTGCCCTGGGGCTTTACGTGGTGGTGCGGAACCTCTAGCCCCAGCCGCCAAGGCCCCCGGGGCGGCCCGCCCCGGGGGCCGGCCCTTTCCCGGACAACCCCTTTACTCCCAGGCCCCAGATATGGTAGCCTCTTCCCCGGGACGCCCAAGACCTGGGGTGTCCTGGCTGCGATGCCAGGCCGACAGGCCTGGACGCCCCATTGGCGGTGGGGGAAGTCCGGTGCAAGTCCGGCGCTGTCCCGCAACGGTAACCGGCCCCGTCCGGAAGCCCGAGTACCCGCTTCGCAGCCCTGCCCCGTAGCCCTCGAGGCAAGGGTGAAGGTGGTGATGCCTGTGGGACCCTAGACCCCCGATCCCCCGCAAAACTGGAGGCCCGCACTGGGCCCTGAGGCCATAGGTTAGATGGGTTACGAGTACCCCTTTGGGGGAGTCCTTTCCCCCAGTAGAGGGACCGGCGAGGTACTGGATGAAAGAGACGCGCATGGTGCACACGGTCTTCCCCGGGGAGACCAACCATTACGGAACCCTTTTCGGTGGCACCGCCTTGGCCTGGATGGACCAGGCGGCCTTCGTGGCCGCCAGCCGGCATGCCCGGCGCAAGGTGGTGACCGTGCATTCGGATGCCCTGGACTTCAAGCGCCCGGTGCCCCTGGGCTCCATCGTGGAGCTGGTGGCCCGGGTGGTGGAGGTGGGCCGCACCTCCATGCGGGTGGAGGTGGAGATGTGGGTGGAGCCCCTGGACCCCAGCGGGGAGCCCTACCTGGCCGCCAGGGGAGGCTTCGTCCTGGTGGCGGTGGACGAAGGGGGCCGGCCCGTTCCCGTGCCCCCCTTGGGAGGTGAGGGATGATCCGCACCCTGGCCTTCGGCCTCCCCCGGCTGGGGCCTAACCGGGAGTACAAGGGGCTTCTGGAGGGGTTCTGGAAGGGAAGGCTCTCCCAGGAGGACCTCCTGAGGGGGCTGGTGGAGGTGCGGGCCAACCTGAGGAACATGGTGGAGGCCGCCAAGGGCCTGCGCCAGCGCCTGGGAGGTTAGCATGCTGACCGAACCTAGGGCCCACTACCGCCCCTACGAGTACCCCAGGCTCCTGGCCTACAGGGACGCCATCCGCCACAGCTACTGGGTGCACACGGAGTTCAGCTACACCGCCGATGTGCAGGACCACGCCCTAGCCTCCCCAGGGGTCCGGTCCCTGGTGGAGCGCTCCCTCCTGGCCATCGCCCAGGTGGAGCTCTCCGTGAAGCTCTTCTGGGCCAAGGCCTACGAGGTCTTCCCCAAGCCCGAGGTGGCGGAGGTGGGCATGACCTTCGCCGAAAGCGAGGTGCGCCACGCCAACGCCTACGCCCACCTCCTGGACCTCCTGGGCCTGGAAGGCCTCTTCCCCAAGGCCCTGGAGGAGGCCCCCTTGCGGGAGAGGCACCGCCTCCTCACCGGGGTCCTGGCCCGGGCCCGCACGGGGGACCTCCGGGACTACACCAAGGCCCTCCTCCTCTTCTCCGCCTTCACGGAGCACGCCTCCCTCTTCTCCCAGTTCTACGCCCTCATGGCCCTGAACAAGCGGCTTGGCCGCTTCAAGGGCATCTCCAACGCCATCGAGGCCACCAGCAAGGAGGAGAACCTCCACGGGCTCTTCGGGGTGGAGCTCCTGCGCATCCTCCGGGAGGAGGGGCCCGGCCTCCTCGGCCCCTCCTTTGCCGAGGAGGTGCTGGAGGAGGTCCAGGCCTTCTTCCGGGCGGAGGAGGGGCTTTTGGACTGGTTGTTCGCCGCCGGGGACACAGAGGCCCTGGCCCGGGAGGAGGTCCTGGAGTTCCTCAAGTGGCGGTACAACCAGGTCCTCGCCCTCCACGGCCTGCCCCAACCCTTCCCCGTGCGCGGGGAGGTCCTGAAGGATACGGAGTGGTTTGACCTGGAGCTTTTGGCAGACAAGGAGGTGGACTTCTTCCACAAGCGGAGCGTGGCCTACGCCCGCCGGGTGCAGAGCTTTGACCCGGAAAGCCTGTTCTGAGGGAGGCTAGGATGCCGAAAGCGCAAAGGGAGTACGGGCCGTGGTACTGGGCCAACGAGTGGACCCGGCTCTACATGAGCCGGGGCTACCTCCTCCCCGGGGTTTCCGTGGAGGAGAGGGTGCGGGAGATCGCCCAACGGGCGGAGGCCCTTACGGGGATCGAAGGCTTTTCCCGCAAGTTTGAGGAGTATATGGCCAAGGGGTGGTACTCCTTGGCCACCCCCATCTGGGCCAACTATGGCCTCCAGCGGGGCCTGCCCATCTCCTGCTACGGCACCTACGTGGAGGACGACACCGCCTCCATCCTGAGGGCGGTGGCGGAGATCGGCATGATGAGCAAGCAGGGCGGGGGGACCTCCGTCTACCTGGGGGCCTTGCGCCCCCGGGGGGCCCCCATCCGGGACAACGGGGAGAGCAACGGCTCCTACGCCTTCGCCTCCCTGTTCGACCGGGTCATCGAGGTCTTCAACCAAGGCTCCACCCGCCGCGGCCAGTGCGCCGCCTACATCCCCATAGAGCACCCAGACTTTGAGGAGTGGCTCCAGATCCAGCGGGAGGGTAGCCCCATCCAGTCCCTCTTCTGGGGGGTCTCCGTGGGGAATGCCTGGCTGGAGGCCATGGTGGCCGGGGACCGGGAGGCCAGGGAGCGGTGGGCCAAGGTGCTCAAGGCCCGGGCCGAGGTGGGCATCCCCTATCTCTTCTTCCGGGACAACGCCAACCGCCAGGCCCCGGAGATCTTCCGGCGGTTGGGGAAGACGATCCACGCCTCCAACCTCTGCACGGAGATCATGCTCCCCTCGGGCCCCGAGGAGAGCTTCGTCTGCTGCCTCTCCTCCTTGAACCTCCTGCACTTTGACGCCTGGAAGGACACGGACGCGGTGGAGACCCTCACGATCTTCCTGGACTCCGTCCTGGACGACTTCATCCAGAAGGCGGAAGGGATCCCCTACCTGGAGCGGGCCGTGCGCTTTGCCAAGAGGTACCGGGCCATCGGCCTCGGGGTCCTGGGCTGGCACAGCTACCTGCAGTCGGAGGGCATCCCCCTGGAGAGCCCCGAGGCCTTCCGGCGCAACAGCCTCATCTTCAAGACCATCCGGGAGAGGGCGGAGGAGGCCAGCCGGTGGCTGCGGAGGCGCCACCCCGAGGACGAGCTTGCGGAAGTCCTGGACCGGAGGAACGCCACCCTCATGGCCATTGCCCCCACCAAAAGCTCCTCCTTCATCCTGGGCCAGGTCTCCCCCTCCATCGAGCCCTACACCAGCAACTACTACCTCAAGGACCTGCAAAAGGCCCGGGTACCCTTCAAGAACCCCTTCCTGGAGGAGCTCCTCCGGCAAAAGGGGAAGGACGAGGAGAAGGTGTGGCGGAGCATCCTGGAGCACAACGGCTCCGTGCAGCACCTGGACTTCCTCACCGACGAGGAGAAGGACACCTTCAAGACCTTCGCGGAGGTGTCCCAGAAGACCCTCATCAACCTGGCGGCGGCCCGGCAGCGGCACATCGACCAGGGCCAGTCCCTGAACCTGGTGATCCACCCCGAGGCCCCCCCCAAGGACGTGAACGAGCTCTACCTCCACGCCTGGCGGAGCGGGCTCAAGGCCCTCTACTACCAGTTCAGCACGGGGATGGCCCAGGCCTACAGCCGGGACCTCCTCCTCTCCTGCCGGGCCTGCGAGGGCTAGGCCCCAGGGCCCCTGGTGGAACCGCAACCCCAGCCGGGCCTGGGGGTGGCCCTGGAGGGGTAGGGTTAAGCCCCCCGGGCTCCCGGGGGGCCGAGGGGGCCTTGGGCCTAAGTGGTGCGGAACCTGCCGTTCAGGCCCCGGGGGAAGAAGCCCCCCATGCTGACCCCAGGGTTCCCAGTAAGGTAGACAATCCTGAGCACCTCGCTGACGGAGCGGCCGAAGGCCACCCCGTTCCCGTCGCTGGGCACCAGGTTGGCCCTGCCCCCCTTGGTGATGCCCTCGTCCTTGCCACCCCCCACCTGGCCCCTCAGATTGCTGATGGCCTGGACCACCTGCTCCACGGTGAGGGTGGGGGTGACGGGAAGGTCCTTCCTCTGGTAGAGGAATAGCCGGGTGGCCCCCGCATGGTAGGCCTCCACCGCCAGGATCCCCGCCGCTGGGTCCAGCACCCCCGTGCGGTCGGTGATGGCGGCCGCCGCCCCTTTGTAGGCCGTGACCCCCACGTCCTCGAAGATGAAGGCCCCGTGGAGGAAGAAGAGCTCGTTGGCAAAGGGGTTAAAGTTCTGGATGGCCCCGTTGCTGGCCAGGCTGCCGGCGGTGCGGAAGGCCTGGTCCAGGTCCAGCTCCGGCCGGTCCACGGCCGCACTCCCCAGGGCCTGGCGCAGGAAGAGCACGTGGGCCAGCTCGTCCTCAGCCAGCTCCTGGGCAAACTCCCGCACCTCCGGGCTCAGCCCCGGCACCGGCTGGGTACCGTCAAAGCCCTGGGGCAGGCGGATGGGGGCATTCCCGCCCACGCTCTGGATCCGCCCGATCTGGCCCACGGCGGCCAGGTAGAAGGCCGCCTCCAGGTACTCCAGGTTCAGGGCGAAGTTCAGGATGTCCACGTCCTGGTTGGGGCTTTGGCCCATCCCCGGGGAGCAGGCCACCAGGCCCCCCCCGCCCAGGACCACGCCGGCACCCACCAAACCCGTGCGCTGCAACACCTCCCTGCGGTTCCAAACCACCTTCTTCATCTCGTCCCTCCTTTCTGGCCTAGAGCCGGTCCATCCCGGCCCGCTAGCGAATTTGGATCTGGCCCCGCACCTCCCCTGCCCGGAAGGCGGCGGTGTGGATGTCCAGGTAGAGCTCCCCCCGGAGGAGGCGGGTGCGGTCCTCGAGGCCCAGCTCCACCCGGTCGGCAAAGGTGGCGCTCCTACCCTCTGGCCCGGGGCTTACCCTCAGGGCCTGGATCAGGGGCCCGTTCTGCCCCTTAGGACCCCGGTGGAGGTGGACGGCGCTGGTGAGGCGCGCGTTCAGGAGGGGGTCCTCCACCGGGTCCCGGGTGTAGTCCCGGAAGGGTCCCGCCAGGTTGGCCACCGCCCCCTGGAGGGAGAGGGTGGACCCCTGGACCTCCACCCGGACCACCGCCAGGGCCGGGGTGTCCACGGGATTGGGCACCACCTCGGCCCCCGTGAGAAGGACCACCCGCACCAGGGAACCCCCTTGGGCCTGGGCCGAGTCCAGGAACACCGCCACCCAGCCCGCCCCCAGGAGGCCGGCAAAGGTCAAGGCGTCCCTACGGTTCACCCCTCCCCCTTACCTGCGGATGAACCCCTGGACGGCCTTGGTGGCCTCCTCGGGGGTAATGGCCTGGGCGAAGGCCCGGCCCACGGGGGTTTGCGGCCCCTCCACCTTGCCCCCCAGCTCCAAAACGGCATCCCGGGCCTGGGCCAGGTGGGCCTCCTCGTTCATGGCGATGCTGGCCGCCGCCGAAAGGACCGCCTTGTTCTGGATGAGGGGGATGGCCCCCAGGTAGGCCCCGGTGAAGGCGGTCTCCAGGGCGATGAGGGTTTCCAGCACCTTGAGCCGGCTGGCGCCCTCAAAGCGCAGGTCCCCATAGGCGAACTGGGGCCGGGCCACCGGGGTGGCCTTGAAGGGCCCGCTTATGGTGTCCCGCAGGGCCTGGACATGGGCCTCCTCGTGCTTGAGGGCCTCCGCCAGGTAGTCCCGGATCTCCCCGGGGAAGGGGACCATGAGGGCCCGGGTGTAGAAGTCGGTGGCCAGGTACTCCGCGGTGAGGGCCAGGTTGAGGATGTCCAGGTCGCTCACCCCCTTGGACTGGGCCAGGGCCTGGCCCGCCAACCCCCGGGCGAAGGCCAGGGAGAGGCCGGCTGCGGTCAAGACCTTCACGAACTGCCTACGGACCATCCTTTGCGGGTGCTTTTCCATATCCTGCACCTCCACCCTGCTGTTCGCAGGGGGAGGGGGGTTTGGATTTCCGCCCGCGGGGTCCCGGGTGCACGGTCCTCCCCCGGGGGGCCCTCCCCCGGGATGCCCCAGGGAGGCCCTGGGCTACTGGGGCAGGCCGAGGAGCAGGGTGGGTCTAGGGCTCCCCCCCGGGGGCTCCAGGGAGACGGCCACCGCCAGGGCCTCAGGGGGCAGGCGCAGGGTTTTGATGGGGAAGCGGAAGGTGGGGAGGGGGATGGGCTCCCCCCGGTCCAGGCCCCAAGCCTGGAAGACCTTGCCCCTTGGGGGGGAGCGGTCCAGGAGGATGAGGGCGGTGCGGTCCCCCCTCAGGACCACCCGGCCCACCACCTGGCCCTCGGGGCTCACCAGGGTGCGCACCTGGGTGCTGGCCTCCCTCAGGGCCAGGAGCCAGCCACCCCCCCACAGGACCCCGTAACCCAGGGCCAGCAGCAACAGGGCGGCGGCGGCCCGCCCCAGCCAGGGCCACGGGGAGGGGCGCTTCAGGGCCCGGATCCGGCGCAGGACCCGGGCCTCCAGGCCCGGGGGGACGGGGTCCGGAGGCCCGGCCTCCGCCAGATGGGCGGCGGCCTCCATCAGGGCCTTAGCCTCCGCCCAAAGTTCGGGGTAGCGCTCCAAGGCCTCCTCCACCCGGGCCCGCTCCTCGGGGGAAAGGGCGCCCAGGGCGTAAAGGGGCAGGAGGTCGCGCACCTCTTCAGGCCTCACGGAGCACCTCCTTTAGCCGCAAAAGGGCCCGCCTGGCCCGGGTCTTGAGGGTGCCCAGGGGTATGCCCAGCCTCTGGGCCGCCTCCTGGTGGGGAAAGCCTTGGTAAAAGAGCACCTCGATGACCTCCCGTTCCTCAGGGCTAAGCCTAGCTAGGGCCTGCCCCAAGCGCACCCGGTCCAGGTGCCCCTCCTCGTCCAGCCCGGGGCCCGGGAGGTCAAAGGCCTCCTGCCCTTCCTCCGCCCCTGGGTCCAGGGCCTTTGGCCGGGCCTCCAGCCGGCGGAGGAAGTCCACGGCGGTGTGGTGGCCCACGGCCAGGAGCCAGGCCCGGGCCGTGGCCCTCCGCGGGTCAAACTGGCCAGCACTCCTCCACACCTTGACAAAGGCCTCCTGCACCACATCCTCCTGGGCGGTCCGGTCCAAGCCCATCCTGCGGGCCAGCCCCAAAAAGGCCCCAGCATAGCGACGGAAGAGGAGGCGAAGGGCTTCCTCATCGCCCCGGGCCACCAGGGCCAGAAGCGCTTCGTCGGAGAGGCCCTCGAGGCTCATCCTCCGCCCACCTTACCATACGCACCCTGGCCGGGGAGCGGTTTTGGGCCGGGACGGAGGGGTGAAGGCTGGGTCCGGTTCCGGTGGGAGCTGGGATGGAAGGGGGAAGGCCTATCCCCTTGGCTGAAGGCGCTCCTGGGCCTAGGCCCCGCGCCGGGGTCCCCGAAACCCTCCCCTTTGTCCGGATCCCAGGCCTGGGGCCAAGGGCGGCCGTGGTGGCCCGAGAGCCTCAGGCCCTTTTTTGTTGTCTCCTTCACCCATGCCCACTGTAGTCCCCCACCTCAAACCCGAGGAGGTTCTGGAGCGCTACCACAAGGCCCGGGAGGCCATAGGAGCCCTTCGCTGGCTGGCGGTCTATCATGCGCTGAGAGGAAGCACAGCCAAGGAGGTTGCCCGGAGGCTCCATCGCAGCCTCCGCTGGGTTCACCTGGTGTTGGCCCGGTACCACCGGGAAAGCCCGGGGGCGTTGCCGGATGGGCGGCACCCTAACCCTGGACGGAAGTCCAAGCTGAGCCGGGAAGAGAGCTAGGTTCCGCTCAAGGCCCCTCACCTGACGGGGTCCTGTGGACGGGGCCCAAGCTGCGGGCCTGGTGAGGGAGCACTTCGAGAAGGAGCTGTCCCTGAGCCCGATCTACCGGTTTCTGGCCCAGGAGGCATTCAAAAAACCTCAGCCAGGAGGTAGAGGAGGCCAAGAGGCAGGGGAGGAGGGTCCAGGTCTGGGCCTACGACGAACACCGCTTAGGGCTAAAGCCGGTGGGGCATAGGGTGGGGTGGCGCAAGGGGGAAAGACCCCGGGTGGTGGTGGAGCCTCGGTACCGGTGGTTCTACCTTGGCACTTTTGTAAAGCCGGAAACGGGAGAGAGGGTGAGCTTTTTGGTGGACGGAATAGACACCGAGGTGATGAGCTGGGTGCTGCGGGAGTTCAGGGCCGCCTTGCCGGAGGAAGTGGCACGTCTCCCCAAAGGTGGAGGTACCTGCAGGGATACGTCTGGTCTTTCTGCCCCCCTACAGCCCCGAGCTGCAGCCGGTGGAGCGGGTGTGGCCCTCGGCGAACGAGGCGGTGGCCCATCGCCCGTTCCCTTCCCTGGAGGCTCTGATGGAGACCGTGGCTCGGCGGTGCCTGGTCTTGCAAAATGACCCGCAGAGCCTGAGGCGGCACATCCCCTTCCACTGGTGGCCTAGGATGCACGATACAACGTGAAGTGGTACAAACGCCTGGGAGCGATGAAGTACATATGTCCCACCCTGTGGTGCCACAGTGCAAGGTGGGAGGGTGAATCGTGGACCCGAAAGAGCTCACCTTTTCCGCGTGGCAAAGGCTTTACCGTTTACCTTCGGAATTCCCGGGGTTCCGAGCTAGGGTCACCGTGCGTGTAGGGGGTGACCTGTACCAGGGCCTTTGTGAAGTGGACGGTTTTACTCCGCGCAGCCAACTGCCTGAGCCTGTGCGCAAGAAGGTGGACGGGGAGTTGTACAGCATACTGAAGCACCGGAAGACCTCTGACTTTTGGCAAGGGGATGGCAGGCACCGCATGGAGATCATAGGGGAGGGGCCTGAAGGCCTCTGCGTTCAGGTAGATGATGGGGGTCCCTCCCGGCTTTGGATAAAAGACGGCCGGTACACCTTGGTGGAAAGAAACCATGGGAAGATACGCTTTCGCCTGCACTTCAGGCAGTACCAAGCCCTTGCAGGGGACCGTCTCCTCCCTTCCCAGGTGGTCTTGGTGGAGAGGGGAATCACAGGGAGCATCCAGAAGGTGAAGCTCATACAGGACACCTACCAGGAAGTAGGACCGTACTGGCTCCCGAAGGAAAGGTTTTCCTTGACTGAAGTAGGTGACGGTATGGAAAGCATTTGGATTAGCCTCGAGGAGGTGATCCTCCGTGCGTAAAAACGTCCTCCTTCTGCTTATGGCCTTTGTAGGGCTCGCTTGGGCCCAAGGTTGGAAGGTGACGGACGCCACCGGAAGGACCGTAACCATCTCGGATCTGAGCCGCATTGTGGTCCTGCAACATGTGGCCACGGAGCTCGTATACGCCCTGGGTCTTGGTGACCGGGTGGTTGGCCGCGACATCACCAGCATTTACCCCAACCAGGTCCGCAACCTCCCCACGCTAGGCCATCCCCGCCGTCTCAGTGCGGAGGGAATCTTGGCCCTCCGCCCCACCTTGATCCTTGGCGGCGTGGATATGGGGCCGCCACAGGTGGTAGAGCAACTCCTTTCCACGGGCATTCCCTTGGTGCGTATCAAGGAGGATGCCACCTTGGAAGCAGCAAGGGAACGTATCCGTAGGGTGGCCCAAGCGGTCAACAAGAAGGAACGAGGAGAGGAGCTCCTACGGAGGCTGGAACGGGACCTGCTGGCCCTTAAGAGCCACTTGGCCCAAAACCCCCCCAAGAAAAGGTTACGGGCCCTTTTCGTGGTGGTTCGCGGACAGAACAACTTTGTCTGCGGCGACGGTAGCGTTTACGTGGAGAAACTGAAGCTAGCCGGGCTAGAGAACGCGGCCCACGGCATCCAAGGATGTAAGGAGATGACCCCTGAAAGCGTGCTCATGGCCCGGCCGGACATCTTGGTGACCACCACCGCTTTCTTTGACGCAGCCGGGTTAGAGGGGCTTCTTCGACTTCCTGGAGTGGCCCAGACCCCTGCTGCCGCCAAGGGGCGGATTCTCGTGGTGCACGACAACTACTTGTCAGCTTTCGGCATCTGGACAGGGCGTTCCGCCTTGGATATCCACCGTGCCGCCTACTTGCAGGAAGGCTTGGTGCGGATCGAACCGCCGCCGCTACCATGACCCCTAGTACCCCCACCGAGATTCGCTTCCGCTACCGCCAGGTGCTGGTGGGTCTGGGGCTGCTCCTCTCCATAACCTTGCTGGTGGCCTTGGCAGTAGGCGCCTACACCATTCCCCTGGACCGCCTCCTCACGGGTAAGCTAGACCCCACAGAGGTACAGGTGATCACCCAAATCCGCCTGCCAAGGGTTTTGGGAGCTGCCTTGGTGGGGTCCCTTCTGGGAATCGGAGGAGCTGTTCTGCAAGGCCTCTTCCGCAACCCCTTGGTAGATCCGGGCCTCATCGGGGTTAGCGCTGGGGCGGCGCTAGGGGCTGCCGTGTCCATAATCTTGGTGCCAGGCGGGCTTGCGTTGCTGAAGGGCTTCGCCCTTCCCATCTTCGCCTTTCTCGGTGGCCTG
This sequence comes from Thermus altitudinis, assembly GCF_022760835.1. Classification (GTDB taxonomy): domain Bacteria; phylum Deinococcota; class Deinococci; order Deinococcales; family Thermaceae; genus Thermus; species Thermus altitudinis. The sequence continues at coordinate 24,966 of NZ_JAKTNQ010000031.1, forward strand.
GCGGCAGTCCTTTTACTGTGGAAGGTGGCCGAAAGCCCTTTGGGGACCCAGGTAACGGTTCTCCTCCTGGCAGGCATAGCGCTGAACGCCTTGGTGGGGGCTCTAATCGGCCTTCTCCTCTTCCTGGCAAACGATCAGCAGCTTCGGAGTTTCACCTTTTGGACCCTGGGCGGTTTTAGCGGTGTCACCTGGACTGCCCTGTTGGCAGGCGCACCCTTCGGGTTGGTGGCCCTGGCCGCTTCCTTACGCCTTGGGCCCAGCCTCAACGGTCTGGCCTTGGGCGAGAGCGAAGCCCACCATTTGGGTGTGCCCCTTGAGGTCACCAAGCGCTGGGCCATCTTTGGTACCGCCTTGGGGGTAGGGGTATCCGTGGCCTTGGCGGGGGGAATCGGGTTCGTGGGCCTGGTGGTACCCCATATCTTCCGGCTACTGGCGGGGCCGGACCACCGCTATCTGTTGCCGGGCGCAGCCTTGCTGGGTGCTAGTCTCGCGGTCATGGCGGACCTTTTAGCCCGCACCCTGGTGGTGCCCGCGGAACTGCCCGTGGGCGTGGTCACCGCCCTTGTAGGAGGTCCTTACTTCCTGTTTCTAGTGGTGCGCTATAAGCGGGAGGTAGGCCGTGCTTGAGGCGCAGGATCTGGGGTACCGCGTGGCAAACCGCTGGCTTCTGGAGGGAGTTAGCTTCCTCCTACAACCGGGAGAGGTGCTGGCTGTCATAGGACCGAACGGAGCGGGCAAAAGCACCCTCATCCGCCTCCTAAGCGGCGAGTTGCCTCCGACAACGGGCCAGGTTTTCCTAGGGGGCAAACCCCTATCCCAGCTCAGCCCCTTGGCCCAGGCGCGCATGCGCGCGGTTTTGCCCCAGGTGCGCCACGTTTCCTTTCCCTTCACGGCTTGGGAGGTAGTCATGTTGGGAAGGCTACCCCATCTGAACGGAAGGGGAGAAGGGAGGGAGGACCTGGCTAAGGCAGAGGAGGCGTTGCGGCTCACCGGCGCATATCCTCTGGCAAACAGAAGGTACCACAGCCTCTCTGGAGGGGAGGCCACCCGGGTTGACCTGGCCCGGGTATTAGCGCAGAGCGCTTCCGTACTAATCATGGATGAGCCCACCAATCACCTGGACCCTCGGCATGTGGTGGAGGTCCTCCGGTTGCTACGCCAGTTGGCCAAGGCGGGCAGCAGCGTGCTG
>NZ_JAKTNQ010000032.1 GCF_022760835.1 Thermus altitudinis
TGCGGTCACCGGGAGAAGAGGCCCCTGTGGGTCAGGGAGTTCACGTGTCCCTCCTGTGGGACTCCTCTTCACCGGGACGTGGCAGCGGCAGTAAACATCTTGGCTAAGGCCTGGACGGGGCCTTCGGGGACAGGTTTGAACTTGTCCCCGAGAAGCCCCGCTCTTTAGAGCGGGGAGTCGTCACCGTAGAGCTCGTAGGCCGAAGAGGAGGAAGAGGAGGTTCGCCCCCCAGGCCCCCACCTCCGGCGGGAGGGCGCCGATGCCCGCTAGCGAGCGCCCCAGGAAGAAGGCCCCGTAGTACCCCAGGGCCAGGACCACGCTGAGACCTAGGGCCAGTCCCGTACTCCTCCCGTAGCGCAGGGCCATGGCCGCGGCCAGGAGCACCAGGACCAGGTTGGCCAGGGGCAGGGCCAGCTTGGAGTGGAACTCCAGCCGGGCCCGCCATTTCTCCAAAGGCGGCAGAAAGGGGTCCCGCACCTTAGCCCAGGCCTGGGAGAGGCTATCCTGGCCGAAGCTAAAGGTGTCTGCATAGTCGGCGATGGCCCGGCCCCGGGAGAGGTCCGACTCCACCTCCAAGACCTTCCCTTGGCTCACCACCCGGAAGACCTTGCGGGTCTGGGCCAGGAGGTTTGGGCTGGTTTCCAGCTTGGGGATCTCGGCAAAGTCAATCCGGTAGAAGCGGTAGCCTTTCAGGGTGATCACCTTGTCCTCCCAGTTTCCCCGCTGGGCGAAGAGGAAGGTGCCTTCCTCCCCCTGGAAGGAGGTGATGCGCACCCCCACCATCTCCTTTCTCTCCAGGTCAAAGTCCTCAAAGTAGAGGCTTCGCCCCTGACCGATGGGAATCTGGAGGCCCTTTAGGCGGAAGAGGCCTGCCCCTTGGGTGTGGATCTCGTCCCACCAGGCCACCCGCACCCGTTCGTTGTAGTGGGGAACGAGGTTTTCCTGCAGGTAAAGGGCCGCGCCGCTCAGCAGGGCCCCCGTGCCCAAAAGGGGGAGGGCTGCCCGCCACAGGGGAATGCCTCCCGAAAGCAGGGCGAACTGGGCTCCTTCCGCGGAAAGCCGGCCGAATACCAAGACGGTGGTGGTAACCAAGGCGATGGGGAAGACCTGGACCAGGACCCCGGGCACGTGGTAGGAAAGCCAGCGGGCCACCTTACCCAGGGGCACCCCCTCCAGCCAACGGGCCCCGGCGTAGAAGAAGCCGAAGAGGTAGACGGCGGTGAGGAAGAGGAGGGCCAGGAGGAGGACCGGGAGGCTTTCCTTGAGGATATACCGGTAAAGGGTCATGGGAGGCGGAGGGCGTACTGGGCCAAGGGGGTGGCGCCAGGGGGCACCTTGGTGGTGGCCTGGACCTTGCCGGAAACGAAGCGCAGGTAAAGCCGGGCGCCTGCGCCCTGGCCCCTGAGGGTGGCCTTGCCCTCCTGATAGGTAAAGCTTCCCAGCGCCAAGGCCTCCCGGTCCTTCAGGTTCACCACCAGGGTTTCCGCCTGGAGCCGGGGGCTTTCGGCCTGCACCTTGCCCTTTAGCACCACGATGTCGTGGGCGAAGAGGGCCAGGGCCCTTTCCGCCTTCAGGCCTTTGAAGTCGGGGTTGCTGAAGGAAAGGCCGGTGAAGCGGGCCTCCTGCTTGGGGATGTCGTGCTCGAGGCTTTGGGCTACAAAGCTTTCCCCTTCCGAAAGGAGCTCGGCCCCCCTGGCCCGCACGAAGCTGCCCTCCTTGTACTCAAGGTAGCTGGCTTTGAGGCGGAGGCCGTTTTCGTTGTCCACCAGGATTCCACCTTGGGGCAGAGTGGTGACGCCGGTATCCAGGTTGACCCGCTGGGTGCCAAAGGGCTCCACGCTGAAGGAGGCAAAGCGGGCCCCCCAGGTGGGGCCCAGCAAGAGGGCCAGGGCCAGAAGGAGGCGGGTATGACCTCTCATGGGAAGCACTCTACCAGAGGATTTTGAGGAGGGCCTTAGGGCCTCCTTGGCGTATATTGGGGCTCGTGCGCTGGCTGCCCCTGGCCTTGGCCCTGGCCCCTCTTTTCCCTCCCCTGGCCCTTTTGGCCCCCCTGTTCGTGGGGTACCTTAGGCGGCTTCCCCGGTGGGCCCTAGGCCTTTTGGGTGTGTATGCCCTTTCCCTTCTCCTCCCCGCCCTCTTTGCCCCAGAGCCCTTGGCCTTCCCCTTGGCTCTGGGCCGGGTTCTCTATGTGCTGGGCTTGGTGGGGGTGGGCGTGGCCTTGGCCTCGGCCTCTTCCGTGGGCCAGGCCGTGCGGCCCTTGGGCTACGGGCTATTCCTCCTCTACGGGAGTGCCCTTTTGGCCTCCTACCTGACCTTTGGCGACCGGGTGGTGAACGAGAGGCTCATGCATCCCTTCCATAGCCCCGTGGGCCTGGGGTTTTTGGGGGCCCTTGGGGTACTCCTTGCCGCCTACATCCGCTACCCTTGGCCTTTCCGCCTCCTTTTGGGGTTGCTGGGGGGTGTGGTCTTGCTCCTTTCGGCAAGCCGCGGGGGGATGCTGGCCCTGTTGTTGGGGGGCGCAGGAGGGCTGTTCTTCCGGGGGCGGGGAGGGTGGGCCTTGGGGGTGGCGGGCCTTCTCCTCTTCCTGGCGGCCAACCTGGATAACCCTCTTTCTGAGCGCTTCTTCCAGACCCAGCTTTCTGGGCGGGAGGGGCTGTGGCTCAGGGCCTACGAGGTCTATGCCGCCCATCCCTGGACCGGGGTGGGGCCTTACGTGTTGGGGGATTACCTCAAGGGAACCCTTTTTGGCGAATGCTTCCTCTTTCCCCTCCTCGAGGCCCGGGGCCTTAGGTGCCCTGAGGGCCTCAGGCCTTGGGGGGGGCTTTGGAGTTTCGCCCACAACCACCTCCTCCAGGCCCTGGGGGAGAGCGGGGTTTGGGGTGCGGGGGGGCTTCTCCTTCTGGCGGGGGGCTTTTTGGCGGTAGCTTGGGGGGAGGGACTGCTCTTCTCCCTTCTCCTAGCCTTTTTGGCCATGGGCATGGTGGATAACCCCTTTAGTGTCCCAAGCCCTTTCCGAGGGGAGATCTTCTTCCTCCTAGGTGGCCTGGCCTTGGCCCGGGGCCGGGCCTGGGTGGTCCCCCAGGCCTTGGCCTTGGCGGGGGGGGTGGCCCTTCTTTGGTCCTTGCCCTTTCTTTACCTAGCTAGCCGGCCTCCGGCCTCCCCTCCGGCCTTGGCCTACCTGGCCTTCCCCCAAGAGGGGGTGGGGTTTTTGCGCCTGGCGGGGGCTGAGGGGTACCGGGTTCAGGTGTGGCTTTGCCAGAAGGGATGCTGGCGGGTGGGCTGGGAGTGGCCTGGGGATAAGCGGATTGCCTTCCGGGTACCTGAGGGCCTGCCCACAGGGGAGTACCGGCTTCGGGTACTCCTTTTCAGCCAGCACCGTTTGGCCCAAAGGCCCCGGTACGTGCTGGAAAAGGAGGTGCGCCGGTGAGGGCCTTGGCCTGGCCCCTAAGCCTTTTAGCTTTTGCCGGGGGTTTTCTCCTCTCCCTAGGCTCCTTGGACCGCGCTCTTCAGCTGGCACCCCTTACCCAGAGGGCCTGCACGCCTGGGCCTCTACCGGAGCGGGCGGAGCTATGGACCAATGGGGTGGTGGAGATCCCCCTTTGCCGAAGGGCGCGGGTAGGGCTGGTCCTCGAGGGCACCCTGGCCCAGGGAAAGGGGCCCAACGCCTTGGTGGTGGAGGGAAGCCAGGTGCTCTGGCAGGGGGAGGTGCGGGGGGTGGTGGAGGTCTGGGTGAGGACCACGGGGAAGGGGACCCTGGCCTTGGCCTTTACCAACGATTTTTACCAGCCCCCTGAGGACCGGAACCTTTTCCTTAGGGCCTTACGGGTAGAGCCCTAGCGAAGAAGGGATAGGAGGGCCAGGACCACGCCGATGGCGGCAAACACCAGCATGGCCTTGTTGAAGGCGGTGTTGATCTCCGCCTTAACCTCTTGCCTGAGGGCTTCCAACCTTTCCCCTAGCCTTTGCGCTCTGGACTCGAGCTCGCCTTGGGCTTGTTGGATCTGGGCTTTCAGTTTCCCCTCGGTCTCCCTTATTTTGGCGTCCAGTTCCCTGATTTGGCTTTGTAGCCGGGCTTCCACCTGCTGGATCTGGGCTTCCAGCTTTTCTTCGGTCTCGCGTATTTTGGCGTCCAGCCCACCGATTTGGTTTTGTAGCCGGGTTTCTGCTTGTTGGATCTGGGTTTCCAGCTTTCCTTCGGTCTCCCAGATTTTGGCCTCCAGCCCACCGATTTGGCCTTTTAACCGGGCTTCCGCCTGCTGGATCTGGGCTTCCAGCTTTCCTTCGGTTTCGCGTATTTTGCTATCCAGTCCGCTGATTTGGCTTTCCAGCCGGGCTTCCACCTGCTGGATCTGGGCTTCCAGTTTCGCTACCGTCTCCCGTATCTGGTTTTCCAGATGGGCTTCTGTTTGGTGAATTTTGGCTTCTAGCTTTTCCCCGGTTTGCTGGATCTGGTTTTGCAACCGGGCTTCTACCTGCTGGGTCTGGGCCTCGAGTTTCCCTTCGGTCTCCCGGATTTTGGCATCCAGCCCACCGATTTGGCTTTCCAGCCGGGTCTCCACCTGCTGGATACGGGCTTCCAGTTTGTTTTCCGTCTGGGCTAGGCGTTCCTCTAGCGCCCCAAGCCGGGCTTCCACGTGGCCCCGGGTTTCCCTAAGTTCGGCCTTGACCTCTTCCCTCAGGGTGTCAATGCGGCGGGAAAGGTCTTGCACCAGGGGAGGGAGGACCCGGATGGTGGCCTCCACCACCCCTTCCAGCTTTTCCAGCCTTTCCCCTAGCCCTTCCACCTCGGGGATGGCCCTAGTCTACCGCAGGGAGAGCCCAAAGGAGAGGCTTTGTCCTGTGGCCTCGTCGTACTGGCCCTTGAGGACGTGTTGCCAACGTACCTCGTAGGCGAAACAGCCGTCGTAAAAGCGCAAGGTGAGGCCCATGCGGGTAAGGCCTTCCCCGTTCAGGCCCACCTCAGGGGCTAGCCAGAAGGCCTGGCAACACGCCCTTTCGGGGAGGGGCATGGCGTAGCCCAGGCGCATCTCCTCCAGGCTTCCCCGCACGTAACCCAGGCGGAAGGTTCCTAACCCTGGGTCCTGAAACTCCCCTTCCAGGCGGTCCAGGCGCTGGCCCAGGGGGTTTTCCAGGGTGTAGCGGAGGCCCCAGGCCCCGTACTGGACCCCCAGGCCTAGGCGTTGGAACTCGTCGCGGTTTTCCCAGGTGAAGGGGGGGGTGGGGTTAAGGGGCTCAAGCCTTCCCGCGTAGGAAACCCTCAAGGAAAGCTCCCCTTCCTGGTACTCCCCTTGCAGGCTACCCCCCAGGGCCAGATAGGGGGCGTAGGGGGTGAAGGGGTAGAAGGCGAAAAGGAGGCTGGGGGCCAGGCTCAGGCGGAAGGGGCCTTCCCCAAAGGTTTCCCGGTAGCCGGCTTCCAGGCCCAGCGTGGGGCCCTGGCTCCTTCCCGTTTCCGCATAGCGCAGGAAGGGCCTAAGGCTCAGGTTATCCAAGGAGAAGGCCGGGGTGTAGCGGACCTCCAGCCGGGGGGTGTCGGCATCGGGAGGGTTGGGGCTGGCGGCGAAAAAGAGGTCGCCCCAGTAGGCCTGGACCCCAGGGGCGTAGCCGAACCGCACCTCTGCCCCCCGGCTTCCCTCCCGTAGGCCCAGGCGCAAGGCCTCTTGCGGGGTGCCTAGGCCCGTGGCCAGCAGGGTGAGCCGCCTTTCCCACCGGCCGATCTCCTCCCCGGGCTTGGGCAGGGGGAAGTCCTGAAGCCCCACGCTCCAGCCTCCCGTGTCCGAGCTTCGTAGGACCAAGGGGCTTCTCAGGTCGGGGCGCCGGTTCGTGTTGGCCCGGGCCTCCCCCAAGGGGATCTCCAGGCCCCATAGCCCCAGGATGGCCTCCCCTTTAAGCTCCCCTGTAGCCACCAGGAAGGTGGCCTCCTCCATCCCCAGCCGCACGTCTTCCCCGCAGGGGCAGGGGGTGGCGAGGAAGCCATGGAGCCGGGCTTCCTCCCGGGTGAAGCTTCCTTCCCGGGCCCTAACCCGATAGGCGGGGCTTTCCAGGAGGAGGCCTTCCCCCTTGAGGGGCCTTTCCAGCCATAGCCGGGTGGCCTCGGCCCGCAGGCGCCCCCGGGCCAGGCGCACCCCCCGAAGCTCCTTGCCGGAAAGGGCTTGGGCCTCGAGGCGCCACCCCTCGGCCTCCCCCCGTAACCCCTCCGCCTGAAGGCGCCCTTCCCCCTCCAGGTAGCGGATGGCGGGGGCTTCCAGGTAAAGCCCTTCCCGCTCCAGGCAGGCCTTTCCCTCAAAGACCAAAACCTCGCCGTCGTAGGTCAGCTCCTCACCCCCTAGGAGGCCTTCCTCCGTTTCCAGGGTGTAAGGCCTCCCGGCGCAGGGCCCCGCCAGGGCGAGGCCCAAGAGAACCCCCAAGGCCAATAGCCGCCGCATGGCTAGGATTCTATCAAGGAAGCCCTCCGGGTTTTAAACCCAAAAAGGGCAAGGGGCATGATATCCTTCCCCGGAGGAGGGGGCATGCTGGATATGTCCACGACTTCCCTGGTGGAAGAGCTAAAAAGGAAAATCGCCTCCCGGCAAGCGGTGGTGGGTGTGGTGGGCTTGGGGTATGTGGGCCTTCCCTTCGCAGTGGAGAAGGCCAAGGTGGGCTTCCGGGTGCTGGGAGTGGAACAAAACCCCAGGCGGGCAGAAAAGGTGAACCGGGGGGAGAACTACATCCCCGATGTGCGGGATGAGGATCTTCGGGATCTGGTGGCCCGGGGCCTGATCCAAGCGGAAACCGATTTCCGCCGGGTACCCGAGATGGACGTCATCGTCATCGCCGTGCCCACGCCCCTTACGCAGAACCTTACCCCAGACCTCCAGTACGTGGTGCGGGTGACCGAGGCCATCGCTGAGCACTTAAGGCCCGGGCAGCTTATCAGCCTCGAGTCCACCACCTACCCCGGCACCACGGAGGAGGTGATGCGCCCCATCCTCGAGGCCAGCGGCCTCAAGGTGGACGAGCACTTTTTCCTGGTGCATTCCCCTGAGCGGGTAGACCCAGGCAACAAGCGCTACACCACCAAGAACACCACCAAGGTGGTGGGTGGGTGCGGGCCTCGCTCCCTAGAGGTAGGGGCCTTCTTCTACAGCCAGACCATAGAAAAGGTGGTTACCGTATCCAGCGCCAAGGCGGCGGAGCTGGTGAAGGTTTTTGAAAACACCTTCCGGGCGGTAAACATTGCCTTGGTGAACGAGTTGGCCCTGCTTTGTGACCGTATGGGGCTTAACGTGTGGGAGGTATTGGACGCAGCCTTCACCAAGCCCTTTGGCATCATGCCCTTTTATCCAGGCCCGGGAGTGGGGGGCCACTGCATCCCCATAGACCCGCATTATCTGGAGTGGAAGGCCAAGGAGTACAACTTCAACACCCACTTCATCGCCTTGGCGGGGGAGATCAACCGGAAGATGCCGGAGTTCGTGGTGGATAAGGCCCTGCGCCTCTTGGTGGAAGCCGGCATCCCCATCAAGGGGGCTAGGGTCTTAGTCCTGGGGGTTGCCTACAAGAGGGATATCGGCGACTACCGGGAGAGCCCGGCCATTCGGGTGATTGCGGGCTTGCAGCGTTTGGGTCTTCAGGTCCAGTACCATGACCCCTATGTGCCCAGGTTCAGCGAGCACGGCTTGAGCATGGAGAGCGTGGACCTTACTGCCGAACGCCTTGCAGAGCAGGACCTGGTGGTGATCGCCACCGATCACTCGGCCTTTGATTATCCTTGGGTTTTGGAGCATGCCAAGCGGGTACTGGATACCCGCGGTGCCACCCGCAACCTAAAACATCCAAAGGTGGTTTTGCTATGACCCGGTTCGCTTTGATTGGGGCCGCAGGCTACATTGCTCCCCGCCACCTCAAGGCCATTAAGGAGGTGGGGGGAGACTTGGTGGTAGCCTTAGATCCCTTTGATGCCGTGGGCATCCTGGATAGCCACTTCCCCAACGCGGAGTTTTTCCGGGAACCCGAGGTGTTTGAGGCTTACCTGGAAGACCATCCGGTGGATTGGGTATCCGTGGTGAGCCCCAACTACCTGCATGAGGCCCACATCCGTTTAGGCCTGCGCCAAGGGGCGCATGTGCTCTGCGAAAAGCCCTTGGTGGTGGAGCCGGAATCCCTGGACCGTTTGGCGGCCATGGAGGCCCGTACGGGGAAACGGGTGTTTACAGTCCTGCAGCTGCGGGTTCACCCGGCCCTCTTGGCTTTAAGGGAGAGGCTACGGGGGGAGGGGGGAAGGAAGGAGGTGACCCTCACCTACATCACCAGCCGCGGGCCATGGTACGGGAAAAGCTGGAAGGCTGACGAGGCGAAAAGCGGGGGGGTGGCCACCAACATCGGCATCCACTTCTTTGACCTTCTCCTTTGGTACTTTGGGAGGGTGGAGGTCCTGGAGGTCCACTTGCGCACCCCTACCACGGTGGCCGGTTATATGGAGCTGGAAAGGGCGCGGGTCCGCTGGTTCCTATCTATTGACGCCAGCTTTCTTCCCAAGGAAGCCCTAGCTCGGGGACAGCGCACCTACCGTTCCATCCGCATTGAGGGAGAGGAGGCGGAGTTCTCCGAGGGGTTCACCGATTTGCACACCGAGGTTTACCGCAAGACTTTGGCCGGCGAAGGCTTTGGCCTGGAGGAGGCCCGGCCCGGCATTGAGGTGGCGGCTCAGGTGCGCCGGGCGGAGGTGCTTTCTCCGCGGGTTGGCTTTAGGCATACCTTTTTGGACGTGCTTTAATGAAAAAGGATAAGGGTCCTTAGGAGGTTCACGTCGTGAGGATTGTCGTATTCGCTTATAACTTTCCCCATAAGAAATCACAAGATGTACTTTTGCGCTTGTTCTACTTAGGATTGCCCGTAGATCTGGTCATAGCCAGCGATCCGATTCCTTTAAATATACCGCCCCCTTCTATCAGGACGAAAATTCGTCACATTGGTCTAATGGACATGCGTGTCCTTTCCGAGCGGATAGGAGCCAGATATGTGGTTGCTCCCCATAACTCGGAGTCTACTATTGCACTATTGCAGGAGCTTAAACCGGATATAGGCATTATAGGCGGTGCCCGCATATTGAAAAAAGCCGTTATCGATTTGTTTAAAATAGGGATCCTTAACCTTCATCCTGGCCTTATCCCCGAGGTTCGGGGGTTAGACGCCATGCTGTGGAGTATCTATCACGACATCCCTTTGGGTGTCACTGCTCATCTTATAGATGAGCGGGTAGATGCAGGGAGAATTCTTATCAGGGAGGAAGTACCTGTCTACTTAGACGATACGATTCTCGATGTATCTGAGCGCATACATGATTTGCAGATCATGCTGATAGGCGATGCGCTTTCAAAGGCGTTCAGGGGTGAATGGACGTCTCTTGGCGACAAAGTTCTCGGTCCACCGAATCGTAAGATGACCCCTTCACAAGAAGCAGAGGCCCTAGCAAAGTTTGAGGCCTACAAGGGGAAGTATGCACGGAGCAACAAGGAGTGAAATGGTGGTACCCATTCTCGATTTGGCCACGGAAATAGAGTTTCTTTGGGACGATCTCATGGCGGCCATTACCCGGGTGTTGCGCTCGGGCCAGTTTATCCTCGGGCCGGAGGTGGAGGCCTTTGAGCGGGAGGTGGCGGAGTACTTGGGGGTTAAGCATGCCATTGGGCTCAACTCGGGCACCGACGCCCTGGTAATCGGGCTTCGGGCCTTGGGGGTGGGTCCAGGGGACGAGGTAATCACCACCCCCTTCACCTTCTTCGCCACCGCGGAGGCCATCAGCCTGGTGGGGGCCACTCCCGTTTTTGTGGATATCGATCCCAGGACTTTCAACCTTGATCCCGAGCTGATTCCGGCTGCCATTACGCCCCGCACCAAGGCGATTCTTCCTGTACACCTCTACGGCCGCCCGGCGGAGATGGAGCCCATCTTGGCCATAGCGGAGGAACATGGCCTGAAGGTATTGGAGGACTGCGCTCAAGCGTTTGGGGCCACCTATAGCGGAAGAAAGGTGGGCACGCTGGGGCATGCCGGGGCCTTTTCCTTCTTCCCCAGCAAAAACCTAGGGGCTTATGGTGACGGTGGCCTTTTGGTAACGGACGATGACCAGGTGGCCGAGATGGCCCGGATGCTAAGGGCTCACGGCTCGAGGCGCAAATACCACAACGAGATGGTGGGTTACAACTCCCGCTTGGATGCCCTTCAGGCAGCCATTCTGCGGGTTAAGCTGCCCCACGTGGACCGTTGGAATGCCCAAAGGCGAGAGGTAGCCAGGCGGTATAACCAGCTCCTGGATGGTGTTCCCGGCTTGGTCCTTCCCGAAATCACCGAAGGTCACGTATTCCACCAGTACACGGTACGCATTCTGGGAGGCAAACGGGATGCGGTGCAGCAGTCTCTTGCAAGGGCGGGCATTGGCACCATGGTCTACTACCCCATTCCTCTCCACCGCTTACCCGTTTATGGACATTCGGAAGGTTCTTTACTGGAGGCGGAAAGGGTGGCCAGCGAGGTTCTTTCCTTGCCTATGGGTCTTCATCTGGACGGGGTTGCGCAGGGCGGAGTGGTCAAGAAGCTTATTGAAAGTTTATGAGAGCACTCCTGACAAGGCATTGGTTAAAAAGTGCTTTCACACGGGGGGTACTAGCGATTGGGGGTGGTACGGCCTTAGCACAATTGGCCGCAGTCTTGTTTTCTCCCGTCCTGACTCGCCTCTATAGCCCCGAGGACATGGGCATGTGGGGATTATTTGTGAGTTACGTGGGATTTGCGTCTGTGATAGGTTCTTTGCGCTATGAGGTTGCCGTGGTCGCTGCCAGGAGCGAGAAAGACGCTTTGGAGTTGGCCAATGGCAGCCTTTTTTTAGTTGTTTTTACCTCGTTTTTAGGGATGCTTGCCTTTGAGGTTATGCGGCAGAGGGGTTTTTTTGGCCTTGATGCCCTGCCAATGGCAGCCTCCTTTCTAGTTTTTTTTACTCTGTTATTTACAGGTTTCGGCCAAGTGCTTCGTTACCTTGCCCTGCGGAGGGAAAACTTCAGTTTAGTTGGGAGGTTCACAGTTCTTCAGGGGTGGGTCAAGGTGCTTTTACAGTTGATTCTAGCTCCTCTGGATACCCTAGGACTTTTGTTAGGGGAAACCTTTGGTCGCCTTGCCGCCCTACGGTCGCTTTGGAAGTCTACTCCCCAAATAACTGTAAGCCTTAACTTATCCACGTTATTGCGCTTTAAAGCGTACCCCGTGTTTCAGCTTCCCTCGAGCCTTTTGAACACCCTAGCGCTAGTCGCTCCAGTTCCCGTGTTCATTGCCCTATATGGGCCTGCTGTGGGTGGGGCCTTGGCTCTTGCGCAGCGGGTGGTAGGGCTTCCCGTGGGCCTTATAGGGAATGCGGTGGCGGATGTATTTTACGGTCGAGCCTCTTCTTTGGTGCGCAGTAATCCGGGGCAGTTGGTTGGCTTTTTTGTGGGGGTGTTCCTTAGACTTCTGACGATAGGCGTTCCCCTGGGCGTAGGCATGTGGATTTTGGCTCCTCGTGTGGTTCCTTGGTTGTTTGGCCCTGAATGGGCGCTTGCTGGTAGCATGATGGGCGTGATGGGCCCTTGGATGGCGGCCCAGTTGGCTGTGAGTCCCGTTAGCAGGCTGGTATTTCTTTCTGATCATGCCTGGGTAAAGTTGGTTTATGACGTGTTTGCTCTTTTGATTACGCTAAGCCCCGTTTGGTTAGGGAGAAAAGGGGGTCCAGAAGAAAGTTTGCTGCAAGTTTCGTTAGGGATGACTGGCCTTTATGTGTTCTATTTTCTTATTTTGCTCAAGCTGGTGTACAGGTTAAAAACACAAAAGGGAGGCTGGGTGTGAAAATAGTTAGCGTTATCGGGGCTAGACCTCAGTTCATAAAGGCTGTTGTGGTTTCCCGAGCGCTTCGTGCCCTGCCAGGGGTTCGGGAAATCCTCGTTCATACCGGCCAGCACTACGATGAAAACATGTCGGAGGTGTTTTTCAGGGAGTTGGATATCCCAGAGCCTGATTACCACTTGGGTATTGGCGGTGGCACTCATGGGCAGAACACGGGCCGCATGCTGGAGGCTATAGAGAGAGTACTTTTGCAGGAAGAGCCCGATTGGGTACTGGTGTACGGAGACACCGACAGCACCTTGGCGGGTGCTTTAGCGGCGGTGAAGCTGCACATTCCCGTAGCCCATGTGGAGGCAGGCCTGCATTCCTTTAACCGGCGTATGCCAGAAGAGATCAATCGGGTACTTACGGATCATGCATCGGATCTTCTTTTTGCTCCTACGGAAACCGCAGTGCACAACCTTTTGCGCGAAGGCATTCCTTCAAATAAGATCTATTTAGTAGGCGATGTTATGTACGATGCCGCTCTTTACTATGCGGAGAAGGCGGAACGGCAAAGCCAAATCCTTACCCGTTTGGGTTTGCGCCCCAAAGGGTATATTTTGGCCACCCTGCATCGGGCTGAGAACACGGATGATGCGACGCGGCTACGGGTGATCCTCGAGGCCTTTGCCAAAGTCCACCGGGAGGTGCCCGTGGTATTCCCTGTTCATCCCCGAACCCGAAAGCGGGTTGAGGCTTTGGGTCTTGCATCCTTACTCAACGGTGTTTTAGCGATAGAGCCCGTCGGTTATTTGGACATGGTCATGTTGGAAAAAAACGCTCGTCTTATTGCAACGGACTCTGGCGGTGTACAGAAGGAGGCATATTTTTATCGGGTACCGTGCCTTACCTTGCGAGAAGAAACGGAGTGGGTGGAGTTGGTAAGGATGGGATGGAATCGCCTATGCGCGTCTATGGATTCCTTTGAAATAAGCCAACAGATGTTGGAACAGTGGGTAGGTGAGGAAGACAATCCGTATGGTTTAGGAAACGCAGGGCGACTTATTGCCGAGCGGCTGATTAGTACCACTCGGGGTAATTAGGAGGGTTGGGGTTGTGGAGGGGTACAGAATTGTGCTTGCCTCTTATAGATTTTTGGCCCAGGTAGCGTTTTTTTTGTTTTTTTCACATGCGGGGTTGGGATACATAGCGCTTTACAGTGGCATGCATGTGCCCTTCGCGGTGATTTTTAGTGCACTTGCTGCGGTAATGCTCATAAGTAGGATGGCGTTCTTTTTATTACGGATGATGCCCCTATCTAGATGGTCTGCAGCAGTGTATTTTGTTTTGGGTGTTATATCATTTCGCATATTGGCAGCTGTCGCATTTGGAGAACTTAATGGCATAGACTCTGACTATTTGGCGTCCACCTTAGTGCAGGTGTTGGTCTATCCCTGGTTATTGGCTTTGACCGCGGAGGCTTTGGTGTATAAGGCAAGTTATGAAGGGTTACCTTGGCGCGTAGTGTATGGAGTCGCCTTTGTCCTCGTTGGGGCTCTGGTCCTTGGTGTCTATGTGGGGTTAACTCAATTCGGCCGTTTGTATTTTGTTTTTAGTCCAGATCTATACGGCGAAACCTTTGTTAACTATCATTTTTTGGGTGATGGCCTTGCTCTCACTGTTTTGTTACTTTTATATAAATGGCGTTCAACCTTAACAGCCGCACCTCTCGCTATTTTAGGTGGTCTTGTGACGCTACTAAGTTATTCCCGTACTAGCTTCTTTTCTTACGTTTTGGCATTACCACTTTTGTTTCAGTGGAACGCGAGAAGTGTATTGTTGAGTTGGGGACTTACTCTTGTAGCCCTTACTGCGGTCTTTCCCTTTATTTCAGAAGCAGTTTTTTCTGAGGAAGTGGAGTTGACCTTTTTAGATAGGGTGTTGACTCTTTTGGGAGGGGACGGGAAAGGCGACGAATCATTGGCTACGCGCGTAGAGCTGTTGACAGAAGTGCCTACCCTCATTGGTATCCTTGGTATTTGGGGGAAGCCTATGTATGAAGTTGAGCTCTATGGGCCCGGTATGTATGTGCACAATCTGCTTTCTTATTGGTTTGAATACGGCATTGGGCCCTTTTTCCTTATCCTCTTTCTTCTGGGTTCGGCACTTGCTTGTGCGATTGGCGGGTACGCACGGAGAGAGCCGCTTACTTTGGCGTTAGTTATGTTTACTCTGGTTTCTCTGTTTTTTGCTAGATCTCATATTTGGCCATATGTTTGGTTTGTACTGATGTTCGGGTGTGGCTCAGTTGGGGGGAGAAAGCAATGAGAATCGCTTACTTAGTTCACTGGAGTGAAAGCGCAGAAAGTGGGGTGTGGAAAAAGATCGTAAGCCAGACGCGAAGCTGGGCCGATACGGGTAACGATGTTCGCGTTTTCTTAGTCACGAGACGGCTAGAACTACAGGACGCAAAAGCAGAGCCTTCATGGCTCAAAGTTTTCCCATACGGTGCTGGACACTCGCGGCTTTTAGCGTGGCAAGCGGCTGTGCGCGCGATAGCTGATTTCAGGCCGGATGTGGTGTATTGGAGAATGGACGTTTTTTATCCACCTTTAGCGAGGGTGTATACGGAGTTTCCGGTTATTTTGGAAATCAACACCAATGACGTGGTTGAGTTTTGCTTACGCAAAAACTTCCGGTGCTGGTATCACCGCATAACGCGGGTACTTTCCTTTTGGGGGGCTAGGGGGGCTGTGCTGGTGTCTAATGAGTTAAAGGAGTACTTGCCACGCAAGTTCGTGGCATCCAGGCCAACAATAACTATTGGAAATAGCATCGCCTTGGGGGAGTTTCCCGAGCTGCCTGCCCCATCTAATCCAAGACCTAGGCTGGTTTTTCTTGGTTCCGAAGGGCATCCGTGGCACGGGGTGGATAAGGTTCTGATACTCGCCAAGGCGTTTCCTGAGTGGCACTTTGACATCATTGGGCCTAAGCTGGAGCTCTTCAGCGTACCATCTAACGTGGTGGTCCACGGATTTTTGTCGCGCGATGCTTATCTATCGTTGATGGCAAAGGCAGATGTGGGTATAGGTACCTTGGCTTTGCACAGGAAGCGGATGAATGAAGCTTCTCCTCTGAAGACCAGAGAGTATCTTGCCTATGGGTTGCCTGTGATTATAGGATATAGAGATTCTGATTTTCCTAGCGGGGCACCATTCCTTCTTGAGTTGCCAAATCATGAGGCAAATGTAAATGAGCACTTGAGCAACATAGAAAAATTTGTGCTGAGTTGGATGGGAAAACGGGTTCCACGGCATTTGATAGCGCATCTAGACACAAGCGTTAAGGAACAACAACGATTAGAGTTTATGCGGGCTGTTATACAGGCTATGAGAAGGTGGGGTCGCTAAAATGAGGCAGATACCGCAATCGCGCAGAATAAGCTTCGTGCTGACGGGGCTTTCTCGTGGAGGTGCAGAAACCCAGGTATTCTTGCTGGCTTCAGGTCTAATGCGTCGCGGGTGGGACGTCCAGGTGATAAGCCTGCTCCCCGGTGGGGATTTGCGAGGAGAACTTGAGGCAGCGGGTATCCCTGTCATGGACCTGAGCATGAACCGCGGAATGCCCGATCCCAAGGCGATCTGGCGTCTTGCGCGAGCTCTTCGGCGCTTTAGACCAAATGTGCTCCATGCGCACATGATCCATGCCAACCTTTTGGCTCGCGTGGTGCGCCTGCTGGTTCCTGTCCCCGTTGTGGTCTGCACGGCACAGAACACCCTTGAGGTGGGACGCACTTTTCGTACAGAGCGATCCACGCACCTGGCCTACCGCCTTACCGACTTCCTGTGCGATCTCACCACCCAGGTGTCGCGGGAGGGATATGCGCGGTTCCTAGAGGGCAAGGCCGTTCGCCCAGACAAGCTGCGCTTTGTTCCCAATGCCGTGGATACCCAACGCTTTGTTCCCAATCCCCATACTGGACTGAGGTTACGGGAGGAGCTTGGGATAGAACGGGATGCCTTCGTCTGGTTGGCGGTGGGAAGGTTGGAGGAGCAAAAGGATTATCCCATCCTTTTTCAGTCTTTTTCCCAGGTGGTACCGGAATACCCAAGGGTTCAGCTGCTGGTAGTGGGACAGGGCAGTCTGGAGAAGGAGTTGCGCCAACTGGTGGAGTCTTTGGGTTTGCAAACCTCGGTGAGGTTTTTGGGGCTGCGCAAGGATGTACCGGACCTGATGAATGCTGCCGATGCCTTTGTGATGTCCTCTGCCTGGGAGGGAATGCCCATGGTGCTCCTCGAGGCGCATGCCACCGGTTTGCCCATCGTGGCTACTAATGTGGGGGGTATACCTGATGTGGTGGTACAAGAAAGAACGGGTTTTTTGGTCCCTCCAAAGGATCCTACCGCTTTGGCAGAAGCCATGAAGCGGTTGATGGGATTGCCTTTGGAAGACCGATTAAAAATGGGATCAGAAGGCAGAGCGTGGGTGGTATCGCATTACTCGTTGGATGCTATTTTGAACCTATGGGAAGCCCTTTACACGTCTATTCTAGCGCAAAAGGAAGCTTAGAGACCGTCGTAACAGTCCACCCTACTTGAAGGGTGGCTGCTACACGTAGATCTTACCCCAGCGACCTGTCGGACACGGAGTGGGCCATCCTGGAGCCGTTGATCCCCGCCCCCAAGCCAGGAGGCCGCCCGGCGAAAGTGCCTAGAAGGGACATCGTCAACGCCATACTCTACGTCCTGGAAAACGGCATCAAGTGGCGGGCCATGCCCCACGACCTGCCCCACTGGTCCACGGTCTACCACTACTTCCGCAAATGGCAGAAGGAGGGGGTTTGGGAGAAGGTAGCTCAGGTTCTGGCCCGTCGTGACCGGGAGCGGGAAGGACGGTATGCCTCCCCGAGGGCCCTGGTCATGGACAGCCAGTCGGTGAAGACCAGTGAAAAGGGGGGCCCCGGGGACACGACGGGGCGAAGAAGGTCCAAGGGAGGAAGCGGCGGATCCTGACGGATACGGGGGGCCGTCTCTTGAAGGCCTTTGTCCACCCGGCCCATGAGTACGACAAGTGGGGTGGGCAGGCGTTGCTTTTGGGGGTAGACCTCTCCTTGTGGCCCCGGGTGCGCAAGCTCTTTGTGGACTGGGGCTACCGGGGTTTGCGGGAGGGGGGGAGGTGCTGGAGATTGGGCGGGAGGGTGGGTTCAAGCCCCGGCCCCAGCGGTGGGTGGTAGGGGGACCTTTGCTTAGCTGGGGCGAAACCGAGGGCTGGGGAAGGATTACGCGTACCACCCAGAGGTAACGGAAGCCTGGGTGTACCTAGGCCTGATACGCTTGCTGGTGAAGCGGCTGGCCAGGGCCGCGTAGGCTGGTGGAGAGAGCTTTTGCAACAGTTTCTAAAATTTGGAAGTTCCGAACCATGGTGGTTAGTTGAGGAATTTTCCGGAAGGTGCCGGTGAAGTGCAAAATATGTAGTAGAGTAAACGACCGGGAGGGGAATTATGCCCAAGGTTAAAGTTGCCATAGTAGTTACATATGCGCCAGAGGTTTCTCTTTTTCGGGGGGTCTTTTTACAACTGCTTAAGGTTCGTCAAAGGGAAACCATAGTTCTTGCTCCTGATTGGGCACCACAGTTGAGTGCTGCGCTGGAGAGATCAACCGGGGCAAGAACCTTAAACTACCCCCTGCAGCGCACGGGAATCAATCCGCTCGCAGACCTGAAAACCCTGGGGGCTTTAATATTGGTCTCGCGGCGCTTGCGTCCAGACGTGGTGGTCACCTTCCAGGCCAAGCCTAACGTTTATGGCATTTTGGCGGCGGCCTTGGCGGGCGTGCCTCGGCGTTATGCCGTGGTAGAGGGACTGGGGTTTGCCTTCACACCTGGGGAAGAGAGCCTCAAGAAGCGGCTGATACGGGCAATCTTAAAGGGGCTTTACCGTTTAAGCTTCAGCTTGGCGCACAAGGTGTTCTTTCTAAACCCGGATGACCTTAACGAGTTCGTCTCTGGAGGCCTGGTCTCAGGGGAGAAAGCGGTGCTTCTGGGTGGCATAGGGGTGCCCCTCGAGGAGTGGCCTCCTGCCCCGCCCCACCTCGAGCCCCCCACCTTCACCCTCATCGCTCGCCTTTTGCGAGAAAAGGGGGTGCGGGAGTTTGCTGAGGCGGCCAGAAGAATAAAGGCCCAATACCCTTGGGCGAGGTTTTTCCTGATCGGTCCTTTGGATACCAACCCCGGGGCCATCCTCGAGGGGGAAGTGCGCGCCTGGGTGGACGAGGGGCTTTTGGAGTGGATTCCCTGGGCGGATGATGTGCGTCCTTACCTTCGGCAAACCAGCGTATACGTGTTGCCTTCCTACCGCGAGGGAGTTCCCCGGAGCACCCAGGAGGCCATGGCCATGGCCCGGCCAGTCATTACCACGGACGTGCCTGGATGTCGGGAAACGGTGGTGCCTGGGGTCAATGGTTTCTTGGTCCCTCCCAGGGACCCGCAGGCCTTAGCCCAAGCCATGGAGCGTTTCATCTTGGAGCCGGCTTTGATTTCCCGCATGGGAGCGGAAAGCCGCAAGCTTGCGGAGGAACGATTTGACGCTTGGAAAGTGAACGAAAGGTTCCTTCGTGAGATGGGGATAGAATGAGGGCCATGGCCACCCTGCGTTCCCCCTTTTTGAAGCGGACTTTGGACGTGCTGGGGGCATCCTTTGCCCTATTGGCCTTCGGGCCGGTGATGCTGTACATCGGTTTGCGCGTATGGCGGGAAATGGGAAGCCCGGTGCTCTTTCGCCAGGTACGGCCTGGGCTACATGGGAAGCCTTTCGTCATGTACAAGTTCCGCACCATGACCGACGAGCGGGATGCCGAAGGAAAGCTCCTCCCGGATGAGAAACGGCTGACCCGCTTTGGCCGCTTTTTACGGGAGTACAGCCTGGACGAGCTACCCGAGTTTTTTAACGTGCTCAAGGGGGACATGAGCCTGGTGGGCCCCAGGCCCCTTCTCGTGGAGTATCTAGACCGCTATACCCCAGAGCAGGCCCGGCAGCACGAGGTGAAGCCCGGCATCACCGGCTGGGCGCAGGTGAACGGGCGAAATGCCCTCAGCTGGGAAGAGAAGTTTCGGCTGGATGTGTGGTACGTGGATAACTGGAACGTGCTTTTAGACCTGAAGATCCTTCTTTTGACCCTTGTGAAGGCGTTGCGGCGGGAAGGCATCAGTGCCCAAGGGCACGCCACAATGCCGGAGTTTAAGGGTAGAAAAGCATGAAGCTTGTAGTGGTGGGGGCTGGAGGTCACGGAAAAGTAGTTGTAGCCACGGCTTTGGAGACGGGTGCGGACGTGGTGGCGGTTTTGGACGATGCTCCTGCCAAGTGGGGCTCTGACCTGTTGGGGGTTCCGGTTTAGGGGCCCGTGGCTTCCTTTAAAAACTTCACGGAGGAGGGGTTGCAGTTTGTCTTGGCCGTGGGGGAAAACTCCGTGCGGAAAAAACTAGCTTTTCTATTGGCTGGGGTGGAATGGGCCACCTTGGTGCATCCTCAGGCCTACGTTCATTCCACGGCCACCTTAGGAGAGGGGACCGTGGTCTTTGCGGGAGCTGTGGTGCAACCGCTGGCTAAGATAGGGCGGCATACCATCGTCAATACAGGAGCGGTAGTGGAGCATGACTGCCGAGTAGGGGATTGGGTGCATCTGGCCTCGGGGGTGCGGCTGGCTGGGGGGGTTGAGGTGGGAGAGGGGGCTTTTCTAGGGACAGGTGCAGTGGTGATACCGGGAAAGCGGGTGGGTAGGTGGAGCATAGTTGGGGCTGGGGGGGTGGTGGTTCGGGATATCCCGGACCTAAGCCTTGCCTATGGGGTTCCTGCGAAAGTGCAACGCGGGCTTCAGGAGGAAGCGTGAAGCGCATCTATCTATCTCCCCCCCATCTTTCCGGACTGGAAGAAACTCTTCTTAAAGAGGCCTTGGATTCTGGGTGGATTGCGCCCTTGGGTCTCCAGGTAGCTATAATCGTAATAGTGGGTGGGTGGCTGAAAAAACTTGAAAGGAGGCTCCCTGCATGAGAGACACCTTTCTTCCGTTCTCACCTCCTTTGATAGGAGAGGAGGAAATCAACGAGGTTGTGGATACCCTTCGTTCAGACTGGATTACCACTGGGCCGAAGACCAGAAGGTTTGAGTCGGAGTTTGCCACCTATTTAGGAGCTCCAGCAGCTCTGGCTTTAAACTCATGCACTGCAGCCTTGCATACGGCCTTGGTTACTTTAGGGGTAGGTCCCGGCGATGAAGTCGTCACTACCCCGATGACATTTGCCGCCACAGTAAATGTTATTGAACACGTTGGAGCCCGACCTATTTTGGTGGATGTGGAGCCTGATACATTGAATATAGATCCGCTGAAAGTGGAAATGGCCCTATCACCTAGGACGAAGGTGATCCTTCCGGTTCATTACGCAGGGCACCCGGTTGATCTTGATCCCATTTTGGAGTTAGCTAGACCTCGGGGCATTGCGGTGGTGGAGGACGCCGCCCACGCGTTGCCCGCCCGTTACAAGGGACGAAGGATAGGGGCAAGTGAGAATCCAGTGGCATTCAGCTTTTATGCTACCAAGAATCTCACCACGGCTGAAGGCGGCATGCTCACCGGGGCTCCTGAGTTTATTGAACGAGCACGGGTGCTAAGTCTCCATGGGATGAACCGTGACGCATGGAAGCGCTACGACAAAGGGGGAAGTTGGTACTATGAAGTGATTGCCCCGGGTTTCAAGTACAACATGACCGACATCCAGGCGAGTTTGGGCCTTTGGCAATTGCGTAAGTTGGAAGCTTTCGTTAAGCGTCGTCGGGAAGTGGTGAAAATGTACAACGAAAGCTTTAAAAATGTAGAGGCTTTGGAGTTGCCAGTCGAAAAGCCCTATGTAGAGCACGCTTGGCATCTATATGTGCTTCGTCTTAGACAGGAGGCGTTGCGTATTGATAGGGACAGGTTCATTGAGGAGCTCAAAAAGCGCAATATTGGTGTTTCTGTGCACTTTATCCCCGTTCATTTACATCCTTACTACCGCAACAAATATGGCTATAAACCTGAGGATTTCCCTGTGGCGTATAATAACTACCAACGTATGCTAAGTCTTCCGTTAAGTCCTCGGCTTACAGATCAAGATGTAGCGGACGTAGTAGAAGCGACTTTGGACGTGGTAAGGGCCTTTCTGCGATGACAAAAGGTAAGCGACTGTTTGACCTGTGCTTTGCTATTCCGGGGCTTATATTGCTCCTACCTCTTTTTGCGATTATTGCTCTCCTAATAAAGCTAGATGATGGGGGGCCAGTTTTCTTTCTTCAAGAACGTGTAGGCTATCGCGGTAAACGATTTAAAATTTGGAAGTTCCGAACCATGGTAGTAGATGCAGAACGCCGCGGTAGCTTAACCATAGGAAACGATCCTCGTATCACTCGTGTGGGTAAGTGGTTGCGCAAGTTAAAGCTAGACGAGCTGCCTCAGCTGATCAATGTGATTACTGGGGAGATGAGTTTGGTTGGCCCGCGCCCTGAAGTTCCAAAATATGTCGCTTTGTATGATAAGGAACAGTTACGTGTTTTAGAGTTGAAACCTGGCATTACGGATCCGGCTTCCATCTTTTTCCGTAATGAATCTGACCTTCTAGGAAATGCTTCAGATCCGGAGCAGTTGTATATACAAAAAATCATGCCGGAAAAAATAAAAATGAACCTGATTTATGCGCAAAAAGCAACGCTTTGGAGCGATCTCCTTGTTATCCTGAGAACTCTACTCTTTCTCCTAAGGGAAGTCCCAATAGGCGTTAGGTTGCGGGGTACTAGTCCAAATGAGCAACCTCCTGGCAGCGGTGGGCCGGGCGCAGCTGAGGACCCTGGAGGAGCGAGTCCAGGCCCGAAGGGCCATCTTTGAACGCTACGTCCGGGGGCTTTCCCACCTTCCCGGCCTCGCCTTCCAGCCCGAGGCTCCCTGGGGCCGGCATACCCGTTGGCTCAGCGTAATGCTGGTGGATGAAGAGGCTTTTGGCCTAGGCCCGGAGGCCATCCGCCAGGCCTTGGAGGCCAATGGGATAGAGACCCGTCCCGTCTGGAAACCCCTGCACTTGCAGCCCATTTTCCAAGGGGCGGAGAAGGTGGGCGGTGAGGTGGCCGAAAGCCTGTTCCGCCGCGGCCTATGTCTGCCCTCCGGGTCTTCCCTTGCACAGGAGGAGCAAGACCGGGTCATTCAGGCCATCCAGTCCTTGGCGACCCTTTAGCCCCGTTAAGGTTAGAGAAAAGGGGGTTGTGGGGGGTCCATGTATCCCCGGTTTGCAAACCGGGGATACATGGACCTCCCACATCCGCCGGGGGCTCATTTGGGGCAGGGGCCCCAAAGCGGCGGATGTGCTACCATGGGATGGAGGTACGGTGATCCGAAAAGCCTTCAAGTACCGCCTGTACCCCACCAAACCCCAGAGAAAAGACCTGGAACGCACCCTCTCCCTGTGCCGACAGCTCTACAA
>NZ_JAKTNQ010000033.1 GCF_022760835.1 Thermus altitudinis
TCCCCGACACCTGCGACCCGTCCGCCGGACGCCTCCACACCACCGTGGGCGCCGTGCGGTCTACGTTAAGGTTCTGAGAAGCACTTGCCTCATTTCCCGCACGGTCCCTAGCCACAACTCGGAGGTTCACATCGCCTTGGGGAAGATCTTCCGGTCTCAGGCTAAACGTATAGACCCCATTGCCCAAAGGTGTAAAGGCGCCCAAATCTTTCGCCCCGGCAAACAACCGAACCTCAGCCACACCAGAGAGGGCATCCGTGACGCTTACCCGCACCTCTACTGTTTCCTGGCCCAAGGGCGTGGGAACCGAAACGAAACTAACACTCGGAGGGTCGCGGTCCAGGGTGAAGCGCACGGAATCGCCTGACTTTTCCACCGACCCCACCCAAGCCTTTGGCGTGAGGGTGTACACCCCGGAAGGAAGGGTGCTGGGCAGCGTCCCTTCCCATACGCCCCCGCGCGGGGTAAGGGGGAGTGTACCGTTTTGCGGCCCCGTGTACGCCACCTCTGCCCGGTCCACCCTTGCCCCAGGTCCAGTAGCGGTAGCGTTCACTTGAACCATTAAGGAGTTGGTAAAAGCGTCCTTGGCAGGACTTTTGATAGCAACACTTAGGTTGATGGTACTGGAAGAAGTGCCGGAACCTGGGCTGGATAGGTTGTTACAGCCAGCCAAAAGGGCTAAGCTCACGATACCTGCGAGAAACAAGCCCGTACGCATGGTTTCCACCCCCACCCCTACTTCAAAGGGTACTTAACCTGGTATTCCTGGACCCAGCGAACCACCCCGCCGTTGGATGTCGTCACGTACCAGGTGACCAGGTAACGCCAGTTAAGGGGAGCTCCCTGCTGGAGGTGCTCAGCCGCCACTTTGCCATCCAGGCTAAAGCGGAAGGGTTGGGACTGCTTGGAAACGTAAACCACCCGCCCCTCCGACTCTTCTCTTCCCGCAGGCACCTCCACCCCCACAAACCCACTCCCCAGGGAAGAGCCTGCAAACACTTCGTTTCCTGAGTCGTCTATTACCTGATAATCGTAGCGCTCCAAGTAGCCTCCAGGAGCCCCTGGAGCCACCTGCACATAGGCGTTATTGCCCACCACGGTAATCTTGCCCTGATCATCCACCTCGTAACCCAGCTGGGAAGGGACAAGAAGCACCCGGTAGGGCTGTTGCAGGAAAACGTCCGAACAAGCGGGAAGCGTCAGCATCAAGGCCAAAACCCAAAAGATCCTAAATCCTTTCATAATCTCACCCCATCATTTCCTCACGCCACTTGGGATTGAGTATAGCAAAACTCAAGCGGGTAAGGCCCGCTAAGAAGTCCACGTTCTCCACCGCCACTTCCTTGGGCACCTCCAGCACCGTGGGGGCGAAGTTGAGGATGCCCTTAATGCCAGCGGCCACCAGGCGGTTGGCGGCCTCTTGGGCGGCCTCCCGGGGAACGGTGAGGAGGGCGATCTCTATGCGGCCTGGCACCCTCTCCGGCAAGAGGTCCAGGTGCTCCACCACCCCGTGCGCCACCCGACGGCCAATCTTTTCCGGGTCTACATCAAAGAAACCCCGTAGCTCAAAGCTCTCCCCAAAGCCGGGATAGTCGGCCAAGGCGCTTCCCAAGCGGCCCATGCCCACAATGCAAAGACCCCACCTCCTATTAAGGCCCAGGATGTGGCGGAGCTCCCGTTTGAGCACGGGCACCGTGTAGCCCACCCCCCGGGTGCCGTAGGAACCAAAGTAGGATAGGTCCTTACGCACCTGGAAGGCGGTCACCTGAGCCTCCTCCGCCAGCTGCTCGGAGCTGGTGCGGTGGATCCCCTTGGCCTCCAGTTCCTCCAGAATACGCAAATAGGTCACCAAACGGCTGATGGCGGCGCTGGGTACCTTCATCGCACCTCCAGGGCCTCGAGGCCCAAGGCCCGCACCTTGGCCTTAAGGGCCTCCTTCTCCCCCTCGGCCACCGGGCCGACGCGGACCCGGTAAACCCCATCCTTCACCAAGACCACCGGTAGGCCCATCTCCTTGAGCTTCCCCGCCAGGGCCAAGGCGTTTTCCTCCTTTTGGAAAGCTCCCACCTGGAGGTAAAGGGTGCCGGAGGCAGGCGGGGGTGCCCCTTGGCCCCGGTACACCTGGGCACCATACGAGGCCAAAGCCTCCGCCACCCGGCGCGCTTCCGCCTCGGTGGCATAAGGACCCACCACCACCCGGGTCAGGTTCCCCGCTGGCTCCAAGCGGGCCGGGTAACCCTTCTGAGCCAGCTCCTGGCGAAGCTTGGCGGCGTTTTCCGGGTTGGCGAAGGCTCCCAACGCCACCCGGTAGGCCCCGCTGGGCCCAGGGGAGGGAACAGATGGGGTTTCTGGCGGAGATGGGTGCTTGGCCGGGAGCGTGGGCTTGGATGCCGCAGGAGGTTTCGGAGCCGGGGATTCCCCAGGAGCCTGGGGAAGGGGCAGCACCATGACCACGGGCTCGGAAGCAGGTTTAGCCTCAGCAGGCTTTTCCTGAGGGGCAGGCGCCACCTGGGAAGGTGGAACCGAGGAGGGGGCAGGCGAGGAGGTCACCGAAGGCCCGGGCTGGAAGGAGGTGTCCACCTTGGACCGAGCAAAGGGATTGATTCCCGTCAGGTAAAGGACAATGCCCGCCGCCACCAAGGCGATGAGGAGAAAGATGAGGAAGTCCAACCAGTTCTCACGTAGCCAACGCATCCTACCTCCGCAGGAGGGCCTGCGCCTCCTTTGAGCCCAGGGCGGCTGCCTGGGCCAAGGCCCGCTGGCCTTCCGCCTCCCGGCCTAAACCTCTAAGGGCCAAGCCCAGGTTATACCAGGCCGCCGCCTGGTTGGGCGCCCTCTGCAACACCTCCCTCAGGACCACTTCCGCATCGCCAAACCGCCCCAAGGCCACCAGGGCCGCCGCCAGGTTGACCCCCACCTCCGGGTCCCGGCCAGACTCGTAAAGGGGGCGGAGGAGGGCCAGGGCCTCCTCGATGCGGCCCATTTCCAGCAGCAACGCCCCCCTAAGGGCCTGGGCCTCCGGGGTGGCCATCCCCTCCAGGAGCTTAAGGGCCTCCTCCTTCCGGCCCAAGGCATAGGCGGCTTGGGCCTTTAGGAAGGTACCGGGAGGCCCGGCCTCGTCGGCATAGCGGTAGGCGTTTTTGTAATCCCTTAAGCGCAAGGAGGCCACCGCCAAGCTTAAGGCCACCTGGGGCTCGGGGCTTACCCGGTAGGCGGCCATTAGGTACTCCAGGGCCCCTTTAGCATCCCCCGCCTCCAGGCGGGCCTGCCCTAGAAGGTAGGCGGCCTCCCACAGGGATGGATCCAGGGCATAGGCCTCCCGCAACAGGGGCTCGGGCTTAGGGGAAAGCTGGGCCTTGCGCAGGAGGAGCCGGGCCCTTGCCTTCCCCTCCACCGCCTTAAGCCCCCGGTCCAGCTCCCTTAGGGCCCTCTCCTTAAGGCCCTCCTCCGCCAGGATGCGGGCTAAAAGGTCCCAGCCCTCAACCCGCGTAGGCTCCCGGTTCACAAGGCCATAGAGCACCGGCACCGCCTCCGCCCGGGCCCCCGAGGCATACAGGGCCTGGGCCAGGGCCAGGTGGTAGGCCGGGCTCCGCTCTGGGGTAAGACCCTTGCGCAAGACCCCCGCCGCCTCTTTGGCCTGGCCCGCCTGGGTGAGGGCGCTGGCCCATCCCAGGTAGGCTTCCTCTGTGGGCCTGAGTTCCACCGCTTTGGCAAAGGCCTCCGCTGCTTCCTTGGGCCTTCCCAGGCGCAACTGGACCTGGCCCAGGTTGAAATGCCCCTCGTAGCGGCCGGGGAAGACCCGGACCATCTGGTCAAAGGCGAAGCGGGCCTCCTCGAGGCGGCCCAGGCGAAAGAGGCTTACCCCCAGGCCCAAATGGGCCTCAAAGAGGCCATAATCCTGCGCCAGAACCTCCTCGTAGGCCAGGGCGGCCTTGGCGTACTCCCCGGCCTTAAAAAGGCCATCCGCCCGCTCCAAGGAGACCTGGGCCCAGGCTATCCCAAACCCAAGGAGCAGGGGAAGGACTCGGGAAAAAGGATTCATCATAAGGGCCTCCAACGCGTCGTTGCCCTTAGCATAGCATAGCTCCAGGCCAAAGGCCCTTTGCTATCCTAAGGGCGTGGGTGGGGTCTTGGCTAAACCCTTGGACCTGGATGCCCCGAGGGTGCTGGTGCTGAATGCCGCCTACGAGGTCTTGGGGCTGGCCAGCATCAAGCGAAGCGTCCTCTTGGTGCTTTCCGGGGGAGCGGAGATGCTTTCGGAAAGCGGCCGCTACCTGCACACCCCATCCACCCGGATTCCCGTCCCCAGCGTCATCCGCTTGAAGCGCCTGGTGCGGCGGGGACCAAGCCGCATCCCCCTCAACCGCCGCAACATCCTGAGGCGGGACCGCTACACCTGCCAGTACTGTGGAAGGCAAGGGGGGGAGCTGACCGTGGACCACGTGCTTCCTAAAAGCCGGGGCGGCCGGAGTACCTGGGAAAACCTGGTGGCCGCCTGCCGTCCCTGCAACCTGAAGAAGGGGGACCGCACCCCCGAGGAGGCGGGGATGCGCCTGCTCAAGCCCCCCCGGGCGCCCAGGGCGCCCCTTTTTCTTTCCGACCTGAAAGAGGTCCCCGAGGACTGGCAACCCTACCTTCAGGTGTGGCTAACCTGAAGCCCCTAGCGCCGCACCGTAAGGAGCACCGCCAGGAGCACCAGGCCCGCCCCCAGGTAAGCCCATAGGGAAAGCACCTCCCGGAAAAGGAGATAGGCGAACAGGTTGGCCACCACGGGCTCGAGGGTGGCCACCACGCTGGCCCGGGTGGCGGGAAGGCGCTTTAAACCCGCATAGTAGGCCAGATAGGCCCCATACGTGGAAAACGTCCCCAAGAAGAGCAAGGCTCCCAGGCCCTTGGGGCTCAGAGGCGGGAACTCCACCCAGGGCAAAAGCCCCAAGGCCCCCACGGGCAGGGCGTAGAGGAAGAGGGTGGGGGTGGCGTAACGGGGAAGGTAAAGCTTGCCGAAGATGTAGTAAAGGGCATAGGTGAACCCGGAAAGGAGCCCGAAGAAAAGGGCCAGGTACAGGACCCGTACCCCACTCCCCCCTCCTGCCCCCATCAGCCCCACCCCCAGAAGGGTCAGGGCCACCGCCCAAAGCCCCGTGGGGTCCAGGGATTCCTTGAGAACCACCCGGGAAAGGAGGGCCACCCAGGCGGGGGCCGTGTAGAGGAGGACAGAAGCCAAGGCCGCCCCCCCGTAGACCACCGCCAGCTGGTAGGAACCGTAGAAGAGGGAAACCCCCACCAGACCGAAAAGCAGGAGGGGTAAGGCATCCCGGCCCTCCACCCTGACCTGGCGCAGGAAGAGGGCATGCGCGCCGAAGAACACCCAGGCGATGACCGCCCGGAAAAAGGCCACGGCAAGCGGGGTAAGCCCTTCCTGAAAGGCCAGGCGGCTTACGGGGCCGATGAGACCCCAAAGGAAAGCCGCCAGGAGCAGGTAGAGGTAGCCCATGGGGAAGAGTGTATAATCCCCCCGGTGCCCTATGGAGGCTGACCTATGAGCGCGCGCACCCTTTTTGCCCTCTTCGTCCTCCTTCTGCTGGTGCTCTTCGCCTGGCTCAACTGGGGGGAGATTACCAAACCCACCTCCCTATCCTTAGGCCTCACCCGGGTGGAAGCCCCCTTGGGCTTGGTCCTGGTGGTGGCCTTGGGGGTGGTTTCCCTCCTCTACCTCATCTTCACCATCGGCCTGGAAACCGCCGCCCTCCTGGAGGTGCGGCGCTACGCCCGGGAGCTTCTCCACTACAAAAAGCTGGCCGAACAAGCGGAGGAGAGCCGCTACACCGAGCTCAGGCGCTACCTGGAGGAGGAACTGAAGCGCCTGGCGGAGGCGGAGAAGGAGGAGATCCGGGCCCTCGAGGCCCGCCTGGCGGAAATCCTGGAAAAGCACGGCAACACCCTGGCCGCCTACATCGGCGAACTGGAGGACCAGGTGCTAAGGCTCCTCCAGGAGCGGGGAGGAAAGGCCTAAACGCCGGTACCCCATCCTGGGGCCCGGCGCCAAAGGGGTATCCTTGCCCCCTTTCGGTACCCTACTCCACCAGCTCCACCAGGGCCAAGGGCGCCCCATCCCCCCGCCGGCGCTCCGCCAGCTTCAGCACCCGGGTGTACCCCCCGGCCCGGTTCTGGTACTTGGGAGCAATCTCATCAAAGAGCTTGCGCACCAGCTTCACGTCCTGCAGATCCCTCAGCACCAGGCGGCGGGCGTGCAGGTCGCCCCGCTTGGCCAGGTGGATGAGGTGGTCCACAAACCCGGTGAGCTCCTTGGCCTTGGGCACGGTGGTGGTGATGCGGCCATGGGTGAGCAGGCTCTTGGCCTGGTTCCGGTATAGAGCCAGGCGGTGGGAAGAGTGGCGGTTCAACTTCCTTCCAGACTTTAGGTGGCGCATGGTCTCACTCCTTTAGGGCGAAGCCCCTCTTGGCCAGGGCCTCGCGGATCTCCTCGAGGCTCCTTTCCCCGATGCCGGGGATGTTCTTAAGGTCCTTGAGGTTCAAGGCCAAAAGCGCCCGCACCGACTCGATCCCCTCCTCCTTGAGGCTGTGAAGAACCCGGGTGGAAAGCCCTAGCTCCTCCAAGGGCAGGTCCAGGTCCTCCTCCCCTTCCGTGCGCTCCGCCGAAGCCGGCTCCGGGGCAGGCAGGGCGGTGGCCTGGGGGTTGGCGAAGTAGGAAAGGTGCTCCCTAAGGATCTCCACCGCCTGGTTCAGGGCCTCCAGGGGGGTCACGGAACCGTCCGTCCAGATCCTAAGGGTCAGCTTGTCCAGGTCGGTGCGCTGGCCAAGCCGGGTATCCTCCACCTGGAAGGCCACCCGGCGCACAGGGGAAAAGATGGCGTCCACGGGGATGGAGTTGATCCGGTCCTTGATGCCGTGGCGCTCGGCGGGCACGTACCCCACGCCCCGGTCCACCCGCACCTCCATGTAGAGCTTGCCCCCCTCCTCCAAGGTGGCGATGGGCAGATCGGGGTTTAGGATCTCGGCATCGGGTGGGACGACAAAATCCCCCGCCCTGACCACCTTAGGGCCTTGGGCCTTTAGGATCAGGGTGGTGGTCTGCATCCTGGGGTCCAGGAAGCGCACCACCAGCTCCTTCAGGTTCAGGATGATCTCCACCACGTCCTCCTTGACCCCGGGAATGGTGGAGAACTCGTGGAGCACATCCTCAATGTAGACGCTGGTGACCGCGGTCCCGGGGATGGAGGAAAGGAGAATCCGCCTCAAGGGGTTGCCCAGGGTGACGCCGAACCCCCGCTCCAGGGGCTCCAGGACGAACTCCCCATATTCCCGCCCCTGGGTGCGCACCGTGAAGACCGGGGCTTTCAGCTTGCTCTCTAACATAGACCTCCTTGCCAATATAGGGGCCAGGACAGGCCGGGCCCCTCCAAGGCTACCTGGAGTAGAACTCCACCACCAGCTGCTCGTTCACGGGCAGGGCCAGGTCCTCCCGATCCGGCAGGCGCAGGAACTTGCCCTTCATCCCCTCCACGTCCAAGGAAAGCCAGGGGCCCACCTTGCGGCCCTTCATGGCCTCGAGGTTCTCCCGGATGAAGGCCAGGTTGCGGCTACCCTCGGCGATGGCGATCTCGTCCCCCGGCTTCACCCGGTAGGCGGGAAGGTCCACCCGGCGCCCGTTCACGGTGATGTGCCCATGGCGCACCATCTGCCGGGCCTGGCGGCGGCTAGCAGCGAAGCCCAGCCGATAGACCACATTGTCCAAGCGGGACTCCAAAAGCCCCAGGAAGACGGTACCTGTAACCCCCTTCTTACGGCTGGCCTCCTCAAAGAGGTTGCGGAACTGGGTTTCCGAAATCCCGTAGATGCGGCGGAGCTTCTGCTTCTCCCTCAGGCGCACCGCGTAGTCGGAAGGCCGGCGGGTGCGCTTCTGCCCGTGCTGCCCCGGAGGGTAGGGGCGGCGCTCCATGGCGCACTTGGGGCTGTAGCAACGCTCCCCCTTCAGGTAAAGCTTCACTCCTTCCCGGCGGCAAAGACGGCAAACTGGACCAATGTAACGACCCATCTTCTCCTACTCCTTACGAAGCCTTGCGGAACTTTTTCTTAGGCCGGCAGCCGTTATGGGGCACGGGGGTGTCGTCCACGATGGACTTCACCTGCAAACCCGAGGCCTGGAGGGCCCGGATGGCCTGCTCCCGGCCCGCCCCAGTGCCGCGCACGATCACGTCCACGCTCTGCATGCCGTAGGCCATAGCCTTCTTTGCGGCGTCCATGGCCGCAAGCTGGGCCGCATACGGGGTGCCCTTGCGGCTTCCCTTGTAGCCGATGACCCCACCCGAGGACCAGGTGATGGGGTTGCCGTCCGGGTCGGTGATGGTCACGATGGTGTTGTTGTAGGAGGCGTGGATGTACGCCTTCCCACTGGCCACCTGTCGCTTGACTTTTTTCTTGGTCGCTTTTCTGGCCATACTCTCCCTCAGCTTTAGGAGTATCCACTGGCCCTAGAACTACTTCCTAGGCGCCTTCTTCTTGCCCGCCACCGTCTTGCGGGGGCCCTTCCGGGTACGGGCATTGGTACGGGTGCGCTGCCCCCTCACCGGCAATCCGCGGCGGTGGCGGAGGCCTCGGTAGCAACCGATGTCCATGAGACGCTTGATGTTGGCGGCCACCTCCGCCCTGAGCTCACCCTCCAGCTTCCAGGTGTTCTCCACGTACTCCCGAAGGCGCACCACCTCCGCCTCGGTGAGGTCCTTTACCCGGGTCGCCGGGTTGATCCCCGTCTTCTCCAAGGCCTCCTTGGCCCGGGCCGGCCCCACGCCGTAGATGTAGGTGAGGGCCACGTCCACCCGCTTGTTCCTGGGAATCTCCACACCTGCAATCCTCGCCACGTTCCCTCCTTACCCTTGCCGCTGCTTGTGCTTCGGGTTTTCGCAGATCACGTACACCCGACCGTGCCGGCGCACCACCTTGCACTTGTCGCACATCTTTTTCACCGATGCCCGTACCTTCATCTCGCCTCCTACTTCCTGTACACGATGCGGCCCCGCGTGGGGTCGTAGGGGGTAATCTCCACCACCACCCGGTCCCCAGGCAGGATGCGGATGTAGTGCATGCGCATCTTGCCCGAGATGTAGGCCAGGATCTCGGGCCCCGAGTCCAGCTTCACCCGAAACGTGGTGTTGGGCAAGGCCTCGGTAACCACGCCCTCTGCCCGAATGGTGTCCTTCTCCTTCGCCATACCCCTCCTACTGCGCCCGCACCAGGGCAACCCCGGTGAGAAGCTCCGGGCCCTCCTCCGTCACCAAGACGGTGTTCTCGTAGTGGGCGGCGAGGTTGCCAGGTCCGGCGCTCGCCGTCCAGCCATCTTCCAATATTACCACAGAGGCTGGGCGCAAGGTGACCATGGGCTCGAGGGCCAGGGTCATACCCGGCCGGATCTTGGGTCCCGTTCCCGGCTTGCCGAAGTTGGGCAGCTGGGGATCCTCGTGGATCTCCCGGCCTACCCCATGCCCCACGAACTCCCGCACCACCCCATACCCCCGGCCTTCCAGAAAAGTCTGCACCGCATGGGCCACATCCCCGATGCGGTAGCCGGGCCTAAGGTACTTAAACCCCTCCCAGAAAGCAGCCTCCGTGTCCCTTATGAGCCTTTCCGCCTCCGGGGAAACCTTGCCCACGGGAAAGGTCCGGGCCATATCCGCAGCGAAACCCCCGTAGATGAGGCCCACATCCACGGAGAGGATATCCCCTTCCTTTAGGGGCTCCTCTGAGGGAATGCCGTGAACCACCACCTCGTTCACCGAGGTGCACAGGGTGGCGGGAAACCCATATAGACCCAGGAAGGCCGGCTTGGCCTTGCGCTTCCTTATGGCCTCGTAGGCGATCCGGTCCAGCTCCTTGGTGGTGATGCCGGGCTCCACGTGCCGCCCCACCTCCTCCACCACCTCGGTGAGGAGGGCCCCCGCCTCCCGCATGCGCTCAATCTCCCATGGACTCTTCAGCTTGATGGCCATCAGATTCCTAAGGAAGCCCGGATGCGGGCGTAGACCTCATCAGGAGTACCCAGGCCATCCACCCGCCTCAAGGCACCCGTTTTCTCATAATACTGCACCAAGGGCTCGGTCTTCTCCCGGTAAACCCGGAGCCGGTGCCGGATGGTCTCCTCGTTATCGTCGGAACGACCCTCTAGCTCCGCCCGCTTCAGCATCCGGGCGATGAGCTCCTCCTCCGGCACCTCCACCAGCACCACCCCGAGGAGCCGGGTTCCCGTTTCCCCGAGGAGCTGGTCCAAAGCCTCGGCCTGGGCCAGGGTACGGGGAAACCCATCAAAAATCACCCGTTCCGCCAGCTCCTCCCGGATCAGGGCCAGGATGAGCTCATCCGGCACCAGGTCCCCCCGGTCCATGATGGGCTTCACCTGCTGGCCTAAGGGCGTGCCCCGGGCCACGTGGTCCCGGAGGATGTCCCCGGTGGAGAGTTTCTTAAAACCGAGCTCCACCGCAAGCCGCGAGGCCTGGGTACCCTTCCCCGCCCCCGGCGGCCCCAAGAAGATCACCGCTTCCCCCATCCTTCCTCCTAACGCGTGCGGCCGCGGATGCGGCCCTTGGAGAGGAACCCCTCGTAGTTCCTCAGCATCAGCTGGCTCTCAATCTGCCTAAGGGTATCCAGGGCCACGCCCACCACGATGAGAAGGCCGATGCCGGAAAAGGCGATGCTCTTCACCCCGGTGAGGTTCTGGATGATCTGGGGCAAGGCCGCCACCAGGCCCAGGAAAAGAGCCCCCCAGAGGGTCAGGCGGGAAACGATGTGCTCCAGGAACTTCACCGTGGGCTCCCCGGGACGGATG
The DNA here is from genome assembly GCF_022760835.1 of Thermus altitudinis. Taxonomy (GTDB): domain Bacteria; phylum Deinococcota; class Deinococci; order Deinococcales; family Thermaceae; genus Thermus; species Thermus altitudinis. The sequence continues at coordinate 10,838 of NZ_JAKTNQ010000033.1, forward strand.
CCCGGGATGAAGCCCCCGTACTCCCGGAGGCTTTCCGCAATCCGCTTGGGGTCAAACTGCACCGCGGTGTACACGTAGGTGAAAAGGACGATGAGCGCCACCTCAATGAGTAGACCCGAGAAACGGGTGGGGTTGAAGAAGTTGGCGATGGCCTGGAGCACGGGGTTGTCCTGGAAGGGGGCGGTGAGGAAGATGGGAATCTGCAGAATGGCGGCGGCAAACACGATGGGGATGACGCCAGCGGCGTTCAGCTTGATGGGGATGTAGGTGGCCTGCCCCCCATAGACCCTTCTGCCCACCACCTTCCTGGCGTACTGGACAGGAATACGCCTTTCCGCCTGTTGCACCGCCGCCATCCCGGCAAAGGCCAAGACGATGAAGGCCAGGAAGAAGAGGAAGGCCACCAGGTTCACTTCCCCGGTGCGGATGAGGCCCGCGGTGCGGAAAAGCTGCGGCAACCAGTCCACCACGATCCCGGCAAAGATGATCATGCTGGTGCCGTTGCCGATGCCGTACTCGGTGATGCGCTCCGCCATCCAAAGGAGAAGGGCGATGCCCGCCACCTGGGTGACCACCACCACCAGCCAGAAAAAAGGACCGGGGGACCAGCCGGGAAGGAGAAAGCGCCCGCCCTCCGCCCCCAGGAAGGCGGTGGCCAGAAAGAATCCCTGGAAAGCCCCCAGAGCGATGCCGCCGATGCGGGTGTACTGGTTGATGATGCGGCGGCCCTCCTCACCCTCCTTGGAAAGCTTCTCCAGGGCGGGGACCACGTTCACCAAAAGTTGCATGATGATGGCCGCGGTGATATAGGGCATGATCCCCAGGGCAAAGATGGAGAAGCGCTCAAAGTTACCGCCGGAAAACAGGTTGATGATGCCGAAAACCCCCCCCTGGGTGGTGCGCAGGAACTCCTGGATCTTGTCCAGGTCCACCCCCGGGGTGGGGATAAAGGCCCCCAGGCGGTAGGCGGCCAACACCAGCAGGGTGAAGAGGATCCGCTGGCGCAGTTCGGGAATGGCCAGGGCGCTCCGGAAGGCCTTAAGCATCCTAAGCCTCCTTAGGCGTTTGCCCTTCAGGCAATGGGGCCAGCAAGACGGCCTCGCCGCCCGCAGCCTTCAGCTTCTCCAGGGCAGTTTTGGAAAAGGCGTGGGCCACCACCCTAAGGGGCTTAGCCTCCCCCTCCCCGAGCACCTTTAGCCTGTACCCCTTCTTCAGAATCCCGGCCTGGACCAGCATCTCGGGGGTCACCTCCCCCTGGAAGCGGGCCAGGTCCCTCAGGTTCACCCCCTGGTACCTGGGCCGCTTGATCTCCCCGGGCACCTGGCCCTGCATCCCCCGCTTGGGCAGGCGCATCAGGGTGGTGGAGCGCCCCCCTTCAAAGCGGCGCGGGTCCTTGAGGCCACCGGAGCGTGACTTCTGCCCCTTGTGGCCCCGGGTGGCCGTCTTGCCGTGGCCGGAGCCAGGACCCCGCCCCACCCGTTTCCGCCTCTTGTTGGCACCAGGATTGGGTTTTAGATCGGTGAGCTTCATTCCAGCACCTCCACCCGCACCAGGTGGGCCACCTTCTGGATGTTCCCCCGTATGGCGGGATGGTCTTCAAAGACCTTTTCCTTGTGAAGCTTGGTCAGCCCCAGGGCCTTCAAGGCCGCCTTCTGGTCCTTGGGATACCCAATGGGGCTTTTCACCAGCTTGACCTTAAGCTTGGCCATCACTCCTCACCGCCTTTCCGCAGGCGCTCCACATCCTGCTTGGTCTTAAGCTGCCTGAGCGCCTCCATGGTGGCGTAGGCGATGTTGATGGGGTTACGGCTCCCCAGCTCCTTGGTGAGGATATCCGTGATCCCGGCGAGCTCGAGGATGGCCCGGGGAACCGCCCCCGCGATCACCCCCGTACCCGGGGCTGCCGGCTTCAGGAGGATCTTGGAAGCTCCGTGCTCCACCTCAATCTCATGGGGAATGGTGCCGTTTTGGATGGGCACCTCCACCATGTTGCGGCGGGCGTAATACCCCGCCTTCTGCACCGCAAGGGGCACCTCCTTGGCCTTACCCAGGCCCAGGCCCACCCGGCCCTGCCGATCCCCCACCACCACCAAGGCTCCGAAGCGGAAGCGGCGGCCACCCTGGTAGGTCTTGGCGGTGCGCCGCACCAGGATCATCTTCTCTTCAAAATCGGTCTCGGGCATGCTTCCTCCTCGCTACGCGACCTAGAACTCCAGGCCCCCTTCTCTGGCCCCTTCCGCCAGGGCCTTGACCCGTCCGTGGTACTTGTAAGGACCGCGGTCAAAGGCCACCTTGGTGATCCCCAAGGCCTTGGCCTTCTCCGCCAAGGCCCGGCCCACCTGCCGGGCCACCTCCGTCTTGTTGCCCTGGAGCTTCAGGGCCAGGCTGGACTCGGCCACCAGGGTATGGCCCTTCTCGTCGTCGATGATCTGGGCGTAAATGTGGTTAAGGCTCCGGAAGACGGACAAGCGGAGCCGGCCCGCGCGCTTGACGCGGTTGCGCACCCGGAACTTGCGGCGTTCGTATGCGGTAAGCCGTGCCATGGTTCCCCCTACTTCTTGGCCCCGGCCTTGCCGGGCTTGAGGCGGACGGGCTCGCCCGCGTAGTAGATACCCTTCTCATGGTAGGCGCTGGGCTTCTTGATGGCGCGGAGGTTGGCGGCCACCTGGCCCACCTTCTGCTTGTCTATGCCCAGAACGCGAATCTTGGTGGGTTCGGGGACCTCAAAGGTCACGCCCTCCGGCGGCTCCACCACCACGGGGTGGCTGAAGCCCACGGTGAGCTCCACCGCCCGACCCGCAAGCCGGGCCCGGTAACCGATGCCCTTGATGAGGAGCTCCTTCACGTACCCCTCGGAAACCCCTTTGATGGCGTTGGCGATGAGGGTTCGGGTAAGGCCGTGGAGGCTCTTGTGCCGCCTTTCATCCGAGGGCCTTTCCACCCGCACCAGCCCCTCCTCCACCACCACCCGCATCTCCGGGGAGATGGGCACGGAAAGCTCGCCCTTGGGGCCTTTGACCTTAACCAGCCCCGGAGCCACCTCCAGGGTGACCCCCTTGGGCAAGGGAATGGGAAGCCGGCCAATCCTAGACATCACCACACCTCACAGATGAGCTCCCCACCCACGCCCAACCGCCGGGCCTCCCGATCGGTGAGAACCCCCTTGGGCGTGGACAGGATGGCAATCCCCAAGCCGCGGCGCACCCGGGGAATCTCCTTGACCCCCACATAGACCCGCCGCCCAGGACGGCTGATGCGGCGGATGTGGTTGATGACCTGTTCGGGCCGGGGGTCCAGCCCCTGGCGCCTTGGCCCGTACTTTAGGTAGATGCGCAGGACGGGTTTACCGTCCACCTCCACCCGCTCGTACCCCTTGATGAAGCCCTCCCGCTTGAGGATCTTGAGGATCTCCTCCTTGAAACGGGAGGCGGGCACCTCGGTGCTCTCCTTGTAGACCCGGGTGGCGTTCCGAATCCGGGTCAGCATGTCGGCAATGGGGTCGGTCAACATTTCCTCTCTCCTTTTACCTCACTCCTGGACCATGCGGTCTCGAGGGAACCCCCCCGACCGGCCACGGCCTACCAGCTGGCCTTCTTCACCCCGGGAAGCTGACCCTTGTGGGCAAGCTCCCGAAGGCAAAGCCGGCAGAGCCCAAAGTAGCGGTAGACGCTCCTGGCCCTCCCGCAGCGCACGCAACGGGTGTAGGCCCGCACCTTGAACTTGGGAGTACGCTTGGCCTTTTCGATCAACGCTTTTCTCGCCATGCTCGCCTCACTTGCGGAAGGGGAAGCCCAGAAGCTCCAAAAGGACCTTGGCCTCCTCGTCGGTCCGGGCGGTGGTGACCACCGCAATATCCATGCCCCTAAGGGCGTCCACCATGTCGTAGGTGATCTCCGGGAAGATGAGCTGTTCCCTAAGGCCCAGGTTGTAGTTGCCCCGGCCATCAAAGCTGGCCGGGTTTACCCCGCGGAAGTCGCGGATGCGGGGAAGCGCCACGTGCAGGAGCTTCTCCAGGAAGATCCACATGCGGTCGCCCCGCAGGGTAACCCTGAGCCCGATGGGCATCCCCTTGCGCAGCTTGAAGTTGGAGATGGACTTCTTGGCCCGGGTTATGGCTGGCTTTTGACCGGTGATGAGGGCCAGCTCTTTGGAAGCCTTCTCCAGGATGCGGGCATCCTCCTTGGCCTCGCCCAAGCCCTGGTTGACCACCACCTTCTCCAGCCTGGGCACCTCCCAGACGTTTTGGTAGCCGAAGCGGCGGATGAGCTCGGGCCGGACCTCCTCGTAGTATTTCCTTTTCAGCGCTACATCCAGGGGCATCTTACTCCTCCACGTCCAAAGACCCGCCGCACTTGGCGCAAACCCGGATCTTGCGGCCATCCTCCAGGAACTTCTTGCGCACCCGGGTGGGCTTGCCGCATGCGGGGCAGATGGGGCGCACCTTGGAGGCATGCAGGGGGGCTTCCTGCTCCACAAAGCCACCCTGGGGATGCTGGGGGCTGACCCGCACCGCCTTCTTGACGATGTTCACCCCCTCCACGATGACCGCACCCTTCCTGGGCAGAACCGCCTTCACCTTGCCCACCTGGCCCTTGTACTTGCCGGAGGCCACCAGAACCGTGTCCCCCTTCTTCACATGCACCTTGGCCTGCATCAGAGCACCTCCGGAGCCAGGGAGACAATCTTCATGAACCCCTTTTCCCGAAGTTCACGCGCCACAGGTCCGAAAACACGGGTGCCCCGGGGCTCCAGCTGGTTGTTGATGATGACGGCGGCGTTGTCGTCAAAGCGGATGGCCGAGCCATCGGGGCGCTTTACTTCCTTTTTGGTGCGCACCACCACCGCCTTCACCACGTCCCCTTCCTTCACCGCCCCGCGAGGGATGGCCTCCTTTACGCTGGCCACGATCACATCCCCCACGGTGGCGTATTTGGCGTTGGAACCTTTAAGGACCCGGATGCACATGATCTTGCGGGCCCCGGTATTGTCGGCCACCTCCAGGTAGGTTTGGGGCTGGATCATGCCTTACCTCCCCGCTTGGAAAGGCTGGCGTAGTTCTGCCTACGCACCAGGTACTTCTCCACCAGGTCCAACCGACCCCCTTCCACCAGGCGCAAAACCCTAAAGCGCTTGCGCTTGGAGATGGGGCGGGCTTCAATGATCTCCACCACGTCCCCCACCTGGTACTTCTCCTCAGGGTCGTGGGCCAGGTACTTTTTGGAGCGCTTGATCACCTTGCCATAGAGGGGGTGGGGGAACTGGCGCTCCACCAAGACCGTGACGGTCTTCTGCATCTTGTCACTCACCACCACCCCGGTCAGCACCTTCTTAGGCATTGGCCCTCCTCTTCTCGTTCAGGATCGTGAGGAGCCGGGCGATGAGGCGCCTGGTCTCCCGCACCCGGTGGTTCTGGGAAAGCTGGCCGATGGAGGCCTGGAAACGAAGTTCCATCAGCTCCCGCTTCTTCTCCCGAACCAGCTTTTCAATCTCACTGGGAGAGAGCTTGCGGATCTCACTGGGCTTCATCGTAGGCATCCCTCCTCACGATCTTGGTCCGGATGGGAAGCTTGTGGCCGGCAATGCGCAAGGCCTCGAGGGCCTGCTCCTCGGTGACCCCCGCCACCTCAAACATCACCCGCCCCGGCTTCACCACCGCCACGTAGCCTTCCACGTTGCCCTTACCCTTACCCATCCGCACCTCGAGGGGCTTCTTGGTGTAGGGCTTGTCGGGGAAGATGCGGATGAAGATCTTCCCCCCACGGCGGAAGTGGCGCACCATGGCCACACGGGCCGCCTCAATCTGCTGGGAGGTGATCCAGGCGGGTTCCATGGCCACCAGGCCGAAGTCCCCAAAGGCCACGTAGTCACCCCCCTTGGCCGCCCCCTTCATGCGGCCCCGGTGCTGCTTGCGGTACTTCATGCGCCTGGGCATCAACATGGCCTACTCCTCCTTCTTCACGCGCACGGCTGGGCGGCGGCGGCGGGGCCTCTCCTCCGCCCTTGGCTCCTCGGGCCGGGCCTTGGGCTTCTGGCCGCCAATCACCTCGCCCAGGAACACGTAGGCCTTGACCCCCAGCACCCCGTAGGTGGTGCGGGCCAAAGCGAAGCCATAGTCTATATTAGCACGCAACGTGTGGAGGGGCACCCGGCCCTCGGCCGCCCACTCGGTGCGGGCCTGCTCGGCGCCACCGATGCGGCCGGACACGATCACCTTGGCCCCCTTGGCCCCCGCCTCCATGACCCGCTGCACCGCCTGCTTGATGGCCCGGCGCACGGCAAAGCGGCGCTCAATCTGCTCCGCCACCCGCTGGGCCACCAGGGGCGCCGAGAGGTTGGGGTTATGGATCTCCTGGACGTTCAGGGCCACGTTCTTTCCCGTGAGCTGGGAAAGGGTGTCCCTCAGGACCTTGATCTTCTCCCCGCCCCGGCCGATGACCACGCCGGGCTTGGCCACGTGCACGGTTACGGCCACGTTGTCCGCAGCCCGTTCAATGTCAATGCGGGCCAGACCTGCCGGGTAGAGCTCCTTGGTGAGGACCTCACGAATCCTCTGGTCCTCCAGAAGAAGATGGCGGTACTGCTTCTTGCCCGCATACCAACGGGACTCCCAGTCCCGGGTGATGCCGAGCCTAAACCCGATGGGGTGGATCTTATTTCCCATGTTTCTCCCCCAAGATCACCGTGATGTGGCTGGTCTTCTTCTTGATGATGTCCGCCCGGCCCCGGGCCCGGGGAAGCACCCTCTTTAGGGCGGGCCCCTCGTCCACAAAGGCCGCCTTCACGTAAAGCCGGTCCTCCAGCATGTCGTGGTTGTTGACCGCATTGGCGGCGGCGGACTCCAGCACCTTGGCCACGTAATAGGCCCCCCGCTTAGGGGTGTAGCGCAGGAGGGCGCGGGCCTCCTCGAGGCTCTTCCCCCGGATCAGGTCCACCACCAACCGGACCTTCCTGGGGGAGATGCGCACGTAACGGGCAATGGCTTTCGCTTCCATGGCTACTTCTTCTTGGTGGCCTTAGCCTCTTTGCCATGCCCCCGGTAGGTGCGGGTGGGGGCGAACTCTCCCAGCTTGTGCCCCACCATGTTCTCGGTGATGTAGACGGGCACGTGCTGCTTGCCGTTGTAGACCGCAATGGTATGGCCCACCATCTCGGGGACGATGGTGGAGCGGCGGCTCCAGGTCTTGATGAGCCGCTTTTCCCCCTTGGCGTTCAGCTCCAGCACCTTCTCCAAGAGGTGTTCGTCAACGAATACGCCCTTCTTCAAGCTACGCGGCATGGCTCACCTCACTTCTTGCGCCGGGCGATGATGAAGCGGCTGGAGGGCTTCCGCCGCTTCCTGGTCTTAAGGCCCTTGGTCTGCCAGCCCCAGGGGGAAGCGGGAGGCCGGCCCCGGGGTGCCCGGCCCTCACCACCGCCGTGGGGGTGGTCCACCGGGTTCATGGCGGCACCCCGCACGTGGGGCTTGCGGCCCAGCCAGCGGGTGCGGCCCGCCTTGCCCAGAACGATGTTCTTGTGGTCGGCGTTGCCCACAGCCCCGATGGTGGCGTAGCACTCCCCGTGCACCTTCCTAAGTTCTCCGGAAGGCAGGCGCAGAATCACGTAATCCCCTTCCCGGCCCTGGATCTGGGTGCTGGTGCCAGCGGAACGGGCCAGCTTAGCCCCTTTCTTGGGCTCCAACTCCACCGCATGCACCACGGTACCCACAGGGATGAAGCGCAGGGGGAGGGCGTTGCCCACCCCTATAGGGGCATCCGGCCCCGCCACCACCTGCTGGCCCACCTGCAAGCCATCGGGGGCGATAATGTAGCGCTTTTCCCCGTCCACGTAGTGCAAGAGGGCGATGCGGGCCGAGCGGTTGGGGTCGTACTCGATGGCCGCCACCTTGGCGGGGATGCCTGCCTTATCCCAGCGCTTGAAGTCAATGATCCGGTAAAGCCGCTTGTGGCCGCCCCCCCGGAAGCGCACGGTGATGCGCCCCTGGTTGTTCCGCCCCCCCGTCTTCTTCAGGGGCTTGACCAAAGACTTCTCCGGCTCCGTTTTGGTGATCTCGGAGAAGTCCGCCACCGTCATGAAGCGGCGGCTTGGGGTGTAGGGTTTGAACTTCTTTACTGCCATCCTCTATGCCTCCTGCCGGATCGGGGCCGGGCCCCCCTCCCGGCTTAGGTCTAGATGAGGCCCTCCAAGGCCTCAATCTTCTGCCCGGCAGCCACCTGCACGATGGCCTTCTTGCGGTCGGGGCGCTTGCCCAGGTAACGGCCCAGGCGCTTCTTCTTTCCCCGCACCGTCATGGTGTTCACCCCCACCACCTTGACCTTAAAGGCCGCCTCCACGGCGTTTTTAATCTCCGTTTTGGTGGCCTTGGGGTGGACCCAGAAGGTGTACTTGCCCTCGGCGAAGCCGGCATAGGCCTTCTCGGAAAGCACCGGGGCCAGGATCACGTCAAAGGCGGTCTTCATGCCTCACCCCCCATGCGGGCCTGGAAGGCCTCCCAGGCCGCCAGGTCCATGACCAGGCGTCCGGTGCGCAGGATGTCGTAGACGTTGAGCCCTTCCGGGGCCAGGGTTACCACCCAAGGGAGGTTGCGGGCCGCCCGGCGCACCACCTCGTTGGCCGTGACCAGGAGGACGCTTTCCGCGCCGTCCAGCCCCGCGGCCTTGGCCCAGGCCAAAAACTCCCTGGTCTTGCCGTTCACGCCGGGGAAGTCCTCCACCAAAAGGAGCTTGCCCTCCCTAGCCCGGTCGGCCACGGCCATGGCCAAGCCCGCCTGCCGCACCTTCTTGGGCAAGGTGTAGCTGTAGTCCCGGGGCTTGGGGCCGAAAACCACCCCACCCCCCACGAAGATGGGGGCCCCGATATCCCCGTGGCGGGCCCGCCCCGTGTGCTTCTGGGGGTAGATCTTGCGGCTGGAATAGGCCACCTCACCCCGGGTCTTGGTGCTGGCGGTACCCCGGCGCCTTTTCGCCAGCTGCCAGCGCACCACCTCCCAAAGGAGATGGGGATTGATCTCCTGGGGAAGGTCAGCGGAAAGCTCCCGCTTGCCAGACGAGGAGAGAACAGGAATCTGGTACACCATACCCTCCTTTACTTGGCCACCTTCTTGGTCTCGCGCACCAGCACCAAGCCCCCGTTGGGGCCAGGCACCGCACCCTTGACCAAGAGGAGGTTTTCCTCGGGGATCACGTCCACCACCTCGAGGTTCATCACCGTGACCCGCTCAGCCCCATAGCGCCCGGCCATCTTCTTTCCCTTGTAGACCCGGCCTGGGGTCTTGCGGTTCCCGATGGACCCAGGGTGGCGGTGGATCTTGTGGGCACCGTGGGAATCGGGGCCACCGGCGAAGTTCCAGCGCTTCATTACCCCCGCCGTGCCCCGGCCCTTGGAGGTGCCGGTCACGTCCACCCGCTCCCCCGCTTTAAAGATCTCCACCGTCACCACGTCGCCTTCCGGGTTGAAGCCGCGGATCTCCTTCAGGATGCGCACCGGCCCCACCCCAGCCCGGGCGAAATGCCCCTTCATGGGCCGGTTCACCCGCTTGGGGTTTTGGGGCAGGAAGCCCAGCTGGACCGCCGTATACCCATCCTTTTCCGGCGTCCGGCGCTGGACCACCGGGCAGGGGCCCGCCAGGATCACGGTGACGGGAATGGCCCGGTCCTCCCGGTAGATCCGGGTCATGCCCACCTTCAGGCCCAGGATGCCCTTCATTTGCCACCCCCCACGGTCTTGATCTCGATCTCCACCCCGGTGGGCAGGTCCAGGGACATAAGGCTCTCAATGGTCTTGCGGTTGGGGTTCAGGATGTCCACCAGGCGGTGGTGGGTGCGCAGCTCAAAGTGTTCCCGGGAGTCCTTGTGCTTGAAAGGACCCCGGATCACGGTGAAGCGCCTAACCCGGGTAGGCAGGGGCACGGGACCCGAGACCTGAGCCCCGGAGCGCCGGGCCGCTTCCACGATCTTCTGGGCCGAGGCGTCCAGGGTCTTGTGGTCAAAGCCCCGTAGCTTGATGCGGATCTTGGGCATGCCTCACCTCACTCCAGGATCTTGGTGACCACGCCGGCGCCCACGGTCCGCCCACCCTCACGA
>NZ_JAKTNQ010000034.1 GCF_022760835.1 Thermus altitudinis
GGTCCCCACATTTTTACTCGTCCAGTCTCACATGTGTCTGTCCGGGTTCAGAAAGGGCAGGGCCAACCCGCCCCCACCCGCCTCCCCGACCAAGCAAGTAGTATAGGGGCAAATGCGGGTAGCCCTTTTCATCACCTGCCTGGCGGACCAGTTCTATGCGGAAGCGGGGGTGGCCACGGTACGCCTCCTAAGGGCCCTGGGGGTGGAGGTGGACTTCCCCCAGGAGCAAACCTGCTGCGGCCAGCCCGCCTTCAACGCTGGCCACTGGAACGAGGCCCGGTCCTTGGCCCAGCGAACCCTAGGCATCTTCCAGGATGCCCAGTACGTGGTCCTGCCCTCGGGAAGCTGCGCCAGCATGGTGAAAAACCACTACCCAGAACTCCTTCCCGGGAACGGGGAAGCCCTGGGGCTTTCGGAGAAGGTCTACGAGCTCTCCCAGTTCCTGGTGCGGGTGTTGGGCGTGTCCGAGCTGGGAAAGGGGCTTTCTGGGAAAAAGATAGCCTATCACCACGGGTGCCATGCCCTCAGGGAGCTTGGGGTTAGGGAGGAACCCCTTCGCCTTTTGCAGAACGCCGGGGCCGAGGTCCTGCCCTGGGAGGCGGCGGAAGAGTGCTGCGGCTTTGGGGGGCTATTCTCGGTGAAGCTCCCCGAGGTCTCCCTGGCCATGGCCGACCGCAAGCTTTCCACCCTGCCCCAGGCGGAGGTGCTCACCTCCACCGATGCCGGGTGCCTCCTCCACCTTTCCGGACGAATGGGCCAACAGGGGAAAAACCTGCGGGTGGTTCCCCTGGCCACCCTCTTATGGGAGGCGTATGCAGGCTAAGGCCAAGCTCTACCCCAAGGAGGCAGCCAAGCTCTTAAGGGAAAAACCCGGGGTGCGGGAGGCGGTCACCGGGGCCACCCTGCACTTTGAGGAAGGCCGCAAGAAGGCCTACGGGGAAATAGACGCCGAGGCCTTTAGGGAAAGGGCCAAGAGGGTGAAAGACCACCTCCTCACCCATCTGGACCACTACTTGGAGCTGGCGGAAAAGCGCCTAAGGGAAAACGGGGTCCAGGTGCACTGGGCGGAAGATCCCCTGGACGCCCACCGCATCCTGAGGGAAGTGGTGGCCCGGCACGGGGTGAAGCGGGCGGTGAAGGCCAAGAGCATGCTCACCGAGGAGCTTGGGGTAAACCCCCTTTTGCAATCCCTGGGGGTGGAGGTCTTGGAAACCGACCTGGGGGAGTATCTGATTCAGCTCCTTGGCGAACCCCCCAGCCACATCGTGGGCCCGGCCATCCACCTGGCCCTTTCCGACATCCAAAGGCTCTTCCACCAGCGCTTCGGCACCCCCCTGAACGCCTCCCCCGAGGCCCTGGCCGCCGTGGCCAGGAAGGTCTTGCGGGATGCCTTCCTCACCGCCGAGCTGGGCATCAGCGGGGCCAACTTCCTGGTGGCGGAAACCGGCACCCTGGTCCTCATGGAAAACGAGGGGAATATCCGCCTTTCCACCAGCCTTCCCAAGGTGCACGTGGCCTTTGTGGGCATAGAAAAGCTCCTTCCCCGGCTTGCCGACCTTGCCCTCTTCCTGCCCCTCACCGCCCGGGCGGCCACGGGGCAGCGGCTTTCCACCTATGTTTCCCTCATCCAGGGCCCGGCGAAAGAGGGGGAGGAGGGCCCAGAGGAGGTGCACGTGGTCCTGGTGGACCACGGCCGCACCACCCTTCTCCACGACCCCGAGGCCTGGGAGGTGTTGCGTTGCCTCCGTTGCGGGGCCTGTCTCAACGCCTGCCCCGTCTACCGTCAAACCGGGGGGCACCCCTACGGCTACGTGTACTCGGGGCCCATCGGGGCGGTTTTGGACCCCGGGCTTTTGGGCCTCGAGGAGGCCTACCCCCTCCCCTACGCCTCCACCCTGTGCGGGGCCTGCTACGAGGCCTGCCCGGTGAAGATCCCCATCCCCAAGCTCCTCCTCACCTGGCGGAAGCGGGCGGTGGAGCGGGGCCTGGCCCCCATCTGGGAAAGAGGCGCCATCCAGGCCTTGGCCAAGGTGATGGAAAGCCCCACCCTCTACCGGCTCTTCTCCAAGGCCCTAAGGGGCCTCCCCCTGCCCCAGCACCTCCTTCCCCTGCTGCGCGCCTGGACGGAAGGGCGGGGCCCCCTAAAGCCAAGCCCTAGGCCTTTCCATGAACTTTGGAAGGAACTGGAGGCGGAGGATGGACGCTAGAACCCGCATCCTGAGCCGCATCGGGCACGCCCTCAAGGAACGGCCCAAGGCCCTTCTTCCCGAACACCCCCACGCCCCTCCCTCGGCAAACCCCCTGGACCTCTTCCTAAAGCGCCTGGCGGAAAACGGGGCCGAGGGCCACCTCCTGGGGGAAGAAAGGGCCAGGAAGCTCCTGGGAGAGCTCTCCCAAGGCCTCCCCGGGGCCGCCTATGGAAGGGGGGTTCCCGCCTCCTTCCGGCTCCTGCCCGAGCTTCCCCCCGAAGAGGCCCCCCTGGGCGTATCCTGGGCCCTTTTTGCCGTGGCGGAAACGGGCACCGTGGCCCTCTCCTCCGAGGACGGCCGGAGGGCCCAGCTTCTCCCCCCGGTCCACCTGGTCCTGGTGGAGGAAGGGCGGGTCTACCCTAGCCTCCTCGAGGCCCTCTTGGACCTGAAAGCCCTTCCCAGCGCCCTAGGCCTCCACTCCGGCCCCTCCAAAAGCGCCGACATTGGCCAGGTGATGGTGAAGGGGGTGCATGGCCCTGGGAGACTGGTGGTGGCCGTGCTTCAGGGCAGTTGGTAGGCGGGAGGCGGGGAAAGCCTCCTAAGGTTCAGGCGCAGCCCTCCCTCATCCCGCACGAAGATGGGCCACCACACGTAGCTGGCCCTGCCAGCGATGGCCTCCACGGGCACCGGGCCGAAGGTGCGGGAATCCTCCGAACCCCCCAAGGTGCGGTTATCCCCCATGACCAGGTAATACCCCTTCTTAAGCCGAATGCGCCCCACCTCGCAGGCCTCGGTGAGGCGGCTCCGGGCCAGGACCTCTTCCGAGGGAGGCAGGAGCATCTCCTTAAGGGGCCTTAGGTAGGCGGGCAGAAGCTCCACGGAAAAATCCCCCTGCTGGGTGAGGAGGCGGGTCATACGCCCGTCCTTGTAGCACACCCCCGGAAAGGAATCGGGCCAGGGGGCGATGCGGTCGGTGATGTGCCTTTCGTCCAGGGGTTTACCGTTGATGTACACCACCCCCCGCTCCACATAGACCTCATCCCCCGGCACCGCCACGATGCGCTTGATGAAGAAGGCCCGGAAGCTAAAGCCCAGGATGGGAAAGCGGGCGGTGGCGTTGGGAGTACCCTCGGGAGGTTTCAGAATGGCGATCTCTCCCCTTTTCCACTCCATCAGGCCAAAGCGCACCAGCCAGGTCTCCCACTTGGGAACCAATACCCGCTCCCCGTTTTGCAGGGTGGGAAACATGCTCTGCCCCACCACCCCCACGGTGGTGAAGACAAAGGTGGTGACCAAAAACGCCACCAACAGGGCTTCCCCCACCTGGCGGAACCACTCACGAAAAAGATAGTCCCAAAACGCCTTCATACCCCTCCTACTCTACTGGCTACGACCTCCTTGGCGGCTTTGCGCCCTGCCTCCACGATCTCCTCCAAGCGGCGGAAGTCCTCAATGCCCACCCCGGGCAGGCTGGGCCTCACGTACACCTCCGGGGCATAGAGGGTGAGGCGCACCGAGGTCAGGTGAAGCTGCATCAGGTCCACCGCCCGCCGGGCCAGGGCTAGAAGCCCCTTGGGGGCCTCCTCCACCCGGCGCTCGGGGGTCACGTCCACGGCATAGACCTCCCTGGCCCCTAGGAGGCGGGCGGCATCCACGGGAAGGTTGTCCAGGACCCCGCCGTCAAAAAGAAGCTGCCCTTCCCGCTCCACCGGGGCCAGAAGCCCCGGGTAGGCGGCCGAGGCCAGGACGGCGCTGGGCAGGTCCCCTTGGGTCAGGAAAAGAAGCCGCCCCGAGACCACGTCCACCGCGGTGACCGCCAGGGGCCTTTTAAGCTCCTCAAAACGCCCAGGCAGGTGCTCCGCCAAGAAATCCTTGAGCTTCTTGCGGGAAAAAATCCCCTCCCTGGGGGAGAAGCCCAAAAGCCCCAGCCAGGGAGTCTTGTGGGCGATGGCCAGCATCTCCGCCGGGGTCTTGCCTGCGGCGTAGAGCGCCCCCACGATGGCCCCCATGCTGCTTCCCGCCACCACCTGGAAGTCCAGGCCCGCCTCCAGGAAGACCTCGAGGGCCCCGATATGGGCCAGCCCCCTAGCCCCCCCACCGGATAGCGCCAAGCCGCGCACGCCCAAATCCTAACGGCTTCTGGGTGAAAGACGTGAGGGCTGGATATAGTGGAGGCGGTGAGCCTGGCGGGGAAGGTCCTTTTGAACCGATACCGGGTGGTGCGCCCCTTGGGCCGAGGAGCCTTGGCCACCGTCTACCTGGCCTTTGACCGCTATGGCACCCCCTACGCCCTCAAGGTCTTCCCCCGGGGGGCCGAGGCCAGGCGCAACCGGGAGCTTTGGGTGGGCCAAAGGCTTTCCCACCCCAACCTCAACCCGGTCCTGGAGAGCCTGGACCTGGAGGAAGGCCCTGCCCTCCTCTTGGCCTACGCCCCCGGGGAGGAGATGGGGCGCTGGATGCTCCGTAGGCCCGGCAGAAACCGGGCCCTTTTCGTCTTCCGCCAGCTCCTCATGGCCCTGGCCCACATGCACGGCAAGGGCCTGGTGCACCGCGACGTGAAGCCGGAAAACATCATTGTGGCGGGAACGGACGAGGCCAGGTTGGTGGACTTTGACCTCTCGGGGCCGGCCCTCGAGGCCTTCAAAAAACCCCTAAGGCTGGGCACCCTTCCCTACCTGGCCCCCGAACAGGTCCTGGGGCAAAGCCCCGGCCCTGAGGCTGACGTCTACGCCGCAGGCGTCATCTTGTACTGGATCCTTTCCGGAGAGCACCCTTTTGTGGGCGGGCCGGAGGAGGTCCTCCTCGGCCACCTCCAGGAACCCGTGCCCCCCATACCTGGGCTCGCCTCCCCAGAGCAAGCCTACTTGGAACGCCTCCTGGCCAAATCCCCCAAGGAGCGCTTCTCCTCAGCCAAGGAAGCTTTGGAGAACTTTCCCTTTTAAATGGCCGCTTGCCTAATGCTTTCCACCCTCCTGGGCTCCGCCCTCTTTGCGGGCCTGGGAGAGGTGGCGGCGGGAAGGCTTTTGGTGGAAGGGGGCCACCGGGCCCTAGTGGTGGCGCAAAGCGGCGCCCATGTCTTGGCGAAAGAGGAGGACTCCGCCCTTTACCGCCTCGCCCGTACCCCGGATGGCTATTTGGCCGTGGGCCATGTGGGCAAAGCCCTCCTTCAGGTGGGGCTGGACCAAACGGGAAAGCCCCTTTGGGCCAAGGCGGGAAGCCAGGGAATCCTTTGGGGCACGGATGGCCGTTTCGCCTGGGGAGGGTACCTGGGCCCGAAAGGCTGGGAAGCCCTGGTCTTGGACCTAGCCGAGGAACGGGCCTGGCGCCTCCCCCTCCCCGGCCAGGGGTACGCCTACGGGGGCCTGTACCGGCATGGCGTCCTTTTCCTGGTGGGGCGGGTGGAAGGGAAAGGAGGATTTGACGGCTTCCTCCTGGGCCTTCCGCTGGCCCGCCCCGGAGGGTGGGCCTATGGCTACCAAAGCGGCTGGCCGGGAAACGACTACCTCCGTTTCCTGGGGGAAAAGGGGGCGGTGGGGCGGTTAGAGGTGGCGGGGGACTCGGAAGGGCTTCTTCTGGACTGGGTGGGGTTGCTGCGGGGTGAGGCCCAGCTTTTCCGCCGGCCCGGCTTTGACTACCTTCGGGCCTGGCGGGGGTCCTTCCTGGTAGGGGAAGCCGAGGTAGAGGGGGTTCTACAAGGCCTTTGGCTCGGCCCGCAAAGTAGCCCCTCCAAAAGGGACCCAGGCCTTCGGTACGGCGGGGGTCCCATGGCCTCTTTGCGCGCCCTGGACCCCCCTCTCGCCTACGGGTACTCCTACCGTTCCCTCTTCCAGGGGGAGGGGCTTTTCCTGAACCTGGAGGGATCCGAGGGGGAGGTCCTGGCCTACCGCCTCGAGGCGCTCAAACTCCCCTGGCAGCCTCTCAAGTCCCAAGCGCTTCCCCTTCCCCTTTCCTGGAAACCCCTCCCTTGGAAAGGAGTGGCCGAACTCAAGGCCCAGCCCTGCCCCTAATCCCCGGTCAGATGAACCCTCACTTGGCATAGGCCCCGTTGGCCAAGAAGGTAAGGATACCCGCAAGAAGCCCCTGGGCCACCTTTTCCCGGTAAGCCGGGTCGGCCAACCTTCGCCCCTCCACGGGATGGTCCCCGAACCCGATCTCCACCAAGACCGCGGGTACTTTGGCATAGCGAAGGACGAAGAAATCGCCCGGGAAGGTCCCGCGGTAAGGGCTCCCTGTGGCCTGGGAAAGGTGCCGCCCCAAGGTCTCCGCCAGGCGCTGGCTATAGCGTTGGTTGGCCTGGGCTACGATATCGGAAAGGATCCTTTCCGCCACGGTGCGGGCCTCCTGGGTCAGGCGCCGCCCCAGCTCTCCCCCACCGTTTTCCCGGATCACCTGGGCCAGGATGCGGGAGTCCTGGGCCTGGCCAAAGTAAAAGGCCTCCACCCCCTGGGCGGTGCGGGTAGGGGTAGCGTTCACATGGATGGAGATGAACAGGTTCACCTGGGAACTATCGGCCATGGAGGCCCGCCGGGAGAGGTCCTCCCGCTTATCGGGGGAAAGATGCATATCCCGGTCCCGGGTGAGGCGCACTTCTATCCCCTCCCTCTCCAGAAGGCGCTTAAGGCGCAAGGCCACATCCAGCACCACTTCTTTTTCCACCACATGCCCCACCATCCCCGGGTCTATGCCCCCATGCCCCGGGTCCAGGAGGACCACGGGTTTCGGCGGCCTGGGAGGCCGGTTGCGGACGGGGTCCGAAGCGGGCTTGGCTGGGGAAGCAGCTTCCTTCTTGAGGATTAAGTCCACCACCAACCGGTCAGGGTCGGTATAGCGCACCACCTTGGCCTCCACCGGCCCTTTCAGGCGCACCACCACCCGCACCCCCTCCCCTTCCGGGATGGTCTGCACGGAAACCACCTCGGCCGAGTTCACCACCTGGTCCAAGGAGGCCCCCTTCACCCCCCTCAGGTTCAGCACAAGCTGACCGTTTTCTTGGGAAAGGCCGTACTGGACATCCCCCTGGGGCAGGTCAAAGACCAGGCGGGTAAAACCCTGGTGTACCCCCACCCGGGGAAAGGCCAAGGCCAGGTTCCATACCAAGGCGAAAACCAGGAGGAATACCCGCATCTACGCCCATTCTAGCGGGATAGATGAAAGCCTGGTAAAATCCGGCTCATGACCAAGAAGGTTGTGATCCACCATCTGGTAGGCCACCGCTTCCTGGGCATCAACGAACAAGGGGACAAGGTGATGATCGACGGGGACCAGCCCGCCACCGGCCCCCGCCCCATGGAGCTCCTCCTCATGGCCCTAGGGGCCTGCACCGCCTACGACGTGGTGGACATCATGAAAAAGAAAAAGCAACCCCTGGCCCGCTACCGGGTGGAGGTGGAGGGCATCCGGGCGGAAACCCATCCCAAGCGCTACACCCACATCACCATCACCCACATCGCTTCCGGACCCAACGTCACCTTGGAGGCCCTGGAGCGCGCCGCCCACCTTTCCCACACCAAATACTGTTCCGTTTCCGCCAGTCTCAATGCGGAAATCACCGTCAAGGTAGTGCTGGAACCCTGGGAAGAGGGACAGGAAGGCCAAGCTTAGCCCCATGCTCCTAGCCATTGACATCGGCAACACCTCCACCGTCTTAGGGGTCTTCTCCGGGGAGGACCTCATCGCCCACTTCCGCATCCACACCGACCGGATGCGCATGGAAAGCGAGTACCGGGTGGTGCTGCAAAACCTCTTCGCCCTGGAAAACCTCCCTCCCCCCAAGGCCGCCCTCCTCTCCAGCGTGGTGCCCCCGGTGGAAAGGGAGATGAAAGAGGCCATAGAGAAGCTTTTCGGCATCAAGGCCCGGGTGGTGGACGCCGAGGCCACGGGGCTGGAGGTGTGCATAGACAACCCCAAGGAAGCCGGCACCGACCGCCTGGTGAACGCCGTGGGAGCCTTGGGCTACCAAAGCCCCACCGGCCGCTACATTGTGGTGGACTTCGGCACCGCCACCACCTTTGACCTGGTGGAAGTTCCCAACCGCTACCTGGGCGGGGCCATCACCATCGGCCCCCAGACCGCTGCCGACGCCCTGGCCGCCCGCACTGCCAAGCTCCCCCGCATTGACCTGGTCCCCCCCGCCCGGGTGGTGGGCAAGAACACCTTGGATGCCCTGCGCTCGGGCTTGGTCTATGGCTACGCCGCTTTGGTGGAAGGCATGGTGCGCCGCTTCAAGATGGAAGCCGGGGAGGCCTTGGTGATCGCCACCGGCGGCTTTGCGGAAACCCTTAAGGACCTCTGCCCCTCCTTTGACGTGGTGGATGAGGACTTAACCCTCAAGGGGCTTCTGCGCATCCACAAGGGGCAAGGGTGAACCAGTACACCCACCGGCCTTCCTCAGGCAGGAGGGCGTAGCGGTGCCCCTCCACCCGGTAGCACCCCAGGTCCCGCCAAAGGCCAGGCCGTTCGCGGAGGAAAGCCCTAAAGGGGGTACCCTCCTGCTGGGCCAGAAGTAGCCGCAGGTTTCCCCCTATGGGCTCCTGGTTTCCCCGCTTACCCTCGCCCTGGTAG
Organism: Thermus altitudinis; assembly: GCF_022760835.1. Lineage (GTDB taxonomy): Bacteria > Deinococcota > Deinococci > Deinococcales > Thermaceae > Thermus > Thermus altitudinis. Next base: position 8,751 of record NZ_JAKTNQ010000034.1, read on the forward strand.
AGGATGCGGCCATCGGGCAAGAACACATTCCGGTACCCCGACTCCCCCCGGTCCACCAGAAGGCTCCGCTTTCCTATTCCCTTCCGGGTCCGGTGGTAGGCGAAGACCTCGCTCCAGCTTAAGCTTGACACCGCCCTTTCCCCCGGCTATCATCCTAAGTGCCCGGTCGGACGCCCCCGACCCGGCAACAACCCAAGGCCCCGTGGTGTAGTTGGTTAACACACCCGCCTGTCACGTGGGAGATCGCGGGTTCGAGTCCCGTCGGGGCCGCCAGGCCGAGGTAGCTCAGTTGGTAGAGCATGCGACTGAAAATCGCAGTGTCGGCGGTTCGATTCCGCCCCTCGGCACCACTTAGTAGAAGCCCCCGCCCTAGCTAGGGGCGGGGATCTTTTTGGAGACCTACCTAGGACAACGGTGCCGGTCCCTTTACGAACTGGTCTTTGCCACAATCTCCATGATCTCCAGGCGGTTCCCAAAGGGATCCAAGATATGCACCCGGCTATAGCCGTCTAGAGGCGGTTCGTCTCTGAAAACCGGATAGCCCGCCTGCTGACAACGGACCACCACCGCCTCCAGATCATCGGTGATCAAGGCCACGTGAGCCTTCCTGGCCGGACGAAAATCCTCCTCCACCCCAAGATGGATCCGTACCGGCCCCTCCGTAAACCACACCCCACCCCGAAGGGCGAGGCTGGCTGGCTTAGGGACTTCGCTGAGCCCCAGCACCCCGCAGTAAAAGGCCCGCGCACGTTCCTCGCCACCAGGAGGCATGGCGATCTGTACGTGATCTATGGCCAAGATGTGCACTTAAACATCTTAGCCGCCTTTGCTATACTAGGGGCCAAGGAGGTGGGAACCAGGAAGAAACCCTTTTAGATTCCGGGTGGGTATTCGGATAGAGCATTTTTCGGCGCAGAGAACCTTTATTTTAGGGTATTGCCGGTGAAATTTGCGGGGTGTGTTCAAGCTGGTGCATTGGTGGACTGTGAGGGCCTAGGCCCCGCAGTCGCCTTGTTTTTTTGAGGCCTTGTATTCCCCCCCAAACCCGGAAGGTTCCCCCTCACCCAACAGGGTACTACCCAGCTGGCCAGGGATGTGCTAAGCTGGGTAGTAAAAATCTGAATGTGTCCAAAAAATGTTGGGACAATAGCTATTTTTTCCCTTTCCATACCTATTCTTTCCCTCTTGACAGTGTTGACCGACCCCTCTAAAGTGAAAAACAAGCAAACGGGGCCAACCCCCCGGAAGCTTTAGGAAAAGGAGGGATGAAGATGAAGAAGCTGATCGCTAAGGTTCTGGCGCTTCTCGGCTCTCTGGTGGCTTTGGGACTGGCGGCTGGAGCATCTACGCACTGGAAGTAAAAACGGCCACAAGCTGGCCGTTTTTTCCTTTTGGCCCCCAACCTTGGGGGCCTTGTGCTATCCTTAGGCCAGTATGCTGCAAAGGCTCCGGCGCCTGGAACTCCCCCCGCCCCGGGTGTTGGCCTTTATCCTGGGTGTTTTCACAACCTTCCTATTGCTGGAAGGCTACCTCATTCTGCACCATGGCTTCCACCTTCCCCCAGCTGGCCTCACCTGGTTTGACCTCCTTTTTTGGGCAGGGCTGGTCTTCTGGAGCGTGCGGGTGGAAATCCGCCTACCCCTAAACGCCAGCATGAGCCACCTTTTCCTCTTTGCCCTAGCCTTGGTCGTCCTATTTCCCCCTTGGCTTGCCCCCCTTTGGGTCTTTCTCTTCCAACCTAGCGACAACGTTTGGTACAAACAGCTCTTCAACCGCTCCCAAGATACTCTGGCCACCGTTGCTGCAGCCTTGGTATGGAGGTTTTTCCAAACTAACCCGCTTTACCTTGGGAAGCTGGAGCTAACGGATGTTATAGGTATTGGCCTAGCTTCAGTTACCTTCTTTGTTGTCAATACCGGTTTGGTTACCCTGGTGATTCACCTAAGCAACGGCACCCCATTCCGAGAAATCTGGCGTAAGAACTATGGCTGGCTAGCAGCCAGCTACTTTCTCCTCTCCCCCATAGCCCTCCTCCTGGCCCGGGCCTATGAAACCCCCCTTCTGGGCGGCTGGGGGGGCTGGACGGTTCTTCTCTTCTTAATCCCCATCTACTATAGCCGCTATTTTTGGGACGAGAAGGTGCGGCTGGAGCAGGCCTTTGACGCCACCTTGGAGGTTCTCATGCACGCCCTCGAGGCCAAGGAAAAGGAAACCCGCCTGCACTCGGAACGTGTGGCCGATATCGCTTCTGACATAGCGCGGGCTTTGTACCAGGACGAGGCCAAAGCCCAAGAGATCTACCGGGCTGCCCGGCTCCACGACATCGGCAAAATCGGCATTCCAGAAGCCCTCCTCCTAAAGCCGGATAAGCTCACACCCCAGGAGTACGAGATTGTGCAAAGCCACACCACCAAAGGGGTGGAGCTCCTGAAACCCGCAGCAAAGGTGGCCTTCGGCCCCTTGGTCTACAACGTCATCCAGCACCACCACGAGCGCTGGGATGGCCGGGGCTACCCCAAAGCCCTTGCCGGGCACGAAATCCCCGAAGAGGCCCGCATCGTAGGCCTAGCTGACGCCTACGAGGCCATGACCGCGGGCCGCCCCTACCGGCCCGCCAAATCCTCGGAGGAGGCCCTACAGGAAATCCAGGACCTTTCCGGCATCCAGTTTGACCCCAAGCTGGTCAAGCTCTTTACCCAGCTTTGGCACGCGAACCCCTTGTGGCGCGACCGCGAAGCCTACCTTAAGGCAAAGGAGGGACCCTTATCACACTCTACCTGGCCGCAGCCCTATTCGGAATCGGCCTCGCCCTCGCCCTCGGAGCCAGACCCAAGGACCTCGGCGGAATAGAGCTAAGGGCGCCTTGGGCCTTCCTCCTGGCCGCCTTGGCAGAGGGGGGCTTGGCCTATGGTACCTACCGGGGTCTCTTCCAACCGGAGTGGGCCGGGCCTTTGGCCAAGACGCTGGTCCTCGCACTGGTGGGCTATGGCCTTTACCAAAACCGGCACCTCAAAAGCCTCTACCTGGTCCTCCTGGGTCTAGCCTTGAATACGCTGGTTATCTTTGCCAACGGAGGCCACATGCCGGTCAGCCTAGATGCCTTAAAAAAGGCGGGCATTGAGGGCTGGGAGGAGCTTCTAAAAACCAGGGGCGACGCCGTCCATACCCTCCTGGACGAGTCCACCCGCCTCCCCTTCCTGGGGGATGTTATCGCCCTTCCCCCTTTGCGCAAGGCGGCCAGTTTAGGAGACCTCTTCGTCCTGGCGGGCATAGCCGGGGTGGTGGTGGAAGGAGCCTTAAGGGCCAGTGGGAGACGGCTTCCCAGGCGCCAGGCGGCCCTACGGGTTTTGACCCTGCTCCTTGGAGTCCTCATCCTCCTCGCCCTACGGGCCTAAGGCCAAAAGCCCTCGTCCCTATGGGCAAGAGTGGTGTAGTGTATATTCCCAAGGGGGCTTGCTCCCAAGTTCGGAGGCAACATGGCGTACCGCATCTGCTTGATTGAAGGGGACGGCATCGGCCACGAGGTGGTGCCCGCGGCCAGGAAAGTTCTGGAAGCCACCGGCTTACCCATAGAGTTTGTGGAGGCCGAGGCGGGCTGGGAGACCTTTGAGCGAAGAGGGGTTTCTGTCCCCGAGGAAACTGTGGAAAAAATCCTTTCCTGCCAGGCCACCCTTTTTGGCGCCGCCACCAGCCCCACCAGGAAAGTGCCGGGCTTCTTTGGTGCCATCCGCTACCTCAGGCGCAGGCTGGACCTTTACGCCAACGTGCGTCCGGCCAAAAGCCGGCCCGTACCAGGAAGCCGAAGCGGGGTGGACCTCATCATCGTGAGGGAGAACACCGAAGGCCTCTACGTGGAACAGGAGCGGCGCTATCTGGACGTGGCTATTGCCGATGCGGTGATCTCCAAGAAGGCCAGCGAGCGCATCGGGCGGGTGGCCTTGAAGCTGGCGGAAGGCCGGCCCAGGAAAACCCTGCATATCGCCCACAAAGCCAACGTGCTCCCCATAACCCAGGGGCTTTTCCTGGACACAGTACGGGAAATAGCTAAGGATTATCCCTTGGTAAATGTGCAGGACATCATCGTGGACAACTGTGCCATGCAGCTGGTCATGCGCCCCGAGCGCTTTGACGTGATCGTCACCACCAACCTTCTCGGGGATATCCTTTCCGACCTCACGGCGGGCCTGGTAGGGGGCCTGGGCCTGGCCCCTTCCGCCAACCTGGGGGATACCACCGCCCTCTTTGAACCCGTGCATGGCTCCGCCCCCGACATCGCCGGCAAGGGGATCGCCAACCCCACGGCGGCCATCCTCTCCGCCGCCATGATGCTGGAGTACTTGGGGGAGAAGGAAACCGCCAAAAAGGTAGAGAAGGCGGTGGACCTGGTGCTGGAAAAGGGCCCCCATACCCCAGACCTGGGTGGGACCGCCACCACGGAAACCTTCACCAAGGCGGTGGTGGAGACGCTTAAGGCCCTCTGAGGTTTGGGTCCAAGCGCCCCTCGAGGCCCTGTCCTCGAGGGGGTGGGCGTTTTTTGGCCCTGACTGGGTCTAGAATGAAGAGGGCATGGTGGCAATCACCCCCTCGGTATTCCAGGCAAAGGCGTGTATACTGCCATTAGGCTCGCCTATGCCTTAGGCTCTGAGTTAAGGAGGCAACGTGTTTTCGGGTTTTAGCCAGCTATTCAAACCCCGCGTGGAGGCGCTGGGCCTGGAAATTGGCGCCGCCAACTTAAAGCTGGTGGAGCTCTCTGGGAACCCCCCCACCCTGAGAGCCGTGGCTAGCCGGCCCCTCGCCCCAGGGATGTTGGTGGAAGGGGTAATCGCTGAGCCCCAGGCCCTAGCCCAAGAGCTTAAGGAGCTTTTGGCGGAAGCCAAGGTGCGCAAGCGCTATGTGGTCACCGCTGTGCCCAATCCCAGCGTTATCCTCCGCACCCTGCAGGTACCCAAGATGCCCCTTAAGGAAATGGAGGAGGCGGTGCGCTGGGAGGCGGAGCGCTACATCCCCTTCCCCATCGACGAGGTGGTGCTGGATTTTGCTCCCTTGGACCCCCTGGCCGAGGCAGCCGAGGGGGAGCAGGTGGAGGTGATGGTGGGAGCTGCCCGGCAGGAAGCGGTGGCTTCCCTGCTGGAGGCCCTGCGGGGTGCCGGCCTGACCCCCATTGTCCTGGACGTAAAACCCTTTGCCGGGCTCTATCCCCTGGAGGCCCAGCTCACCAGCGACCCGGAAGGGGTTTCCGTGGCCGTGGAGATCGGGGCGGAAAGTACCAGCCTGGTCCTCCTTAAGGGAGACCGCCCCTTGGCGGTGCGGATCCTCACCCTTTCGGGGAAGGACTTCACCGAGGCCATCGGTAAAAACTTCGGCCTGGACTTCCTCACCGCCGAGGAGGTGAAGCGCACCTACGGCTTGGCCACCATCCCCACCGAGGACGAGGAGCTTCTTCTGGACTTTGACGCCGAACGGGAGCGGTACAGCCCTGCCAAAATCTACGACGCCATCCGCCCCGTTCTGGTGGAGCTCACCCAGGAGATCCGGAGGAGCTTGGAGTTCTTCCGGGTGCAACTGGGGGATGTGCAACCCGAGGTGGGGTACCTCTACGGCGGGGGGAGCCGGCTTCGGGGTCTCGCCACCCTCCTCACGGATACCCTGGGGGTCAACTTCACTGTCCCCGACCCCTGGCAAGGCGTCCAAGTGGACCCCAAGCGCTTTGATCTGGAGAAGTTGAAGGAGCTGGGCCCGGAGTTTATGGTGCCCGTGGGCCTGGCCCTAAGGGGGGTGATGCCCTTTGATTAGGCTTAATCTCCTCCCCAAAAACCTGCGCCGGCGCGTGGAACCGGGCTGGTGGCGCCTGGCAGCAGGAGCCTTCGCCCTGGTGGTGCTTTCGGTACTGGGAATCCTCCACTACGGAGCGTATACGGAGCTTAACCAAACCAAGGCGGAGCGGGACGCCCTCAGGGCCGAGGTGGAGGCCCTGAGACCCTTCATCGCCGAGCAAAACCGCTTGGAGCAGGAAAGGAAGGCCCTCGAGGCCCTCCTGGCCATCCGGGAAGGGCTGAAGAAGAGCTTTGTCCCGTGGTCGGATTATCTGGCCACCTTCATCCGCCAGATTCCCCAAGAAGGGGGGCGGCTTCCCGTGGCCCTGCGCTCTGTGGGCACCCGGGCCATACCGGAAGACGAGGCCACCCGGATGGCCCAGGCAGGCACCTTTGACGGCAAGCGGGTGCGGGTGGAGTTCACCGTACAGGGGGAGGCGCTAAACCAAAACGCCCTAGTGAGCTTCGTGCGGGCCTTTGAAACCTCCCCCCGCTTTGGCATAGAGTTCCAAGGGGCTTCCTTGGACCAGAACCGGGGGCTTTACACCTTCAGCGCCCGGGTGGGCTTGGTGGGGGGTGAGGAAAGTGCTCGCTAGGCTGGGACAGCGGGAATGGGCCCTGATCGCCATCGCCCTCACCCTGGTGGTGGCCCTTCTCTGGTACTTCCTTCTCATCGTCCCCATGCGCCAGGAAACGGAAACCGTGCGCCAAGAGATTGAGAGGCTCATCCCTGAGCGGAATAGGGGGCGCCAGGCCCAGCGGGCCCTGCCTGAACTCCGGGCGGCCATCGCAGAATTGCAAGCGGAGCGCCAGGCCTTCCTCAGGGCCCTTCCCCGAGAAGAACGCCTGGCCCAGGTCTTGAACGAGATCCTGACGGAGGCCCTGCGAAGCGGGGTCACGGTACGCTCCTTCACCCGCTCCCCCACCTCGGCCCCGGTACCCGAGGTGCGGGCGGTGAACCTGGCCCTCTCCCTCGAGGCGCCTTTCCCCGAAACCTATGCCTACCTGAAGCGCCTAGAACAGCTTTCCCGCTTTAGCTCTCTTTCCGGGGTTAACCTCAGCGTCCAAGGTCAGGACGTAAACCCCCTTCTCTCCACCAGCTTGACCCTAACCCTCTACGTGCTGGCCAAGGACCTCGGCCAGCCTGAAGGCGCTACCCAGACGCAAGGAGCTCCATCGCCTCCAGGGGCACAAGGAGGTGGTCGGTGAAATCCCTTCTCCCACGCCTGGTCGAGGCCTGGCGGAACCTACCCCAGTCCACCAAGCTCCTTTTGGCGGGCCTCCTCTTGGTGAGCGCCGTGGCCATCTGGTACGTGGGCTTCTACTTGCCCGCCCAGGTGCCCGCTGTGGCCGAGCCCATCCCTGTCCCTGCACCCCAGACTACCCCCAAGGCCATAGAGGCACCTCCCATCCCTCCCCTCCAGGCGGAGCCTCAAGCCACGGCCACCCCGCCCTCTCCAGGACCCACACCCCCTAAGGCCCAGGCGGAAAGGCCCCAGGCCACGGAAGCCGCAAAGGCCCGAGCCCCGGTGCTGGTGCCGCAACCCCAAAAGGAAGCTCCCCTCCCCAATCCCTTCGTGCCCTTGGTGGTGGAGGCCCCACCCCCTGCTCCCCTGTCCACCCCTACCCCAGCCCCCAGACCCCAGCCCGTGCCCACAGGAGCCCCTGTACGGGTGAGCCCGGGAACCCCCTTGCCCGCCCCCACCGTGGCCCAAACGCCACCCCGACCCCTTCCTGGGAGCCAAGGGGCCCTGCCTGCTCCCAAGGTGCTGGCGCCAGCCTTCCGGGCGGAAACACCCAAGGCTGAGTTGGAAGCCCCTCCCATCCTCACCCCACCGGCGGGGCTTGTGGAAGCCCCCTTGCCCGCCCCCACATCGGAGGAGAAGGCCGGACCCACCCCCTCCGCACCCCTCACGCCCCCCAAGACCCCCTTGCAAACCCTGGTGGAGGAAAGGGGCCTCAAGCTAGCAGGCACGCTTCTAGGCCCGGTGAGCGTGGCCATCCTGGAAAGCAAGGAGGGGTACCTGGTGTTACCCGTGGGCAGCCTCCTGCCGGGTAGCGAAGCGGTGCTCCGGCGCATTGAAAGCGACCGGGTGGTTTTGGTACTAAAGGATGAAAGCCTTGAGATTTCTCTAGAAAGAATGCAAGCAGGAGGTGGTCAGTGAGAAAGGCTCTTATAAAACTTATGATCCCCGGCCTTATGGCCCTAGGCATGGGGGCCCTGGCGGGAAGCCTGCCCCAGGAACCCCGTTTTGAGGCCAAGGTGGACCTAAAGGTTTCCGAAAGCCAGATTCGGGCCGGGCTCACCCTGCCCTTGGACGTGGTCCTGGAGGCCCTGGCCCGAAGCGTGGGTCTCCAACCCCTCATATACCGGGCCTACGACCCCACGGGCGACCCCACCAAGGCCCAGCCCCCCTTGCCCAACATTAAGCTGGACTTCCAGGGTAAGCCCTTCCGGGAGGTCTGGGACCTCCTCTTCGCCACCTATGGCACCCAGTTCAACCTGGATTACCTTCTCCTGCCCCCAGATGTGGTGGTGGTGGCCCCCACCCAGGTGATCACCGCCTTGGTGGATGCGCCAAGCCGCACCGGGGCCATGGAGCGGAAGCCCTACCTGGTGGCCATCCCCGAGATCGCCTACCGGCGCACGGAAACCGATGCCCAGGGGCAAACCCGTACCCTGGTGAACATAGAAGGGGCCAAAGCCTGGGTGCAAAACGACCTCCTCCCCTTCCTCTCCCGGGAAGCCTCGGGGCTTAGCGTGAACTGGATCGTGGTGGAGGAAGGCGGCAAGCTCAGGGCTCTCCTCTCGGTCCTGGCCACCCCTGAGCAGCACACCCGCTTCTCCGATATCCTCCAGCGGGCGGGGATTGACTTCCGCCCCCTGCCCGCCCTCACCTTGCCCAAGCCCCGGGTGGAGCGGACCTACACCCTCACCCACGCCACCTTCCCCGAACTCCTCGCCTTTTTGCAAAACCAGGTTCCTAATGCCCAGATCGCCCCTGTGCCCACGGATCCCAAAAGGGCCCTCATCACCGCCACCGAGGAGGACCACGCCCGCCTCAGTGAGCTCCTCAAAACCGCCGACGTGCCCAAGCCCACTCCGGTGGTGCGCAAGGTCTACCCCCTGCAAAACCTCACCTTCTCCGAGGCCCAGGAACGGCTGAAACCCCTCTTGGAAAGGGAGCACAGGGGAGCCCGCCTCGAGGCCATCCCCGGAAACCCCAAAGCCCTCCTCCTAGAGGCCACCGAGGCCGACCAGGCCCTCTTCGCTGAGCTCCTCAAGGCCGCCGACGCGCCCAAAGTGGTGCGCAAGGTCTACCCCCTGCAAAACCTCACCTTCTCCGAGGCCCAGGAACGGCTGAAACCCCTCTTGGAGAGGGAGCTCAGGGGAGCCCGCCTCGAGGCCATCCCCGGAAACCCCAAAGCCCTCCTCTTAGAGACCACCGAGGCCGACCAGGCCCTCTTCGTTGAGCTCCTTAAGGCCGCCGACGTGCCTCCCCAGGTGGCCCCGCCCACCCCAGAGGCCACGGTGCGCCGGCTCTATCCCTTGCGCTTCGCAGACGCTGAGAAGGTGGCCCCCTTCCTGGCCCGGGAGGTGCCGGGGATCGTGGTGCAGACGGTGCCCGGGCAGCCTGTGCTTTCCGTGCGGGGCACGGAAAGGCAATTGGCCGAGGTGGAAACCCTCCTGGCCCAGATTGACCGAGCCCCTGAGCAGGGTCCGCCCATCTTCCAACGCTCCTACCAGCTCTCCAACGCCAAGGCCTCGGAGCTGGCCAAGGTGCTCCAGGAGGCCTTGCAGGCCCGGCAGGCCCAAGGCCAGGGTCCAGCGCAACCCCAAACCCAAACCCCAGGACGCCAGGCCACGGTGGTGGCGGACGAGCGCACCAACACCCTGATCGTCACGGGCACGCAGGAAGACCTAGCTCTGGTGGAAGGCCTCATCCCCAAACTGGACCAGGCGGTGCCCCAGGTGAACCTAAGGGTGCGCATCCAGGAGGTGCAGTCCAACTTCACCCGCAACCTGGGCCTGAAGTGGAACACCATTGCCGGCGGTAATGTGGCGGCCAGCATCCTGGATTCAGGGCTTTCCCTCATCTTTGATAGCACCCGGAGCCTGGCGGCTTTGAACATCCTCGCTACCCTCGAGGCCCTCCAGCGCCAAGGCCTTTCCCGGGCCCTAAGGGATGTGAACCAGACCGTGCTCAACAACCAGACCGCCCGCCTGCAGTCCGGGGAAACCTTCCTCATCCGCCGAGTGTTGGACAACCGGGTGGAGCGGGTGCCCTTTGACATCGGCATCATCGTGGAGGTTACCCCCCAGATCACCGCCGACGGGCAGATCCTTCTCAACATCAAGGCGGAGGTTTCCGGAAATGTCCAGCGCAACCCCGTGGACGGGGATGTGGACCGTTTCACCAAGCAGGTGGTGACCACCACCTTACGGGTGCGGGACGGGCAGACGGTGGTCCTAGGGGGCCTCACCTCCCAGGAGAACAACCAAGTGCAACAGGGAGTCCCCCTCCTCATGGACATCCCCTTGATCGGCGAGCTCTTCAAGCAAAGGAGCCAGGAGACCACCGACCGGGAGCTTCTGGTGGTCATCACCGCCGACATCGTCAAGGAAACCGCAAGCCGCTAGCCTCCATAGAGCGCCAGGGGAGCTAGGGTCCGCGTTCCCCTGGCCTTATGCTCCAGGCCACCTAGGGCGACGCTTTCCTCCCCTGAGGAAGGCCCCCATAGGCTGGAGAGCCTTGGGGAAGGGGCCATGGCCACCCTTCCCAGGCCCACGATCGCCCTGGAGAGGCCTATGACCTCCCTGGAAAACCGCATGCACCCTTGGTCGCGTGAGGCGGAAGCCTAAGGAGGAGGCGAAGGCGCTGGACATAGGCCCACCCGGCAGATAACCCGCCTGCGGCAGGGGCTAGGGGAAAACCTTGACACCCCCTTCAACCCCATAACGCTCTACCCCGGTGCCCTGGCCCTCATCCTGGCCCTGCTGTCTTTGGGCGTTAACCTTTCTAGGTTGACAAACTCTTTTTTTTCTAAAATCAAAATGGAGGTGGTAACAATGCGGGCCTTGATCTTGCTGACCCTCCTTGCCCTCCTCCTTTCCGGGTGGGAAACCCCCAGGACAGAAGCCCAAACCAACCCCCGGCCGAATCCGGATGGCTGGGTGGAGCTGGCCCCCGGGATCCGCTACAAGCTGAGGGAGGGAGGTGTCTCGCTGGAATACAACCCTCCCCTCTTCACCGCCGAAGGGGTGGCGAAGTTTGAAAGGTTTGCCCAAGAACAGATGGGCAAGGCCACCACGGAGGAGGAGAGGCAGTCCTGGGAAAGGGAGGTCGCGTGGGTAAAAGGGCAGCACGCCATCTGGTCGGACGAGGACCTGGTGGTCAACGCCTTGGAGTTCGCCTTTCTCAGCCGGTTTCCCCTCCCCCTGGACGAGGCCAACCGCCAGGCGTTGCGGGCCAAGCTTAAGGAGGCTGTTCGCCTCCTAAAACAGGGGGTGGGCCCCCAAAGCCTACCCGAACCCAAACTTCCCCCTCAGCTTCAGACACCTGATGGGGGCATGTAGTGGGGCTGGACACCCTCCCCATCCTCCTCCGGAGTCTCACCCTTCGGTCCCTCCTTCCCTCCTGTGACCTGGCGGCCTCTGCCCTGCCCACCACCGCTTCACCGGGAGCCAAAGCCTACGCCACAGCCTCTTGTAGCCCGGACGTTCTCATTTGGGGTAGCATGGAATCCCGGACCGCGGCACGGGGTAGCCAATGGGATTTTTGCTACGACTCAGGGTGGCCCTTTTCCCGGTGCATGCGTGTGGCTTACGCCAACACGGGCTGCAACAGTGGCGCTTGGGCAGGCTACTATTACCAGCTAGCGTAGAACTTTAGGATTTATTCCCAAAGGAGATCCGCTTTCAACAGCCGCTGCCGATAGCGTGGGGGTTTCCTATACCTTCCTATCCTCCCTATCCAGGGCCTTCAGCACGGCACGACTCCCCCGCGGCAACCCTTACAGAAAAGGGGGGTGTGGGTGGCCATAATCCCCCGGTTTTGAAACCGGG
>NZ_JAKTNQ010000035.1 GCF_022760835.1 Thermus altitudinis
CTTTCCCCCGGCCTCACACCCCGTACTCCCGGCGGAGCCTCGCCACCCGGGCCCGGGCGATGAGGCGGCGGGGGTCCTCGGGGGGTAGCCTCTCCAGGAGGGCCTCCCAGACCTCCAGGTCCTCTTTCAGGCGCTCGGCCAGGAGGAAGAGGTTCTCCGTGTCCCCTTGGGCCAACACCGCCTGCCTCAGGGCCTCCTCCAGCTCCAGGCGGAGTTCCTCCACCCCCGGGGCCTGGCTCCAGGGAAGGAGGGGGCCTTGGTAGAGGGCCAGGGCCTCCTCCAGGTCCCCCCGGGAGAGGGCTCTGAGGAAGGCCCTCAGGTCCGAGGGGGGAGGGTTTTCCAGGCGGTAAGGGGCACAGGAGATGCGGAAGCCCTTCTCCCGCAGGCGGTGGAGGAGGGCCTTCAGGGCCCCCGGGTTGGGCTCCCCGTAAAGCGCCTCCCCCAGGGCCTCTCCCGAAAGGCCTGCCTCGTGGGCAAGGAGGAGGGCCAGGGCCTCGGTGCCCCTGGGGCCCAGGGAGGGGAGGGGGCCTCCCCCGAGGAAGCGAAGGAGAGGGGTTCCGGCCTCTCCCAAAAGGAGGGCCCGGGCCTCCGGGCGGAGAGCGGGGGCGAGCCCCGGGGCCAGAGGGGCTTCCACCTCCACCCCGAGGGCCTTCAGGCGGGCTTCAGCCAGGAGGGCGTAGAGCGCCCCCTCCTCCCGCAGGAGGCCGTGGGCGGCGAGGAGGTGGGCCTCATCCCCCTCCCCAAGCCCCCGGGCGAGGAGGTAGAAGCCCCAAGGCCAGCCCTCCCGGGGGAGGAAGGCCTTAGCCCCTTCCAGAAGGAGCCGGACCTCGGGGGGGTCTAGGGCCAAGGCCCCGAGGACGAGGAAGCTCGCGAGGCTTTGCGGCTCCAGGAGGGGGAGAAGGCCCCGGAGGAGGTTTTTGGCCCGCCTCGGGCTTCCCCGGAGGAGGTGAGTAAGGGCCAGGGTGTGCCCCGCCAGCATCCGCACTCCCGGGAAGGGGTGGGGCAGGAAGGGCTCCGCCTCCTCCAGGACCTCCGGGAAGGGCTTCGTGCCGAAGAGGAGCTCCAGGCGCAGGTGGTGGAGGGTGGTCCAGGGGGAGGGGTCCTTGAGGCGGGCGAGGGCGGCGTGGGCCAGGGCCTCGGGCCGGCCCAGGCGCTCCAGGGCCACGGCCAGGGCCAGGTGGAGCCGAGCCTCCCCCTTGGCGTCCCCCCGGAAGCGGCGGAGGGCCTCCTCCAGGGCCAGGGCCCCCGCCTTTGGGGGTAGGGCCAGGCCCAGGTGGTAGAGGGTGAAGGGGGTCTGGGCCCTTCGGGCGGCCTCCAGGGCCAGGGTGCGGTAGGCCCGAAGGTCCCCCTTCCGCCCCTCAAGAAAGCCCAGGAGGGCCAGGCGCTCGGCCTCCAGGAGGCCTTCTTGGGGGGTTTGGAGGAGGGCTTCCGCCTCCCGGTCCCTGCCCTCCTCCAGGAGGCGGAGGGGGTGGGGTTCCATGGGGCCAGTCTACTCGTTTGCCGTCCACCTGGCCCTGCGGTGGGCACCCTGGGCCTTCCTCGGTGGTGTCTTGACTGCATTCCCTCTTTGACCCCTCTCATGTGTCTAAGACCGAGGGCCTGGGGGCCTAGCGGCCCCACGGGAAGCGGCGAAGGAGGTAGACGATGCCTCTAAAGGAAAGGCTCTTCCAGACCCTGGGCAAGCTGGAGAAGGCCAAGGCGCTCCTCGGGAAGGTCCACCCGGTGGCGGGGATGGACGGGCTTTTCGTGGTGGAGAGCGAGAGCCAGCCGGGGAAGCGCTACCTCGTGGACCTCGAGGCCGAGACCTGCACCTGCCCGGCCTACGCCCAGGGGAAGACCCGGCCCTGCAAGCACCAGGTGGCCGTGGTCCTCTCCCTCTGGCTCCGGGAGAAGCGGAGGGCTCAGGTGGAGACGCGGGCGGCGGAGCGCCCGGTGGCCTAGGCGGAAGAAGAGCAGGGGGGCGGGTCTTCCCCGCCCCTCGGCTTCGTTTGGAGGAAGGCATGGGAAGGTTTGTCGGGTATCTGGCGGGTTGGGGGAACGTTCTGGCCGCCCTGTGGCTCCTCTTCCGGTGGCAGGAGGGGGCCCCTTCGCCCCTGGCCTGGGGCGTCCCAGTCCTGCTCTTCGTCCAGGGGGCCTTCGTCCTCTTGAGGAGGGGGGCGTGAGCGTTCGCGCTAAGCTTCAGGCCCTGGCCCTCGCGGGCATGCGAAAGGATCCCCTGGGCCGCCCCCCGGTGGCCCCGCTGACCCGGCTCAGGGCGGGGCGGGGGCGCAGGCCCCAGGTGAGGAGAAAGGGATGGTAGAGCTCCTTCTGCTTCTCGGCCTTCTGGTAGGCCCTGTTCTCGCCCTCGCCCTCCTGGTGGGGCTTCTTGAGGAGACGGGCCTCGTGGCCAAGCCCGGGGAGGGGGACCCGGAGCGCCTCCGGTGGCTTCGGGACCTCTTTGACGAGGAAGGCGAGGGGGCCGCAAGGTAGCTTCGCTGACAGCGGCCCCACGGAAGAAGGTGGGAGGTGCAAACAGTTGAAAAATAACGCACCCCACTTCACCCTGACGTTCAAACGCTCCCGCTTTGCGGCGCCTCACCCTAGCGAACTCCCCCAATGTAAAGCCCACAGACGGGTATACTCCCTCCCAGGAGGCCCCAGGTGAAGGCCAAGCCTAAAGCCGCGCGGGAGCGCGCCAAAAAGAAGGCGAAGGCCTTCACCGGAGTCCAAGCGCTTCTCCTCTTCCCTTCTGAAGAGGACCACAAGGCCACCCTGGACCTCATGCGCCGCTTCTCCGCCGCCGTGCGCTACGCCTACAACCGCCTCCTGGAAGGTCAGACCAGGGAGGAACTCAAACGGGCAGACGGTCTCCTCTGCACCTCCTTCCGCCTCAACACCCGCTACGCCGACGACGCGATCCTGAAGGCCCAGGCCCTCCTGGACTCTGCCCGGGAGAGAGGAGAGGACCCCCGGAAGGTGGTCTTCGGGGGGAGAAAGCTCTTCCAACAGCTCAAGCGCAAACACCTCTCGGGTAAGCCCCTGAGGAAGCTCAAGCGGGAGTGGAGGGAAAAGAGGCAAGGCCTCCTCTACTCCCGAGGGGACAGGACCAAGGGGGGCAACCTGAACCTGAGGTTGGAAGCCGAGGGCGGGGCCCTATGGCTCCGCGTCAACCTGGGAAACGGGAGGTACGCTTGGGCTTTGGTCAAGACGGGCCACCCGAACCTCAACGCCCTCCTCCAGAGGGTGTATGCCTCCCTCCCCTACAACGTGGAGCTCTCCTTACGGGAGGGGAAGGTCTACGCCACCTTCACCTGGGAGGAGGAGCCCCCTCCCCTCGTGGCCAAGAAGGAGAACGGGGTCCTCGCCCTGGACGTGAACTCGGACCCCTACCACCTGGCCCTGGCGGTGGTGAGCCCTGATGGAAACCTCAGGAGGCACCTCACCCTCTCCCTTGAGGAAGTAGACCGCGCTCCGAACAGGGGGGCGAAGGAACTTCTGCTCTGGGAGGTGGCGCACCGGGTCGTTTCCCTGGCCCTGGAGTATGGAGTAGCCATCGCCACGGAACGCCTGAAGTACCTGAGGAAGTCCAGGAGGGGTGACGGCTCGGGGAGGGTCTTCAGGAGGAAGGCCCACCGCTTCGCCTACGCCTTCCTCCTCCGGAAGGTCCACTCCTTGGCCCGGAAGAGGGGTGTTCAGGTGGTGGAGGTGAACCCGCGGGACACCTCCACCATTGGGATGCTCAAGTACGCCCCCCAGCTTTCCCTCTCCAAGGACGTGGCCGCCGCTTACGTGATCGGGAGAAGGGCCTTGGGGTTCAGGGAGAAGCTTCCCAGGGGGTACGAGAGGCTCCTCCGGGACGAAAGCTTCAGGGGCCACGTCCAGGGCTTCTACGCCTCCAAGGTGCAGGAACTCCGGGCCAAAAAAGCGCAGGAGCGCAACCCCTACCTGAGGCGCAGGCTTTCCCGGGAGATCGGGAGGGCGAAGCGCCACCTGGCCTTGTTTTCAAGCCTTCAGGGCTCTTCGGGGAGCCAAGGGGAGGTCACCGATGGAAGGAACTTCCTTGGCGCCAATCCCTGGCGGGTCTTGAGGGCAGGCACTTTCCTTCCTCTCCTTAGGAACGCGGTGCCGCGTGACCTCTCCCCGTTGAAGGCCCTCCTTCACCGGGGAGCGTGGGAGGGGTGGAAAGGAAGCTTAGGTCCTCCTCCTGGTGGAGGGCCGGGGTGCGCTAATGTGCACTCTACTTGACCAGGTGAAGGATGACGGTGGCGGAAGCGATCGCCAGGCTCACCCGGCCCCTCACGGCGGAGGAGATCGAGTGGAAGGTGATCAGCGCCAAGAACGGGCAGACCACCATCGCCCCCTTCATCGACGCCCGGGCGGTGATGGCCCGCCTGGATGAGGCCTTCGGGCTCTTCGGGTGGCAGGTGCGCTACACCCCGGCCCAGGTGGGGGAGGAGCACGGGGTCATCGCCAGCATCGCCATCAAGAACCCGGAGACCGGGGAGTGGGTGGAGAAGCAGGACGGCTCCGGGGCCACAGACATGGAGCCCTTCAAGGGGGGCATCTCCGGGGCCCTCAAGCGGGCGGCGGTGGCGTGGGGCATCGGCAGGGAGCTCTACCGCTACCCCCGGGTGGTGATTGAAGGGGAGCACCGCTACATCCCCTTCAAGGTCCTGGAGAGGTTGAAGGGCCTGCCCGAGGCGGTGGCGGCGGGGAAGCCTCTCCCCGAGGTGATCCGCCTCAACGCCAACGGGGAGACGGTGAAGCGGTAGGCGAGGGAGGGCCGGGGGGTGGGAGGGCCCACCCCTCGGTCTCCTTTCGGAGGTGAGGGATGCTCGCGGTGGCGACCAAGGTGGAGGCCTCGAGGCTCAAGGAAGCCCTGAAGCGCATGACCCCTCCCCGGTACGGCCTGGACTACGTGAGCTTTGACGGGGCGAGGGTGTGGTCCACGGGCCCCGGCGGGGTGGAGGTGGAGGCCCGGGTGGGGGAGGGAAGCTTCCCCCCCGTGGCCCTCCCCCGCAGGCCCCTCCTGGGGCTCCTGGAGGAGGTGGAGGGGGAGGTGGAGGTGGCCCTCCTGGAGGGGCGGCTCCTGGTGCGGGGAGGCCCCCTCCGGGCGGAGCTCCACACCGCTCCTCCCTTCTCCCTGGCCGTCCTGGAGGAGGAGGGGGAGGAGATCTTCCGAGCCGGGGAAGACTTCCTGAAGGCCCTGAGGAGCGCCCTCGCCCTGGGCAGGCGCCTCACCAGCCACCAGGGCAAGGTCCTGGTGGAGGTGGAGGAGCCCCGGGTGCGGGTGGCGGCCACGGACGGGTACCGCCTGCACCTCTACACCGTGAGGGCCGAGGTCTTCCGGGAAGGGGCCTACCCCCTCCCGGCGCAGGCGGAGGAGGCCCTGAAGGGCCTGGAGGGGGAGGTGTCCTTCCGCCTGGCCTGGGACGGGAGGGCCCTGGTGGCCGTGGGCCGGGACGGGCGGGCGGGCCTGCCCCTCGCGGACGGAGGCTTTCCTCCCTACCGGGGCGTCCTTCCCCAGGTGCCCCCCGTGGGCCGGATCGGGGCGAAGAACCTCCTCGAGGCGCTGAAGCGGGCCCTGGTGGTGGCCGCCCCCCAGAACCACCCCGTGCGCCTCCAGGCGGGCGGGGGCGAGGTGCGGGTGCAGGCCCTGGACGAGGCGTGGGCCCCCGTCTCCGAGGAGGTCCTGCCCGGGGAAGGGGACGGCGAGGTGACGGTGAACGGGCGCTTCCTGAAGGAGGCCCTGGAGGAGGTGGAGGGGGCTGAGGCCGACCTCGCCCTCTACCCCGGCCCCAGGGCGCCCCTGGTGGAGGTGAGGGATGGGCGCTTCTACGCCCTCATCGCCGGACTTCTGCCTCCCCAAGACGGAGGCCAGGGCTAACCGGGCGGTCCGGGGGCTCCTGGAGGAGGCCGCCTTCGGCCTTCCCTTCCTGGGGAGCCGCCTCCTCCAGGAGCTCCTCTCGGGCAGAGAGGGGAGGAAGGCGGAGGCGCTCGTCCTCGCCCGGCTACGAAAGGACCCCTACCTCGCCACGACCGTCCTCCCCCTCCCCCTTCCCCCCGGGTGGAGGGAGGCGGCGGAGGAGGGGGCGAGGGGGGACCCGAGGGTGCCCCTCTTCCCGGAGCTTCTGGCGGCGTGAGGGCTTGGGGGGGCTAAAGCCCCCCCCGGGAAGGGGCGGGAGGTGAAGGATGCTCAGACTTGAGAACGAAGTGAGGCAGGTGTTTGAGGCGTATCGGAAGGCCCTGGAGCAGGCCCTCGAGGCCACCCTGGAGCGGACCAGGGCGAAGGAGGCCCTGGAGGAGGCCGTGGCCCAGGGCCTCCTCTCCGGGGAGGTGCAGGGCAAGAACGCCGAGGAGCGGGAGGCCAAGGCCCGCGCCCTCTACGCCGAGCTCTACCGGGCCTTGGCCGAGGCCGAGGAGCGCTACCAGAGGGCCAAGGCGGAGTTGGAGATCGCCCGGGCCTACACGGAGGAGGTGGGCCTCCTCGTGCGCCTGGTCTCGGAGGGGGTGCGGTTGTGAGCCGGGCCCTGACCCTCGCCTTGGTCCAGCTGGAGGTGGAGCTCCTCGCCGCCCTCCGGGCCCTGGAGGAGAGGGACGAAAAGGCGGTGGAGGCCTTCCTGGTGGCCGCCCACATCTCCCTCCTGGAGCTCAAGGACACCCTCCTCATCAAGGGGCTTCTGGTGGAGGAAGAGGATGGCCCCAAGGGAGCTCTTCCCGTGGATGGGGCTTAGGGAGCGGGTCCTCCTCGTCCTCTACTACGAGGGGCCGAAGGACCTGAAGGCCCTGGCCCTGGAGCTCGCCGAGCGGCCCCGGACCCTCCGCTACCTTTTGGAGCGGGTCATCCCCGCCCTGGAGAGGGAAGGGGCCCTGGTGGTGGAGGACGGGGTGGCCCGGCTCAGCCTGGAGAAGGCCCCGCCCGCCGAGCGCCAGGCTCCCGCCGAGCCCAAGGCCAAGCGGAGCAAGAGGAAGGAGCCGAGCCCCGTCCAGGCCCTGGCGGAGGCCAACCCCCACGTGCGGGGGCTCCTCCTCCAGGTGGGGAAGCGCCTTCCCAAGGAGGCCCAGCCCCTGGCCGCCTCCCACCCCGGGGTGCTCCTCCGGGCGGCGGAGGCGGTCCTGGCCTACCCCGAGGGGCGGCGGGCCAGCGCCCTCATCCTCTGGCTCCCCGAGGTCAGGGCCTGGGCCAAGACCCTCGGGGCGGAGGCGGTGGAGGAGGCCCTACGGGAGGCGGCCAAGCACGCCCGGGAGCCCTTCCCCTACGCCAAGAAGCTCCTCGCCAAAGCCAGACCCTCACCGGACGAGGAGCGGGGAGAGGTCCTGCTCTTCTAGAAGCTTTGCAGGCACAAGTGGTGGCACAACCGGTGGCACAAGTGTGTCAAGGAGGCTTCTAGACGGGGTTTTCGGGAAAAGGAGGCGAGGGAGTGGACCGGAGCAAGGTGGAGGAAATCCTGAAGACCTTGAAGGCGCGGGGGGTGGAGCACGACCCGGGGCTTCCCCCTTGCCCTCTGTGCGGGGCGCCCGCCCTCCGGGGGTACGATTTCCGGGCCCCCCACCGCATCGAGCACGATTGCGAGTGCGCCTACCGGGAGCCGGAGAGGTACCTGGCCGAGGTGGGGAGGGTCTGGCGGCGGTGGTATTGGAGCCGGGTCTACCGGGAAAGCCTCCCCCCCGCCTACCGGGGCTACCTGGAGAGGCCCTGGGAGGGGAGGCGGGAGGTCCTCGAGGCCGTGGTGGGGTGGCAGAGGGAAGGGGGCGTGCTCTACCTCTTCGGCCCCCCGGGAACGGGCAAGACCCACCTGGCGGTGCGGGCGGCCTGGGGCAAGGCCCAGGAGGGGAAGCGGGCCCTCTTCCTCTCCGAGTGGGAGTTCTACGAGCGGGCCCGCCTCGAGGCCCAAGACCCCGAGGCCCCGAGGCTTCTGGACCAGGTGGACGTCCTGGTCCTGGACGACCTGGGCAAGGCCCGGCTCACCCCCTTCGCCGCCGAGGTCCTCTTCGGCCTGGTGGAGGCGGCCCATCGGAAAAGCCTGGACCTTCTCCTCACCTCCAACTGGGCCCCCGAGGAAGCGGCGAGGCGGCTTGGGGAGAACGCCGAGGCCCTTCTCTCCCGGGTGGGGCGGGCCGTGGAGGTGCGGGGGCCGGACCGGAGGCGGAAGGCGGGCTAGGGGAGGGGTGGAGGGCATGCGCGAAAGTTTTCTTTCGCGCAAATAGGAAGGGAGAAGGCCTCAAAAGCGCCCTCCCCAAGCCCTCTCAGGGCCCGGGGGCCTAGCGGCCCCACGGGAGGGGGTAGGAGGCAAGGAAAGCATGAAAGCGGTGCTTATCATCTTAAAAAACGGCAAGCTCGTGCGGCGGGAGCGGCGCTTCCCCGACTGGAAGGCCTACGAAGCCTTCCTCGAGGCCCTGGCCCGGGGGCGGTGGGCGAGGACCTACCGCTCGGGGGCCTACCTCGAGGCCAGGCGGCAGGGCCTCTACCTGGAGGTCTTGGGGAGGGAGGAAGGATGAGGCGGGTGGTCATCCGCTTCGCGGACGGCACCACCACGAGCTTCGACCTCGTGGAGGAACGCCTGGAGCGGGACCTCCGGCACCACCTGGGCTTCTTCCCCGGCAAGAGGGTGGCCCGGGTAGAGGAGCAGATCTACGACCCCACCCACCCTCGGAGGTTCCGGTACGAGCGGCGGGAGGACCTCGAGGCCCTCTGTCTTAGCTACACGAAGGAAAGATAGGTATGGAGTTCGCGCGAGTCCTCAAGCAGGCGGAAGAGCGGCTACGCTTCCTGGGCGAGCCCCACTACTCCGGCCTCTCCGACCGCCCCTGGCCCATGGTGCCCTGGGAGGGGCGGATGGTGCGGCTCGCCCGGGAGATGCGGGTGGACGGTTGGAGCGTGTGGTACGAGGTCCTGGGCCGGGAGGGGGTGGTTCTCTACGCCCTCGAGGCCCGCGTGTAAGGCGCTGACATCCTCCCCGTTCTGAAGAACGGGGGCTCCTACGCGGAGCTTGCGAGGTTGGAGTCTGTATGAGCCGAAGCCCACACCTTTACCCCATCCAGCCCCTCCCCCACGGGAGGAGCCTGTCCGGGTTGCCCCAGACGGGCCGTGTCAGGCGGCCCCTGCCGCAGCACATCAAGCGCAGCGGCAGCGATGTTGAGACTGGCTACCACATCGGCATTGCCCTGGTAGCCGCAGGCCACACATCGGAAGTGGCTCTGCTCAGGTCGGTTGGCCCGGCTAGCATGGCCGCACTTCGGGCAGGTTTGGCTGGTCTTGCGGGGGTCCACGAACACCACCCGCACCCCCGCCCGCTCGGCCTTGTACAGCACAAAGTCGACCAGTTGCCGGAAAGCCCAGCTCGAAACCATGCGGTTAAACTTCTTGCTTCCCCGCACCCGGTCCCGGATGCCGTCCAGCCGCTCAAAGGCCAGCACGGGATTGGGGTACCGGAGCGCCAGGTCCACCAGTTGTCGGCTGACCTTGTGGTTGAGGTAGGTCATCCAGCGTCTCTCTCGGTCGCCCATGGCCCGCACCCGGTCGGTGCGACGGTGGCGTTGCAAACGCTGGCGCAGGGAAGCGAACCGCTCCCGGCGATGGCGGATGGGCTTGCCGTTCACCACAAACACGCCTTTGGGATGCTTGGCCGTAGCCAACCGAACGATGCCCAGGTCCACCCCGATAACGGTGGGTTCACCGTTCCCGCCACGGACGGTAGGGGTGGTGGGCACCTTAAGGGGCAACATGACAAACCAGTCGTGCCCCCTTTTGAAGAGCCTTGCATCCCCCTGGACGTACTGGAGCCTGTCCCTCCACTGCGGGGGAACCGACAGGGGAAACCAGAGGTACTGGCCCTTCTGTCCAGTGGAAACCCGAAGGGTCGTGCCCACGACCCGGTAGGCGTTAACTCCCAGCCCTATCCCCTGGCTACGAACCACCGTGGGCTTGCCCACCTTCCGCTTGCCCTTGCGCAGTCCGAAGTGGCTACGGACAAGTTGCACGACCTGATTGATGGCCATGCGGCAGTAGTCGGAGGGCAGTCCCAGGGCACGGACCTTCGGGTAGGTGGCGGCATGGATTTTCCCCCTATTGCTGGTTTTGGCGCTCAGGGCGAAATCGAGGCCCAACTGCACCCCCTGGCGGAAGCGCTCGGCGGTCTGGTCCAGCCAGGCTCGCTTGGCCTTGCTGGGGGAGCGCAGTTTGAGCACCACGGTTTCTGCCCTGTGCATGATGGTATTGTGGCACATCGGCGGATGGATGCGCTACACCGGGCTTCACCCGGCTTCCGTTTCCTCCCCGCATTGAAATGCGGGGCATCCGCGGAAGGAGTTTTGTGAAAGGCCCTTCGGGGCATAGTGGGAGGTATGGATGCGAAAGGAATCCTGAAGACGGCGCGCTTGGCTTGGCTTCTCGCCCTCCTCCCCCTCCTCGCCGCCTGTGGGGAGCTCCCCGGGGCGGGGACGGAGGGGGAGTACCAGCTCTTGAACGCCGAGGAGCTCAGGATGCGGATCACCGCCTGGAACGGGACGCCCTTCCAGGGCACCCTCAGGGTGCTCACCCGGGAGGCGCCCGTGGTAGACGGGCGGGTCTACCTCTCCCTCCGGGGCCTCGTCCCCACCCCCGACCCCTACCTGGACACGGACCCCTGGTGCACGGGCACCCAGGTCCAGGTGGCCTGGTGGAACGGGCGGAACGAGGTCAGGGGCGGGCTCTTCTACCCCGACGGCCTCGAGGCCCGCCTGGTCCTCCTTCCCCGGGCCCTCCCCTACCCCTACCCCGCCGAGGAATACTGGGCCCTGGTCTACACGGGAGAGGGGGTGGTGAAGAAGGGCCTCCAGGCGTGCGGGGGGAGGCAGGTCCAGTACGACCTGGAGCTCTCCCCCGGATGGAACCTGGTCTACGCCGAGCCACCCACCCCGGAGCACGCCGCTTGGGTGTACGGCAGGCGGGAAGCCTACTGGAAGGTGTCGTGGTACTGAGGCCGGGGCAGTCCCGGTCCCTTCCTGTCTTAGCTACAAGGCAGGTAAACTTCAGGGGAGTGTGTAGCTAAGATGCCCTCGGAAGCCCTCGCCAAGGCCCTCGCCCGCTTAGAGGCGGAGCTCGCCGACCTCGAGGCCCGCCTGGAGGAGGAGCGCAAGGCCCTGGAGGCCCTCTCCCCCCTCCCCGTCTACTGGCGGCGGGTCAGGTGCGGGAAGGAGCGTTGCCGGAAGTGCCCCCACGGGCCCTACCCTTACCTCAAGGTGAAGAAAGGGGGCCGGTGGCGGTGGAAGTACCTGGGCAAGGGGTGGCAACCGCCCGAGGGCTTCGTCCGGCCCCGGGAGTTCCTGGAGGCCCTGGCCCGCTACCGGGCCCTTCTAAGGCGGCGGGAAGCCCTCCTGGAGCGCCTGGCGGAGGCGGAGCGGGCCCTTAGCTAAGCACACATTGCTATAATGCGGTATTATGCGCCGCATCATGTTGCCACTTCTCTCCTTCCTGGGCCTCGCCCTCGCCCAGGGCACCACCTGCTCGGTGAGCTACACCCCTCCTAACTACCCGGAACTTCCCGTGGGGAGGCCCCAGGTCTACCTCACCGTCTCCCCCACCGCCCTGGCCTCCCCCGGCTCCTTCACCGTGCGGGCCTGGACCTCCTCCCCTTCCACCACGGCCTGGGTGCGCATTCGGTGGACGAGGAGCGAACTCGCCCTCGGAAACGTGGAGCCGTGGAACCCCATTTACACCCTCCTCTCCCCCAACCCGGTCCAGGGGTGCCCCGAGGTTCAGGTGTCCACCCGAAGCCTCTCCTTCCGGGACAACGGCTTCCACCACTTCACGGCGGAGGCCTTCGTCTACTGGAAGGAGTGGCGGGAGGACTGGTCCTGCAAGTACCGGGACTTCCAGGGTGAAGAGCAGACGACCACGGTGACCACCTCTGGGGGCGCGCCGGGGTCTCCCTACTACGCCTGCACCCTCCTCCGGGGCTACTGGGTGCCCCTGAGCGGGACGATCTCCACCTCGGGGCGGGGGGCGGCCTACCTCACCTGGGAGCGGGAGCTCTCCTACGATCAGGTCCTCCACGAGTTCGCCCACCGTCTGGTGGAGGACCACAAGCAGGCGGGGGCCTCCATGCTCGCCTACGCCTACGCCAAGGAGGTCCCGGAGCCCGTGCGGAGCGCCCTCGCCAAGGTGGCCCAGGGGTACTTCTACGACTGTAATCGCCTCGGGATCTGTAAGAGGGCGGACCCGGCGGGGGAGATCAAGGTCCTCACGGACGTCCCCAGCATCCTCTACGGCCTCCTCTACACCGGGAGGCTTTGCGGGGGGTTCATCACCTTCTGCTTCGGCCAGCAGAACGCCCGGGGCGCGGACATCGGCCCCAAGGTGGAGATCAAGACCTTCCTCATGGTCAAGGGGTTTCGGCACGACTACCTCCTCATGGACCGGGTGATCCCCCGCAAGTACTACGACCCCTCGGACCCCGAGTACGGGGCGGTGCCTGAGGACGAGCGGAACCAGGTCCTCCAGGGGTGCCAGACCTACAAGGACACCCCGGAGGGCAGGCGGTGCCTGGCCCTGGCGGAGACCCC
Source organism: Thermus altitudinis (assembly GCF_022760835.1). Classification (GTDB taxonomy): domain Bacteria; phylum Deinococcota; class Deinococci; order Deinococcales; family Thermaceae; genus Thermus; species Thermus altitudinis. Next base: position 12,523 of record NZ_JAKTNQ010000035.1, read on the forward strand.
CACGGGCCTGGTGCCCACGCTGAAGACCCTCTTGATGATTGACCCCATGTTTCAGCGGGGGAGGCAGTACCCATGACCTGGATCCGTTGGGCCATCGGTGTTTCGGCGGGGATCGTCTTTGCTCTCGCATACGGTTCTTCCTGGTTTTTCGCGGGCCTCCTCTGGCCCGTGGTCCTTCATCTGGTGGACGCCTTTTCCCAGGAGGTGAGAGGTGCGTAAGTTCGTTCTCCTCCCCTTCCTCTCTCTAGCCCTAGCCCAGGTGGGCCTCGTGGACGGCCCTCGTCCCTCCACGGAGGTGCGGGGGACGCTCCAGGGGAACGCCCGGGAGGGGTACAGCGTGGTGGTGGAGTTCCTGGTGGAGACGGGGGCAGACCCCATCCAGGGTTCCACCAACCAGACCCTCGGGTGGAACGGGAAGCTTTACCTCTGCATTTCCGGGTGCGACTACTTCACCCTCTCGGGGTACGCTCCGAACACTCCCTACAACGGGGCGGTCTTCAACCTCTACGACTCCCAGAACCGCCTCCGGGGGCGGGCCTCGGTGAGCACGGTCTACGACTCCCAGAACAGGCCCTCCTACCACCAGGTGCAGTACGCCGTCTGGCCCCTCCAGGGGGCCAAGACCTGGATGCCCTCCCCGGACAACCCCGTGCCCCTGGAGGCGGGGGGGTGGCTTTCCGTGAGGCCCCCTGGAGGAAGCGCTAGGGAGCGGTACCGCTACCCCGGCATGGAGTCCTACCGGCCCCCTTCGGTCCAGGGGTCCATCCTCTCCGGCATCTCCCCGGCGGACCGGGACGTGGTGGCGAAGAGCGTCCTCTCCTCCCTGGGCGATCTCCGGGCCTTCTACGCCCGCCAGCCCCGGGGGAGCACCCTCTGGTTCTTCGTCCCCGAGGTCTCCGTGTGGACCCAGACCCTGGCCCGGGAGTTCAGGGCGAAAAACGGGGGCCAGGAGCGCTTCGTGGTCCCGGAGGGGACGGCGAGGAGCTACTGCTCCCTCTACCGGAGCGACTCCCGCTTCCACGTGATGCCCCGGGACACCCTCTCCAAGGAGCAGGCCTTCGCCGTCATCTACCCGCCCTCCGGGGACACCCAGAAGGGGGCGGTGATGGCGGGGCGCTACCTGGTGGACCGCCCGGACTGGCAGGAGACGGACTACCTCTCCTTCACCACGCCCCTCTCTCCCACTCAGGAGGGGCTTCCCGAGGCCCGGGCTCTGGTGTGGGGGTACATCTCTCAGGCGAACCTGAAGGCCCGGGTGGAGTTCAAGGAGTGGACCCTTTCGTCCTGGGCCAACCTCTCCTTCACCCTTGACCAGGAGGCCTCCTGGGACGGGGTCTTCTCCCGGGACGCGGGCCGAGGGGAGGAGTCCTTCTACCTGGACGGCTTCCCCGACGGGTCCAGTCCCTACACCGTGCGGGACACCGCCGGGCGAAATAGGGGGACGGCCCAGGTGGTGGCGAACAAGGAGCTCGTGGGGTACGAACTGGACCAGAACGCGGGAGCTTCCTTTGACACCGGGGTTTGGGCCAACGAGATCAACGGGCTCCGGTTTGGCGTGTGGGTGAAGGGTAAGTACGAATACTTCACCGCCTACGACTGCTCCTGGACGAGGCGGGTGGGGCTTACGGACATCTACGCCTGCAAATACAAGGACGACCAGGGGCGATACCGGGGAAGCGGGGCCATCGGCGCTTGGTGGCGCTACCGCCACGTGACGGGGACCGTCTACCCCCTGGTGCCCCAGTACGAGGTCAAGGGGTACAGCGTCTATGTGTCCCTCAAGGGGTGGCAGGAGACCTGGCGCTACGCCAGCGACAACGACCGCCCCGTGGAGCCCTTCGGGTACGTGACGGCGGAGGGGAAGCGGTACCGGATCCCCGGCCTGGAGGGCTACCTGATGCCCACCGGGAGGGACCTTGAGGTGGCCGAGGGCGACCCCTACGTGAGCTACATCACCCGCTCCCTCTCGCCCCAGGGGAACCCCCTCGCCGGGACGGGGAGGGAGGAGGCCAAGGTGTGGTTCAAGCCCCTCAGGGACTGGTGCGCGGAAAGGGGGTTGTGAGATGCGGTGGGTTTGGGCGCTCTTCCTCTTCTCCCTGGCCCTGGCCCAGGGGCCTACCTACGAGGAATGGACCAAGTACCTGCTCTCCGCCCCGGACTACCGCCTGGAGCAGGTCCTGAAGGGGAAGTGGCCCTACCTGGAGGTCCTGAGGAAGGACCGCCTTAGGGACTACCAGGGAGGGGCCACCACCCCGGAGGCCCAGGCCCACGAGTTCTACCTCCCCCTCTCCAGCCTCGAGGCCACCCGGGAGGTGGCGCGGGACCTCCGCAAGGCGTGGCAACGCTTTGAAGAGCGCTACTACTGGAGGGTCATCACCGAGCTCAACAACCCCGCCTTCTGGTTCGCCTACTGCCTCGCCGGGGTGAAGGGGCCGGAGCTAAATCCTCCTCTCCCCGAGTTCAAGCTCATGGTGCCCTCCGAGGGGGTGGACACGGCCTTCCTTCAGGCGGCCACCCGGTCCTCCCCCCTGGATCTGGGGGCGTGGGCCTCGGCGGGGCTCCACAAGCTGGACAAGTACCTCCCCGTGCCCCAGGTGGACCCGAAGGAGTTCTGCGACGGGCTCGAGATGCAGATCCTGCCCCTCATGTATATCCCGGGGTTCAAGGTCCTGGTCCAGGGGTACGAGGTCTTCCGCACCCCGGGCTACCCCTCCCGCCCCTTCTGGTTCAACGAGGCGGAGGCCAACGCCCGGGTGGAGCGGGCGATGCAGAAGGCCCTCACGGACTACTACGCCGATTACCTGAAGGAGGTCTCCCAGATCCTCCTCACCCCGAGGCCTTCCACGCCCCAGGACCTCCTCTCCCTCCTCCCCAAGGACTTCAAGAGCCTGGGGAGCCCCAAGGCCTACCTCCCCGTGCCCTGGCAGGGCCACCTCCTCGGGGCGGGGAGCGTGGTGGCCCCGGTCTACACCGAACTCTTCCCCGTGGACCTCACCGCCCTCTGGGACCAGGTGCAGGCCATCTGGGACACCTACAAACGGCTCATCGACCGGGCGGGGAGCGACCTGGAGAAGGTGTACCTCTACGTCCACTTCTACCGCTCGGCCAAGACCCTCTTTGACTCCCGGGCCTTCCTGGGCCTGCCCGGGGTGGACGCTTTGAAGGAGAACCTCAAGAACCTGGTGGACGCTCCCCTGAGGGCGCTCACCGGGGCGGTCCCCGTCCTCAAGGGGTGCGCGGGGGACCTGGACCGGGTGGTCTCGTGCGCGGCCACGGCCCTCATGACCCTGGACCAGGCGGTGAAGGCCAAGGGGGAGGTGGAAAAGCTCACCGGGGGGAAGCCCCAGGATGAGCCCCTGAAGGCGAAGGAGGCCCCAGGCCTCTGGAAGTACGAGGAGGCCAAGCGCTGGCTTCCTCCCTCGTCCCTCCCCGTCTACGAGGCCTTCGGGTACGCCACCTTCTTCCAGGGCACGAACTTCCTGGAGGTGACCACGGTCCCCGACATCCGCAATGTGGACCTCTCCCAGGTGAACCTGGGGAACTGGATGGGCTGGGCCTGGGGCCAGCTCTCCCGCCTGGTGGTCTACTGGCACACGCCCCTCACCATCGACATCCGGGTGGAATACTGCCCCCCTTGCGTCATCGCCTACCCCTCGCTTCCCCTGGAAGGCCCGGCGCAACCCCTAGGGGTGCCCCCCTACGTGCTTCCCTTTAGCTTGGAGCGGACGCATTGGCGGTGGGTCTCCGTGCCCGAGGGGTACGAGGTGCCGGGGGTGCGGGGAGCCCCCTACACCCTGGTCTCGGACCTTTCGGCCTACGCCCTGGACCTGAGGGCGCTCTATCGGCCCCTCCTCGGGAGGTGAAGATGCGGAAAGCGTTCTTGACCCTTTTGGTAGCCCTTACCCCGGCCCTGGCCCAGTTCGACTGGCTCTCCAACCTGGACTGGGGCGGGATCAGCAACAACCTGAACAAGGTCAGCCAGGTCCTCTCGTGCGACCCCAGTAGTCTCGCCCAACTGGACTTCTCCCAGCCCTCCCTGGTCCTCCGGGGGGTGTACCGGGTGACGAAGTGCGTCCTGTGCACCACCCTCAAGATGTGCGGCCTCCCGGACGACATGCTCTACCCCGCCTCTTGGGGAGAGATCCAGAGGGCCCTCCAGAGCGGCCAGGAGGTGATGGTGGTGGGCTCGGGGGCCGGGGTGGAGGCTTTGGCCCGCTACCTCGGGCTCATCCTGCACGGAGGGGGGTGCCAGAACATCTCCTACGGGGGGGTGCCCATCTACACCTGCCCGCCGGGAGGGATACGGATTCCTAAAGCGTACATCGTCACGGACGGGCGGACGGCCAGGAAGCTGGAGGCGGAGCTGAAGGAGGCGGTGAAGGAAGGCCTCCTCAAGGTGGTGGCCGTGGGGGGTGAGCGGGATGCCCCGGAGCTCTCCGGGGTCATCCTGGGTCTGCCCATCCTTTGGGCCGGGGGGAAGGGCTACCTCTTCGCCCCCGGATACAGCACCCCGGATCGCTGGCTCTGGCTCACCCCGGACGGCCCCGTCTCCAGCAAGGTGGCCCTGGTGATGCGCCTAGCCACGAGCTACGTGGTGAGCGCCTCGAGGAGGCAGGAGGAGGTGAAGTGACTTGGGGGCTTCGCCCCACGGGAGAAGGCGTATGCGGACGGATCTCGCGGAGTTCTGGCGGATCGTGGAGGAGGCTAGCGTGGTGAAGGTGGACGGTACCGGGCAATACTACCTGGTGCGCCATCCCGAGCTCGGGTGGCGGCTCTACCAGCGGGGGATTGAGGCGGCCTTTCTCCTCGCCGAGGGGGAGGAGGCGCTTTTCTGGGCCCCGGAGTTCCGGGTGCCGTTGCCGGAGGTGGCGTGATGGCGTGCCCCATGTGCGGCGGAACGGGGCGCATCACGATCCGCCTCCCCGATGGCCGGGAGCTGGAGACGGCCTGCCTGGAGTGCCTGGACCGGGAGGCGGAGGACTTTGAGGAGGAGGAAGATGAAGAGGGCGTCTTCGTTCCCTGGGAAGTGCTGGACCTCCTCATGGAGCGCGAGGACGATGAGGGGTACTGGATCCCCTAGGGCCCTTCTCTTCGCCCTCGCCCTCCTCCTCCCCGCCCTGGCCCAGGGCTTACCCCAGGTGCGGGAGCTCTCCGAGCGGGAGCTCTACTGGTTCCTGGCGAACCGGACCCAGGAGGTGGTGGCCGTGGGGCTCCCCCCGGCCTCCCTGGGGGAGGCCCTGAAGGAGAAGCGCCTCACCCTGGTCCTGGGGCGGGAGGCGCCTCCTCCCTGGGCCCGGGGGGCGAAGGTGGTGCGCCTCGGGGGGACGCCCATGGCCGGGTGGTTCCTCCTGGCGGACGGACGGTTCTTCGTGGCCCCCAAGGGGGCGGCCTTCGTGGTGGTGGAAAGCCCGGAGGTGGTGGCGGTTCTCCGGGGGTACTTCGCTGTGGCTTGGGGGAAGTAAATGCGGGTTCTCCGGTTTGACGGAAGCCAGAAGCGGCGAGTCTACGAGACGCCCATGGGGGACGGGTGGGTCCAGGAGTGGCCCACGGGAAGGTGCCGGGCCTGGTGGGAGGGCCCCGAAGGGGAGCGGGAAGACCTCGGGGACTTCCCCAGCCTGGAGGAGGCCTACGAGGCCCTCGAGGCGGCCTTCGCCCGGCGGGTAGCGGAGGTGGGCCTGGATGAGGAGGACCTGGAGCCTCCTTTTTAGCCTGCTCCTTTTGACGGGGTGCGCCCTCGAGGCCCCCCTCCTCCGGCTCTCCCTGGGCCAGGAGAAGGTGCGGGCTCGGGAGGGGGAGACGGCCACCCTCCCGGCGCGGGTGGAGGCCAGGGGGCTCAGGGCCCGCCTCTTCGTGGAGGGCCTTCCCCCGGGGATGACCCCTCCTCCCCTGGAGGTGGAGGGCAAGGAGGAGCTCTCCCTCGCCATCCCCGCCCGGGAGGCCGGGACCTGGGAGGCCCGGGTGGTGGCCGAGGGCGGGGGGATGCGGCGGGAGGCCCCCTTCCGCCTGGTGGTGGAGAGCGCTTCCTCCCAGGATCTCTACCTGGAGGGCGCGGTCTACGTGGGGGAGGCGGAAGCCGCGCCCCAGGCGGCGGGCGTCCTCCGCTACTGCCCCACGGGGTGCTCCGGGAGGCCCCTGGGCGGGGGCTGGTACCGGGCGGAGGGGCTTCAGCCTCTGGCCTCAAGGACGGAAGGCCTCCCCGACCGCCCCGTGCGGGCCCAGGGGGGCGAGGCCGAGCCCCTCTTCCCCGAGGAGTGGAACCTCCCCCTGGCCCGCTTCCCCGAGGCCTGGGCCGAGGCCACGGGGGAGGGGGTGGTGGTGGCGGTGGTGGACACCGGGGTCCTCCCCGGCCACCCCGACCTCGAGGGCGTCCTCCTTCCGGGGCTGGACCTCGTGGACGGGGACACCGACCCCACGGAGCCCAGCACGGGAAGCCCCCTCCAGACCTTCCACGGGAGCCACGTCTCCGGGGTCCTGGCGGCGGCCTGGAACGGGGTGGGGATGGCGGGGGCCTCCCAGGCCCACATCCTCCCCATCCGCCTCCTCACCCCCGAGGGGACGGGGCGGGAGAGCGACCTCCTCCTCGCCCTCCGGTGGGCGGCGGGGATCCCCGTGCCGGGGCTTCCCCCAAACCCCCACCCGGCCCAGGTGGTGAACCTCTCCCTGAGCGGGGAAGGCCCCTGCTCCCCCGCTTTGCAGGAGGCCCTGGACGAGGTGAGGGCCCGGGGCGTCCTGGTGGTGGCGGCGGCGGGGAACTACGGGCGGGACTTCCGGGACTACTTCCCCGGGAACTGCCGGGGGGTCCTCACCGTGGGGGCGGTGGGGTCCGACGGGAGGCTCGCCTCCTACTCCAACCGCTCCGCCCCCCTCCTCGCCCCCGGGGGGGACGGGGCTTCCGGGGTCCTGGGCCCCACCCTGGGGGGACACCGCCTCCTCAAGGGGACGAGCCAGGCGGCCCCCCACGTCTCGGCGGCCCTGGCCCTCCTTCGCTCCCGGGGGGCGGCCTCCCCTGAGGCCCTGGAGGGGGCCCTCCTCGCGGGGAGCAGGTCCACCCCGGAGGGGAGGCTTCTAGACGCCTTCGCCGCCCTGAAGGCCCTGGAGGGGGGCGGGGTGGCCTTGCGGGTGGAGGGCCGCCTGGCCCTGAAGCCCGGGGAGGAGGGGAGCCTGGCCGTGGAGGTCCTAAGCCCCTACCCGGTCCCCGTGCGGGTGGCGGCGGAAGGGGGGCTTGCCGCCTACCTCGCCCCGAACCCCGCCCAGGGCACGGCCCACCTCCGGGTGCGGGCGCCCACGGGGACGGCCCCCGGGGCCTACCGGGTGCGCCTGGAAGGGGGTGGGGCTGAAGCCACGGCGGAGGTCCAGGTGGAGGCCCTTCCCGCCCGGGTGGTGCTCTCCGCTTGCTCCGAGGGGGGCGCTTGCCGGAGCCTCGCCCTGCCCTCGGAAGGGGGGCCTTTCCGGCTTGAAGGCCTCTCCCCCGGGACCTACCGCCTCCTCGCCTTCTTGGACCGGGACGGAGACGGGGCCCTGGACCCGGAGGAGCCCCGGGGGGAGGCGGAGGCCAGGCCCCCGGCCGCAGGAACCTGGCTACGGGTTCGCTGAGGGTAGACCCTCGTAGGAGCATGGCTCCATAGGCGGCTCTTGGGAGGCCCGGAGTGGTCGTGTAAGGATTTATGTGTAATACCCTTTCTTGTTGTATTCTTCGTCCATGACCGTGGCCGACCACCTGAC
>NZ_JAKTNQ010000036.1 GCF_022760835.1 Thermus altitudinis
ATCTTTTCTAGGTCTCGCTTTTGGGGTTTAGTGGGGTAGAGGCGGTACTTGAAAGCCTTCTTGTAGATACTATCCTGAATGTGCTTCACCTTCCATTCAGGTGGTGCCGGGTCCAGGGTGGGCAGGCACCGCTGGACCATTTCATTTGCTTCTAATGTAGCACATTGTGGGGGGGTCCATGTATCCCCGGTTTCAGAACCGGGGGATTATAGCCCCCCACACCCCCCTTTCTCTAAAGGCCCTAGGTCCGGAGTGGGGGGCCGCGCCTCCCCCGCCCCGCTGGCCCCCAAGGGCTTGGTCCTTGGGATAGTCCCCTTGCCCTACTGGCCGGCAACCCACACCGCAATCGCCGTGAACCAGGGGATCCCGCATGCCCGCCATCCCATACCTGGGTAGGTTTTACGCCAAAGGGGGTGGGCGCAGGAACGGAAAGTCCCTCGCACCTGCTCCCCCAACGCCCCAATGGGGGGGAGGAGCTCTGCAGGGGACTGGGGTCCCGGTGGCCCCAAGGCCCCCGGCTTCTTCTGCCAACCTCCCCCTCCCCACCCTGGTACTAAAGGACCAGCCATTGGGCACTTCGGGCCAAGGCCCATCCCGCCAAGGACGTAGAATGAAGGGGATGCTGAAACGCCTCGAGGTGCGCAACCTCGCCGTGATCCGCGAGGCTACCTTGGAGCTGGGCCCTGGGCTGAACGTCCTCACCGGGGAAACCGGAGCGGGGAAAAGCCTACTGGTGGACGCCTTGGCCCTCCTCCTTGGGGCCAGGACCGAAGGGCTCTTGGGGCCTTTTGGCGATAGCCTCCTGGTGACCGCCTTCTTCCAAGGTGAGGGCGAGGAGCGCATCCTTTCCCGCCGCATCGGAGGCCGCTCCACCCCGCGGATTGACGGGGAGGTGGTAAGCCTCAAAGAGCTGCAAGAGGAAGGGGAACGATGGCTCTCCCTTCACGCCCAGCACACCGCCATGGCCCTCCTCTCCCCCAAGCGGCAGCGGGAGCTTCTGGATGCCCTTCTGCCCCCAGACCTCCTGGAGGCCTACGGGGAGGCTTACAGGAAACACCAGGCCCTCCTGGCGGAAAAACGAGCCCTGGAGGAGGCCTTGAAGGTCAAAGCGGAGCGGGAGGACCTCCTGCGCTTCCAGCTCAAGGAGATCCAGGAGGCCAACCCCAGGCCCGGCGAGGACCAGGAGCTGGAGGCCGAGGCGCAACGGCTTCGCCATCTGGAAGCCCTAAGGGAGCGCTCAGGAAAAGCCTACGCCCTCCTGGCGGAGGGGGGCGCCCTGGATCTTCTGCAGGCTGCCCTGCGGGAGCTGAGGGCGGGAAGCCGCTTTGACCCAGCCCTGGAGGCCCTAGCCCGGGACCTGGAGGTGGCCCTGGAAGGAGGCCGGGCCGTGGCCCGGGAGCTGGAGGACTACCTGGAAAGCCTGGAAGGAGACCCCAGCCGTCTGGCTCGGCTGGAGGAACGCCTGAGCCTTTTGGAAAGGCTCAAGCGCAAGTACGGGCCCACCTTGGAGGAGGTCCTGCGCTACGGGGAAAGGGCCCAGGAGGAGCTGAAAGCCCTGGAGGGAGGAGAAGAGCGGCTTTTGGAGCTGGAAAGGGCTTTGGCGATGGCCTCGGAGGCCCTCTTCAAGGCCGGAGAGCGCCTTTCCCAAGCCCGCCTCGAGGCGGCAAGGCGGCTGGAAAAGGAGATGGCGGCGGAGCTTCCCACCCTGGGTTTTCCCAAAGCCCGCTTCCAGGTGGAGCTAAAGCCCCTCCCCGAACCCGGACCCCTGGGCCTGGAAGAGGTCCTGTTCCGCTTCTCCGCCAACCCCCACCTCCCCCCCGCTCCCCTTTCCGCAGCCAGCGGGGGGGAGCTCTCCCGCATCGCCCTGGCCCTCGCCCTCCTCACCGGGGCCGAGGCCCCCACGGTGGTCTTGGACGAGGTGGACGCCGGCATAGGCGGGGAGACCGCCTGGAAGGTGGCGGAAAGGCTGGCCCGCCTGGGCCAGGTCCGGCAGGTCCTGGTGGTCACCCACCTGCCCCAGATCGCCGCCCGGGCGGCAAGGCACCTTAGGGTGGCGAAGGCGGGAGAGGAGGTACGGGTGGAGGTGCTGGAAGGGGAAAAGCGGATACGGGAACTGGCCCGCCTCCTCTCCGGCCAGTACACCGAGGCCGCCTTGGCCCACGCCCGCCTTCTTCTGGAAGGAAGCGGCCAGCCTAGCCAAGGTTGGGTGGAGGCGCAGGAGTGAATCCCCTCGAGGCCCCCTACCCCGTCTATCTTGTCCGGCAGAAACCGGGCTCCCAGGAACAGGAGGTGGTGCGCAACCCCCTGGCCGAAGGCCTTCCCCTCCCCCAAGGGGAGATCCTGGAGGTGGGGGCAAAGGCCTACCAGGTGGTGCGCCTGCCCGCTTGCGAAGGCACCTACCTGCTTCTCCTCGAGGTCAGCCATCTGGCCGTGCGGGCCAAGGCCTACCAAAGCCTCCTCCAGGTGCTGAAGGGGCTCATGCAACACGAGGAGCCGGAAGGCCTTCTTAAGGACCTGATCCGCGAAGCGGTGGCGGTGGTGCCGGGAGCCGAGGCGGGAAGCATTCTCCTCAGGGAAAGGGGGTTCTTCCACCTGGTGGCCCAGGAAGGCTTCAGCGAACGCCTTCTCATGGCCCGCACCTCCCTCCAGGAGGAGCTCTTCTGGTACGGCCTGGGGGTGGACAACTGGCAAAGGGGCCGCCCCCGGGTGCTGAAGGGGGAGGAGGTGCGGTACCTTTCCAGCCTGAGCACCATGGAGGCCCGCCCTCTCTTCTTTGAGCACGGCCGCCTTTTGGAGATTCAGGCCACCCTGGGCCTGCCCATCGTTCTGGAGGGGGAGGTGTTGGCCACCATGAACCTGGATAGCTTCTCGGACCCCGAGGCCTTCAGCCCCCTTTCCCTGGAACTGGCCCAGGCCTTTGCCCTAGAGGCTGCCCTCCTCCTCAAGGCCCTTAAGGAGCGCCAGGCCTTGCAAGAGGCCGCCCGCACCGACCCCCTTACGGGCCTGGGAAACCGCCGAGCTCTAGAAGAGGCCTTTTCCCAGCTAATCCAAGAGGCCCGCACCCTGGGGGAACCCCTGGCCCTGATCTATTGGGACCTGAACGGCCTTAAGGCCCTCAACGACCAGGAAGGGCACGCCGCCGGGGACCAGGCCCTAAGGAGCCTGGCCCAGGCCCTAAGAAACCTTTCCCGCCGCCAGGACCTGGCCTTCCGCATCGGGGGGGATGAGTTTGTGAGCCTCCACCTGGGCCTAAAGGGGGAGGAAATCCCTCTTCTCATCGCCCGCCTCCAGGAAAACCTCCCCTATTCCGTGGCCGCGGGCGGCCTGGTAGCGGATCGGGAGGATCTGGGAAGCCTCCTCGAGGAGGCGGACCGGCGCATGTACCTGGCCAAGCGGGCTAAAAAAGGGCCTTGACCCCGTCGGCCACGTACTGCACCGCCAAGGCCGCCAGGAGAATCCCCAAGACCCGGGTGACCACGTTCACCCCCGTGCGCCCCAGGGCCCGGCGCACCTGGGCGGCAAGCCGAAGGAAAAGGTAGGCCAGGGCCAGGACCAGAAATACCGTGAAAAGGACCACAAGGTAACCCAGGGGCTCCTTCCGGGCCTCTGCGGCCAGGATGAGGACGCTGGCCAAGGCTCCGGGACCCGCGATCAAAGGGATGGCCAGGGGAAAGACGGAGATATCCGTCCGGAGGCGGGCCTCGTCTTTCTCCTCCTCCGTTTCCCGCTCGTGGTGGGCAAACACCATCTCGGTGGCGATGCGGAAAAGGAGGATGCCCCCAGCGATGCGCAGGGCCTCGAGGCTGATCCCCAAATAACCCAAAAGCCCTCGGCCAAAGAAGAAGAAGGAAACCAGAAGCCCCCCCGCCACCAACACCGCCTTCCTGGCGATCTGGGCCTGCTTCCTCGGGGGGCGGTCCCCGGCCAGGGCCAGGAAAACCGGCACCAGCCCCACCGGGTCCAGCACCACGAATAGGGTAAGAAAGGACTTTAGAAAAAGTTCCAGCACGCTGGGGGAAAACCTGGGTCAGCGGGGCTATCTTGGGGCCTGGGACCAACCCTTCCCCGCTACCAATAGCTCCCCGAACTCCTGCTCCAAGGCCTTAGCCCCCTCCTCGGTGCGGGCCACCACCAGGATGGTGTCCTCCCCCGCCAGGGTGCCCACGATCTCGTCCCGCTTAAGGCGGTCCAGCAAAAGGGCAATACCCGAGGCGTGGCCTTCTGCGGTCTTCACCACCAGGATATTCCCTCCCCGGTCCACGTCCTTGACGAAAAGGCCAAACTGCCGTTTCAGCTCCTCATACACGTCCTCGGGGAGCTCCACGGAAGGCAGGGCGTACTTGTGCCGCCCCTTGCCCAGGGAAACCCGGGCCAACCTCAGCTCGGCGATGTCCCGGCTCACCGTGGCCTGGGTCACCGCAAAACCCAGCTGCCGCAGGCGTTCCACCAGCTCCTTCTGCGTGCCGATCTCCTCCCGGCTCACGATCTCCTGAATGGCGCGGTGCCGCTCCGCCTTGTTCCCCATAACCACCCCTTTAATCTTTCCAAAACTCTTTGACCAAATCCAGTATACGGTCCGCCACCTGCCGCTTTTTCATACGGGGAAGCTCCAGCACCCGGCCATCCCGGAGGATAAGCACCACCTCGTTCTCCACGCTGCCAAAACCCACGCCCTCCCGGTTAACCCAGTTGAGGACGATGAGGTCCAGGTTCTTGCGCTGAAGCTTTTCCCTGGCCCGCTCCAGGCCTTCCCCGGTCTCCATGGCAAAGCCCACCAGGACCCTATGCCCCTTGTTCTCCCCAAGCTCTTTAAGGATGTCGGGGTTGGGAAGGAGGCGGACGATCTTCTCCGCCGCCACCTTGGGCTCCTTCTCCTGGCTCACCTCCGCCGGGCGGTAGTCGGCCACCGCCGCCGCCATCACCACCGCTTGGGCCCAAGGGTAGCGTTCTAGGATGGCCTGGCGCATCTCCAAGGCGCTTTCCACCTCCACCCTCTCCACGCCCCAGGGAGCGGGCAAGGCGGTGGGCCCGGAGACCAGGACCACCTCCGCCCCACGGTCCCGGGCAGCTTCGGCCACGGCATAGCCCATACGGCCCGAGGAGGGGTTGGAAAGAAAGCGCACCGGGTCCAGGTACTCCCGGGTGGGGCCGGCAGACACCAGAAGCCTCAAGCCCTTAAGGTCCTTGGGGGTAAGGAAGGCCTGAAGCCTCTCCAAAAGCTCCTCCGGCTCCAGCATCCTTCCCCAGCCCTCCCCCTCCCCCACCGCCGCCAAGGGGCCGTACCCGGGACCAAAAAGGGCATGGCCTAGGGCCTCGAGGCTCCTCGCATGCTCCTGGGTCTTGGGGGCAAGCCACATGGCCTCGTTCATGGCCGGGGCCCAGGCCACCCTCTTGGCCCCCGCCAAGAGGGTGGCGGAAAGGAGGTCATCCGCCAGACCCAAGGCGGCCTTGGCCATGGCGTCCGCGGTGGCCGGAGCCACCAGGACCACATCGGCCCAGCGGGCCAGCTCTAGGTGTAGGGCCCGGCCATCGGGCCGGAACCAGGCCTCCTCCGTGGCCACCTCCCCCCCGGCGGCCACCGCCAGGGAAAGAGGGGTGACGAACTCCAGGGCCCTGGGGGTAGCCAGGACCCGCACCTGGTGTCCCTGGGCCCTGAGGAGGCGGAGGAGGTGGGGGGCCTTGATGGCTGCCACCCCCCCCGTCACCGCCACCAGGACCCGGGCCACCTACTCCTCCTCTTCCACCGGGTAAAGCTTCTCCATCTCCCTCTGCAGGCGGTCCTCGGGCACCAGGTTCTCCCCGAAGATCAGCCTCCCCGTGAAAAGCTCCTTCATGGCCCAGGTGACGGGGTTGGGGTCGTCAAAAAGGCCCTCGAGGGTCCGCATCTTGGGCCTCTCCTCCGGCTCCAGAACCGTGTTCTTAAAGCGGTGGCGCAGAAGCTGCTCTGCCCGTTTGGCCACCACCACGGTGAGCCGGTACTTGGAATCCACCATGCCAAAAAGCTTGTCAATCCCGGGTTCCGCCATAACTCCTCCGCAAAATCTCCTCCAGCTCTGCTTCCAGGTCCTGATCCCGCCTCAAGGCCCTCTCCAAGGCGGCGCCCATCCTGGGAGTGCGCCGCCTCTCCGCGGTAAGGATGGCCAGGAAATCGGCCACCGCCTCCTCCAGCACCTCGTTCACCACCACGTAGTCAAAGAGGTGGGCGTTTTGGATCTCCCACTCCGCCTGCTTCAGCCGCTTCTCAATCTTATCGGGGCTATCCTTGCCCCGGTAGACCAGGCGCCGCTTTAGCTCCGAGAGGGAGGGGGGCAGGAGGAAGATGAGAACCGCTTCGGGCATCTTCTCGCGCACCTGCAGGGCCCCCTGCACCTCAATCTCCAAGAGGACATCCTCCCCCCGGGCCAAGGCCCGCTCCACCGGGGCCCTTGGGGTGCCGTAGAGGTGACCCACGTACTCGGCATACTCCAAAAATCCATCCTCCTGCAACAGGGCCTCAAAGCTGGCCCTATCCACGAAGTAGTAGTCCACCCCGTCCCGTTCCCCCGGGCGAGGGGGACGGGTGGTCATGGAGATGGAGTAGAAGAGGCGGGTGCGTTCCAGCACCTTGGCCCGCACCGTACCCTTGCCCACCCCGCTGGCCCCGGTCATGACGAAAAGGCGGCCACCCATACCCCTCACCCCGGGAGGATACCAGAAGGCCAGGGCCAGGGGCAAGGATTTTTGTGATCCAAGCACCTTTGGCAGGTGGTACACTTGGGCCCGTGGCCTGGTACGAGGGCGCTTTCTTCTATCAGATCTTTCCTGACCGTTACTTCCGGGCCGGCCCCCCCGGCAAACCCGCCCCCACGGGGCCCTTTGAGCCCTGGGAGGCTTTCCCCACCCTACGGGGATTCAAGGGAGGCACCCTCTGGGGTATCGCCGAGAAAATCCCTTACCTGAAGGACCTGGGGGTGGAGGCCCTTTACCTGAACCCCATCTTCGCCTCCACCGCCAACCACCGTTACCACACCGTGGACTATTACCAGGTGGACCCGGTCCTGGGAGGTAACGCCGCCTTCCGCCACCTCCTGGAGGTGGCCCACGCCCACGGCATACGGGTCATCCTGGACGGGGTTTTCAACCACACGGGAAGGGGGTTTTTCGCCTTCCAGCACCTTTTGGAAAACGGGGAGGCGAGCCCTTATCGGGACTGGTATTACGTAAAGGGGTTTCCCCTTAACGCCTATGGCCGCCACCCCAACTACGAGGCCTGGTGGGGTAACCCCGAGCTTCCCAAGCTCCGGGTGGAAACCCCAGCGGTGCGGGAGTACCTCCTGGACGTAGCGGAGTACTGGATTCGCTTCGGGGCCGATGGCTGGCGCCTGGATGTGCCCAACGAGATCCGAGACCCCGAGTTCTGGCGGGCCTTCCGCCGCCGGGTAAAAGGGGCCAACCCCGAGGCCTACATCGTGGGCGAGATCTGGGAAGAGGCCGACTTTTGGCTCCAAGGGGACATGTTTGACGCCACCATGAACTATCCCCTAAGCCGGGCCCTCCTGGGCTTCGTGGGAGGGGAGGTCCTGGACCAGGAGCTTGCCGCCCGCTCGGGCCTGGGGCGGATAGAGCTCTTGCAGGCCCTGGCCTTCAGCCACCGCCTAGAAAGCCTGTTCAGCCGCTACCGCCCGGAGGTGGTGCGGGCCCAGATGAACCTCCTCACCTCCCACGACACCCCCCGCCTCCTTAGCCTCCTCAAGGGGAGTGTGGAGAGGGCTCGGCTGGCCCTCGCCCTCCTCTTCCTCCTGCCCGGGAATCCCACGGTCTACTACGGAGAGGAGGTGGGCATGGAAGGGGGCCACGACCCGGAGAACCGGGGGGGCATGGTCTGGGAAAGGTCCCGCTGGAAGACCGAGATCTGGGAAACCGTGCGGCGCCTGGCCCGCCTGCGCCAAGAACACCCCGAGCTCCGCAACGCTCCCTATGGGCGGGTCTACGCCGTGGATGGGCACCTGGCCTTCACCCGGGGCCCCTACCTGGTGGTGGTGAACGCCACCCCCGAGCCCTTCCGCCAGGACTTTCCCCTGCATGGGGCCTTGCCTCGAGGCGCCCAGGCCGTGGACCTGCTCTCGGGTAGCTTCTGCATCCCCACGGGCGGAAGGCTTTGCGGACCTGAGCTACCCCCCTTTTCCTTGGCCGTCTGGGTGGAGGTCTAGGGCCAGACGCCCTCAAAGCGCAGAAGCCAGGCCTTAAGCCCCTCCTGCCCGGCAAACCCCCCCAGCCGCCCATCGGCGTGGATCACCCGGTGGGCGGGCACCAGGAGGAAAAAGGGCGAGGCCCGCAGCCCCGCCCCCACCGCCCTGGGGGATAGGCCAAGCTCCCGGGCCAGGCTGCCGTAGCTCTCCGTGCGCCCATAGGGGATCAGGCGCACCCGTTCGTAAAGGGCTACCCGCATGAGGGAAAGACCCTCATAATCCAGGGGGATATCCAGAAAGTCCGGCCTTGCCCCAGCGAAGTAGGCCAAAACCCTCTCCCGCACCGCTTCCGCCAAAGGCCCTCGAGCCTCGAGCCCCCGGGGGAAAAGGGCCGGCTCCAGAACCCGCACCCCCTGAGGGCCCACCTGGAGCCACAGGCCACCGATGGGGGTAGGAATCCACATGGCGCCTTAGCGGGAAGCCCAGGGGAGCCCCCCAGGTCCACCCAGCAGTAGGTCCGAAAGGAAGGTGCCGGAGAAGTAGTACCCCAGGATCTCCCGGTAGCCATACCCCGCCTCCGCCATGCCCTTGGCCCCCCACTGGGAAAGGCCCACCCCATGCCCTGCCCCCCGGCCCAAAGCCTCCCAACCCTTAAACTCCACCAAAGCCGAGGGCAGGCCCAGGTTGCGCACCAGCCGCTGGGCCTCAGGACCCCCTACCTCTACCCCGAGAAGCCTAAGCCGCCACACCCGGCCCGAGGGGCTCCTTTCCAGGACCAAGGGCGGCTCCTCCGACCTGGGGAGGTACCCCATGGCCCGCAGCACCCCTTCCGCCTTCTTCGGGCTCACGGTAAGCTGCCACTGGCTCCTCGGACCCCGGGCGTAAGGGTCAGGCCGCGGCCGCAGATAGGGAAGGGCCCTTTGAAAAACCTCCTCGCTCCCTGCGGTCATGCCCCCGGAATCCGCATGGTAAAGGGCAGAAATAGCCTGCCCCTGGTAGCTCAACACCTTGCCCCAGGTAGCCCGCACCGCCTCCGTATGCCTGGCCTTCTCCGCTGGGATCCCCAGGTAGACCTGGCAGTTCTCGCTGGCGCAGAGGTCATACGAGGCCCGGGGATTCAAGCGGTTTACGGCGAAGGTCCGGGCCACCACCGCCTGGGCCTTGAGGGCCTCCAGGGGAAAGCTTTCGGGCATCTCGGCGGGAAGGACTCCCAAAAGGTAATCCTCCAAAGGCACCAGGTTCACCACCAAAAGCCTTCCCCCTTGGGCCAAAAGGCGCACCCCACCCCGGTAAGACCGCCCTTCCAGACGGAAATAGGGTCCAGGAAACTCCCAAAGGGGCTGGACCCTGCCCTCTACCCAGACCCCCTGGGGCAGGCTCCGGACCCGCACCACCCCCTGGACTTCGGGTAGGAAGAGGGAAACCTCCCTTCCCTCCGCTATTTCCTGGAGCAGAACCCTGAGGGTAGGCCCCGCCGAGGCCTCCCCTTTAACCTCCTGGGCTTGGGCCAGGAAGGGGGCCAGCAAGACCCATACCAGGATGCCCTTTAACCCCTGCACCATACCTTGCCCCCATCCTACACCAGGAACTTAGCCCAAGACCAAGGTGGCCTTGCCCTGAAGAGGCGCTTCTTGGAGCCGGGAAAGGGCCTCGAGGTGGCGTAGGGCGTACATGGCAAAGGGATAGACCCGCTCCTGAGGCAAGCCCCGGGGAAGAAGGTGCCGCTTTAGGCGTTCCAAGTGGTGGAGGAGGACGGCATCCCGGGCCATGCGGGTGCGAAGGAGCTTCTTCAAAAGCCTTTCCCCTTCCCCCCTTAGGCGTGCCCCATACCGGCGGAAGGGCCTCTGCAAGGTGGGCTCCAAGGCCCTGGCCCTTTCGCCCAAGGCCTCCACCTCCTCCACAAGGCGCAAAAGCTCCGCCTCCAACTCCCTAAACTCCTCCAGCACCCCCCTCACCGCATCCAAAAAGGCCTCCTCCCCCCTTTCCACAAAGGCCCAGGGGTCCAGCCGGTACCTCTTCAGGATGCGCCCAAGGGGAGGCTCCAACACCAGGGCCCTTAGGCGGAGGAAGAGGGCGGGCATAGGTACGCCATAGAGGGCGTAAACCCGGGAAAGCTCCGCCACATAGCGAAACTCGTTGGGTCCCACCACGAAGCCCGCTGTGGGCAACACCAGGTCCTGGAACACCGGCCTGAGCCCTGCGGCCGGGGTGAGGCGGCTGGGATCCGCCCAAAGAAGCTCCAAAAGCTCCTTCTTACTGTAGCGGCGTACCCCGTCGGTAAAGGTCCCGGCCTCGTAAAAGAGAAGCCTGCGCCCGTCGGTTTCTAGAAACAGGTTGGTGGCCCCTGGCTTACGCCGCAAAGGCGGCTTCCCCCCTAGGGTGCGGATGCGCTCCGCTTCCTGGTTGATGGCCTGGGCGCTTGCGGTAGGGTCTTCCAGCTCCCTTTCCAAGGCTTCCCGAAAGAGGGGCGCAAGCTCCTCGGCCATGGGGTCAAAGGGGATGAGGCCCCGGGGGCCCAGGAAGGCCAAAAGGGTACGGGCGAAGAACTCCGAAAGGGTGGGTCCCTCCAGAGCGTAGGCCACCCGGGAATCCCGGGCCCAAGGCCCCAAAAACTCCACCAGGGCCTTCCGGTAAGGGGCCAGGGAAAGGCGCCCTGGGGGCAGGGACGGCAGGGGCAGGGAAAGGGTGCGCACCTCCTCCTCCACCAGGAGGTGGAGGTGGCGCACCTCCTCCACATCGTGGTCCTGGGAGGCTACCCAGAAAAGGGCAGCCGCTCCCACCTTCTCCGCCAGTCCCAAGGCGGTATGGGCCTTATAGAAGGTGAGGGCCGGCCCCCCAAGGAGCCCCGCTTGCTGGCCCGTGACCACGGCCCCCCTCCCCAGACCCTCCAGGGCCGCAAAGACCTCCGGCGGCGCCTGGAGGCGCTTTAGGTAGGCTTCCAGGGCTGGGCGAAGATGGGGATGGCCCCTCCGGCCCAAACGCTCCCTGAGCGCCTCCTCCCCTTGGGGCAAGCCCAGGAGGTGGGCCAAGGCCTGGATCTCCATGCCTCCAAGCCTATAGGGGTTCGGCAAGGCGGGCAAGGGCCTGGGGTTCCCGGACCTCCACCCGGCGGTAACCCAGGTCCACCAGGCCCGAAAGGGCCCACTCCCCCAGGAGCTTGGTCACGGTCTCCCGGGTGGCCCCCACCATGCGGGCCAGGTCCTGGTGGGAAAGGGCCACCTCCCCCTTTGCGCCCAACCTTAGGAGAAGCCGGGCCAGGCGCTGGCTCACGGAGAGGTGGTGCAGCTGCCAAAGCCGTTCCTCCGCCTCCTTCAGCCGGGCATACAGGGCCTCCAGGAGGAAGCGCTCTACCTCGGGAAAGCGCGCCCGCAAGGAGGCCAGGGCTTCCTGGGGGGCGAAGAGGAACTCGGCGTAGGTTAAGGCGGTGGCCCCCGACGTGCGCTTCCTCCCCCCCACCAAAGCCTCTTCCCCAAAAAGCCCCCCGGGCCCCACCACCCCCAAGGTGGCGGGCTCCCCTTCCGCCGAGCGGGGCCCTTCCAGCCAGATAAGCCCTTCCCGCACCAGGTACACCCCGTCCGCCCGGTCCCCTAAGGCGTAGAGGGGGGTGCCCCGCAAGGCCCTTTTGGGTTGGAAGATCCTGGCCGCCTCCCGCCGGGCCTCGAGGGAAAGCTCCTGGAACATGCCCCAAGTCTACAAAAAGAGGGGGGCCTTGGAGGCAGGCAAAAGCCCCCGGGCCTCGGCCTCGGCAAAAAGCCGGGCCACGGCCTTTTCCCCTTCCTCCCCCACCTCCCGGCTGAACTCGTTCACGTAGGTCCGCACATGGGCCCAGATGACCTCCTCGGAGAGCTCCTGGGCGTGGGCCTTCAGGTAGGGAAGGGTTTCCTCAGGGTGGGCCCAGGCGTATTCCAGGCTCCGCCGCACCGCTTCGTCCAGGGAGCGTATCAGGTCCTCCCCCAGGTCCCGCCGGGCCAGGATGGCCCCCAGGGGAAGGGGCAGGCCCGTCTCCCCCTCCCACCATTCCCCCAGGTCTACCAGCTTCGCCAGCCCGTACTGGGGATAGGTGAAGCGGCTTTCGTGGATGATGAGCCCCGCCTCCACCTCCCCTTGGGCCACCAAGGGGAGAATCCGGTCGTAGCGCACCTCCACCGGCTCAAACCCTTCCGCATACAGGGAAAGGAGCAAAAAGGCGGTGGTGTTCTGCCCCGGGATGGCCACCCTGGCCCCCCTTAGGCCCTTTAGGGGTTTTCGGGCCACCACCAAGGGGCCTACCCCTCTTCCCAGGGCCCCCCCGCTCCTTAGGGCCACGTACCGCTCCCGCACCCGGCCATAAGCGGCATAGGAGAGCTTGGTCAGGGGAAGCCTGCCCTCAAAGGCCCAGCGGTTTAGGGTTTCCACATCCTCCAAGACCGCCCTTACCGGCAAGGGGCTCTCTACAAGCCCGTGAGTCAGGGCGTAGAAGATGAAGGTGTCGTTGGGGCAGGGGGAGTATCCCAGCTCTAAGGCGCCCATAGGCCTTACTGTACCCCTTTAAGGGCTTTTTTAAAGAGCTCGGGGGCAAAGGCCTTAAGGGCCCTAAGGAACCCCGTGGTCCCCCGGGCCCGCCCGGGGATCACATGGACCGGCACCCCCAGGCGTTCCGCCTCGAGGCGCACGGGCTCGGAGAAGTCGTGCCCCACGTAGCTGGACACGATCATAAGACCATGGGCCTTTTCCAGGCGGTTTTGGATGCGCCTTAAGGCCTCTTTTCCTACCCCGGCCGTGTCGGCATCAAACCAATCCACCTTAAGGCCCCGGGCCTCGAGGAGGGGAACCAGCCGGCTCCTAAGCTGCGTATGCCCGCCCACCACCAAAAGGTGCTCCCCGTGGAACTGGGGAATACCCTCCTGGAGGAGCTCCTCCTTGGTTTCCGGCAGGGCCTCGGGGCTTTCCCCCAAGGCCTTAAGGCCCCGGGCCACCGCCCTAAGCTCCTCCAAATAGAGGGATAGGCTTTCGTCGTGGGGCCTCAGGAATAGGAGGTTCCTCAGGACCTCCCGGGAAAGCTCCAGGTCCTTTTCCCGGTATAGGACCACCTCCAAGGCCTTTTGCCAGTACTCCGCCGCCTTTCCCCAGTTGCCCTGGGCCTCGTGGTGTTCCGCCAGGTCAAAGAGCACCTCCAGGGCCTGGGGGTGGGCCCTAAGCTCTTCCAAGAGCAGGGCCTCCACCTCCCCCGCCCGCCCTTCCCCATACAAAGCCGCCAGGTACTGCCCCCGCACCTCGCTGGCCTCGGGGCTTTCCCGAAAGGCGCGGGAAAGGCGGTAGCCCAGGGCCAAAAGCTCCAGGGGAGGCCTGGGGGTGCGGCCCAAGGCCTGGTAGAGGAGGTTAAAGGCCGCCCAGGGCCCCTCCAGCCTCTCCAAAAGGGCCAGTAGCCCCAGGAGGTCCGCCTCGGCCACCTCGCTTAGCCCCGCATCCCGGGCCCGGGAAAGGAGCTCCCGGGCCAGGACCTCCTCGCCCCCCTTGAGGGCCTCTTGGGCCAGGCTGAAGAGGTAGGGGGCGGGGTAGGCCCGTAGGGCATGGGCCCGCTTGTGGTCCCCCAGGACCTCCTTAAGGGGCCGCCTAAGGGCCCGCTTCACCTGGGCCAGGTGGTGGTAGGCCAGGCCCGCCACCTCCCCTTCCCCCCGCTCCGCCGCCCGCTCCAAAAGGCGCAGGGCCTCCAGGTAGCGTCCTTCCCGCTCGCGGAGCATGCCCAGAAGGAGGAGGGCCTCGGAGATCTCCGCCCGGGCCAAGGCCTCCGTGAGGTAGGGTTCCACGGACTTGAGGTCGTCCAGGGGCCGCACCTCGAGGGGCGAACGCACCCTTAGGGCCACCAGGGCCAGCCCCAAAAAGCCCTGGGCCTCGTCCAGGTCGGCAAGCCTCCGGGCGTACCGCTCCGCCCGGGCAAAAAGCCCCTGGATCAGGGCCGCCCTAAGGCCAAGCCGGAGCATCTCCCGGGTCAGGAGGCCTGGGGAGAGGTCCTCCACGAACTCCGCCCGGCGGCTTACCTCCGCCCACTCCCCTTCCCGGGCAAAGCGGCGCATGCGCTCGGTGATCCTTTCCAAGGCCTCCCGCACATACCCCTCCGCCTCGGGCAGGCCCGATTCCACAAACTGCCTCAAGGCGTCCGCATACCGGCCCAGGCTCAGGTAGACCCGGCCCAGGTAAATGCGGTACCGGCCGCCTCTTCCCGCCAGGGCCTCGAGGCGGGGCCTGGCCCTCTCGTACTCCCCGAGCTCCACCAGGGCCATGGCCCTAAGGTCCTCCGCCTCCTCGGAAAGGGCCCGCCTCAAGGCCTCCTCCGCCTCCGCGTACCGGGAAAGGGCAAAAAGGGCCCGCCCCCTCAAGAAGGCGGCCTCCCCTTCCACCCCCTCCGCCAGGCGGGCCAGGACCTCGGCATACCGCCCCGCCTCCAAAAGCGCCCGCACCTCGGCAAGATCCTCCACCTGGGCCAAAACGGGAACCTGGGTCGGCTTTTCCAACTCCAAGGGAACCTCCTCCTGGAGCCAGGCCTCCTCCAAAAGCTCCGGCCTCCTCGCCAGCACCAGGAAGTACTCCCCTTCCCCCACCCGCTCCACCCCGTAAAACCCCAGGTGCCTTAGCCCCTCCTCCACCCCTTCCGGGCTCTTGCCCAAAAAAGGGCCGTGGCCGTAGACGAGAAGCCCCCCGGGCTTGAGAAGCCGGGCGAAGAGGGACAGGCGGGCAAAGAAATCAAAGCGTTTCCAGAAGGCGGGGGCCTCGAGGCGGCTTTCCAGCTCCTGGTCCACAAAGCCCTCGGGGAACACGGAAAGGAGAAGCAGGGTGTCAAAGGGGGGAAGCTCCGCCTCCTCCGCCCAGGCGGCATACCAGGCCACCTCCGGCACCCGCTTCCTCCCCACTTCCACCACCTCCTCCACCCCGTCCAAGGCCACAAAGGAGAGTTCCGGGCGTCTCCCCTTCAGATACCCCACCAAGGCCCCGGTGAAAGCCCCCACCTCCAGCACCCTTCCTTCCAGCCTCGAGGGCACCTCCTTGGCATAGAACTCCAAAAAGGGAAGGTGCATGCCGTAGACCAGGGCCTCCCCCTTGGGCACCTTGAGGATTTCCCGGTAAAAACTTCGCACCGCCTCCTTCCCACCTCCGGAAAGGTAGGCCCGCCAGGCCTTGAGGAGGGGCTCCCGCTTGGCGGGGCTTCCCACCCTTTTGGCCAGCTCGGCCTCAAAGCGCCCCGGGGAAACCGGCCCCAAAACGCCGAACCGCTCCTTCAGGTAAAGCCTTAGCTCATCGGGCATTTGCCGGAAGTTTACCAAAGGGAAGGGAGGTTGGTCCAGCTAAACCCCCCGCCCAGGCATAACCCCAGGCGGGGGAAGCTTTAGCCTAGACTAAGCAGGCACCCGGGCGGTAAAGAGCTCGGCGTAGCGCCTTTTGGCCCGCATGGGGGCCCGGTGCCACACGTAGGAGGCCAGAAGGGGAAAGGCCAAGGTGGCCTCGGCGAAGACCATCTGGGAAAGGGCGGCGTCCACCTTACCCCAGCTTTGCGCCTCGGAAAGGGTGGAACCGGAAAGCCCCCCGTCCCGCTCATCGGCCACGGTGATCTGGATGGCGTACTTGTGCATCTCCACCTGGTGGCCCAGAACCTCCGCGGCCACCACGATGTCCTGGGCGAAGTTCTTGGGCACCCCACCCCCCAGCATCACCAAGCCGGTGGTGCCGGCTTTCAGCTTGATCTCCGTAAGCTCGCGGAAGTCGGCCACGGAGTCAATGGTCACGTGGGCCTTGGGGTTTTTCACCTGGTGGTAGACCAGGCCGAAGCCGGCGGAGGAGTCGGAGAAGGCGGGGACGAAGATGGGCACCCCCTCCTCGTAGGCGGCCCGCACGATGCTCCCTTCCCCCAGGCCCCTTTCCACCAGGTAGCGGCCCATGTGCCAGATGAACTCCCGGCTGGAGTAGGGCCTAGGCTCCAGGGAATCGGCGATCTCGGCGATGGTGTAGTCGGTGTGGCGGAGCTCTTCCTCGTCAATGTAGGTGTCGTAGATGCGGTCAATCCAAAGGCGCCTTAGGGTTTCGTCGTCGGCCTTGGGGTCCCCCTGGTAATGCCGGTGGCCCAGGGCCTCAAAGAAGTCCTGGTCCACGATGTTGGCCCCGGTGGCCACGATGGCGTCCACCAGGCCCTTCCTTATGAGGTCGTGGATGATGAGGCCTTGCCCCGCAGACACCAGGCTCCCCGCCAGGGTAAGGATGACGGCGGCGTCGTCCTCCAGCATGCGCAGGTAGATCTCCGCCGCCCGGTGGAGGTTTCTCGCCTGGAAGGCGGTCTTGCCCATGGCCTCGAGGATGGGCCCGGCGTCAAAGGCCTTGATGTCCATGGGGACCACGGGCGTAGAGAGGAGTTCCTTCTTCTCCATCATGCTCCTTTCTACGCGGGGTGGGCGTCGGGCGGCTCCCCCCTTGTTCGCGCCCCCTGCCTTTAGGGCAGGACTTCCAGTATACCACCCCCAGCGATGGGGGGGTAGACCTCCAAGGGGCCTTCCACCTCCTCCTCCAGCCCCACCGCCTTCTCCCCCACCGCCAAAAGCCAAACCTCCTCCAGGGGAATGGAAAGCTTCTCCAGGGCCTCCTTGGGCGTCTTGGCCTCCACCTCCAGGACCTCCCCAAAGCGCCTTAAATCCCCGTGAAGAATCACCTGCATCAATACCCCTCCAAAACCACATTCCTCAAAGGCTCCCCCCGCAGATACCGCCCCACCTGGTCCGCCAAAAACCGGGCCGCCCGGCGGTGGAACCCTTGGGAAAGCCCGGCCACGTGGGGGGTGATGAGGACCCCCGGGGCCCGCCAAAGGGGGTGGTCGGGCGGTAAGGGCTCGGGGTCGGTGACGTCCAAAGCCGCCCGAACCCTTCCCTCCTCTAAGGCGGCTAAAAGGGCCTCCGTGTCCACCACCGGCCCCCGGCCCGCGTTCACCAAGAGGGCCCCTGGCTTCATCCGGGAGAGGAACTCCCGGTCCACCAGCCCCCGGGTTTCAGGGGTAAGGGGAAGGAGGACTACCACCGCATCCACCTGGGGCAGGAGGTAGGGGAGGTCCTGGGGGGTGTAAACCCCAGGGCGGGCGTGCTTGGCCACGGGAAGCACCTCCACCCCAAAGGGCCTAAGCCGCTCCTCCACCGCCTTGCCGATGGAACCATAGCCCAAGAGGAGGACCCGCTGGCCCTCGAGGTCCGGAAGCACCCTGGGGGCCCAGCGCCCCTCCCCTTGGGCCCGGAAAAAGGCCGGCAGGTCCTTGAGGAGGGCCAAAAGGCTCATCCCCACCCATTCGGCCACGGGAACGTCGTGGATGCCCGAGCCATCGCAAAGCACCACCTCTTTGGGCAGGAGGGGCAGGATCCAGTCCACCCCGGCGGAAAGGGTCTGGACCACCTTCACCTCCACCCTTTCCAGCACCTGCCGCACCACCTCCTCCTGGCCAAAGGGGGGCAGGAAGAAGTCGGCGGTCTCCGGCCAGGGCTCATCCAGATGGCGCACCTCCACCCCCTCGGGTAAGAGGGCGAAGACCTCCTCCCTAAGTCTGGGAGTCAACAGGACCACGCTAGCCTTCCGGCCCATCACGGCACACCTCCATATAGACATCCTCCTGCCCTTTAGGCCCCGGGCCCAGGCCCACCTGGCGGAAGCCAGCCTTCTCAAAGGCCCGCCGGGCCCTTTGGTTGTGGGCGAAGGTGCGGAGCTTCACCCGTTTTAGGCCCAGGGGCCCAAAGGCATAGGCCAAGGCCGCCCGCACCGCCTCGGTACCGTAGCCTTGGCCCCAGCGGTCCTTCCGCCCGATGAGGATGCCCAAGGTGGCCTCCTCCGGGGTGAGATCGTAAAGCTCGAGGGTGCCCAAGTACTCCCCCTTTTCGTCCAAGATGACGAAGGCCATACGGTCCTTGCGGCGCATCTCCGCCAGGACGAAGCGCTTGAAAAGCCAAAAGGGGGAGCGCAAGGGGCTGGAACCGTTCCACTCCGCCACCTCAGGGTCGCGAAAGGTTTCGTAAAGCCCCTTCCACTCCTCCTCGGTAAGCCCTGCGCTGAAGGGCTTCAGGGTCACGCGGCCGTACTGGGGCCAGTCCACACAAATAGCGTGACGACCCCCCGCTCTAAAGAGCGGGGCTTCTCAGAGGCGGGTTTATTCCCACCTCTGAAGGCTCCGTCCGAGCCTTAGCCAAGATGTTTACTGCC
>NZ_JAKTNQ010000037.1 GCF_022760835.1 Thermus altitudinis
AGGTTTAAACTTGTCCCCGAGAAGCCTTGCTCTTTAGAGCGGGGAGTCGTCACGAGGTCTTCCACACGGGTGTAGGGCCGGCCCTCCACGATCCTCTGGGCCAGCACGGGGCTGACGCCGGGGAGTTCCATGAGCTCCTCGAGGCTGGCCTGGTTGAGGCTAACGGGTTCTGGGGCGGGAGGTTGGAAGGAAACCTCCACCCAGGTTTCCACCTGAACCAGGTGGGGCCGTGGGGCTAGTTTGGGCCAGAGGCTGAGGAGGCCTAGGAGGGCTACTGCGAAGAGGTAGCCAAGGACCATTCCGTCAAGGCCAAACCTAAACCCCCAAGGAGAACGCCGGCCAGCACCCAAGGATCCGCTCCCGGGTTTAGGGCCACGAAGGCCAGGGTGTAGGCCAGGGTTAGGAGGGAAAGGATCTTCAGGGGAAGGGCCAAAGGGTTTCTTCTCCCCTTGGCTTGGGGTACGGGCGCCGGGGGAGGGGATTCCGGCTCCGGGGCCAGTTCCACCGAGTCCCGCTTGGCAGGGGGTTCCTCCTCCCACACCGGGGCCTTAGGGGGCTCGGGAGGTGGTGGGGGGGCTGTTTCCTGGGTAAGGGGGGCCTTGGGAACAGGGGCGGGAGCCGAGGTGGCCTTGCGGGCCCGGGCCACGTGGGGCTTCAGCCCTTCCAAAAAGGCTTTGAGCTCCTCCAGGGGGAAGGCCTTCAGGGGGAGGACCAGGGAATCCCCCTCCCCCTGCACCAGAAGGGTACCGGCCTCGCCTTTGCCCACCCGACGGATCCTGGCCAGCTCCAGGCGTTTCACCCCCGTGTCATCCACCAAGACCAAATGGGCTTCGGTGACGGCCAGAAAGCCACCCGGCCCTTCCAGCTTGGCCAGGGCTTCCTCGCCCAAGCGGGAAAACGCCGCCTCATACTTGCCCATGGCCCCATTGTATACTTCCCCTCGTGCCCCTGCGCTTAGGCCACCGTGGCGCCCCTCATCTGGCCCGGGAAAACACCCTGGAGTCCTTCCGCAAGGCCCTCGAGGCCGGACTGGATGGGTTTGAGCTGGACGTGCACCTGACCCGGGATGGGGTCTTGGTGGTGCACCACGACTTCACCCTGGGGGGAACCCCTTTAAACGGGCTTAGCTTTAGGGAGCTTCCGGCTTATGTGCCCACCCTCGAGGAGGTGCTCCGGGCCTTCCCCGGGGTCTGGATCAACGTGGAGCTGAAGAGCCTCCCTCCGGAAACCGACGGCCGGGAGGAGGCCTTGGCCCGGCTTCTGGCCCGCCATCCCTCGGATAGAATCTGGGTGAGCTCCTTTGATCCCTTGGCCCTGGTGCGGCTTAAACGGCTTGGGGTTGGCCCCTTGGGCCTTCTTTATGGGCACGAGGAGGCAGAGGCCTTGGCCCCCTGCCTCGGGGTGGAATGGGTACACCCCGAGGCCTCCTTGCTCACCCAGGACAGGGTCAGGGAGCTAAAGGCCCGTTACCGAGTGCTGGCTTGGACGGTGAACCGCCGCCAGCAAGCCCAAGAGTTTGCTGCCTGGGGGGTGGATGCCCTGGTCACCGATTTTCCGGAGGTCCTCGTATAATGGGGGGGCTATGGCGAACCTGAAGAGCCTTCCGGTGGGCAAAGGAGCCCCTGAGGTGGTGCACATGGTCATTGAGGTTCCCCGCGGTTCGGGAAACAAGTACGAGTACGACCCCGAGCTGGGGGTGGTCAAGCTGGA
The DNA here is from genome assembly GCF_022760835.1 of Thermus altitudinis. Taxonomy (GTDB): domain Bacteria; phylum Deinococcota; class Deinococci; order Deinococcales; family Thermaceae; genus Thermus; species Thermus altitudinis. The sequence goes on from NZ_JAKTNQ010000037.1 coordinate 1,711, forward strand.
CCGGGTCCTGCCTGGAGCCCAGTTCTACCCCGGGGACTATGGGTTTATCCCTTCCACCTTGGCGGAGGACGGGGATCCCCTGGATGGCTTGGTGCTTTCCACCTATCCCCTCCTTCCCGGTGTGGTGGTGGAGGTGCGGGTGGTGGGCCTTCTCCTCATGGAGGACGAGAAGGGAGGGGACGCCAAGGTCATCGGGGTGGTGGCCGAGGACCAGCGCCTGGACCACATCCAGGACATCGCCGATGTGCCTGAGGGGGTTAGGCAGGAGATCCAGCACTTCTTTGAAACCTACAAGGCCCTCGAGGCCAAGAAGGGCAAATGGGTCAAGGTAACGGGTTGGCGGGATCGGCAGGCGGCTTTGGAGGAGGTCCGGGCCTGCATCGCCCGCTATCAAGCCCACTAAGAGCTCTCCCCTCAGAATACGAGGCGGGGCCGGGCCGAAGGGCCCGGCCCTTTTTATGCGGCTTACAATGGGGCTAGGAGGATGGCTATGGTCTGCCCGGCGTGTGGTGAAACCCTAGAGCTGGAGGGGTACAAGGCGGGGGACCTCGTGGACTGCGAGGCCTGCGGGGCGGTCTTGCGCCTGCTTTCCGACGGCACCTTGGAGCTGGTGGAGGCCCCCCCCGAGGGGGAAAGGGAGGCCTTGTGGGGGCTTTCCGCCTACGGGGAAGGGGAGGAGGCGGTTCTGGTCTTTTCCGACGGCACCCTGGAAGAGGAGGTGCGCGTATTGAAGGCCGAGCTTCTGGAGGCCCTTCGCCGGCTGGAGGAGGGCATCGGGGAGGAGCCCCCCAAGGAAGCGGAGGACGAGCCCAACCTGGAGCCCGACTACGTGACGGCCCATGTGGAAACCGACCAGGGCCCCATGGCCCTGCGCCGCATCCTTTTCCCGGGAAGCCCGGACCTTCTGGAGTTCACCCTGCCCTCGGGCTCGGTGTACGAGTTCACCTTCCGGGAGGTTCGGGAGCTTTTGAAGCCCGTTCTCCTTTAAGGTGCGCCTGGTCCTGGTCCCCACCCCCATCGGGAACCTCGAGGACATCACCCTAAGGGCCCTAAGGGTCCTGAAGGAGGTGGAGGTGGTGGCCTGCGAGGACACCCGGCGCACCGGGATTCTCCTCCGCCACTATGGCCTCGCTACCCCTACCCTGCGCTTGGACCAGCACACGCTGGGAAAGGCCAAGGAACTCCTTTCCCCTTACGCCTACGTGGCCTACGCCACCGACGCCGGTACCCCAGGCATCTCCGATCCTGGGGCCGAGCTGGTGCGCTTGGCGCTAGAATGGGGCTGGCGGGTGGAAGCCCTTCCGGGCCCCACGGCCCTCATCCCCGCCTTGGTGGCCTCGGGTCTACCCACCCATCGCTTCACCTTTGAAGGCTTTCTGCCAAAAGGTGGCAGGGAACGCAAGGAACGCCTCCAGGCCTTAGCCCGGGAAGGGAGGACCGCGGTGCTCTATGAAAGCCCCCATCGCCTGCACAAGACCCTGGAGGACCTGGCCGAGGTCTATGGTCCGGAGCATCCCGTGGCCGTGGCCCGGGAGATCAGTAAGGTGCACGAGGAGGTCTTCCGCGGGACCTTGGGGGAGGCTCGGAGGCATTTTCGGAACCCCCGGGGCGAGTTCGTTCTGGTGCTGGGGCCTAAGGCCACGCAGCCTGTGGGGGCCCAGCGGGTCTTGGAGGAGCTGAAAGCCCAAGGCCTTGCGGGCAAGGGGCTTTTCCGGGCCCTCCTGGCGAGGGGGGTTCCCAGGAACGAGGCCTATCGCCTGGCCCTGGAAGAGGCGAAGGAATCTGGGGAGGAGGAGGAATGAAACGCATCGGGGTGTTTACTTCCGGGGGCGATGCCCCGGGGATGAATGCGGCCATAAGGGCCGTGGTGCGACAGGCCTATGCCTTGGGTATTGAGGTGATCGGCATCCGCCGCGGGTATGCGGGCATGATCCTGGGGGAGATGGTGCCCTTGGGGGTGCGGGATGTGGCCAACATCCTCCAGCGTGGGGGGACCATCCTCCTCACCGCAAGAAGCCAGGAGTTTCTCACCGAGGAGGGGAGGGCCAAGGCGGCGGAGAAGCTTAAGACGGCGGGGATCGTGGGCCTGGTGGCCATCGGGGGGGATGGGACCTTTCGCGGGGCCATGCGCCTTCTGGAGGAGCACAGGGTTCCCGTGGTGGGGGTTCCGGGCACCATTGACAACGACCTCTACGGCACCGATTACACCATTGGCTTTGACACTGCGGTGAACACGGCCCTCGAGGCCATAGACCGCATCCGGGACACCGCCGCCAGCCACGAGCGGGTCTTCTTCATTGAGGTGATGGGGCGGCATGCCGGCTTCATCGCCTTGGACGTGGGCCTGGCCGGGGGGGCCGAGGTGATCGCCGTACCCGAGGAGCCCGTGGACCCCAGGGCCATCGCCGAGGGGCTTCTGGAGTCCCTGCGCCGGGGCAAGTCCAGCTCCATTGTGGTGGTGGCGGAAGGGGCCTATCCCGGGGGGGCAGCGGGGCTTCTTGCCGCCATAAGGGAGCACGTGCCGGTGGAGGCCCGGGTCACGGTCCTGGGCCATATCCAGCGGGGAGGGAGCCCCACCGCCAAGGACCGCATCCTGGCCAGCCGTTTGGGGGCGGCGGCGGTGGAGGCCCTGGCCGGGGGAACCAGCGGGGTCATGGTGGGGGAGGTGGAGGGGGAGGTGGAGCTCACCCCCCTCAAGGAGGCGGTGGAGCGCAAAAAGGACATCAACCGTGCCCTCTTGGCCCTATCGCGGGTTCTGGCCCTGTAGCTAGCCTTACGGCTCACCTAGGCCTAGGGCCCGCCGCAGCCAGGGGGAGGTCCAGGCCAGGCGGAAGGCCTCCCGGGCGAAGGGGCTTTGGCTTATCCCGTCGTATACCGGGGTGGGAAGGCTTAAGGAGGGGTAGCGAAGGGTTCCGGCGGCGGTCTTTTCCCAGGGGTAGCCGGTCCAGATGGCCAGGGCCAGGAATAGGCCCAACAGGAACCCTCCCAAGGAACCCAGAAGGGCCTCGAGGCCCTGGGAAAGCGAGGGGAGGGGAAGGCTTTTGGCCAGAAGCCCCAGGAGAAGCCCTAGGCCCAGACCCCACCAGGGGCCGACAAGCCCCACCTGGGCCAGGAGGAGGTAGAGCACGACCCCAAGCCCGGCAAAGGCCCCCTGGAGGCCACTCCGGTAACCCCAGGCCAGGCCCACGGCCAGGCTGAGGAGGGCCAGGAGGTCCACCCAGGTGAGCATGGCCTCAGTTTACCCCCTAGCCCCGGATGTCCCACCCCCGGGTCCTTAAGGCGGCCAGGAGACGGACCATGGTCTCCTCCACCTCCTCGTCCTTCAGGGTGCGCTCGGGGTGGCGGAAGCGGAGGTGGAAGGCCAGGCTCTTCTCCCCCTCCCTGAGGGGTGGGCCCTGGTAAAGGTCAAACAGTTGAAGGCTTTCCAGATAGGGTCCTGCCGCTTGGCGAAGAAGGGCCTCTACCTCCCCGTAGGGCGTGGCCTCGGGGACCACCACCGCCAGGTCCCTGAGGGCCAGGGGGTAGCGGGAGGGGTCCTGGAAGCGGAAGGGCTTTTCGGGGAGGGGAAGGACCAGCTCAAAGAGGAAGACCGGGGGAAGCTCCAGGGCCGCGAGGATCTCCGGATGTACCTGGCCCAGGAACCCTTTTTCCTCCCCGGCCACCCGCACCTTCCCCGAAACCCCGGGATGGAGGAAGGGGTAGGGATGGGCCTCCACCCGCAGGTCCAGGCCCAGCCGGTCCAACAAGGCCTCCAGAAGCCCCTTGAGGAGGGGGTACCCTGAAAGCCTATCCCCATGGGGAAGACCAAGGCCATTTCCGAAGAGGAGGCCTGCCAGGTGGGTTTCCTCCCTCACCCACGCTCCCTCCTTCCCAAAAACCTTGCCCACCTCAAAGAGAAGGGCCTTTGGCGGGCGATCCAGGGCCAGGTTTTCCTGGAGGAGCCGGAGGAGGCTGGGGAAGAGGTGGGTCCTCAGGGCGGCCTTCTCCGGGCTCAAGGGGTTTTTGAGGCGCCAGGGGGGTGGGGGCAGGCGGAACAGGGGGGCCTCCTCGGGGTCCATGAAGCTATAGGTGTAGACCTCCTGGAAGCCCAGGCCCGAAAGGAGTTCCCGCAGGCGGCGTTCCCTTTGGTAGGGCCTTTCCACCCCCCGGTTATCGGGGGCGGGGAAGAAAGCGGGAAGGTCCAGGGGGATGCTCTCGTAGCCCTGGATGCGGGCGATCTCCTCCACCAGGTCCTCTTCTAGCTTTAAGTCCAGGCGGCGGCTAGGGGGTGTGACCCGGTAAGGGCCTTCCCCTTCCACCCGGCAGCCCAGGCGCCTTAGGATGGAAAGCTGCACCTCCTCCGGGTACTGGGTGCCGAGGAGCCGGTTGGCGTACTGGGGGCGGAAGGGGATGGGCTCGGGTTCTCTGGGAGTTCCCTCCTCCAGGATCCTCTCCGCCACCCGGGCCCCCGCCAGGGCCTGGAGGAGGCTTAGGGCCCACCTCGCCGCGGGCACCTGGCCCATGGGGTCCACCCCGCGCTCAAAGCGGTAGCTGGCCTCGGTGCGCAGGGCCTGCCGCCGGGCGGTCTTGCGGATGGAAATGGGGTCAAACTGGGCCACCTCGAGGGCGATGGCCTCCGTGTCCTCCCGCACCTCGCTTTCCGCCCCCCCCATGACCCCGGCAAGGCCCAGGGGGAAACTCCTTTCCCCTTGGTAGCCGGCGATCACCAGGTCCTCGGGGTGGAGTTCCCGCTCCACCCCGTCCAGGGTGGTGAGCCTTTCCCCGGGCCGGGCCCTGCGCACCAGGATCCCCTCCCCGATATACCGAAGGTCAAAGGCGTGCATGGGCTGGGCCCGTTCCAGCATCACGTAGTTGGTGACGTCCACCACGTTGCTGATGGGCCGCATGCCGCAGGCAAAAAGGATCCGCTGGAGCCAGATGGGGCTTGGCCCCACCCGGAGGCCGAAGGCATAGGAAAGGGTGAAGTGGGGAGCCCCCTTGGGGTCCTGCACCCGGAGGCCAAAGGGGAGGGGCACGTTTTCCGTTTCCAGCCGCACCTCGGGCAGGACCAAGCCATAGCCCAAGGCATGAAGGTCAAAGGCTAGGCCCAGGATGCCCAGGGCATCCGGGCGGTTGGGGGTGACCTCGATATCCAGCACCACTTCTTCCGGCCAGGCCTCGGCCAAGGGGGTGCCAGGGGGGAGGGCATCGGGCGGGAACTCCAAAAGCCCACCCCCGTACTCCCCCACCCCCAGCTCCTTGGGGGAAAGGGCCATGCCGTGGGAGACCACCCCCTGGATGGTCCTTTCCCCGATGCGGAGTCCCCGCACCTCGGTGCCGGGAAGGGCCAGGGCCACCCCGATCCCCGCACGGGCGTTTTCCGCCCCCGAGACCACCTCCACCACCCTCCCCGCATCCAAGACCAGGCGTTTCAGGCCGGTTCCGGGGAGGGGATGGGCCTCGGTCAGCCCCAAGGGGGTGACCTCGAGGACCCGGGCATAGACCACGCCACCCGGGATCTGGAAGACCTTCTCCATGCGGTCGGTTTCCAAGCCCAAGCCTGCCAGGCGCTCCTCCAGCACCTCAGGGCTTTCCAGCTCGGGTAGGTAGCTTTTAAGCCAGGTAAAGGGCACCTTCATAAAATCCCCCGGAACTGTTCCAAGAACTTAAGCCTTCCCCCGAAGAAGTAGCGAATGTCGGGGATGCCGTAGCGAAGCATGGCCAGGCGCTCTATTCCCAGCCCAAAGGCGAAGCCCGTGACCCCCTGGTAGGCGGGGGGCAGGCCCAGGGACTTTCGGTACTCGTCCACCGCTTGGAAAACCTTGGGGTGGACCATCCCCGCTCCCCCCAGCTCCAGCCACTTTCCTCCCTCAGGCCACCAGATGGCGAACTGGGCCCCGGGTTCCACGAAGGGGAAGTAGATGGGCTGGAAGCGCACCCGGGACTCAGGGCCGTAAAGGGCCTGGGCCAGCTCGTAGATGGCCCCCTTCAGGTGGGCCATGGTGATCCCTTCCCCCACCACCAATCCCTCCAGCTGGTGGAAGACCGCCTCATGGGTGGCGTCCGTCTGCTCAAAGCGGAAGACCCGCCCCGGCACCACGATGCGGAAAGGGGGGGTGTGGGCCACCATGTAGCGCACCTGCATGGGCGAGGTGTGGGTGCGCAAGAGGAGCCTTCCCCGCACCTCCTCCCCCAAGGGTCCGGGAAGGCCGTGCTCTTCCCCTTCCAGCCAGAAGGTGTCCCACATGTCCCGCGCCGGGTGGTGTTCGGGGATGTTCAGGGCGTCAAAGTTGAAGAACTCGCTTTCCACCTCGGGGCCTTCCACCGCCTGGTAACCCAAGGAGCGGAAGATCTCCACCAGCTCCCGTTCCATGAGGGTGATGGGGTGGAGGCCCCCCACAAAGGTTTCCACCCCAGGCAAGGACACGTCCAGACGCTCCTTTTCCAGGGTCCTCTTCAGCTCCTCCTCCACCAAAGCCCTTTCCCGCTCCTCCAGGGCCCTGGCAATGGCCTCCTTAAGGGCGTTCAGGATCTGGCCCTTTTCTTTCCTTTCCTCCAGGGGAAGGCGGGAGAGGGCCTTCATCTCCTGGGTGAGGAGGCCTTTTTTGCCCAGGTAGCGGGCCTTTAGGGCCTTGAGGGCCTCGAGGTCTTGGGCTTCCCGGATGGCGGCTAGGGCTTCTTGCTCGAGCTCCCGCATCCCTTAGAGAATACCGTGCCCTATCCCCGGCGGGGGGAGGGTGGGGCAAGGGGATGGCGGCAGCCTCCCGCGCCCCCGGATAGGCCGAGGAGTCCCTTTCCCCCCGCTTGGGCCATGGGGGAACCTAAAGGGCCTGGGCCAGCTTCCGGAAGACCTCGGGAGGCTCCGGGGCCCCGCCCCCATCCGCCCAGGAAAAGCGGAGGTCCTTCAGGGGGCCCTCTCCCACCCCCATCCCTTGGGGGAAGAGGGGACGCAGGTCCAAGGGCTTGGCCTCCTCCCCGGCAAAGGCCTCTTGGAGGCGGGCCACCTCCTTTTCGTGGCCAAAGTGAAAGACGTAAAGCCACCAACTGCCCCCCTCCAGGAGGGCAAAGAGGAAGCGCGGGGTGGGGGCCAGTTGGGGAAACTCCCCGGTGAAGGGCCTTTTCAAAAAGGCCGAGGCCCGCCCCGGCCGCAGGCGGAAGACCACCTCGAGGGCCTCGCCCAAAAGCCCAAAACTTCCCACAAAAGGCCGCACCAGGTCATAGCCCTGCACGTTCTTCACCACCACTCCCCCGGCCCGCACCACCCGGCCCTTGGGGGTTTTGAAGGTAAGGCCCAATACTTCCCCCGGAAAGAAAAAGGTCTGGCCAAACCCTCCCCGTTCCACAAGCCCCCCCACCCCCCCGGGGAGCTCCACCGGGGGAAAGGGAGGGTAAAGCCCGCTCCCGGCAAGCCTTCCATAGACCGCAAGAAGCCCGGCCTCCGCAGGGGCCACCAGGTACTGGTCGGCGGCGTGAAGCTCCATGGGGTTATGCTACGGGACCTCAGCGCACGGGAGCCAGGCAAAGGGCCCAAAGGGCTAATCCCACGGCCACCGCCACCGCCAGGGGGAAGCTGTGGAGAAAAAAGGGATAGAGAAGGCCTGCCAGGGTGCCCCCCAGGTAAAAGGCGGCCACATAGGTGCCGCTTACCCCGGCCCCCCTTCTTCCCGCCGTTCCGGAAACCAGGCTTTGGGCGGTGAAGAGGGCGGCCATCAACAGGGCAAATCCCAGGATTAGGGAAGGAGGGGGAAGGAACATAAGGCCAAGGCCCAGAAGCACTCCGAAAAAGGCCAGGCGGAAGGTGGCCACTCCCCCGAACCGGTTGGCCAGAAGGCCCGAAAGGGCGCTTCCCGGGATGCCGAGGAGATAGGCCAGGTACACGAGGCCCACCTCCCCCGGACGGAATCCCAGCTCAAGGAGACGATAGGGCAGGAGGTTGGCCAGGAAGAGGTTCAGGAAAAGGAGGATGGCCCCCACCAGGTAAAGGGGAAAGGCCTGGAGGTCGTATTGTGGCCGTCCCAAGGTGGGAAGCCCTCTTGGGGTGCGGAGCAGAAGGAGGCCGAGAAAAAGCGCAGGCAAGGAGAGGAGCAAGAGGCTTCCCCTCACTCCCACGGCCTCGGCCAGGAGCCCCGCCAGCACCCGGCCCATACCCCCGCCCAGAACGTTTCCCGCCATGTACACCCCGGCCATCTCCCAGGCCCTTTGCGGGAAAAGGAGGGGGATGAGGGCGATGGCCAAGGCGGGCACCAAGGCGGCCCCCACCCCCTGGAGGAGGCGGCCTAGGGTCCAGAGGAAAAGGCTTGGGCTTAGGGCTCCCAAGGCGCCTCCCAGCCCCACCAAAAGCAGCCCTCCCCCCAACAGGGTTCCGGCGGGCAGGCCCAGCCGGGGCACCAGGGGGGAGAGGAGGACCAAAAGCAGCAGGGGTAGGCCCATGCCTGGCCCCGCGGCTCCGGGAGGAGCCGCGAAGAGCCCTTCCAAAAGGGGAAGCAGGGGCACCACCGCATAGAGGGCGCTATAGAGGGCTACCCCGGAGAGCACCACCGCCCACCGCATCCCCCTTATCCTATGGGCAGCATGCGCCTTCTTCAGGTGGCCTTGCCCCTGCCCCTTCCCCCCATGACCTACCTACCCCCCTTGGACCGGGGGGAAGAGGAGGCCTTGGGCAAGCGGGTGGCGGTGCCCTGGCGGGGGGAGGTGCGGGTGGGGGTGGTGGTGGGGGAAGGAGGCAGGCCGAGCCATGCCTTGCGGCACGCCATCGCCTATCTGGACTCGAGGCCCTATTTGCGCCCGGAGGAGATCCTTTTCCTGGAGGAAGCGGCCCGCTACCTCTTTGCCCCCTTGGGCCAGGTGCTGGCCGACTTCCTGCCCCCTTTCCCTGAGCTTAGGCACCGGGTCCGCCTTTACCCTGGGGCGGACCCTGGCCTTTTGCCCCAGGGCTTGGAGGGCCTCACCACCTGGCAGGAGGCCAAGGGGTTTGACCCCAAGCTGTTGGATTACCTGCGGGAGGCTGGGGTTTTAGAGGAGGAGGTGGCCTTTAAGGAGGGGAGACGGGTCCTTCTCCCCTTGAAGGAACACCATCCCGAGCCGGTGTTGGATGGGGTCTTGCAGGTGCTCCGCTCCTTGGGCCAGGCGGAAAGCCTGGCGGCCTTGGCCCGGGCCGCCGGGGTGGGGGTAGGCCGGGTGAAGAGGCTTCTCGCCGAAGGGTACATCGGCTACGGACCTCCCCGGGAGGTTTCCCATCCGGGCAAGCCCCTGGAACCCCTTTTCCTTCCGGAAAGGCCCGAGAGGCTGAACGGGGGAAGGCTGGGGGAGAGGATGCGCTTTCTGGCGGGCCTGGTGGCCAAGGGAAACCACCTGGTGCTCTTCCCCGAGGTGAGCCTTCTGGAACGGTTCCTTCTTCACTTCCCCCAGGCCAAGCCCTACCACGGGGGCCTGGCTCGGGAAGCGCGGGAGGCCCTTTTCCGGCGGGCTGAGGGCTTGATTTTCGCCACCTATGGCGGGCTACTCCTCCCCTTCACCCCGGATTCCTTGGTGGTGGTGGAGGAGGGGAGCGAAAGCTACAAGCTTCCCTCGGGAACCCGGGCCTTTGTGCCTCCTCTGGCGGAGCTCCGGGCCCGGCTTCTCGGGGTCCCCCTCACCTACCTTTCCCTGGTGCCTGCGGTGGAGGTCTTGGAAAAGCCGGGCCTGGCCTTTCCCGTGCCCAAGCCCCGGGTTCTCCTGGTGGACCTAAGGCGGGAGAAGGGGTATCCCCTTGCGGGCAGGGCCTGGGCCCTTCTAGAGCAGGTGCAGGAGAAGGGGCGGCAGGCCTTGGTCCTTTCCCCCCGCCTGGGGTATAGCGCCCTCCTCCTTTGCGCGGATTGCGGCTTCAAGCCCACCTGCCCCAACTGCGCCCTTCCCTTGCGCTACCACAAGGGGGGAAGGGGGGAGCTGGTCTGCCACCAGTGTGGCCACCGGGAGCCTCCCCCGGCCCTTTGCCCAGGGTGTGGCTCCCCCCTCCTCGAGCCCAAGGGGCCAGGGCTGGAGTGGTTGCGGGAGGAGCTAAGCGGCCGCCTTTCCCTACCCGTGTACCGCTACTCCAAGGAGGCAAAGGATGACCTGGGCCCTCTCCTTGGGGGGGAACCCGGGGTGGTGGTGGGCACCACCGCCCTCCTCCGGGGCCCGGTTCTCCCGGAGCTGGCCTTGGTTCTCCTGCCCTATGCCGACGGTTTCCTCTACGATTCGGATTTCCGCGCCGCCGAGCGGTACCATCGCCTGCTTTGGGCCCTCACCGAGCTTAGGCCGGGGCGGAGGCCCCTTCTGGTCCTCCAGACCTACACGCCCGACCACCCTGCCCACCAGGCGCTTTTAGAGGGGAGCGTGGAGGTTTTCCCCTGGAGGGAAAAGGCCCTGCGGGAGGCCTTGGACTACCCTCCCAAGGTGCGCATGGTGAAGCTGGAGGTGGCCCACCGCAAGGAGGAGCGGGCCCTCGAGGAGGCCTACGCCCTCCTCTCTGCCCTAAAGGGCGTGGCCCGGGAGGGGGAGGTGCTGGGCCCGGCCCCGGCCCCGGTGCCCCGGGTCAAGGGGATGTACATCTTCCACCTTCTCCTAAAGGGAAGCACGGAGCGGCTTGGGGAACTCCTTTCCCGCTTGGACCGCCGCCGTTTTAAGCTGGACCCGGATCCCCACCGCTTTGTGGGGCTTCTGGAGGACTAGCATGGGTCACGCCACAGCCCACCTCGAGGCCCGGGCTTGGATAGAGGTGGACCTGAAGGCCCTGGAGGCCAACTGGCTTTTCCTTAGAGCCCAGGCCAGGGGAGAGGTGATCCCCGTCCTCAAGGCGGAGGCCTACGGGCATGGGGCCTTGCCCCTGGCCCGCTTCCTCTTCCAGAGGGGAGCGAAGCGGGTGGCGGTGGCCACGCTGGGGGAGGGAAGGGCCTTGAGGCAAGGGGGGGTGGAAGGCGAGGTCTTGCTCCTGGGAAGCCTCCACCCCCTGGAGGCGGAAGCGGCCTTGCGCCTGGGCCTGGTGCCCACCCTTTCCACCCTCGAGGCGGCCAGGGCCCTTTCGCAGAGGGCTTCGGCCTTGGGCCTAACCCCCAGGGCCCACCTCAAGGTGGACACGGGGATGAACCGGGTGGGCTTTCCCTGGGAGGAGGCCAGGGAGGCCCTACGGGCGGTGGAAGCCTTGGGGGTGAGGGTGGAGGGGATCTACAGCCACCTGGCCACTGCCGGGGAGGACCAGGCCTTCGTGGAGGTGCAAAGGAGCCGCTTCCAAAGGGTGCGGGAGGCGTTGGGAGGAGGGTACTTCTACCACCTGGAAAACTCCCACGGGCTTCTCCTGCACGGGGGGGAGAACGTCCGGGTGGGCCTGGCCCTCTATGGCCTCATCCCCGGCTTCGGGCTAAAGCCCCTCCTCCGCCTCCTGGCCCGGCCCACCCTGGTGAAAAGGCTCAAGGCGGGCGACCGGGTGGGGTACGGCGGGGAGTATGTGGCCCAAGGGGGGGAGTGGCTCCTTACCCTGCCTGTGGGCTATGCCGATGGCCTCCCCCGGGGGGCGGTGCGCTTTGTGAAGGGGCCTGAGGGGGGTCTTTACCCGGTGGCGGGCCGCATCTCCATGGATCAGACCACGGTCCTGGCCCCCGGGCCCTGGCCCCTGGACGCGGTCTTGGAGGTGGTCTCCCCGGACTTTGGCCCCACGGGGCTTTGCGCCTGGGCCGAAGCCCGGGGCACCATCCCCTACGAGGTGGCGGTGCACCTTTCCCGCCGGCTTCCGAGGGTCTACCGCTACGGTGAGGAGGTGCGGGAGGTTCTAGACTGAGCGGGTGCAAGCGGTGCGGCTTTTTCAGGGCTACCTCTGGCACCCCAGGGAGGCCCCCTTGGACCTGAAAACCCTCCTTCCCCAGGAGGTGGAGGGGGCTAGGCTTCTCCTGGACGAGGTGCCGCCCCCCACCCCCTTTTTCCAGGACGGCACCCCCACCCACAGCCAGCGCTTCTACCAGCTCACCCTGCTGGTCCTGGCGGAAGAACCCCCGGAGGCCCTCAAGCCCTTGGCGGAGGGCCTGGCCCCCATCCTCCAGGGGATACTGGGGGGCCTTCCCCAGGGGGTGGGCTGGCTTCTTCTGGAGGACTTGCGCCCCCTTTAACCCTTGCGGAGGAGGAAGGCCAGGAGGAGGGAAACCCCGCCTAGGGCGAAGGCCAGAAGGCTTTCCCTCTTGAGGGCGAACCCCTGGGGCCTGAGGGGTTTCAGAAGGCCGGTCTGGTAGGCCCGCACCTGTTCCAGGGGGTCCTGGGCCAACAGGTCCACCGCTGGGGGACTTCCCGGAGGAGCCCCCAGGGTCCACGGGCCCCCCTCCGGGCTTGTGGGGCGCAGGTACCAGGGGGCAAAGGGGTCAAAGAGGCCCACGGCCCCGTAGTAGCCGTAGGGCTTGGGGGGGAGTTCGGTGTCCACCGCCACCCACTCCCCTTCCCGCCACACCCTCACCGGCTTCCGCTCCCCGGTGGGGCTTCGCTTCTCCCCCCCGAACCCCGTGAGCACGTAGGCCACCTCAAACCCTTGGCCAGGAGGCGTGGAAAGCCCCGGGAGCAGGCGTTCTTCGCCCCCTTCCCCCGTGTCCAGCCACAGGACCACCGTGGCCAGGCTGAAGCCCAGGGGCCCCTGGAGGGGATTGGGGTAGCGGCTCAGGCGCACCTTGAGGACCAGCCTCCCTTCCCGTTCCTCCCCCGCCAGGGCCAGGAGGTCGGCATACCCCTCCCCGGCCTCCTGGAAGAGGGCGGCCCGGGGATAGAGGTAGGCCAGGCCCTGATCGTCGCCCAAGGGGTCTTGGAAGAGGAAGAGCACGGCCATCTTTATACCAGGGATAAAAGGGCCTTTACCACCTTTTCCGGGTCGTGCTGGGCCAAAAGGCCCTTCTCCCGGAAATCCCCGGCGATCACCCGCACCCCGTCCACGGCGAAGGGCCTGGGATCAAAGGCCACGGGAAAGCGCCCCTCCTGGGCGTAGCGGCTAAGGACCTCCTCGGGAATGGGGGCGGTGTGCACCAGGACCGCCTGGGGCCTCCGGCCCAGGTGGTAGGCGATGGCCTTGTAGTGGTCGTAAGCGGTGTAGCCCTCGGTTTCCCCGGGCTCGGTCATGAGGTTCACCACGTAGACCAGGGGGGCCTTGGCCCGGGCTAAGGCCTCCAGGAGGGGTTTGGGCAGGAAGCTGGGGATGACGCTGGTGTATAGGCTTCCCGGTCCCAGGACCAGGAGGTCCGCCTGGTGGATGGCCTGGAGGGCCTCCTCCATAACCCTTAGGGGTTCGGGTTCCAGGAAGACCTCCCGGATTTGCCCCCTTTTCTCCCGGATGGCCACCTCCCCCACCACCTCGGATCCGTCCCGAAAGCGGGCCTTAAGCCGCACCGCCTCGGGGGTGGCGGGAAGGACCTGGCCCCTCAGCTGCAGGATGGCGTTGGCCTCGAGGATGGCCTGGGCGAAGTCCTTGGCTTCCTGGTTCAGGGTCAAGAGGAACAGGTTGCCGAAGGTGTGGCCCTTGAGCTCCCCCTCCTGGAAACGGTGGTGGAGCAGCTTAGGCAAAGCGGGATGGTCGGAAAGGGCCGCCAGGCAGTCCACCAGGTCCCCCACCGCCGGTAGGCCAAAGGCAGCTCTAAGCCGGCCCGTGGAGCCTCCGTCGTCGGTCACCGCCACGATGGCGGTGGTGTTGGCCGTGTGCTCCTTTAGGCCCCTAAGCACCCGGGAAAGCCCGGTGCCGCCGCCAAAGGCCACCACCTTGGGCCCTTGCTCCAGCCTTCTTCGCACATAGACCCGTTCCGGCACCTCCTCGGGCTCGGTGAAGGCGGAGAGCATGCTGCGGTTCATGCTCCTTATCCCCCCCACCAGGAGGAGGAGGCCCAGGAGGATCAAGACCCAGGCCCCAGGTTCCGGGGGTGGGGGTGGGAGGAAGCGGGCGAGGCCGTAGGCGGTAAGAAGGACCCCGAGGCCCGCCAAGGCTGCGTAGCGCTTCACCCGCATTCCCGGGTAAAGCCAACGAAGGGGGGGAAAGCGCCGGGCGAGCCCTTTGGCCCCCCGGGAGAATCCCAGGGGCTTACTCCTCCTTGTCCACATCCCGGTGGTTCACCTCCACCCGGAAGCGGCTTGCGAGCTCTTCGGCCAGCCGTTCCGCCACCGCCACGCTCCGGTGCCTTCCCCCGGTGCACCCCACGGCCACGGTGTAAAAGGCCCTTCCCTCCGCCTTGGCTCCTTCTGCCGCCAGCCCCACCACCGCCAGAAGGGCCCGGTAGTAGGGTTCGTGCTCCTCCCGGAACACGTAGGCCTGGACCTCGGGGGCCAGCCCCGTTTTGGGCTTCAGGGCAGGGTCGTAATGGGGGTTGGGCAGGGGGCGCACGTCCAGGACCAGATCCGCCTCCTGGGGCGGACCCCACTTGAAGCCGAAGGAGATGAGGCGCAAAAGGAAGCCCGCCTCCTCCCCCAGAAAGCGCACCAAGGCTTCCTTAAGGGCCCTGGGGGAAAGCTCCGAGGTGTCCAGGACCAGGTGGGCCCGGGCCCTTAAGGGGCCCAGGATGCGGCGCTCCTCCCCGATCTCCCGCATGAGGTTGCCTGCCCCTAAGGGGTGGACCCTCCGGGTCAGGTTGTAGCGGCGGAGGAGCACCTCGGGGCGGGCCTCGAGGTAGACCACCGTGGGCTTGAGCCCGTCCAAGGCCGTTTCCAAATCCCCAAAGAAGGCCAGGGCCCGGGCGTCCAGCACCACCCCCGCCCGCTCCACCCCCTTCCCGCCCAGCTCCTGCAAAAGGGCGGGCCACAGGCCTGGGGGAAGGTTATCCACCATGAAGTAGCCCAGGTCCTCCAAAAAGCCCTTGGCCGTGGTCTTGCCCGCCCCGGATAGCCCCGAAAGCACCAGAAACCGCATCCCCTTGACTATACCCGCCTCCTCAGCCAGAGGTTGAAGAGGGAGAGCAGGAAAAGCCCGGGAAGCCCTACCACTCCGGTGAGGAGGTCGTGGGTGCGCTCCACCAAAAGGAGGGATAGGCCGGCGATGGCGTTTAAGGTGCCGTGGAGGAGGGCTGCGGCCAATACCGAGCCTCCCTTTTCCCGCACCCAAAGGAGGACGGGGGTTAAGGCCAGGGTGAAGAGGATCATCATGGGAACCCCGAGAAGGGGCTCCCTGGGGTAGTTGTGGCCGGCCAGGATGAGGGGGGCGTGCCATAGGCCCCACCAGAAGCCGATCTCCAGGCTGGCGGGCCAGAAACCCCTTTCCCGGAGCTTTTCCCAAAGGTATCCCCGCCACATGAGCTCCTCCCCCAAGGCGGCCAGGAGGTTCACCGTGGCCCCCGCCACCAGGGCGGAGAGGATCAAGGCCAGGGGCAGGAGCCTCCAGAAGGCTTCGGGGATCCCTGGGGCGGCTTCCGGGGGGATGGTGGACCGGAGGGCATCCAAGCCCTGCCAGGTGCCAAAGGGAAGGCTCAAGGGGATGGAAAGGAGGGTGAGGGCCACGGGAAAGAGCCAGGCGAAAAGCCAGTAGGGGTTGGGCTTTAAGGCCAGGGGCAGGTGCAGCCCTTCCTTACGGGCAAAGTAAAGGGCCACCAGGCCGGGAACCCACATGTAAAGGAGGCTGAAGGCCAGGTAGGCAGGGGTATCCACCCTTCCGCCCCCCAGGTAAAAGGCCAAGAAGGCTCCCCAGGAAAGGCCTAGGGTCCAGAAGAGGGCTTGCATAGGCTTTTCCATCTTATTCCTCGAGGGCCCTTGGCCCAGGCTCCGGGCCAAAGGGGCCCACTCCACTAGGCCATAATGGTGTTGCATGAAGGCCATGACCTTCTGGGTCAAGCCGCAAAGTTCCATTGAGGCCCTGCCCGAGGCCAAAGAGCTGGTGCAGGACCTTCTGGAACTCTTTTACGAGTACTTCCCCGAGTACGAGGGCTGCCTGGCTTTTTCCCAGTCTCCGAGGAGGCCCCGCTACCTCTTCCTCTACATGGAAGGTCCCTGCGGGGGGCTTCTGCCCTCAGCGGCCCTTTTCCTGAAAGACCTATTGCAAACCGCCTTCCCCGGGGCCGAGGTTAGGGTGTACGGGAAGCCTTGGCCTTAGAGAAAAGGGGGGTGTGGGGGGCTACAATCCCCCGGTTTGCAAACCCGGGATACATGGACCTCCCACGTCCGCCAGGTTCATTTGGAGCAGGGGCTCCAAGGCGGCAGACGTGCTACCATGGGATGG
>NZ_JAKTNQ010000038.1 GCF_022760835.1 Thermus altitudinis
CACACCCTGTTCCACTGGTGGCCTAGGACGAAGGAATTAGCATAAAAGGGTATGACGGGCGGCCTCCACTGCCAGGTCTAGGTCCTCGAGGTGCACCTCCAGGCCCCATTGGCGCAAGGGGCTCAGGTCGGGCTGGGGAAGGTTCCCGTAGTAGGCCAGGGGGTCCTCCTGGAGAAACCCCTGGCGGTCCTCCAGTCCATTCGCCCGCCTCTCCCAACCCCAGACCTCCAGGGCCGGCTGCAGTTCCCTTAGGTGCTCGGCCAGGAGGGCGAAGTTGGTGCTGCCTCCCAGAAGGCCGGGCACCAGGAGGAGGACCGCTCTGGGGCTTTCCGCCCGGTAGACCAGGGCATAGCTTCGGTCCAAGGGTCCATGGCCCGTGGCCACCCCCGGCAGGGGGAGGTACTCTTGGGCTAGGGCCAGGGAGAAGGCCAAGGCAAGGGGAAGGCTGCGCATAGGGCTATTTTCCCTGCAAACCGGATTCCCCTTGTCGCGCTGGGCCACAGGTCAGCGGGCTTCGGCCAAAAGTAGGCCCAGGGCTCCCAGCACCCTCAGTTCGGCCAGGAAACCCTGTTCCCGTACCAGGGCCAAGAAGGCCTGGGATTCTGGCCGCCAAAGCCCAAGGGAGGGCCCAGGGCCCAGGAGAAGCATGCCGAAAAGCCGTCCTCGCCACCGGAGGACCCGCCGGGCTTCCCCAAGGGCCCTTACGGGGTCATAGAACTCGTTCCAGGTGGGGCCTACGGCTACTCCGCCCAAGGAGGCGCTACGGAAGGGCAAGGCCTCCCCGTGGGCCAGGAGGTAGGGGCCGGGGCGCCGCCGCCTCGCCACCTCCAGGAAAGCGGGGGAGGGGTCCACGCCTATGGCCTCATCCCCCAGCGCTGCCCGGTAGAGCCCTGTGCCGGTGCCCACATCCAAGAAGGGGGGTCCCGCAGGGAGGAGCCAGTCCCGAAGGAGCGCCAGCTCCTCCCCAAAGGAGAGGCGGCCACGGGAGAGAAGACCCGTGGATCGCATCCGCCAAAGGTCGTAGAGCTGGGCTACGGGAGGGAGGCGGTTCAGGGCCCAAAGGTGAGGCCTTTCCCGCCCACCCCTTAGGTCCAGGAAGCCTCGGGCTACGGGGAAATGGCGGTGGCAGGCAGGGCATTGGCTGGCCCCTTCCGTGGGCAACCGGGTACGGCAACGGGGGCAGGCCAGGAGAGGGGAAAGCCAGGGAGGAAGGTGAGGCGCTTTCATAGAAAAGGCCGCCCCTTTTGGGGAAAGGGGCGGCGGGCTATTCCGTCCTAGCGATTTCCACCCAAGGCGGCGGCGTCCACCACCGGCACCACGGTAAGGGTGCCTGCCCGCACACTGCCCACGGCGAAAACCGTGTAGGTCTTGCCGCTTTCCAGGGTGACCCCAGGGAGGGCCAAGGCCACGGTGTTGCTGCCGGCTACCCGGACCTCGAGGTCGTACGTTCCCGCGGCCACCACCAGGTACTGGCTGGCCCGGGGGAAGGGCAGGTTAGGGAAAAGAACCGGTCCCCCTTTCACCGCCACGTCCACCGCTGGGGCGTCCGGGGAGGTGTGCACCACCCGCACCCGGGCAAAACCGGCCCGGGGGAAGAGGCCAGCTAGGGCATCGGTGTAGACCTGCGGCCGGATGTTGGCCAGAAAGCCTGTGGCGGCCACGGTGTAATAGATGCCTTCGTTGAGGTCCAGCTCGGCATCAATGACCACGGGGGCCTCCTGTCCAGCGGGGACCACCTGGACCCGTACCCGGGCTGCGGGTAGGGGGATATAAGGGGTAACCTCCTTAAAGGCCAGGCCGGTTATGGCCCGCTGCCCGTTCACCAACACGTCCACGGCCGGGGCATCCGGGGACAGGTGGGCTACCCTCACCATAGCCCCCTGGGCCAGGCCTAGGCCCTGGGCCGCTACCGCCATCGCCAACAGAAAGAGGATCTTTTTCATGCGATTACCTCCTATAGCAGTATCGGGTTTTGCCGGCCGTACAATCTTTGTCCAAGATACAAATAGCTTGCGGGCCCCTTCCCTAGGGAAGGGGCGGAGGACTTTTGCCGGGTTAAAGGGGCTTGGCGGCCTGCATCTTGGCGTAGAAGGCGTGGGTTAAGGCGATGGCCAAAGCATCCGCTAGGTGGCTGGGTTTGGGGGCTTCCTTAAGGCCTAGGATGCCCCGCACCATCAGGGCCACCTCCTCCTTCCCCGCATGCCCATGTCCGGCCAGGGCCTGCTTCACCTGCATGGGGCCATAGGCGTAGACGGGAACCCGGGCCGCAAAGGCCGCCACCAGCACCGCCCCCAGGGCCCAGCCCACCTTGTAGGCCAGCTCGTTTTGCCGGTAGAAGTACTGCTCCTCCACCGCCAGGGCCTGGGGGTGGAAGCGCATGAGGGCCTCCATCACCCGGGCGTGGATGCGGCCCACCCGTTCCTGGGCGGGTTCCTCGTGGGAGGTCCGCACCACCTCCCCGTGGAGGAGACGGGCCTTGAGGCTTCCCTTGGGCTCCACCTCCACCACCCCCAGGCCCAGATGGGTAATGCCGGGGTCTATGCCCAAAACCACCATGCCCTAGGGGCCCTAGTTGCCCTTTCTGGGAGGGTAATCCGCATCCCCGTAGCGGATGAAGGCGGGGATGTCAAAGTTGTAGGGGTCGGGGTGGGTGGGGAAGTCCACCGGCCTAAGGGGTTTGGGTACCACGGTGCTTTCCCCAAAGCCTGCGGCGATCAGGATCACCCTCAGCTCATCCTGGGCCCGTTCATCGTAGGTGACCCCATAGAGGATGTCCACATCCTCATTGCCCGTGGCCTCCCGCACCCGCTCCACCACCTCTGCGGCCTCCATAAGGGAGAGATCCTCTGAGCCCACCACATTGAGGAGAAGCCTTTTGGCGCCCTCAATGGAGCGTTCCAGGAGGGGGCTATGGGTGGCGGTCTTGGCGGCCTCCTCCACCCGGTTCTCTCCCCGACCTGCCCCAATGCCCATGAGCACCTGGCCCGCTCCCTCCAGCAGGGTTTTCACATCGGCGAAGTCCACGTTGATGAGACCCGGGAGGTTGATGACGTCGGTGATGCCCTTGACCCCGTGGTAGAGCACCCGGTCGGCGATGAGGAAGGCATCCCTTAGGGTCACCTTCTTGTCCACGGCGGCGAGGAGGCGGTCGTTTTGCACCACCACCATGGCATCCACCCGTTCCCTAAGGCGCCTGATCCCCTCTTCGGCGGCTTTTAGGCGCTTGGGACCTTCAAAGCTAAAGGGCCGGGTGACCACGGCCACGGTGAGGGCCCCAAGCCTTTTGGCGATATCCGCCACCACCGGGGCGCTTCCGGTTCCCGTCCCGCCCCCCATGCCCGCGGTGATGAAGACCAGGTCGGCCCCTTCCAGGGCTTCGGCGATAAGGTCCTCGGCCTCGAGGGCCGCCTTCTCCCCAATCTCGGGGTTGGCTCCAGCCCCAAGGCCCCGGGTGAGCTTCTCCCCCAGCTGGATGCGCACGTCCGCCAGGCTTTTGGCCAGCACCTGGGCGTCGGTGTTGGCGGCAATGAACTCCACCCCCATGAGCCCCGCCTCAATCATGCGGTTCACCGCATTGTTCCCCGCTCCCCCGAGACCGATGACCTTGATAACGGCTCCTTCCATCTCTGCCTCCTCTTCCCAAAGCGCAATCAGAATAGGTTGTTCAGAATCTCCTTAATCCGTGCCCAAAGACCCTCGCCCTTGGCCTTATCCTCACGCTTTTCCCTTCTTTCCCTGGCCCTTCGGGGCTCGGGTGCGGGCATGGGCAAGGTGGTGGCGTAGCGGACCAGGCCCACGGCGGTGGCATGCCCAGGGGTGGCCACCACGTCGGTGAGGCCGGAAACCCCGTGGGGCTTGCCCACCCGTACGGGAAGGCTATACTGCTGCCGTGCCAGGAGGTCAAAGCCCTTAAGGAGAGCGGTACCTCCGGTGAGGATGACCCGATTCACCTTAATCTCCAAGGGCCCTAGGGCCTCGTCCACCGACTGGCGGGCCAGGTGCAGAATCTCCCGCAAACGGGGGCGGATGATCCGGGCCAGTTCAGGAGCGGGTACCTCGCCCAAGGACCCACCTTCCTGATTGATCTCCAGCACCAGTTCGGGATCCGCCAGTTCAGGCAAGGCGGCCCCGTACTTGCGCTTCACCCTTTCCGCCTCCTCAAAGGGGATCTTCAGGAGCTGGGCGATGTCCTGGGTCACGTGGTCCCCACCCAGGGGCAGCACCGAGGAGTGGGCCAGACGGCCTTCACGGAAGACGGCCACCTCGGTGGTGCCCCCGCCCACGTCCAGAAGAAGGACCGTCATGTGTTCCTCCTCGGGGCCTAGCACGCCGAGGCCGCTGGCCAGGGGCTGGGCCACCAGGGCCTCGATCTCCAGCCCAGCATCCTCCACCGCCCGGCGCAGGTTGGCCAAGGGCCCCCGGCCTGCGGCCACCAGGTGCACGTCCACCTCGAGGCGCACCCCGGCCATGCCCACGGGATCCCGGATCCCCTCCTGGCCGTCCACCTTAAACTCCAGGGGAAGGGCATGGAGGAGCTCCAGCTCGCTGTCAAAGGGATAGGCCTTGGCCTGCTCTATGGCCCGCTCCACATCGGCCATGCCGATGCTCTGGCCCCGGCGGATGGCGGCTAGGCCGTGGCTGGTCACGCTTTTCAGGTGCGGGCCCCCCACCCCGAGGATGACCCGCTCCACCTTGACCCCCGCCACCCGCTCCGCCTGGTGCACGCTTTGGCGGATGGCCTCCGTGGTGCGCTCCAGGTTAACCACCACGCCCCGCTTCAAGCCCTGGGAGGGCACGGTGCCCTCGCCGATGATGTCCAAAACGCCGTCGGGGGCCAGTTCCCCGATCACGGTGGTGACCTTGCTGGTGCCGACGTCCAATCCCGCGATAATCATGGGCTTTCACTCACCCCCCAAGAATACAGGTAAACCTTCCCCTTTGCTCGGCCCGCCTGGGCATACTCTACTAGAAGTCGAGCCTCCGGAGCAAAGGCCACGCCCTGCGGTGTTTCCACCCAAAACCCGGCGGGGGTGTAGCGCAGCCGGGTGGCCTCGGGGTAGGCGCGGGCCAGGGCCAGCAGGTCCTGGACGGGCAGGGGGCCTTGGCCCTCCACCTGGGGACCCTTGGCCACGGGGGCCCCTCCGGAAAGCACGGTCCCGTCGGTGGCCAGGGCGTTGCCGTCCGCCAGGGGCAGGAGGGGTTCCCGCTCCCTCAGGATCAGGCGGACCTCCCCTATCCGGGGCTTCTCCAGCCGGGCTTCCGCCACCCAGGGGTCCTGACGGAGGGCCTCCAGGCGGCCATTCCCCACCCAAAGCCAGGGTTCACCGGCATAGAGCTGGGCGCGGGCCAGGATCTCCTCCTTTTGGAGGTGGCGGTTGCCTTCCACCTCCACCTTGTCCACGGGGAAGAGCACCAGGCTGGCCACGTAGAGGGTGGCGGCGAAAAGGGAGGCCAGCACAAGCTTCATCCTTACCATCCTAACCCCCCGGTGTGAAAAATCGGATAAAAGTTACGGCCATACCTCCCACTCCAGCTCCAGGGGCAGTTCCTCCTGGATGCGCTTAAGGAGTTCCAGCACGTCCTTGGCGCTGGCTTGCCCTAGGTTAACGATAAAGTTTCCGTGTTCTAGGGATACCATGGCGTCGCCCACCCTTAAGCCCTTGAGCCCCCTTTCGTCGATGAGCCGGCCCGCGGAATGGCCCGGCGGGTTTTTAAAGGCGCAGCCGGCGCTTTTGCGCTTGGGTTGGCCTTTTCTGGCGGCGTCCACCTCGGCCATGCGCCGCCTTATCTCCTCCAAGGGGCGTTCCTGGAGCCTCAGGCGCACCCGGGTCACGATCCCTCCTTGGGGAAGGCGGCTTTGCCGGTAGCCGAAGCCCAGCTCCTCGGGGAGATAGATGTGGAAGCGGCCTTCGTGGAAGATCTCTACCGCTTCCAGGGCCTCCGCCATCTCCCCGAACCGGGTCCCCGCATTCATCTTGACCGCCCCTCCCACCTGGGCGGGGATGCCGAGGAGGCCCTCCAGGCCGGAAAGCCCTTGGCGGGCTGCTTCCTGCACCAAGAGGGGAAGGAGGACCCCCGCCCCCACCCAGCCTTTTAGGTCGTAGGTGGCAAACTCACCATCCAGACGGATGACCCTTTCCGGGACCCCTTCGTCCATCACCAGCAGGTTGGAGCCATTGCCTAGAATCCGGTAAGGGGCTTCCGTGGCCCGTAGGAGGTCCTCACGGGTCTCCACGGTCCAAAGCTCCGCTGGTCCCCCGATGCCCAGGGTGGTGTAATCCTTAAGAAGAACCCGTTCCACCCTCATGCGCAAGCCTCCAGGCCAGCTCGGTCACATCCCCGGCCCCCAGGGTAAGCCAAAGGTCCTTTGGGGTGGCGCTGGCTATGGCGTAGGCCAGGGCCTCCTCCTTTTCCAAGAAGCGGGCCTTCGTTCCCAAGAGGTGGAGGCGCTGGACAATCCTTTGGGAAAGTTCCTCGGGGGAGAGGCCCACCCTTTCCCCGGCGGTGTACACGGGAAGCACCACCACCTCCTCCGCCAGGGCCAGGGCCTCGGCGAAGTCCTGCCAAAGCTCCAGGGTACGCAGGAGGCGGTGGGGTTGGAAGAGGACCCGCACCCGCCGCCCCAAAAGCCTGGCCGCTTCCAAGGTGGCCCGTACCTCCGTGGGATGGTGGGCATAGTCGTCCACCACCCAGGCCCCCCCCACCTCCCCCACCTTTTGGAAGCGCCTTTCCACCCCGGGAAAGCGGGCCAGGCCCTCGAGGATAGCCCCCGGTTCCACCCCGAAGGCCAAGGCGGCCAAGGCCGCGGCCAGGGCGTTTTTCACGTTGTGCTGGCCGGGAACCTGCAGGCGAGCTTCCCCCAAGGCCTCTCCCCGGTAGACCAAGAGGAAGCGGCTCCCGTGGGGGCCAAGCTCCAGCCCCTCGGCCCAAAGATCCCCCCCTTCCCCGAAAAGCCTTCGGGGAAGCCCTTGGGAAAGCCGGCGTAGCCTGGGGTCAAAACTGGGAAGGATGGCCAAGCGGGCCTTCTCCAGATAGCCCCGCATGGCCTTCTCCAACTCCTCCAGGCTTGCATGGTAGTTGGGGGCCCTTTGCCCGGGGGGAGCGATGTGGTCCGCCTCCAGGTTGGTGGCCACCGCGATCTCCACCCGCACCTCCCGGAAAAGGGGGTCGGACTCGTCCACCTCCGCCAGGCGGGGGCCAAGGCCGAAGCGGGCGTTGCCGGGAAGGAGGGAGAGCTCACCCCCGAGGAGCACCCAGGGGTCCAGCCCCGCAGCCAGGAGGATGCTGGCCAGCATTCCCGTGGTGGTGGTCTTGCCGTGGGTGCCGGTGACGCCCAAGGAGGGTTTTTGCCCCAGGAAATGGGCCAGAAGTTCCATCCTGCGCAACACCCCCATGCCCCTGCGCCGGGCCTCGGTCACCTCCGGGTGGTCCAGGGGAATGGGGGTGGGGACCACCAGGGTATCCTCCCCCTGGAGGTGGGCCGGATCATGGCCCCTATGGACCGGGACCCCCAGGCTCTCCGCCCGCCGGCCGGGAGCCAGGTCGCACCCGGTTACCTCTATGCCTTCCCCCAACAAGAGGCGGGCCAAGGCGCTCATGCCCACCCCCTCGAGGCCCATAATGTGTACCCGCTTCATAGGAACTCCTCCAACCAATCCGCCAGCCTGGCCGCCGCTCCCTCAGGGGAAAGCCGGGCCATGCCCTCCCGGTAGGGTTCGGGGTGGGCTAGGATCCTTTCCACCTGCTTGCCCAGCTGGGCCAGCTCTCCA
This sequence comes from Thermus altitudinis, assembly GCF_022760835.1. Classification (GTDB taxonomy): domain Bacteria; phylum Deinococcota; class Deinococci; order Deinococcales; family Thermaceae; genus Thermus; species Thermus altitudinis. Next base: position 7,770 of record NZ_JAKTNQ010000038.1, read on the forward strand.
AGCTCCGCCCCCCCTGCCTTTTGGTAGGCGTGGGCGTTGGCTACCTGGGCACCCCCGTCCAGGCTGGGGGAAAGGGGAAAGAGCAAGGCAGGTAGCCGGTGGTAGGCGGCCTCCGCCAGGGTGCCCGCCCCGGCCCGGGCGAGGAGGAGGTCGGCGGCGCTCATGGCCAGGGGAGCGTCCACGAAACCCGCGATCCGATAGCCCCGTGCTTCCAGGTGTCGGTAACGCTCCACCCAGCGCTCGCCCACCTGGTGGAGCACGGGAAGGCCCAGGGGCTTCAAGAGGGGCGGGAGCTTTTCGTTGAGTTCCAGGCTCCCTTGGCTTCCCCCCAGGACGAGGAGGAGGGGTTGGTCCTGGGGAAAGCCTAGCCGGGCCCTGGCCTCCCCTTTGGGGTAGCGCACCTCCCGCACGGGGTAGCCCGTGACCCGGGCCTTGCGGGCCAGCCTAAAGTCCAGGGGCACGGGCACGGATAGGGCCAGCCCCCGGGCCAGGGGCGCGAGGAGGCGGATGGCCAGACCTAGCTTGGCGTTTTGCTCGTGAAGGAGGACGGGAATCCCCTTGAGCTCCCCCACCATGGCCCCGGGAAACCCGGCGTACCCCCCCGTGGAGAGGATGGCATGGGGTTTTTTCTCGCCCAAAAGCCGCCAGGAGGCCTTGAGGCCTTGGAGGAGTCTCCAGGCTTCCTGGGGGCGAAGGGTGCTGCGGTCCAGCTTGCCTGTGGAAATCAGGGCGTGAGGAAGGGAGGTTTGCGGGAGGAGGCGGGCCTCGAGGCCCCCTTGGCTTCCCAGGTAGAAGACCTCCCGGCCCCGTTTCCTCAGCTCCTCCGCCACCGCCAGGGCGGGGAAAAGGTGTCCCCCGGTTCCACCCCCGGTCAGGAGGACCACGGCTCCACCCCCTTTCGCGGCGCTTCCCGGGCCAGGCGCATCATCACGCCCACGGCGAAGCCGGAAACCAAAAGGGAGCTTCCCCCATACGAGACCAGAGGAAGAGGAACCCCCGTGACCGGCAGAAAGCCCACGGTAACCCCGATGTTGAGGGCAGCCTGCAGGGTGAGGTAGAGGGTAAGGCCCAGGGCCACCAACCCCAGGGGTCCGGGGAGCCTAAGGGCCAGGGAAAGGCCCCGGGCGAAGAGGAGGAAGTAAAGCAAGAGGACCATGAGCCCTCCCAGCCAGCCGGTGGCGAAGACCACGCTGGCGAAGACCATGTCGTTGTGGGCCTCGGGCAGGTGGGGGAGGTTGCCGGAGGGGCCCTGGCCAAAGGGGCCGGCCAGGAGCAAGGCCTTCTGGGCCTGGAGGACTTGGTAGACGGTCTGGGTGGGGTTGGCTTCTCCCTGAAGATAATCCAGGAAGCTGGTGAAGCGTTCGGAGACGTAGCGGAAGCGGGCTAAGTAAACCCCGGAAAAGGGGGCCAGGGCCAAGGCCCCTGCCAGGCTTACCATGATGAGCCGCCGCCAGGGCACCCCCGCCAGGATGAAGAGGAGGGCCCCCAAGGTGACCAGGAAAAGGGCGGTGGCAAAATCGGGTTCCACCAACACCAGGCCCGCGGTGAGGCCCACCAGGGCTGCGGCCCCCACGATGGGGTAGTCATTTCCCTTCCGCCCCACAAAGGAGGCCAGGTAGAAGACCAGGGCCACCTTGGCCAGTTCCGAGGGCTGGAAGTTCAAAGGCCCCAGGTCCAGCCACCGCCGCACCCCACCCGGCCCGTTGCCCACCAAAAGGACCAGGAGGAGAAGGCCCAAGGTGGCCAGGAGGAGGAGGCGGGCGTGGCGAAGGAGCTTCTCAGGAGGCAGGACGAATCCCAAAGCCAGGGCAACTAGGGCCAGGGCGATGCGCAGAAGGTGGTTCGGGAGCAGGTCCGGCTCGGCCACCCCCACGCCCAGGAGGCCGAAGGCCAGGAGGAGAAGGGTGCTCAGGAGGAGGATGGGGTCCATGGCTCACCTCCCAGAGCATAGACGGCCTCCCGGAAAGCCTGGGCGCGGTCCTGGTAGTCCTTGAACTGGTCAAAGCTGGCGGCTAGGGGGGCTAGGAGAACGCTCCCTTTGTCCAGGCGCTTGAGGGCTTCCGCCACCGCCCGTTCCATAGCCTTGCGGCCATCGGCCTCGAGGATGACCACCACCTCCACCCCGTCCCCCAAGGCTTGCGCCATCTTGGGACCATCCCGGCCGACGGCCAGCACCACCCGTACCCGGGAAAGCAAGGGGCGCAAGGGGCCTAGGTCCGCCCCCTTGTCCTCCCCCCCCAGGATCCAGGCAATGGGCGGGGGGGCGGCTTCCAGGGCTGCCTGGACGGCGGGGGTGCGGGTGGCGATGGAGTCATCGATAAAGACCACCTCTCCCTTGCGGGCGAAGGCCTGAAAGCGGTGGGGAGGGGAGGGAAGGGTCCTTAGGCTAGCCTTCAGGGCCTCCTCGTCCAGGGGCTTTCCCAGGAGTTCCAGGTAGGCCCGGGTGGCGGTGAGGGCTGCCCTCAGGTTGGTTTCCCTAGGGCTTTCGGCGGGCAGGAAGGGGTAGAGCCGGGCGGGGGAGGCCTCGGCCGCCTGGCGCACCCGGGGGTCTTCCTGGTTGTACACCAAGGCGTCCCCTGGGGTCAGGTTCTTGAGGAGGTTGAGCTTGGCCCGGTGGTAGGCTTCCAGGCTCCCGTGCCGGTCCAGGTGGTCCACCCCCAGGTTGAGGAGGACCGCCACCCGGGGGCGGAAGGCGTGGATCCTCTCCAGCTGGAAACTGGAAAGCTCGGCCACCGCCACCTCGGCTTCGTCCACCACGCTCACCAAGGGGGGGTCCACGTTGCCCCCCTCCAAGGCCTTCAGCCCTTGCCCTCTTAGGAGGTGGGCGGTGAAAAGCGTGGTGGAGGTTTTTCCGGCGGTGCCGGTGATGCCGATGATGGGGGTGGAAGAGAGGCGGTAGGCCAGCTCGGCCTCCCCCAGGATCCGGGCCCCGCGTTCCCCCAAGGCCCTCAGCCGGGGATGGGAAAGGGGTACCCCGGGGGCGGCCACCACCTCGCGGTAATCCCCTTCCAAGTCCCAGTCGGGGGTGAAGCCCAAGGCCATGGCCTCTTGGACCTCTTCTACCTTCGGGTGGTCGTCGTAAAAGCGGGCGGGAAGGCCCCGTCTTTTCAGGAAACCCAGCACCCCAAGCCCGCTTCGCCCAAGGCCGTAGACCAGGATCATGCCCCACCTCCCATGAAGGCCAAGGCGGTGGCCAAGGCGGTGAGGATGACAGAGCGGAAGACGATCTTGGCCTCCTCCCAGCCGGATAGCTCCAGGTGGTGGTGCAGGGGGCTCATGCGCAGAAGCCGCCTTCCCGTCTTGCGAAAGTAGAGGACCTGGACCACCACCGAGAGCACCTCCAATACGGGCACGATGGCCGCCAAGGGCAGGAGCCAAAGCTTCCCGCTCAGGGTGAAAAGCCCAGCCAGCATGGCCCCTAGGGCCTGGCTGCCGGTGTCCCCCATGAAGACCTTGGCCTTGGGGGCATTGTGCCAGAGGAACCCCAAAAGGCTCCCCAGGAGGGTTTGGGCGAAGGGGTAGGGGTAAAAGGGGAGGAGGAGGATGGCGGCGACGCTGGCCAAGAGCCCGTCCAGGCCGTCGGTGAAGTTGAAGGCATTGGCTGCGCCCACCACCGCCAGGAGGATGAGGAGCACGTCCAGGATGGGCCAAGGGGTGTAGGCCACCTGCCGCACCGCCCAAAGGGCGAAGACCAGGGCCATGAGGGTTTGCAGGGCCAGCTTTTCCCGCGCCCGCAGGGGGCGGGCCAGGCTTCCCCCTAGGTCGTCCAGCAGTCCAAGAAGGGCAAAGCCCAAACCTAAGAGCCAAAGGCCAAGGAATCCATCCCTCCCCAGAAGCCAGTAGGCCAGGAAAGCGGCCAGGAGGAAGGCTACCCCCCCCATGCTGGGGGTACCCTCCTTGGCCAGATGGCTTTGGGGCCCATCCGCACGCACCTTCTTGCCTAGGCCCAGGCTTCTCATGAATACGATCCAAACCGCCGTGAAGAACCAGGAGAGGAGGAGGGCTAGGGCCATACCACCTCCTTGCAGGAGGCCGTCCGCATGCTGGGGACCAGGTAGAGGGTTTCCTCCCAGGTGGCGACATCTTGGGCTTCCGCCACCGGCTTGGCCCCCTCGGGCCGTACCACATAGACCCGGTTTCCTATAAGGGCTACCACCCCGCAGCTGCCTGCCTGGGCCTTGCGGGCGGGGTGGGGGAGGGAGAGCCTGTGCCCATCAGGATAGAAGTAGGCTTCCTCTCCCAGGGCCACCACCCGTCGCTCCCAGACCACCACTTGCTGGAAAGCGCCTTGCCTGAGGAGCTCCCCTTCGCGGTAGAGGCCGCCTTGTCCCACCCAGAATAGCCCTTCTTGCGTCCAGACCCCATCCCTTGCGGGATAGGGAAGGAGGTCTCCCTCCGCATACACCGCTTCCCCCAGACCCACCACCCCTTTCCCCCCCGAGGCCCTTAAAAAGCGGGGTACCCCGGGCAGGGGCAGGCTTTCCAAGCGGCCGTCCTGGTAGCGTAGGAGTTGGTAAGGGTAGGCGGCGTAAAGGCTGGTGGCGTCGGCATCCAGGAAGAGGGGAGGTCCTGGCAGGGCCACCTGGAACCGGCCCGTGACCAGACCCCCTTGGGCAAACCCTCCGGGATACGGCAGCACCGGGGGTAGGGCCTGCAAGGGGGCACAGGCGGGAAGCAGGGTTAGGGGAAGCAACGCCGTCAACCGTCCCATAGTTGCAAAAGCCTTTCCAAGCCCACACCTCTTGAGGCCTTCAGATAGACCAGGTCGCCGGGCTGTACCCTCTCCTTCAGCCACAGAAGGGCCTCCTCGAGGGTTTCCACCGCCTCGCCGCCCAGGGCCGCCTGGGCCTTGGCGTAGCTGCCCACGTAAAGGGGGCTAAGGCCTAGCCGCGAGGCTTCCTCGGCCACTTCCAGGTGGAGCTTCAGGGCTTGGTCTCCCAGCTCCAGCATCTCCCCCAGCACCGCCCACTTGCGCCCAGGCTGGGCGGCAAGCCAGGCCAGCCCCGCCCGCACCGACAGGGGGTTGGCGTTGTAGGCGTCGTTTAAAAACACCACCCCGTCCTTCTCCCGCCGCTCCATCCGTCCAGGGGGGAGGACTAGGTGAGCGAGGCGCTCGGCCACCTCCTTGGTATCCTGGCCCAGGACCTCCGCCACCCCCAAGGCGGCCAAGGCGGCCAAGGCCGGGCCCATGCCGGGATAGGGCACCCGCACCTCCCAGGGGCCGTAGCGAAAACGGCTTTCCGTGGGGAGGAGGCGCAAGTCCTCTCCCCGGAAGGTGGCCTCGCCAAAGCCGTAAGTGGGGAGGCCCTGGTCCAGGCCGAAGCGGCCCAGAACCTCAGCCGCTTGCAGGCTCACCACCGCCTGGGGAGCGGAGAGGAGGCCTACTTCCTCCCGCACCACCCCCTCGAGGCTGCCAAAGGCCAGAAGGTGTTCCTCCCCTAAGGCGGTAAGCACCGCAAGGTGTGGCTTGGCTAGGCCCATGAGCTCGGCCATTTCTCCCACCCGGTCCACCCCCAGCTCCACCACGCACCCCGGGGCCTTTGGGTCAAGCCCCAGGAAAAAACGGGCCAGGGGAGGGGCCGTGTTCTGGTTTCCCTGGGGAGCAGGGAGGCCGAGGGCCTGGGCGATGGCCTCCTTGGTGGTGGTTTTACCAGAGCTTCCCCCCACGGCCACCACCGTTCCCGGAAAGAGGTCCCGCAACCTTTCCCCGAGGGCCAAAAGGGCCCGGTAGGTGTCCTTTACCTCCACCGTGGCCGGCCCGGGTTGGTCGGAGAGGACCAGGTGGGCGCCTTTAGCCAGGGCTTCTTCCGCAAACACCCGGCCATGGGTGTTCCTTCCGGGTAACGCCACAAAAAGGCTTCCCGGCTGGACCTCCCGGCTGTCCCAACGGAGGTCGTGGACGGGTTTGCCGCCGGGGTGAAGCCTTCCCTTTGTGGCCCCGGCCACCCACTCCGGCGTTATTTCCCTAACATGATGTACATACACAAGCTACTCACCGCCCTTCAGCATAGGGGGGTACGCCGCGGTATGCCAAGAGTCCGGCGGCCACCTCCCGGAAGATGGGGGCCGCCACCTGGCTGCCGTGGACCTCCCCCTTGGGGTAGTGGATGGCCACCACCACGGTGTACAGGGGCTGGTCGCCGGGTACGAAACCGGCAAACCAGGCGGTAAAGACCTCCCGGGAATAGCGGCCGTTCACCACCACCTGGGCCGTGCCGGTTTTACCCGCCAGGGGATAGCCGGCAAGCTGGGCCCGGGGCGCAAGCCCCTCCTGTAGGGCCTGGCGGATGGCCCGAGCGGTGGCCTGGGAAAAGACCTGTTCGGACTTGGCTTCCTGGTGGGTAAAGAGCCGGGGGGAGCGGTAGGTGCCATCAACCAAGGCGTTAAAGGCGGCTGCCAGGTGCAAGGGGGTTACCAGGAAACCCTGGCCGAAGGTGTGGTTGGCGTAGGCGGCGGGGCTCCAGGCGTTAGGGGGGTTAACCACCGGAGCGGCCACCCTTACCCCGGGGAGGGGGGAGGGATCGGTGAGGTGGAGCCTCTCCATGTACCGGTAGAACACCTGCTTGGGTAGGGCCTCGGCTAGCCGGCTGATCCCCACGTTGGAGGAGTAACGAAGCACCTCGGCCAAGGTGAGGACCGGGGGATGGGGGACGGCGTCCCGGATGGTCCATCCGTCCACCACCCGGTGCATGGGGGCCTCCACGCGGGTGGTGAGGCTGGCTGCTCCTTCCTCCAGCAGCATGGCAGCGGTAAGGGCCTTCATGGTAGAGCCCACCTCCAGGGATACCAGGAAGGCGTGGTTTCGCCAGGAAACGTCCTTGGCCGGGTCCTTCCTGGGCGCTAGGGGGTCAAAGGCCGGCCCGTTGGCCACGGCCTTGAGATCGCCATTCCGGTCCATCACCAGCAGGGTGCCATAGGCCCCTCGGCTTCGCGCCAACCCTTCCCATAGCGCCCTTTCCGCCATGGCCTGGATCCAGGGGTCCAGGGTGAGGGTGAAGGAGCGGCCCGCCTCGAGGGCCGCGTTTAAGTCCCGCTCCAGCCCCTCCAAGCCCCGGCCCGAGCCCCGTTCCCCAAAGCCCAAAAGTTGGCTGGCGCTTGTCCCCAAGGGGTAGTAGCGCCCCTCCTTTAGGCTTAGGGCCAGGGGGGTACCGTCCTGGGCGTAGAGGGTACCCCTAACCACCGGGGTTGGCGGGGGAACCGTGAGGATCCTGGGGGGATGGGTTACCAGGCTGTAGAGCCCTAGGGCGAAGAGCACGAGCCAAAGGGCCAAGCCTAAAAAGACCCAGGATACGCGGCCCAGGCCTAGGGTCACCGCACCCACCTCCCCTCGCTCATGGGCAGGAATCCCTCTTTCTTAGCCCAGGAGAGCACCCGGTGGGGCTGGGTAGCTTGCCACCTTTCCTTGAGCAGGGCTTCCTCCTGGATGCCCAACTTGGCCAACTCCTCCTCCATCTTGGCCAGGTGGGCTTTTTCCAGCTGGTTGCGGTGGCCCAGGGCGAAGACCAAAAGGAGGGCCAGGAGGTAAAGGAGGCCGAAGCGCAGGGCTGTGGCTGGGCTTCCCTGGCGGCGCATCAGGCCACCTCCTTTTCCGCGGCCCTGAGCTTGGCGCTGCGGGACCGGGGGTTTCCGGCTATCTCTTCGGGGCTCGGGGTGATGGGCTTCTTGGTGAGCACTTTAAGGTGGCTTTCCTTCAGAGAGCGCTTTACCAGACGGTCTTCCAGGGAGTGGAAGGTAATGACCACCAGCCGTCCCCCAGGGGCCAGGACCTCCTCGGCTTGCCTGAGGAATTCCTCCAGCGCACCCAGCTCGTCGTTCACGTACATGCGAAGGGCTTGGAAGGTCTTACGGGCGGGGTGGCCGGCCTTGCGGAAGCCCACCGCCTGCCGCACGGTCTCGGCCAGCTCCAAGGTGGTGCGGATGGGGGTTTTTCGCCTTCTTTCCACGATGGCCTTGGCAATCCGGTAGGCCTGCCTTTCCTCCCCGAGGTCACGTAGGATGCGGTAGATATCCTCCAAGGGCAGGGTGTTCACCACCTCGTAGGCGGTGGGGCCTTCCTCCCCCATGCGCATGTCCAGGGGGCCTTCCTTCTGGTAGCTGAAGCCCCGCTTGGGATCTTCCAGGTGGAAGCTGCTTACCCCCAGATCCGCCAGGATGCCCGCCACCTGGCTAACCCCGGCCTCCTGGAGGACCTCCTTTAGGTGGCGGAAGTTGCGCTGAAAGACCCTAAGCCCAGGAAGGTTCAGGGTCCTTGCCCGGGCCACGGCCTCGGGATCCTGGTCCAGGCCGATGACCAGGCCTCCCCGCTCCAGGATGCCCTTGGCGTGCCCGGCTCCCCCCAAGGTGGCGTCCACGTAGACTTCTCCAGGGCGAATCTGAAGCCAATAGAGAGCCTCTTCGTACAGAACGGGAATGTGCTGGGTAATGGCGTTCATAATCTCCTATCCAATAAGTCCTCGCAAGGCCTCGGGGGCCGGTGGGTTTTGCATGATCTCCTCTATGGTCTTCCACCAGCGCTCCTGGCTCCAAATCTCCAGCCTCCCCGGGGCTCCGGCGATCACCACCTCACCCCCTTCCTGGAGGCCGGCGAACTGGCGGAGGGGAGGGGGAATCAGGACCCGGGAAGCATTGTCCATGCGGGTCTTATAGGCCCCGGAGTAGAAGAAGCGCACGAAGGCCCGGGCCTGGGCGTCGGTGAGGGGGAGGTTGACCAGCTGCTCCTCAATCTTCCGCCAGCGATCGGAGGGGAAGACATAGAGGCACCCCTCCATCCCCCGGGTGAGCACCAGGCCGTCCTCGAGGAAATCCCGGAAGGGACCGGGGATCACCACCCGCCCCTTGTCGTCCAGGCTGTATTGGTACTCGCCGAAGGGCATTTCCCACCTGGTCCCACCCTCTGGGGCTTTTGGAGGTTCGGGTTACCCAAAAGGTCCCTACCCAGAAGAGGGTTTTCCTTAGGGAGTATAGCATAGACCTCCCACAGTTTTCCACCATCTCCCACTATAGCCCCACTTACGTCCCACTCTTGCCACCAGAAAAAACCCCAAGCCGAAGCTTGGGGAGCCCCAGGACAGGGCGTAAGCCGGGTTCTGTTTTCGGCGGTCATCTCTCTGGGACCGGCGTCGCCGCCGGCCTCAAGCAGCCCATCCCAGGGGTTTTGGCGGGCCGGGCAAGCCCTTCCCCTCTACTGGGCCTTGCACCGGGTGGGGTTTGCCGTGCCGCCCCTGTTGCCAGGAGGCGCGGTGGGCTCTTACCCCACCGTTTCACCCTTGCCCGCACCAGGCCTAGCCTGGCCGCTGGCGGTCTTTTCTCTGTGGCACTTTCCGTCGGGTTACCCCGCCCAGCCGTTAGCTGGCACCCTGCCCTATGGTGCCCGGACTTTCCTCACCCGGGAGGTTCGGCTCCCGGGCGCGACCGCCCCCCTGTCCTGGGGCATCCTCCATTCTAGCCCGTTTTTAGGGTAAAGTGAAGGGGTTGTAATCGGTCAATACATCTGAGACTGGGGGACCGACTCCGCTTGCATTTTA
>NZ_JAKTNQ010000039.1 GCF_022760835.1 Thermus altitudinis
ATGTATCCCCGGACTGAAGGTCCGGGGCATTATGGCCCCCCACACCCCCCTTTTCTGTAAACCCGGGCCTCCAAGCAAGCCTAGAGGAGTTCCTCGGGCCGGAAGAAAAGGTCAATCTCCCTCTTCGCATCCTCCAGGCCTGCGGAACCATGGATCACGTTCTCGTCAATGGTGGTGGCGAAGTCCCCGCGGATGGTGCCGGGAAGGGCGTCCTTGGGGTGGGTGGCCCCCATCATCTTCCGCACCTCGGCCACGGCGTTTGGCCCCTCCAGAACCATGGCTACCACAGGACCCGAGGTGATGAAGCTCACCAGGCCGGGGAAGAAGGGCTTTTCCCGGTGCTCGGCGTAATGCCTTTCCGCCAGCTCCTGGGAGATCAGGACAAGCTTAAGCCCCACAATGCGAAAGCCTTTCCGTTCAAAGCGGGCCAGGATCTCCCCCACCAAACCCCTGCGCACGCCATCGGGTTTCACCATGACAAAGGTCCGCTCCATACCCCTAGGAGTTTAGCAGGTCTACGGCCTTTTGAAGTAGCCCAGCAGGATGTAGGCCACCACCACCACCCAGAGGAGCACCAGGAGGGCATCCCGCCAGTTCAGGCGCACCCGGGGGCGCTCCGGTTCCAGGACCTGGGTGGGGAGTTCCTCGGGCTCCTCCCCCAGCTTGAGGCGCACCGGGGCACCCCCCGCCGCCTCGAGGGGCAGGGCATAAGGGCGACCCCCCTGGGGAAGCTCCTCGGGGATGCGCACCACAATGGCGCTCACGTTATCCGGCCCCCCCCATTCGTTGGCCAAGGCCACCAGGCGCTTGGCCGCCTCTTCGGGAGGAAAACTCTTTAGAACTTCCCCAAGAGTGCGGTCCTCCAGAACTCCCGATAGGCCGTCGCTGCACAACAAAAACACGTCCCCGGGTTCTAACTTGAGCCCCATGAGGTCCACCCGGGCCTGGGGGAAGGAGCCTAGGGCGTTGGTGATCACGTTGCGCCAGCGGTGGGTCTTGGCCTCCTCGGGGCTTAGGAGGCCCTGGCGCACCCTTTCCGCCACCCAGGAGTGGTCCTCGGTGAGGAGGGTGAGCTCCCCTTTCCGGAGGAGGTAGGCCCTCGAGTCCCCCACGTGGGCGATCAGGGCATAGGGTAGGTCCAGAAGGAGGCAGGTGGCGGTGGTGCCCATGCCCCGGTTCTCAGGGCGTTGCGCCTCCTGATAGATGCGCTCGTTGGCCTTTTCAAAGGCTTGAAGCAGGGCCCTGGGGCTTGGGTCCACATTGCGGAGGTTCTCCAGGATCATCTCCACCGCCAGCCTGGCCGCCACCTCCCCCGTGCGGTGCCCCCCCATCCCGTCCGCCACCACGAAGACCCCACCCCAGGGGGTGAGGGCGTGGCCCACGGCGTCCTCGTTTTTGGGACGCTTCAGGCCGGGATGGGTTTCCAGGGCGAAGGCCAGGTCGGGCACAGGGGGATTTTACCGTATAGCCTTGACGCATACCGCATACTGCGGTAGCGTAAAGATACGCCCGGGCACAAAGGCCCGGTCTTTTGCTTTGGGAGGGCGCCATGCGCTTTGAGAAAATCGCCCCCTACACTTACCGCATCCCCCGTCAGGGGAAGATGCGGGTGGATGCGGTTTTCTTCGCCTCGGAGGAGATTCTTAAGGACCTCGAGGGGGAAAACTACGCCTCCTTGCAGCAACTCATGAACGTGGCCACCCTGCCGGGTATCGTGGAGCCCGCCTTAGCCATGCCCGACATCCACTGGGGCTACGGCTTCCCCATCGGTGGGGTGGCGGCCTTTGACCCGGAGGAGGGCGGGGTAGTGAGCCCGGGAGGGGTGGGTTTTGACATTAACTGTGGGGTACGCCTTCTGGCCTCCTCTCTCACTTTGGAAGACCTCCTCCCCCGGCAACGGGAGCTGGCCGATACCCTCTACCGCCTCATCCCCTCGGGGGTGGGGAGCGAGCGCAAGGACGTGCGCTTCAGCAAGAAAGAGCTCAAGGAAATCCTCAAGGAGGGGGCGGGGTGGCTCATCCGCCGGGGTTTCGGCTACCCGGAGGACCTCCGCTTCATTGAGTCAGAGGGCCGCCTTCCCTGGGCCAACCCCGACAAGGTTTCCGATAGGGCCTTTGAGCGGGGAGCCCCCCAGATCGGCACCCTGGGAAGCGGGAACCATTTCCTCGAGGTCCAGTACGTGGACCAGATCTACGACGAAGAGGTTGCCGAAGCTTTCGGCCTCTTTCCCAACCAGATCACCGTTCTCATCCACACCGGAAGCCGGGGCCTGGGCCACCAGGTATGCCAGGATTATGTGGAAAGATTCCTTAAAATGGCCCCTCGCTACGGCATAGAGCTGGTGGACAAGCAGCTGGCGGCAGCCCCCATCCAGAGCCCAGAGGGCCAGGACTACCTCCAGGCCATGGCCGCCGCCGCCAACTTCGCCTTCGCCAACCGCCAGCTCATCGCCCACTTCGTGCGGGAAGCCTTTGAGGTGGTGGGTTTTGCCCCAAGGGAGCATGGCCTAAGGGTCCTCTACGACCTGGCCCACAACAACGCCAAGTTTGAGGAGCACAGGGGAAAAAGGGTCCTGGTGCACCGCAAAGGGGCTACCCGGGCCTTCGGACCAGGGCACCCGGAAATCCCCTTGGAGTACCGGCACGTGGGCCAGCCTGTGCTGGTGCCCGGGGACATGGGCCGCTACTCCTATGTGCTTTCGGGGACGGAAAGGGCCATGGCGGTGTCCTTCGGCTCCAGCTGCCACGGGGCCGGCCGCAAGATGAGCCGCCACCAGGCCAAACGGGTGGCCCGGGAGCGCAACCTGGTGAAGGAGCTGGCGGAACGGGGCATCCTGGTGCGGGCGGCCACCAAGGCCACCGTGGACGAGGAGATGCCCGAGGCCTACAAGGATGTTTCCGTGGTGGTGGAGGCGGTCCAGGGGGCAGGGATCGGTAAGAAGGTGGCCCGCTTAAGGCCCCTCATTGTGGTGAAAGGATAAACCCTTTCTAAGCGCTTTCTCACCGCCATCTGCTCCCATGGAGGGATGAGGCTTAGCGGCATTCCCTGGAGGAAGGAACTGGCCCTTCTCCTATTCTTCTCCTGTTCCCTGGCCCAGACCCTGCTTCCCGCCAGCACCTATGGCCTCACCTTCCGGGAGGAGAACGGGGCCTGGGTCTACGAGGGCGGAGGGGTTCGGCTCGTGTATGTGCCGGGGGTGGGCTGGGCCGAACCCTGGGAGGCCAGCCTCCCCCCACCCGAGGGGGAAAGGATCCCCCTCGAGGCCCTGAAGGCCCTCGGCTACTTCCAGGTGCCGGAAGCCCAGACGCGCTACGGCCTCCAGGGACGGGCCTTCCGCCTGGTCCTGGAACTAACCCAGCCCTATCCCGGCCGGCCCCAGGACTCCCAAGGGCACGAGCGCCTGACCCTTCTTCTCCCCTACCTGGCTTTGGGAACGCTCCAGGTTGCCTGGCCCAAAGGAGTGGAGGCCAGGGTGCGGCTTCTGCCCACGGGCACGGAACTGAGCCTCTTTGCCAAGGGAAAGTTGCTTCGTTACCGGCTTTTCCCCTTGGAAAACCCCCCTCGGCTGGTCCTGGACCTGTACCCCCTGGAGCCGGAGGTGGCCGAACCCCTGGCCCCCGGAATCCGCTACCGGGAGGTCTGGGCCTTTGCCCCTGACCCCTTAAGGCTCTACCTGGTGGAGGCGGAACGGGGAAGGCTCATCCCCGTGGGCCGGCCTGGGGCAAGGGCCCTGCCCAAGGACTTGGCCCAGGACGCCTTAGCGGTCCTCAACGGGGGCTACTTTGACCCCAAAAGCGGCACCCTTATAGGCCTTTGGGTGCAGGATGGGGTGACGGTCTCCTACCCTTATGGCCGGGTGGCCCTCCTGTGGGATGGCTTCAGTTTCTTTATGGGATTTCCTAAGTTTGAGGCGGTGGTAAGAGGCCCCAGTGGGGAACGGGTGCGGGTGGGGATTAACACCTCTCGCGCCCGCTACACCGCCTACACCGTTCCCGGCCCCGTGGGGCGGGAAGGGGAGGAAGTGGCCTTGGTGATGGGGGACCGGGTGCAAGCCATCCTCCAGGCCCCCCAGGAGCTTCCCCCTGGGGCCTGGGCCCTGGCCTTCCCCAAGGGGGCTCCCCCCTTCCCCCTTAGGCCAGGGGACTCCTTAAGCCTCTTTGGCCGCCTAGACCCGCCCTTCCGCTACGCCCTCGAGGGCGGCCCCCTCCTGGTCAGGGAAGGCCAGTACGCCTTTGACCCGAGCCAGGAAAACTTCCGCGATCCCAGGCCGCTTCAGGCGGTGGCCCCTCAGGCGGCGGTGGCCTGGACCCGGGAGGGAAGGCTTTGGCTCTTGGTTTCCGAGCCCACCACCCCTGGGGTCCTGGCCCGGGCCCTCCTCTCCCTGGGGGCCTGGAACGCCCTGCGGATGGACGGAGGGGGCTCGGCCCAGCTTTGGGTAAAAGGCAGGCTGAGAAGTCCCTACCAAGGCTCTCCCAGACCGGTGGTGAGCGCCTTAGCCCTCTACGCTCCCTAAAGGGGACCTCCTCCCCCAGGAAGGCTTAGTCCGGAATCGGGCCTGCAAAAAGGCCCTATCTGGGCCCCACCCTGGCCCTGCCAGGGTGGGAGGGTATCAGCTCACCCGCTCCACCCGGATGAGGTTGGTGGTCCCCCGCACGCCAAAGGGCACCCCAGCGGCGATCACCACCCTCTCCCCCACCTGGGCCAGGCCACAGGCCTTCACCTTCTCCAAGGCGATCCGCACCATGTCGTCGGTGTCCTGGGGGTCAGGGGCCAGGTGCGGGAGAACCCCCCAGACCAAGGCCAGTTGCCGCTCCACCTCGGGGTTAGGGGTGAGGGCCAGGATGGGTACCCGGGGCCGGGTACGGGCGATGCGCCTGGCGGAGCTTCCCGTGGCGGTAAAGACCACGATGGCCCGGGCCTCCACCGCCTCCACGATGTCGTCCGCCGCCTGGGCGATGGCGTCCTGGGTGGTGGGGGTGGGTGCGGGGCGAAGGACGTTGAGCTTCTGCAAGAACTCAGGGGAGGATTCCACCACCCGAGCGATCCGGGTCATGGTGGCCACGGCCTCCACCGGGTAGGCTCCGGCGGCGGTTTCTGCGGAAAGCATCACGGCATCCGTCCCGTCAAAGATGGCGTTGGCCACATCCGAGGCTTCGGCCCGGGTGGGGCTGGGGTTCTGCACCATGGACTCCAGCATCTGGGTGGCGGTGATCACCGGCTTGCCCGCAGCGATGGCCTTGAGGATGAGGCGCTTTTGCACAATGGGCACCTCCTCCAAGGGCATCTCCACCCCCAGGTCCCCCCGGGCCACCATGATGCCGTCGGCCTCCTCGAGGATCTCCTCAAAGCGGTAAACGGCGGAGGGCTTCTCTATCTTGGCCATGAGCCGGGCCCGGGAACCGTGCCGGGCCAGGTAGTGCCGGGCCAAAAGGAGGTCATCCCGGGTGCGCACGAAGGACACCGCCACCCAGTCCACCCCCAGCTCCGCCCCCAGGGCCAGGTCCTGGATGTCCTTTTCCGAAAGGGCAGGGATGGAAAGATCCGAACCCGGGACGTTGATGCCCTTGCTGTCGGAAAGAACTCCCCCAAGCTCCACCACGGTGTGGATCTCGTCCCCCTGGACCCTCTCCACCCGAAGGCGCAGGCGGCCATCGTCCAGAAGGAGCACCTGCCCAGGGGCCACGTCCTCGGGAAGCCCCTTGTAGGTGAGGGAAACCCGCCCTTCGTCCCCCTCCACGGGAGCCCGGGTGAGGATGAAGGGCTGGCCCACCTTAAGCTCCACCCGGCCCTCCTTAAAGCGGCCTATGCGGATTTTAGGCCCCTGGAGGTCTTGGAGAAGGGCCAGGGTTTTGCCCAGCTCCCTCCCCACCTCCCGCACCCAAGCCGCCCGCCGGCGGTGCTCCTCGTGGGTTCCGTGGCTGAAGTTCAGGCGAAAAACGTCCGCTCCCGCCTCCGCCAAGGCCCGGATGGCCTCCTTGGAGTCCGAGGCGGGCCCCAGGGTGGCCACGATCTTGGTGCGCTTAAAAGGCTTCATATCCGAGAAAGCGCGCCGCACGCCCTAGCTCCTCCTCAATGCGCAGGAGCTGGTTGTACTTGGCAAGGCGATCCGACCGGGAGAGGGAACCCGTCTTGATCTGGCCGGCGTTCACCGCCACCGCAAGGTCGGCGATGAAGCTGTCCTCGGTCTCCCCGGAACGGTGGCTGATCACCGCCCGGTAGCCGGAGCGCTGGGCCAGGCGGATGGCCTCGAGGGTCTCGGAAAGGGTACCGATCTGGTTCACCTTCACCAAGATGGCGTTGGCCACCCCCCTCTCAATCCCCTGGCGGAGCCTTTGGGGATGGGTAACGAAAAGATCGTCCCCCACCAGTTGGATACGGCTACCCAGGCGCTCGGTAAGAAGCCGCCAGCCTTCCCAGTCGTCCTCCGCCAGACCGTCCTCTATGGAGCGGATCGGGTACTTCTCCACCCAGGAGGCCCAGAACTCCACCATCTCCTCCGAGGAAAGGACCCGGCCTTCCCCCTCCAGGTGGTACCTGCCTTCCCGGTAAAGCTCGCTGGCCGCCGGATCCAGGGCCAAGGACACCTCCTGGCCCGGGGTATAGCCTGCCCGCTCGATGGCCAAGAGAAGGAGCTCCACGGCCTCCTCGTTGCTCTTGAGGTCCGGGGCAAAACCCCCCTCATCCCCCACGTTGGTGCTGTACCCCTTCTCCTTCAGCACCCCCTTTAGGGTGTGAAAGACCTCAGCCCCCACCCGCAGGGCCTCGGAAAAACTCTCCACCCCTGCGGGCACCAACATGAACTCCTGGAAATCCACCCGGTTATCGGCATGCTTTCCCCCGTTGATCACGTTCATGAGGGGAACGGGCAGGACCGCCCCTTGCACGCCCCCCAGGTAGCGGTATAGAGGCAAGCCCAAGGCCTCCGCCGCCGCCCGGGCCGTGGCCAGGGAAACCGCCAGGACGGCGTTGGCCCCCAGGTTGGCCTTGTTGGGGGTGCCGTCCAGCTCTAGCATGGCCCGGTCCACCCCCTCCTGGTCCAGGGCGTCCAGGCCTATGAGCTCAGGGGCTATCCGCTCCTGGATGCTCTCCACCGCCCGGCGCACCCCCTTTCCCAGGTAGCGCCGGCCCCCATCCCGTAGCTCCAGGGCCTCGTGGGTACCCGTGGAGGCCCCGGAGGGAACCATAGCCCTTCCCTTGGCCCCCCCCTCCAGCTCCACCTCGGCTTCCACCGTGGGAAAGCCTCTGGAGTCCAAAACCTCCCTGGCCTTCACGCTGACGATTGTGGTCATGGATTCCTCCCGTAGGGCTTATGGAAGCCCTTCCCGTCATCCCGGCTAAAGTTTACACCCTGAGGGGCACCACCACCGCCTGGTACCCTTCCCCGGGAGCACGGGCCGAAGCCTCTAGGGGACGGAGGAGGCTTGGGCTGGTGGGACCAGAGAGGAACAGGCTAGCCTCACCCGATAGGGGGGAAAGGGCCTCCAGGAGGTAACGGGCATTGTAGGCCACCGCCAGGGGTGGGCCCTCGAGGCGCACCGGGATCTCCTCCCGGCTTTTCCCATAATCCCCTTCCGCGGAAAGCATGGCCCGGCCCTCCTCAAACATGAGGTCTACCCGATGGTTTTGCCGGTCAGCAAGGACGCTAACCCGGCGCAAGGCCTCACGGAAAGCTTCCACCTCAAAGGTGGCCTTCAAGGGAAACTCCTTGGGGATCACCCGCTCATAATCGGGAAACTCCCCTTCCATAAGCCGAACCGCCATCCGCACCTGCCCCTGGGGGGAATCCGCCAGGCCTCCCGTGGCCAAGCCCAGGACACCTGGGCCTAGGGCCAGGGCCACCTCGCCTTCCCCCATGGCCTTGAGCACCCGTACCATCTCATCCACACTGCGGGCGGGCACCACCGCCTTCTTGGTGAAGGGCTGGGGCTTGGCAAGCCCGTAAAGGGCCAACCGGTACCCATCGGAGGCCACGGAGCGCAACCCCTTCTCGGAGAACTCCAGCTGAACGCCCCGGAAAATGGCGCGGTATTCCTCGTTGCTGGCGGCGTAGCGCACATGGGAAAGGGCCCGGTGAAGCTCCTCCACGGAAAGCAAGGTCTGCAAGGGATAAGGCTCCGAGGGTCCCTCATGGCTAGGGAAGAACAACTCCGGGTAACCCTCATCGGGCGCCAGGCTCAGCCGGGTGTTGAAGGAGCCCGAGGAAAGGAAAAGCTCCCCGCCAAAGGCCAGCTCCACTTGGTCCCCGGGAAGGCTGCGCACCAGTTGGAAGAAGGGCTGGGCCGGAACCAGAAAGCGCCCCTCCCCCTCGGCGGAAAGGTGGAGGCGTACCTCCAGATCCACTTCCCCGTTGGTTCCAAACAGGGTCAGGACCCCCGGGGAAAGGGCCAGGCCCAAGTAGGTGAAAAGGGGGTTGGAGCTCCGCGTGGGTATGACCCTTTCCAACAAGGAGACGTGCTCGGTAAGCAAGCTTTTAGGAACGGTTACTTTCATTGTGGCTTCCTCCTCTCTACTGCTATTACTAGGTTCTTTTTTAAAGCTTTATAAGGATAGTAGTCATAGTAGTAGGGGCTGTGGATATGTGGATAAAGGGGGATAAATCCCGTCAGGGAGGGCAAACCGCATGTGGAAAACTCCTGTGGATAACTTGCCTTAGCCTGTGGATAACCTGTGGATAACTGGCCAGTTATCCACAGGCTAGAGAAGGGGCCAGGTTTTCCACAGGTTGTCCACAAGGTTATCCACAGAAAAACCCGGGTTATCCACAGGGTTATCCACAGGTTATCCACAGGGGTCATGACAGGGCCTCTTTCAGGCTGCGAAGCAGCTTCTGCACCTCGCGGTCGCTTTCCGAAAGTTCCTGAACCTTTTGGATGGCGTAAAGAACGGTGGTGTGGTCCCGTCCCCCGAAAAGCTGGCCGATCTCCGGTAGGGAGGAGCGGGTGAGCTCGCGAACCAGGAACATGGCGATCTGGCGGGGCAGGACCACCTCCTTACGCCTCCCCCCGCCCAGGAGCTCCTCGGGGCGGAGGGAGAAGTGTTCGGCCACCTTGCGCACGATCTCTTGGGGGTCAACCTCCACCTCCCTGGAGGCGAAGATGTCGGAAAGGGCCTTGGTGGCCACAGCCCGGGTCAGCTCCACCCCGTTTAGGGAAGCATAGGCGATGGTGCGCATCAGGGCCCCCTCCAGCTCGCGGATGTTGGAGGTCACTTGGCGGGCGATGTACTCCAGCACCTCCTCGCTGATGCGTAGGCCCCGTTGTTCGGCGTTCATCTTGAGGATGGCGATGCGGGTTTCCAGGTCGGGGGGCTGGATGTCGGTGATGAGGCCCCATTCAAACCGGCTTCTTAGGCGGGCCTCGAGGGTCAGGATGTCCTTGGGGGGCCGGTCGGAGGAGAGGATGATCTGCTTGTGGGCCTCGTAAAGGGCGTTAAAGGTGTGAAAGAACTCCTCCTGGGTGCGCTCCTTGCCGGCTATGAACTGGATGTCGTCCACCAAAAGGAGGTCCACGGAGCGGTAGCGCTCGCGGAACTCCGTCATGCGGTCCTCACGGATGGCGTTGATGAGCTCGTTGGTGAAGGTTTCCGTGGACACGTACTCAATCTTCAGGTGGGGGAACCGTTTGGCCACGGAGTGGCCCACCGCGTGCATGAGGTGGGTTTTACCCAGGCCCACGCCCCCGTAGATGAAAAGGGGGTTGTAGGCCCTTCCCGGAGACTCGGCCACCGCCACCGCCGCCGCATGGGCCATGGAGTTGTTGGGACCCACCACGAAGTTCTCAAAGGTGTATTTGGGATTGAGGTTGGGTTTGGCGGTCTCAGGGGTGGGGGGGGTGTGGAAGATATCCTCCTGGACGGCCACGCTGGGCACCACCTTGAGCTCAAACCGAGGGGCTTGGGCACCCAGGAGGCTCAGGGCTTCCTGGATCAGCTCGGCGTAGTGCCGTCTGATCCAGTCCAGGGCGAAGGAGGTGGGCACCGCCAGTTGCAGCACCCCATCCTGGATACCCAGGGGGCGGATGCGCTCAAACCAGGTGTGGAACTCCACCTCGGTGATGTTGCGACGGATGTGCTCCAGGATGTGTTGCCAGATGGCCTCGTGGGTCAAGGCTACCCCCCCGCGTTTCCGGAGGAACATTCTACGCCAAGGCCTTGGGTAAAGTGGAGGGTGGGATGGGGTACGACGTGGTGGTGGTGGGAGGTGGGCATGCCGGCATTGAGGCTGCGTGGGCGGCGGCAGCCTTGGGGGTGCGGGTGGCCCTGGTCACCATCAACCCCGAGCGCATAGGCATGATGCCCTGCAATCCGGCGGTGGGCGGGCCCGGGAAGAGCCAGCTGGTGGCGGAGCTCACCGCCCTCGGGGGCCTTATGGGCCGGGCGGCGGACGCAACCGCCATCCACACCCGGGTGCTGAACCGGTCCAAGGGGCCGGCGGTGCAAAGCTTGCGGGTCCAGGTGGACAGGGATCTCTACGCCCTCAAGGCCCAGGAAATCCTGGCGGAGAGGCCACTAGAGGTGATCCGGGGGGAAGTGGCGGGCCTTTGGGTGGAGGCGGGGAGGCTTCTTGGGGTGCGCACCGTGGACGGGCGGGGGATCGCCGCCAAGGCGGTGGTGGTGGCGGGGGGTACCTTCTTGGGCGGGGTGGTTTGGTATGGGCGGCGGTCCCGGCCGGCGGGGCGGCAGGGGGAGCCTCCCGCGCGGTTCCTCTCCCAAAGCCTGAGGGCGGTGGGCCACACCCTGCGGCGCTTTAAAACCGGCACCCCACCCAGGATCCGGGCGGACTCCGTGGAGTTTGGCGAGCTGGAGGTGGTGCCCCCTGAGGTGCCCCCGGGAAGCTTCACCGGAAACCCGGGTCCCTATGCCACCCGGCTCTCCACCTGGCAGACCCGGACCACGCCCCGGACTCACCACCTGATCCTGGAGAACCTGCACCTCTCCCCTCTTTATGCGGGGGACATTGTGGGCATCGGACCTCGCTACTGCCCCTCCATTGAGGACAAGGTGATGCGTTTTTCCGACAAGGAAAGCCACCTCCTCTTTGTGGAGCCCGACGGGCTCGCCACCAGCGAGGTGTACCTGCAGGGGTTTTCCTCCAGCCTGCCGCCTGAGCTTCAGGAGGAGATGGTGAGGAGCTTGCCGGGGTTTGGGCGGGCGGTGATCCAGCGGTACGCCTATGCGGTGGAGTACGACAGCCTGGATCCCACGGAGCTCACCCGGGGCCTGCAGTCCCGATTGCTGCCCGGGCTTTTCAGCGCCGGCCAAGTGAACGGTACCTCGGGGTACGAGGAGGCGGCGGCCCAGGGGCTTCTGGCCGGCCTAAATGCGGCCCGGTTTGCCCTGGGTCTTCCTGAGGTCCACTTGCCCCGGGAAAGCGGCTATATGGGGGTGATGGTGGATGACCTGGTGGGCCGGGGAACGGATGAGCCCTATCGGATGATGACCTCCCGGGTGGAGCTCCGCCTTCTCTGTCGGGCGGACAATGCGGACGAGCGCCTGGTGCCCCTGGCGGTGGAGTGGGGCCTGAGGCCCCGGGAGGATCTGGTAAGGGTACAGGAGAAGTACCGGCGGATAGAGGCGGAGCTCAGGCGCCTGGAGGCGTTAAGGGTGGAGGGGGTAAGTGGCCTTCAGTGGTTGCGGCGGCCGGAGAACACCTATAGGGCTTTGGCCGAGCGGTTTCCTCCTCCCCTCCCCCTTAGCCCGGAGGAAGCCCAGCAGGTGGAGATCAGGGCCAAGTACGCGGGGTACATAGAGCGGCAGGAGCGGCTACGGGAGAAGCTGAGGGACCTGGAGGCCTTCCGCATTCCCGAGGGATTGGAGTTTCCCCGGGTTCCGGGTCTTTCGCGGGAGGCCGTGGAGAAGCTTTCCCGGGTGAGGCCGCGCACCGTGGCGGAGGCGGCCCGGGTTCCTGGGATACGGGACTCTGACCTCACGGCCCTCTTGGTGCACCTCAGGGTGCTGGCCCACTAGAGGGGGGATGTTTCCCGTGAAACATGGGAGGCGGGAATGGGCTTGAGCCCTAAGGGCGTCCAGCTTCTTCTGGAGGGAGGGCGGGCCTTAGGTTTGGACCTCGAGGCCCACCTTTCCCCTTTCTCCCGCCTTTACGACCTCCTTATGGAGGCCAACCGGCGCACCAACCTCACCGCCTTGCGCACGGAGGAGGAGGTGGTGGTCAAGCACTTCCTGGATTCCCTAACCCTCCTCACCCTACCCCTTTTTGCGGGGGCCATCCGGGTTCTAGACCTGGGCACAGGGGCGGGGTTCCCTGGGCTTCCCTTGAAGATCGTGCGGCCTGAGCTGGAGATCACCCTTTTGGACGCCACCAAGAAGAAGGTGGCCTTCGTGGCCCAGGTGGTGGAGGCGCTGGGGTTAAAAGGGGCCTACCCCCTATGGGGCCGGGCCGAGGAGCTGGCCCATCTGCCCGAGCACCGGGAGGCCTATGGGCGGGTGGTGGCCCGGGCAGTGGCGCCCCTATGTGTTTTGGTGGAACTGGGCCTGCCCTTTGTCTCCCTGGGGGGGTATATGGTGGCGCAAAAGGGGCCGAGGGTGACGGAGGAGGTGGCGCCTTTGCCCAAGGCCCTGGCCCTCCTGGGGGGTGGTCCGCTTAGCGTCCATACCTTGCTTCTCCCCCTTGCCCAGGAGGAGCGGAACCTGGTGGTGATGGCCAAGGAGGCCCCCACCCCGGCCAGGTATCCCCGGCGCCCGGGGGTGCCCGAGAAAAATCCTTTATGCTAGGGTCCAAGGTGTTGCGGCGGATCGCCCTGGTGAACCAGAAAGGGGGGGTGGGTAAGACCACCACCGCCATCAACCTGGCCGCCTACCTGGCCCGCATGGGGAAGAGGGTGCTCTTGGTGGACCTGGACCCCCAGATGAACGCCACCAGCGGCCTGGGGCTCCGGCCCGACCGGGGGGTGTACCAGGTCTTGCAGGGGGAGCCCTTGGAAGCCTTGGTGCAGCCCGTGGATGGCTTCTTCCTCTTGCCGGCCACCCCGGAGCTGGTGGGGGCCACGGTGGAGCTCCTGGAAAGGCCCATGGCCCTGGGGGAGGCCTTACGGGACGAGGAGTACGATATCACCCTTCTGGACGTGCCTCCTAGCCTCTCCGCCCTCACCCTAAGTGCCCTTGCGGCCGCCCATGGGGTGGTGGTCCCGGTGCAGGCGGAGTATTACGCCCTGGAAGGGGTGGCGGGGTTGCTCACCACCCTGGATGAGGTGCGCACCCGGCTGAATCCCCGCCTCCGCCTACTGGGCATCCTCATCACCATGTACGATGGCCGTACCCTCTTGTCCCAGCAGGTGGAGGCCCAGCTTAGGGCCCACTTCGGGGAGAAGGTGTTCTGGACGGTGGTACCCCGGAACGTGCGCCTGGCGGAAGCCCCCAGCTTCGGCAGGACCATCGCCCAGCATGCGCCCACCTCCCCGGGGGCCCACGCCTACCGCCGCCTGGCCGAGGAGGTGATCGCCCGTGTCCAAGAAGGCTAGCGGCTTAGGGAGGGGCCTCGAGGCCCTCCTGCCCAAGGGAAGGGGAAGCGTGGTGCGCCTTCCCCTTTCCGCCATCCGACCGAATCCCCACCAGCCGAGGAGAAGGTTCTCCCAGGAGGGACTGGAGGAACTGGCCGCTTCCATCCGGGAGAAGGGCCTGCTCCAGCCCCTCTTGGTGCGCCCTAAGGGCGAGGGTTACGAACTGGTGGCAGGGGAAAGGCGGTACCGGGCCGCAGAGATGGCAGGCCTGGGCGAGGTCCCCGTGGTTATCCGCGACCTCACGGACCAGGAGGCCTTGGAGCTGGCTCTGGTGGAGAACCTCCAGCGGGAGGACCTCACCCCCCTGGAGGAGGCCCGGGGCTACCAGGCCCTGCTAGGTTTGGGCCTGACCCAGGAGGAGGTGGCCAAGCGGGTGGGTAAGGCCCGTTCCACGGTGGCCAACGCTCTAAGGTTGCTTCAGCTTCCCCAGGAGGTGCTGGAGGCCCTGGACCAAGGGCTCATCAGCGCTGGCCACGCCCGGGCCCTTTTAATGCTGGAGCCTGAGGACCGCCTTTGGGGCCTAAAGGAGATCCTGGATAAGGGACTTTCCGTGCGCCAGGCCGAGGCCTTACGGGAGCGTCTGCTGCGCGAACGGGAGCGCAAAGCCCAGGAACCCTCCCCCCTTTCCCTGGAGCTTTCCCGGCTTCTGGGCCTGCCGGTGAAGGTGGTGGGGGGAAGGAAGGGGAAGGTGGTCATCCACTACCGTTCCCTGGAGGAGCTGGAGGCCCTCCTGGAGCGCCTGGGCTACCAGGCGTAGCTAAAGAGGACCCGCACCGCCCCGTGTTGGTCGGTGCGATAGATCGTTATTCCCCGCTGGGCCAGGCGCTTTAGCACCTCGGGGTGGGGATGGCCGTGGGGGTTCCGGCCCACGCCGATGAGGGCCACCCGGGGCTGGATGCGCTCCAGGAGGTCTTCGTCTGTGGCCGTGCGGGAGCCGTGGTGGCTCACCTTCACCACCTCGGCTTTGGGTGAGGCCAGCTTCCTTTCCCCCTCCCCGGGTACGTCCGCTAGGAGGAGGGCCTTGGGACCGGCGAAGCCCAGGAGGAGGACCAGGCCGCTCAGGTCGTCGATGGCCTGCTGCTGGGGGGGCCAGAGGACCTCGAGGCCACCGCTTCCCACCCGTAAACGGCTCCCGGCTCCTGGGTAGCGTATGGGCACCCCTTTGGCCTTGAGGGACTGGACCAGGGGATGGTCTTCCGAAAAGGCCGGGGAGAGGAGGGCAAGGCCGATGGGTATCTCCTCCGCCACCCTTAGGAGGCCCCCATAGTGGTCGGCATCGGGATGGGTGGCTACCAGGACCTCGAGGGCCCCTACCCCCAGGGCCCGCAGGGCCCGCACCACCTTCTCCCCCTGTTCGGGGCGTCCTCCGTCCACCAGAACCTCGGCTCCGCCCATCCGGGCCAGCAGGGCATCCCCCTGGCCCACGTCCAGGGCCCAAAGGTCTAGGGGCTTGGGCCAGGCGGAAAGGAGGCTCAGGAGGATGGGCAGGCTGGTGAGGACAAGGGCTTGCCGCCACGAGAGGAGGCGGTAAAGGGCCAGGAATATGGGTAGAAGCCCTAGGTAGTAGAGGGCGAAACCTCTGGGGGAGACCTCCCCCCACCAAAGCAGGGGGCCTTGGCCGGCCCAGCGGGCGACAAGGACGAGGGCCTGGGCCAAGGGTTCCACCGGGGGGGCGAGGAGCCCACCCAGGAGGAGCTTAAGGACGCCTAGGGGTACCAGGAGGGCCACCAGGGGCAGGGCCAGGAGGTTGCTGAGGGGGGAGAGCAGGGGGAGGAAGCCAAAGCGGTGAAGGAGTAGGGGGGCCAAAAGGGCCTGGGCCCCCAGGCTGGCCAGGAGGGGGCCCACGAGGTAGCCCCTGAACGTTGGGGGAGGGCGAAGGGGCGGCAGGGCCAGGGCGATGCCCAGCACCGCCAGATAGGAAAGCTGGAGGGAAAGGCTCAGGAGGCTTTGGGGAAGCCAGAGAAGTTGGAGGAAAAGGGCCATGCCCAGAGCCTGGAGCACCCCGGCCGTTCCCAGGCCCAGGAAGAGGCCCAAGAGGGAGACCCCGGCCATCAGGCTGGCCCGCACCAGAGAAGGGGTGGGACCAGCCAGCCACAGAGAGAGGGGTAGCGCTAGGAGGGCCAGGAGGTGCCGCCACCGGCCCAAAGGGGTGAGGAGGAGAACCAGGCTACCCACCAGGAAGCCCACGTGGAGGCCGGAAAGGGCCAGGAGATGGGCCAGGCCCGCCTTATGGAACCAAACATAGGTTTCCTCCAGTCCCCCCTTCTCCCCTAGGGTGAGCCCCTCCATCACCTCCTTGGCCAGGGGGCTTAGGCCCTGGGCTAGGCGGGCCCGGAAGGGGATGCGGGCATTGGGAAGGGGAGCCAGGGGCTTGGCCCGTTCCACGTGAAACATCCCCCTCACCCCCTGGGCAAGGAGCCAGGTCCTTTGGTCAAACCCGCCGGGGTTCCGCTTGGCCTCCGGAGGGGCCAGGTAGCCCCTTAGAGAAAGTGGGGCTGTGGGGGACCATAATGCCCCGGACCTTCAGTCCGGGGATACATGGACCCCCCACAGTGGGC
>NZ_JAKTNQ010000004.1 GCF_022760835.1 Thermus altitudinis
CGCATCATCCAGTTCCGCGATAGCCTCCCCAAGACCAGCGTGGGGAAGATCCTAAGGCGGGAGCTTCGCGAGGAGTTCGCCAAGAGGAACCCCTAGCCCCGGGCCCGGACCACCGCTTCCCGGAACACCTCCACCGCCCGGTCCACCTCGGCCTCGGTGGTGTAGCGGCCCAAGGAGAAGCGCAGGGAAGCCCGGGCCTCCTTGGGGGAGCGGCCAATGGCCAGAAGGACGTGGGAGGGCTCCAGGCTCCCCGCGGAACACGCCGAGCCCGAGGAGACCGCCACCCCCAGGAGGTCCATGGCGAGAAGCAGGGCCTCCCCATCCGCTCCCTTCACCGTCACGTTAACCAGCTTGGGAAGGCGGCGCTCGGGATGGCCGTTGAGCTCCACCCCCTCCAGGGAAAGCAGGCCCGCCTCGAGGCGCCTCCGCAAGGCCAGAAGCCGGGCGGACTCCTCGGGCAAAAGCCTTAGGGCCTTCTCCAAGGCCACCGCCATCCCCTGGGCCAAAAGGGGGCTTTGCGTCCCCCCCCGTCTTCCCCCCTCCTGCTTGCCGGGAACCAAGGGGAAGAGGTCCACGCCCTGGCGCACCACCAGGGCCCCGATCCCCTTGGGGCCATAGAACTTGTGGGCGCTCAAGGAGACCAGGTCCGCCCCCACCTCGTCCACCCGGAAGGGCACCTGTCCGACGGCCTGCACGGCGTCGGTGTGGAAGAGGACCCCGTGGGCCTGGGCGATATGGGCCATCTCCCGGATGGGGTAAAGGGTGCCCAGCTCGTTGTTGGCGGCCATCACGCTCACCAGGATGGTATCGGGCCTTAGGGCCTCCTCCACCTGCTCGGGGTAGACCAAACCGAAACGATCGGGCTTGAGCCGGGTCACGGAAAAGCCCAGGCGCTCAAGAAGCCGCAAGGCCCCCAAGACCGCGGAGTGCTCCACCTCCGTGCTCACCACATGCCCCTTCCCCTTGGCCAGGGCCACCCCCAGGAGGGCCAGGGCATCCGCCTCGGAACCCGAACCGGTAAAGACCACCTCCCGGGGGCGCACCCCCAGGAGGCCGGCAATCCGTTCCCGGGCTCCTTCCAGCACCCGTCGGGCCTCCTGGCCAAAGCGGTGGATGCTGTTGGGGTTGCCAAAAACCCCTTCCACTTGGCGCATGGCCTCCTGGACCTCGTTGTCCAAGGGCGTGGTGGCCGCATAATCCAGATAGATCTGCAAGGTATCCTCCTCCTCGGCCTTCGGCCCCACGTCCACGGCAAGCCCCCCTTGGGGCAGCCACCAAGGCTAAGCCGAAGCCGCCTGAGACTTAACCCGTGGGCTGGAGCTGGATAAGGCGCTTGGCCTCAATGAGCTTCCGCTCCTCAATGAGGTCTTTCAGGGTGGTTCCCCCTAAGACCTGGCGCATGGCCAGGTCCACCCGCTTCCAAAGGAGTTCCGTGGAGCACTGCCCTACCTTGGCGCAGGCCTCGGGGTCCTCAATGCAGGACACGGGCGCCAGGCTTCCCTCCAAGGACTCCACCACCTCCAGGGCGGTCACCTTTTCGGGCGGGCGGGCCAGGCGGTACCCCCCCTTGGCCCCCCGCACGGAGCGGATGAACCCCGAGCGCCTGAGCTGGGCGGCGATCTGCTCCAGGTAGTGCTGGCTGATGCCCTGGGCCTCGGCCACCTCCTTGAGGGGCACCGCCTCGGGAGCCCTAAGGCCGATCTCCACCAGGGCCCTGAGGCCGTACTGGGCCTTCGTGGACACCCACATGCCCCCAGTATACCGCAAAGGCCTCATTTCCCCCCGGAAAACACGGTTTTCACAAAGGCCAGGCCGAACAAGGCGGCCTGCAACAGCACGATGCTGGCCCCGCTGGGCCAGTCCAGGAGGAAGGAGAGAAAGAGGCCCAGGACCGTGGACAGGACCGAAAGCGCCAAGGAGAGGAGGGTAAGCCCAGCAAAGGTGGGGCTTAGGAGCCTGGCCACCGCCCCGGGGATCACCAAAAAGGCCGCCACCAGAATGATCCCCACCACCTTCACCGCCAGCACCAGGCTCACGGCGAGGAAGCCGGAGAGGAGGTAGTCGTGGAGGACCACCGGTACCCGGTCGGAAAGGGCCAGCTCCCGGTCAAAGGTGGCGTAGGCCAAAGGTCCCCAGAGGGGTAGGAGAAGCAGGGCCAGGAGCAGGAGGAGGGCCATGGCCCAAAGGTCTGCCGCCCCCACAGCCAAAAGGGAGCCAAAGAGGTAGCCCATGGCATCCCCCACGTACCCCTTGGCCTTGGAGAGGAAGACGGCCCCCAGGGCCACCGAAAGGGCAAAGAAGACCCCGATGGCGGTGTCCTCGGAGAGCTCGGTCTTCTCCTTCACCAAGGTGATGGCCATGGCCACCAAGAAGGTGAAGGGCAGGGCAAACCAAAGGGGTTCTCCCCTTAGGAAAAGCCCCAAGGCCACCCCAGCGAAGGCGGCATGGGCCAGCCCATCCCCCAGGAAGGAAAGCCGCCTTTGCACCACGAAGGGGGAAAGGAATCCGGAAAGAAGACTCACCAGAAGCCCTGCGCAAAGGGCCCGCTGGAAAAAGGGATAACCCAAAGCCTCAAGCATGCCCACCCCCCAGGTATAGCCCGTGGGCATGGCCCAGGTGGCCGAAGGCCTGGCGCAGGCACCCTTCGGTGAGGGCCCTCTCCGGGGGACCGAAGCCCACCACCCTCCGGTTCATCACCAGGACGTGGCTGGCGTGGTGGGCCGCCTCCCAGTCGTGGGTGATCATGAGCACCGTGGCCCCTGACTCCTCCTGGTAGGCCTCCAGGTACCGGTACAGGTCCACCTCCCCCACCCGGTCCACCCCGGTGGCGGGCTCGTCCAGAAGGAGGATTTTGGGCCTACGGATCAGGGCCCGGGCCAGATAGACCCGCTGGAGCTGCCCCCCGGAAAGCCGGCCTAAGGAGCGGAAGGCCAGCTCCTCGGCCCCCACCCGCCTGAGAGCAGAAAGCGCCTCCTCCCGTTCCCTAGGGGAAAGACGGAAAGGCCAGCGCCGTCTAAGGCCCGTGGCCACCAAC
Source organism: Thermus altitudinis (assembly GCF_022760835.1). Classification (GTDB taxonomy): domain Bacteria; phylum Deinococcota; class Deinococci; order Deinococcales; family Thermaceae; genus Thermus; species Thermus altitudinis. The sequence goes on from NZ_JAKTNQ010000004.1 coordinate 3,035, forward strand.
TCCAAGGCCAGGGCGGGAAAGGTGCGGTCAAAGGTTTTGATCTGGGGCACGTAGCCGAACCACAAAGGATCGGTTTCCGCTAGGGGGCGCCCCAGGACCCGAACCTCACCCCGGAAGGGCACCAGGCCCAGGATGGCCTTCAAAAGGGTGCTCTTCCCCGCCCCGTTGGGGCCCACAATGGCCACGAAGGCCCCTTGGGGCACATCCAGGCTGACGCCCTCCAGGGCCTGGAACTCCCCGAAGCGCACGGACAGGTGGTGGACCTCGAGGGCCAACACACAATAACGCTAGTCCATTCTCAACTAACCCGTCAAGCCACGCCCCACCGGACCCAAGCCCACGGAAGCCCTAAAAGCTGTGGTCCTCCCCTGGGAAAACCCCTTCCCGCACCTCCCGTACGTACTCGGAAAGGGCCTCGTGGAAAAGCCTTCCCCCCTCCAGGTAGCGCTTCACGAACCGGGGTTTGAACTCCCCATAAAGCCCCACCACGTCGTGAAAGACCAGGACCTGGGCGTCCGTGTAAGGCCCGGCCCCAATGCCGACGGTGTGGACGGATAGCCTCTCCGTGACCTCCTTGGCCAGGCCCGTGGGCACCATCTCCAGCACCACCCCATAGGCCCCCGCCTCCTCCAGGGCCAAGGCCCCCCTAAGGATGCGCTCGGCCTCTTCAGGACGCTTCCCCTGAAGCCTGTATCCCCCAAGCTGGCTGGCCGTCTGGGGGGTAAGGCCCACGTGCCCCAAAACCGGAACCCCCGCCCGGGTGAGGCCCAAGACGATCCCCGCCACCTCCTCCCCACCCTCCAGCTTCACCGCATCCGCCCCGCCTTCCTTCATAAGCCTTTCCGCGGAAGCCAGCGCCCGGTCCAAGGTGGCGTAGGAAAGATAGGGTAGATCGGCCACCAAGAAGGTATCCGGGGCGCCCCGCCTGGCCGCCTTGGTGTGGTGGAGCATCTCCTCCAGGGTGACGGGAACCGTGGAGGGGTAGCCCAATACCACCATGCCCAGGGAATCCCCCACTAGGATGGCGTCCACCCCCGCGCTTTCCGCTAGGCGGGCCGTGGGGTAGTCGTAAGCGGTGAGGTAGACCAGCCTTTGGCCCTTCGCATGGCGAAAGTCCTTTACCGTCCGGCGCACGGGAAGAGGCTATCATGAAAGGGCGTGGACGTGCACCCGGACCTCGCCCTAAGGCCCAAGACCCTGGACGAGTACATCGGCCAGGAGAGGTTGAAAAAGAAACTGAGGGTCTACCTCGAGGCCGCCAAGGCCCGGGGCGAACCCCTGGAGCACCTCCTCCTCTTCGGGCCCCCGGGCCTGGGCAAGACCACCCTGGCCCACGTGATCGCCCATGAGCTGGGGGTCAACCTCCGGGTTACCTCGGGGCCGGCCATAGAGAAGCCGGGGGACCTGGCCGCCATCCTGGCCAACTCCCTGGAGGAAGGGGACATCCTCTTCATTGACGAGATCCACCGCCTAAGCCGCCAGGCGGAGGAACACCTTTACCCGGCCATGGAGGACTTCAAGATGGACATCGTCATCGGCCAGGGACCTGCGGCCCGCACCATCCGCCTGGAGCTTCCCCGCTTCACCTTGATCGGGGCCACCACCCGCCCGGGCCTCATCACCGCCCCCCTCAGGAGCCGGTTCGGCATCGTGGAGCACCTGGAGTACTACTCCTTGGAGGAGCTCTCCGAGGGGGTTCGGCGGGACGCCAGGCTTTTGGGGATCGCCATCACCCAGGAGGCCGCCTTGGAGATCGCCCGCAGGAGCCGGGGGACCATGCGCATCGCCAAACGGCTTTTCCGACGGGTGCGGGACTTCGCCCAGGTGGCGGGGGAGGAAACCATCACCCAGGAACGGGCCCTCGAGGCCCTAAACGCCCTCGGCCTGGACGAGCTGGGCTTGGAAAGGCGGGACCGGGAGATCCTGGAAACCCTGATCCTGCGCTTTGGCGGGGGCCCGGTGGGCCTGCAAACCCTGGCCACCGCCCTTTCCGAGGACCCGGGCACCCTGGAAGAAGTCCATGAACCTTATCTCATCCAGCAGGGCCTCCTGAAGCGCACCCCCCGGGGAAGGGTGGCCACGGAGCGGGCCTACCGCCACCTGGGCTACCCCCCTCCCGTGGAACCCCTCCTCTAGGCCATGGTAAGGGCTACCCTGGAGGAACTGGACCTGGCGGAACTGCTGAAGGTCCTGGCCGACCACCGTAAAAGCGCCGTGGTCACCTTCCAGGGGCGCCTCTATGGCCGGATCCATCTCCTTCACGGGCGCATCCTCTACGCCCGCACCGAACCGGGACCCCACCTGGGGGAGTACCTGGTGCGCCTTGGCCACCTTTCTCTGGATGAGGTTCAAGAACTGGTGGAGCGCCAGGGGCGGGAAAACCCGGGAACCCCCTTGGGGGCCTTGGCCCTGGAACTGGGCCTCATCGGGGAGGAGGAGCTTAAAGAGGCCCTGGAGGCCCAGGTCCTCGAGGCCCTGGCCACCCTGCTGGGGGAGAAGGAGGGGGAGATCCTGGCCGAGCCCCTGGTGGAAGGAAGCCAAGTGGCCCTTCCCCAGACCCTGGAAACCAAGGCTACCCTTCTGGAAGCGGCCCGGCGCCTGGACGAGTGGCGCCAGGGCCAGGTGGATCCCCACGAGGTCTTCCACCTGGTGGAGGACCCCACCCGCCATCCCCTGAGCCCGGAGGCCTGGGCGGTGCTGGAACTCCTGGACGGGGTGCGCCGGGCGCGAAGCGTGGCCTTGCTTTCCGGCCTCCCGGAGGAGCAGGTTTACCACATCCTCTTTGAACTGAAAAGCCGGGGGCTGATCCGCCCTTCCACCCTGCTGGCGGACGACCCCCTGGTCCTGGTGTTGGCGGAAAGCGGGGTGGTGCGGCGGCTCCTTCTCTACCTCCTGGAGGCCCACCGCTACCGGGTGCAGCTCCCCTTGGACCTGGAGATGGCCCTCCGCCTTCTCAAAGAGAGGCCCAAGGCCATCATCCTCCAGGGAGAAAAAGCCTTAGAAACAGCCCGAAGGCTTAGGGCCCACCCCGAGGGCAAGCTGGCCTCCTTGTACCTGGTGAGCGAAACCCCGCCGGGGCTTCTCTTCCGCCCCCTTAGGGTCTTGCACCTTCCCAAACCCCTAAAGGCCCAGGAGGTGCTGAAGGCCCTGGCCCCCTTGAGGCGCGGGGGAGGCTAGTTGGGCCGCCTCCCTTCCCGGAGAATGGCCTCCGCCCGCTCCCGGTAGGCCCGGAGGGCCTGGTGCCACTCGTCGGCGGGGTGGACATGGGGCAACACCGCCTCGGTGCGGGCCAGGATCTCCTCCGGGGAGCGGTAGCCCAGCTGGGCCAGGGTATCCACCACCATCTCCTGGGCCCCCACCCACTCCCGGCTTCCCTCCTCGGCGAGCTCCGCCGCCTTGCGGTAATGGGCCAAGGCCTCCTCCAGGTGCATGAGGTCGTAGGCGATGTGGCCCAGGATGAGCTCCCCCGCGGCCAAAGCCCCTTCCGCCATGGCCTCCTGGGCTAGCCTTTCCGCCTCCTGGTACCGCCCCTGGCGATACAGGACCTCGGCCAGGTCCGCCAGGGCCTGGGCCCGGTAGGGGTAGCCTTCCTCCTTCAAGAGGGCCTTCAGGTATTCCTCGGCCTCTAGATGGCTCCCCTGGTCCAGGGCCGCCACCGCCATCTCGTGGAGGACATACCCCCTTTCCACCCCCTCCGCCCGGGCCAAGGCTTCCTGAAAGGCGGCCATGGCCTCGGGATAGCGCCCCAGGCGTAAGAGGATCTGCCCTTGCAAAAGGGGGGTGCCGTAGGCCTTGTGGCCGCTTTCCTCCTCCCGTCTTAGGGCCTCCCGCACCTCCTCCAGGGCCCGGTTGGGGTTATCCAGGAGGAGGTGGGCCCGGGCCAGGAGGTAGTGGCGGGTGGCGGCATCCTCGAGGGGTTCTTCCCCCACGGCCTCCGCGGCCTCCTCCAGGGCCAGGAGGGCCCTTTCCCCCTCCCCCGCCTCCACCCACATGGCCGCGGCATCCAAAAGAAGCCAGTAGCGCTCCAGGCCCAAGGCCAGCTCCGCCCCCCTCTCGTAGGCCAAGGCGGCCTCGGGGTAGCGGCCAAGCTGTTCCAAGGCCCTTCCCTTAAGCCCCTCCGCCCGCCAGGCCAAAAAGGCGGGAAGCCCTTCCTTAAGGGTCCTTAGCACCTCCTCAAACCGGCCCAGGTAGAAGAGGGCCTGGGCCTGGTGGTAGCGGGCCCGGGGGTCCTCCGTGGGGAGGAAAAGGGCCCGCACCTCCCCCTCCCCCCGGCCCTCGAGGGCCAAAAGCTCCCCCAAAAGGGCCCGGTACAGGGGGTCGTACTCCAGCCCCCCCAGCTCATAGGCCTCCTCCAGGGCCCGGTGGGCCTTCTCCCGCCCCTCCTCCCCGTAGAGGCTATGCACCTCCGCCAGGAGGAGAAGGGCCTCCTTGGCCTCCTCCTTGGAGCCGAAAAGGGCCTTGCGGGTGAGGCGCTCAATGGCGGTATCGTAATCCCCGTGGTGCAGGGCCTCGAGGACCCCCCTCATCGCCGCTTGAGGATACCACAGCCCTCAATCCTCTCACCCTAAAGGCGCTACCATAGGACCAGGGAGGTAGACCTTGCCGCAGCGGATTAACCCTTTCACCCTGATCTTTTTGCTCCTTCTAGGCTATCTGGCCTACACCGCCTTCACGGGCCCTCCGGCCCCTACCCTTTCCTACACCGAGTTTCGCAAGCTGGTACGGGAAGGCAGGGTGGCCGAGGTGGTCCTAGAGGAAACCCGGATCCTGGGCACCCTTAAAGAGCCGGAACGCTTCCCCACCCCCCAAGGGGGAAGCCAAGTGGCCCGGCGCTTCGCCGTGCCCTTGCCCCCCGCCCAGGTGGCCGATCCCGAGCTCCTGCGCTTTCTGGAGGAAAACGGGGTCAAGATCATGACCAAGCCCCCTTCCTTCTGGCCCCAGTTCCTCCTCTACCTGGGCCCCACGGTCCTCCTCATCCTCTTCTTCTGGTTCTTCTTCATGCGGGCCCAAGGGGGGGCCGGCCAGGTGATGCAGTTCGGCCAGAGCCGGGCCAAACTCTACGGCAAGGAGAAGCAGGTGAACACTACCTTCAAGGACGTGGCCGGCCACGAGGAGGCCAAGCGGGAGCTCATGGAGGTGGTGGACTTCCTCAAAAATCCCAAAAAGTACCTGGAACTAGGGGCAGAAATCCCCAAAGGCGTCCTCCTGGTGGGGCCACCAGGAACCGGCAAGACCCTCCTGGCCCGGGCGGTGGCGGGGGAGGCCGGGGTGCCCTTCTTCTCCGTTTCCGCCAGCGAGTTCATGGAGATGTTCGTGGGCGTGGGAGCAAGCCGGGTACGAAGCCTCTTTGAGGATGCCCGCAGGAACGCCCCCAGCATCATCTTCATTGATGAGCTGGACTCCATCGGCCGCAAGCGGGGGGCGGGCATAGGCGGCGGCCACGACGAGCGGGAACAGACGCTAAACCAGATCCTTTCCGAGATGGACGGCTTTGAGAAGGACACCTCCGTGATCGTCCTGGCCGCCACCAACCGTCCGGATATCCTGGACCCCGCCCTCCTGCGCCCCGGGCGCTTTGACCGCCAGGTGGTGGTGGGCCTTCCCGCCCTCGAGGAGCGCCGGGATATCCTCCTGGTCCACATGCGGGGCAAACCCATGGCCGAGGACGTGGACGCCCTGGAGTTGGCCCACCTCACCCCGGGCTTCTCCGGGGCCGACCTCAAGAACCTGGTGAACGAGGCGGCCCTGCTGGCGGCCCGGGACGGCGCTAAGCAAGTCCGCAAGGAGCACTTCCTCAAGGCCCTGGACAAGATCGTCTTAGGCCTGGAGCGGCCCGCCCTAAAGCTTTCCGAGGAGGAGAAAAGGGCCGTGGCCTACCACGAGGCGGGGCATGCGGTGGTGGGGGAGGTCCTGCCCCACGCCGACAAAACCGAGAAGGTCTCCATCGTCCCTAGGGGCATGGCCTTGGGCGCCCGCTGGAGCAAGCCGGAGGAGAGGGTCTTGGTCTCCAAGGACCACCTCATGGACGAGCTGGCCGTCCTCATGGCGGGCCGGGTGGCGGAGGAGCTTTTCACCGGCACCGTGACCACCGGGGCCCAGGACGACTTCAAGCGGGCCACCCAGATCGCCAAGCGCATGGTCCTGGACTGGGGCATGGGGGAGCACTTCAGGAACATCGCTTGGGGTTCGGACTCGGGCCCCATCTTCCTGGGAGAGGAGATCGCCAAGAAAAAGGACCACTCCGAGGAAACCGCCCGCCTCATTGACCAGGACATCCGCCAAATCCTGGACGAGGCCTACGCCAAGGCTCGCCAGGTTCTCATGGCCCATGCGGAGGCCATGCACAGGATCGCCGAGGAGCTCCTCCGGGAGGAAACCATCCCCGGGGAGCGGGTGCGGGCCATCCTTAAGGAAACGCAGCCGGTGCAGAGGGCCTCGGAGGAAAGCCCCTAGCAAAGGGCAGGAAGGGCCCTTCTGGCCTCGGAAAGAAGGGCCTCTTTTGTGGGCTCATCCCACCCCAGGAGGGGGGCCATGAGGTCCACCACCCGGGGCAAGGCCTCCTCTGCCCGCTTCCGGTCCAAAAGGGCCAGGCCCATCCTGCGGGCCAGCACGTCCAAAGGCCTTTGCGCCAGCTCCTCCCTTACGGCAAAAACCACCTCCCCCTCCAGGTAGGGTAGCCCTGGGAGCAGGGGCCGATCCCCCAGGGCCACCACCTCCCCCGCCCGGGTGCCGTAGTGGCCATAAAGGTGCGCCGCCACCTCCTCCGGAAGGGGCAAGGGGGGCTTGGGCCCCGCCCCCAGGAGGAGGGTGCAGTGGCTTTGGGAGGGGGGAAGGTGGAGGGAGAGGTCCCGGGCCAGGCGTTCCAGTAGGTCCAAGGCCATGAGGCGGAAGGTGGTCCACTTGCCCCCGGTGAGGGTGTAAAGCCCCTTTTCCTCCACGATGAGGTGGTCCCGCTCCAGCCTTTTGGTCTCCCCTTTCCCCACCAGGGGCCGGAGGCCCGCCCAGGCGGCCAGGACCCTGTCCGAAAGGTCCCTCAGGTAGGGACGGATCTCCTCCAGGAGGTAGGCCACCTCCTCCTCCCGGGGAAGAGGGCAGGCCCTGGCCTCGGCCAGGAGGTCGGTGGTGCCCAGAAGGGCCTTGCCCTGCCAGGGCAGGAGAAAAAGAACCCGGCCATCCCGCGTCCTGGGCAGGAGGAGGCCCACCTTTAAGGGGTAGTCCAGGACCAGGTGGGCCCCGCTGGAGGGGGTGAGGAGAGGTGGGAGGTGAGGGTCCAGAAGCCGGCGCACCCGGTCCGCCTGGGGCCCGGTGGCGTTCACCACCGCCTGGGCCCAGACCTCCACCTCTTGGCCCGTAAGGCGGTCCTTCACCACCGCACCCCGCACCCTCCCCTCCTTCAGAAGAAAGCCCGTGGCCTCCGCGTAGTTTAGGGCCACCGCCTTCCGGCTTAGGGCGGAGAGGATGAGGGCCAGGTTCAGGCGATGGTCGGCGAACTGGCCGTCCTGGTAGAGGATGCCCCCCAAGGTGGGGGGGAGGTCGGGGAAAAGGACCCCCACCTCCTTGGGGGAAGCGTAGCGGCTTGGGGCCAGGCGCCTGGCCCCCGCCAGGAGGTCGTAGAGCTTTAGACCCACCCAATAATAGGGGAGCTCGAGGGGGCGGAAGAGGGGGGTGAGGAGGGTGAGGGGCCGCGCCAGGTGCGGGGCCAGGCCCATCACCACCTGGCGTTCCCCTAGGGCCTCCCGCACCAGGCGGAGCTGCTTGGGGTTCCGTTCCTTGAAGGCCAGCTCCAGGTAGCGCACCCCCCCGTGGAGCAGCTTGGTGGAGCGGCTGCTGGTACCCATGCCGAAGTCCCCCGCCTCCACCAAGGCCGCCCGTAGGCCCCTCAGGGTGGCCTCCCAAAGGACCCCCGCCCCCGTGGCCCCACCCCCCAGGATCAGGAGGTCCCAAGGCCCTTTGAGCCCTTCCCAAAGCTCCTCGCGGCTTGGGCTCATCCCTCCTCCCTTGCCCAGCCCAGGGCCCGCTCCACCGCCCGCCGCCAACCCCCATGGAGGGCCTTCCGCTTTTCCTCCGGCATCCGGGGGTCAAAGCGCGCCTCCAGGGTCCAGGCCCCCTTCACCTCCTCCAGCCCCAGCGCCCCTGCTCCCACCCCCGCCATCAGGGCCGCCCCCAAGGCGGTGGTCTCCGTAACCTTGGGCCTCAGGACCGGCACCCCCAGAAGGTCCGCCTGGATCTCCAGGAACAAGGGGTTTTGGGCCATTCCCCCATCCACACGGAGTTCCTTCAGGAGTAGACCCGCCTCCTCCTCCATGGCCCGCACCACGTCCGCCACCTGGAAGGCCACCCCCTCCAAGGCCGCCCGGGCCAGGTGGGCCTTGCCGGTGCCCCGGGTGAGGCCCAAAATGGCCCCCCGGGCGTAAGGGTCCCAGTAGGGGGCCCCCAGGCCCGTGAAGGCCGGGACCAGGTACACGCCCCCGGTGTCCGCCACCTCCCGGGCCAAGGCCTCCACCTGGGCGCTCTCCTGCACCAGGCCCAGGTCCTTAAGCCACCCCACCACCGCCCCCGCCATGAACACGCTCCCCTCCAGGGCGTAGCTGGCCCTATCCCCCAGGCTCCAGGCCACGGTGGCGAGGAGGCCCTTCTTGGAGAGCACCGGCCGCTCCCCTGTGTGCAGCAGCAAGAAAGCCCCGGTACCGTAGGTGCACTTCCCCTCCCCCGCCCCCAAGGCTGCCTGCCCGAAAAGGGCCGCCTGCTGGTCCCCAAGAACCCCGCGGATGGGAAGGGCCTCGCCCAAAAGCCCGGGCAGGGTTTCCCCAAAATCCCCCGCCGAGGGGCGCACCTCGGGAAGCATGGCCCGGGGAATCCCCAAGACGTCTAGGAGTTCCTGGTCCCAGGAGAGGGTATGCAGGTTAAAAAGCAGGGTGCGGCTGGCGTTGGAGGGGTCGGTGGCATGGACCTTCCCCCCGGTGAGGCGGTAGAGGAGCCAGGTGTCCACGGTGCCGAACAGGGCCTCCCCCTTTTCCGCCTTCTCCCTGAGGCCAGGCACGTTCTCCAGAAGCCAGGCCAGCTTGGTGCCGGAGAAGTAGGGGTCCAGAAGGAGCCCGGTGCGCTCCCGGAAAAGGGGCTCCCAACCTTGGGCCTTAAGGGTCTGGCACCAAGGGGCCGTGCGCCGGTCCTGCCAGACGATGGCGTTATGGAGGGGCCTTCCCGTCCCCCTCTCAAACACCAGGGTGGTCTCCCGCTGGTTGGTAAGCCCTAACGCCACCACCTCCTGGGCCTCCACCCCCGCCCTTGCCAGGACCTCCTGGGCCGCCTGCAGCTGGCTTTCCCAGATCTCCAGGGGGTCGTGCTCCACCCAGCCGGGCCGGGGGTAAAGCTGCCGGAACTCCCGCCGGGCCATGGCCACAGGCTCCCCCTGCAAGGTAAAAAGGAGGGCCCGGCTGCTGCTGGTACCCTGGTCCAGGGCCAAAAGGTATTTCATAAGACCTCCCGTAGCCTTTTTGCCGTTTCCTCGGGCAAGGCGTCCACCACAAAGGTACCCGCTCCCAGCTCCGTGCCCGCCAGGAACTTGAGCTTGTCCTTGGCCCGTTTGGGCGGATAGAACTCCACGTGGAAATGGAAGGTGCGCTCCTCCCCTAGGGGGGCTGCGTGGAAGACCATGACGTAGGGAAAGGCCTCCCCGAAAAGGGCGTCGTAGCGGGCCACCACCCGGCCCAGAAGGCGGGCGAAGGCGGCCATCTCCTCATGGGAAAGGGTCCAAAGCCCGGGGTGGCGCTGCCGAGGGACCACCCAAACCTCATAGGGGTAACGGGCAAAGGGGGGTACGAAGGCTAAGAACCCCTCCTCCTGGTCCACCCGGTAGGGCTGCAAGTGGGGAAGAAGCTCGAGGAGCACCGGCCTCTCCCGGAAGGCCTGGCTTTCTCGCTCCAAGATGGGGGGCACCCAGGGGTAGGCGTAGATCTGCCCATGGGGGTGGTGCAGGGTCACCCCCACCGCCTCCCCCCGGTTTTCAAAGGGCATGACGAACTGGACGCCCTTTAGGGCATACAGGGCCTGGTACCGCTCCCGCCAAACCCAAGCCAAAAGCAGCCTTTCCTCCTCCTTGAGGGTGGCCAGGCTCCCCACGTGGGCCTGGGTGTAGACCACCACCTCGCAGCGGCCTAAAGCCTCCCCTGCGGGAACGGGCAACCCTTCCGGGGGAGGGGTGGGGCTTGGCCCCAGGGAGGGAAAGCGGTTCTCAAAGACCGCCACCTGGAAGCGGGCGAAGGGGATCTCCGTGGGGAAACCCCCTTCCCGGCTAGGGCAAAGGGGGCAGTGCTCCTTGGGGGGCAAAAAGGTGCGCTCCTGACGGTGGGCGGCGTAGACCACCCATTCCTGCCGCAGGGGATGGTAGCGGAGGTGGGGAGCGGGGCTGAAGGGCTCGGCGGGCTCCGGGAGGGGGGGGTCCTCGAGGGGACGGAGCCCGTAAAGGATGAGCTCCCGTCCATCCGCTTTGCGGTGGACCCGCCTATAGTAGGGAAGCATAGTCCAAGACCTCCTCCCCCACCTGGAAGCGGTAGGGGCCAAGCCGGTTTACCGCCTGGTCCTGGCTCAGAAAGGCCAAAAGCCTTTCCCTCTCTTCCGGGGTAAGCCAGGAGGGGGGGTCGGAAGTGGCCTTGAAGCCGGTGATCTCCCCCATGGCCTCCTGGAGGCGCCTCTCTTCAGGGGTCAGCAAGGAGAAACGGCTTCGGAAATAGGCCACATCCGGGTCCACCTGCACGTTTTCCCGAAGCCACAGCCGGTGCAGGGTGGTGCGGAGGGCATTCTTTAGCCCGGGGCCCGTGGGGTCCTGAAGCCAGAAGGAGCGGTCCTCGTTGTCCCAGTAGGGGGCCACATCCGGTCCCACCCGCAGGCCATCGGCAAGCCCCAAGGAGGCCAGGATGGGGGCCCCGCAGAAGAGAAGATAAGCGCCACCCGCTTCCTCCCGTATCCGTTCCATGGCCTCTCGGTACCGCCCCTCTCCCTCGGCCCCGGGAAGGGCAGCCGCATAGAGAAAGTCCAGCTTGATGTAATCGTACCCCCACTCCCGGACCTTATGCACCAGGCCAGCCACGTATTGCAAAACCTCCTCGTTCCCCGAGTCTAAGGCGTAAAGGGGTCTTCCCCAGTTAAATCCCGCTGGGACGGGCCGGCCTTCCCCATCCCTAAGCACCCACTCGGGGCGGGCGTGCCCCAGGGGGCTGTCCGGGGTCAGCAGAAAGGGTGCCAGCCATAGCCCGGCCCTGAGGCCCTTTTCCCGGATCCTCTCCGCCAAAAAGGCCATTCCCCGGGGGAAGCGACCGTTGGCCTCCCAGTCCCCAAGGGCCCGCTGCCAGCCATCGTCAATCTGGAAGACCTCAAAGGGGAAGTGGGCCACCTCCTCCAAGGCGGCGAGGAGCAAGGCCTCGCTGATGCGGGTGTAGTAGCCATACCAGGAGCACCACACCCTAGGGGGCTTTCCGGAAGGGCGCCGGGGAAGGTGGCTGGCGTAGGCGGGAAAAACCTCCTCTTCCGGTCCATAGGCCAAGAACCAGCGGCCCTCCCCCGAGGCATACCGCCCCAAAAGCACCTCCTGCCGCCCCAAAACCCTGGCCCCCAGGTCCAAGGCCCCCAGGAGGAGAACCTGGCCATCGGGAAGGCGCAAGGCCCCAAGGCCGCTACCCCACCAGGCCCTCCCCCACTCCGCCGCCTCCAGAAGAAAGGGATCATCGGACTGAGGGCGGCGCTCCTTGGGGAGAAGGGGCTTGGGGGGCTCCCCTAGGTCCACCCAGGCGGACAGGCTCCAGCTCTGCCACCCGTGGCGGAAAAACCGCACCCCCCTAGAGGGCGCAAAGGCCCGAACCTCCCTTCCCCTCAGGAGATACCCCCCGGAAACCGGTTCCGAGGAGGCTGCCGTGACCCCCACCTCGAGGCGGCTTCCCCGCAAGGCATCCCAAAACTCTAGCCGCATGGCCCCTCCACAGGCTTCTCCCTGCTGCCGGCATTCTACCTGGCCCCGTAAGGAAACCGGTAGGCCAGGGCCAGGGCCAAGAGGCCAGCCAGAAAGGGAGGCCCCGCCATGAGGAAGCGGAAGGCGGCCTCGGGATTGGGCCCTGGGGCCTCCCCGCTCACGTAGCCGAATAGGGGGGTGAGGAGGGCAAAGGAAAGGGCCTGCAGGGGCCCGGAAAGCCGGTTTACAAAACCATAGACGCTATAGTAGACCCCTTCCCGCCTCCTTCCCGTCCTTTGGGCGTCCCGGTCAATGACCTCGGCCAGGAGGAGGTCTCCCAGCACCAAGACCCCGCCAAACCCCACCCCGATCAGCACCCCCACGAGCAGGGCCTGCAGGAGGGTACGGGGCCACAGCAGGAGGAGGGCCCCCAAGGCCAAAAGGCCGATGGCCAAGAGCCACGCCCCCTTGGGGCCCATGGCCCCGGCCAACCGGGCCCAAAGGAACACCGAGGGCAGGGCCGAAAGGAGCACCGAGGCGAAGAGCAAGGAGGTGGCCTCGGGGCCTAAACCCAAGGCGTACTTGGCGTAAAAGGGCATGGCCGCCCCGAAAAGCCCCACGGCGAAGAGGAGGAAAAGGGCCGCCAGGGAGTAAAGCCAAAAGGGGCCATTCTCCAGGGTGTAGCGGAAGGCGGGGAGGAAGGGAAGGGGCGCGGCCTCTTGGGCCTTCGGGTCCTCCCGGATGGCCAGGAGAAAGAGGAGGACCAACACGCCCCCCATGCCCCCATAGAGGAGGGCCATGCCGGAAAAGCCGAGGGCGGTGTAGACCAAGGGGGTTAGGGCAATGCTCACCGCCAGGCCCAGGAAGTAAAAGCCCTGCCGCCAGGCGTTGGCCCGGGCCCGCTCCTCCTGGCTCCTGAAGAGCTCGGGAAAAAGGGCGGCGTGGTTCACCCAGGTGAGGGCGGCGAAGGTCTCAAAAAAGAGGATCACCACCAAGCAGTATCCAAAAAGGGCCTCACCCTGCCGGAAGCGCTCCGGCACGCTGAAGGTGAGGTAAAAGGCCAAAAGCAAAAGGGGAAGCCCCAGGAAAAGCCAAGGCCGCCTCCGGCCCCACGGGGTCCTGGTCCGGTCCGAGAGGTAGCCGAAAAGGGGATCGTTCACCGCATCCCACACGGAGAAGACCAGGCGGGCCAGGGCGAAGGCCCCGGCGGCCAGTCCCATGTGGTCCAGGTAGTAGAAGGCCAAATAGGTACCGAAGGTCTGGCCCGGCAGGGTAAGCCCCAGGGCACCCAGGGCGTAGGCGATCCGGGTGGGGATCACCAGGCCACCCCCAGGGGCAGGATGGGTTCCAGGTACTCCACCTCGAGGACATGCCGCGACCAGAGCCTTTCCCCTTCGTAGGCCTCCCCCACCAGGCGGTAAGCCCCCGGGGAAAGCTGCCTTAAAGCCTCCTGTAGGGGGAGGTAGCGGGCCTGGACCTCGAGGGGGCTTTCCCAAAGCTCCCCCAGGCTGAAAAACCTTCGGGCCTCCCCGGGGGCCAGGGCCACCTCCTCCGCGTAAAGGGAAAGGCCTTGCGGGCCTTCCAGGAAAAGGTGAACCCGGAGGCTTAAGGGCCTTTCCAGGTCGCTTATGAGCCAGGCCTCCTGCAAGGGAGGCCCCCCCACCTCCACCCTCTTTCGGTAGGGGACAAGGGAGAGGAGAACCGGGCTGCTGGCCTCCTTTAGGGCGAAAAAGCCCTTCTTGGGCACCCGCTCCACGTCCAAAACCGCCCAGGTGATCCCCTCCCAGGGCTCCACGAACATGAACTGGAAGTAGCCCACCACCCTCCCCTTGCCCCGGCGGTACGCGTGGATGGCAAACTCCAGAAGCTGAGCCTGGTAGGCCTGGGAGTTTTCCACGAAAGCCTCCAAGGAATCCCCCAGCTCCACCCCCGCCACCCGGAAGGTCTCGTGGGGTTGGAAGTTGTGGTAGGCCCAGACCTCCCACCTGGGGGGCCAGGCGGCCTCCCCTAGGACCTGGCGCAAAAGCCCCGCCCGGGGGAGGGCCTGGGCTCCAAACTCGGAAGGAAGAGGGGCCCCGGGAAGGGCCAGGAAGTCCCGCACGTGGCCCCAGTACCAGCCGGGGTAGGGATGCTCGCGGAAGTCGGAGGCCTCCTTCACCGGGCGGGTGGGGTCAGCGGCCCTGAAGCCGGCGGAAAGGAGGGGGCCTAAGGTGTGGCGGTTGTGGGTGGGCTCGTTTTGGGCGCACCAGAGGTAAAGGGAGGGATGGGCCCCCAGGACCTCCACCATGGCCTGGGCCTGGCGGAGGGCCTCCTGGGCGAAGGCCTCGTCCGGGGCGTAGCCCCACTGCAAGGGGAAGTCCTGCCAGACCAATACCCCTTCCCGGTCGCAGGCCCGGTAGAAGGCGGGGTGGGTCACGTGGGCGTGGACCCGCACGGCATTGAGGTTGGCCTCCTTAAGGAGGGCCACATCCCGCTGGGCCATGGCCTCGGTGTAACCGGCAAGCCACTGGGTGGGGATGATGTTGGTGCCCCTTAGGAATAGCCTCCTCCCGTTTAGGAGAAGCCAGCCCTCCCCATCCAGCTCCACGGTGCGGAAGCCCAAGGGCACGCTGAGGCTGGCCCCCAAAACCTCCGCCTCCAGGCGGAAAAGATGGGGAAACCCCCGCTCCCACACCTCCCATAACGGCATTTCCGGCAGGTCCCACACCACCTCCCGCCAACCCCGCCCCCCTTCCCCCTCGAGGACCGCCCTCTTCTCCAGGGCCTCCCCGGGGAAGTTTTCCGGGCCAATCCTAAGGTGCACCTCCTCGCGAAAGGGCCTTGGGGCGTCCACCATGAGGCGCACCCATAGCCGCCACCCCCCGGGCCGGGGAAGGAGGCGGTAGGTGAGGCCCAAAAGGGCCACCTCCTCCCGCAGCCAGACCTCCACCCCGCCCCATAGCCCCCCCGTCCCCCGCTCCTGGCCCCTTTCCGTGGTTCCCCCAGGACGGCAGTCGTGCTGGCCCAAGACCCCCTTGATCTGCCGCTTGAACCGGGGCCAGACCCCTAGGGGTTCCCGGGGGGCCGCGACCCTCAGGAACACCTCCCCACCTGGGGGCAGCTCCAGGAGCCAAGGGAAGAAGTACCCCAGGTGCCGGCCCAGATGGACCCCCTCCACCCAGGCCTCCTGGTAATAGTCCCCCAAGGAACGGAGGAAGCGCCTAGGGCCTCCTTCCGGCAACGCCAGGCGGTACCAGCCCACCTCCGCCTCCAGGCCCTCGAGGGCCCACTGGTGGGGAAGCGCCACCTCCCGCCAACCGCCTTGGGGAAGCTCCGCTGGGGTTTCCGCCCCCTGGGCCAAAAACCACGCCTTTTCCAGCCTCATCCTGCCACCTCCAAAAAGGCCTCGGCGAAGGGGGGAAGGCGCACCCCTCCTTCCCCAGCGGGGTACGCCTTCCCCTGCACCCACACCCGAGAAAGCCTCCCGCCAAAAAGCTTTAGGCCGATCCCGTCCCAGGGCCAAGGGTAGTCCCCTTCGCTTTCCCAGAGGAGACGAAAGCCCCCCTCCACCCTTTGCGCGCGGAAACGGTCTAGCCGATAGGCCCCCGCCCCATCCCCCTCGTCCCAGTAGAGGAGGCCCTGGGCCCCTTCTTCCCCCGGGTAAAGGTGTAGGGTGAGCCCCTCCTCCTGCAAAAGGGGCAGAAGGCTTCCCCCCCGCACCAAAAGGGGAATCCGGTCCAAGGGGGCAGGAAGCCGCACCCAGCCGGGCCCCTCCAAGGCCCCATCCCCCTGCCAGGGGTACCAGCGGCCCGGGGGCAAGGGCACCTCCTTGGCCCGGGCGCCCTCCTCCAACACCGGGGCCACCAAAAGGGCCTTCCCCAGGAGGAAAGCCTCCCCAAGGCTAGCCCCATGGGGCGGATCCCTGTAGGGCCCTCCTGCCAGGAAAAGGGGCCGTAGGAGGGGAAGCCCCTGGTGGCTTGCCTCATAGGCCAGGGTGTAGAGGTAGGGTAGAAGCCCTTCCCTAAGCCCCATGGCCCAGCGCACCCCCGCCAAGACCTCCTCCCCCAAGCGCCAAGGCTCCCGGCGCTTTGTCCAGCGGGCGGAGTGGAGGCGAAAGAAAGGGGTGAAGGCGGCCATCTGGAACCAGCGCAGGTAAAGCTCGGGGGAAGGGTCCCCGCTAAACCCCCCG
This sequence comes from Thermus altitudinis, assembly GCF_022760835.1. GTDB lineage: Bacteria > Deinococcota > Deinococci > Deinococcales > Thermaceae > Thermus > Thermus altitudinis. The sequence continues at coordinate 19,144 of NZ_JAKTNQ010000004.1, forward strand.
ATGTCCGAGCCCACGAAGTACACCCCGGAAAGGGAAAGGCCGAGAAGGGCCCACAAGGTGGTCCTGAGGCCCTCCCAGGTGCTCTCCACATCCGCGGTCCAGGCCCAGGCGAACCGCTGTACCCCCGCATACCCGGCGCGGGTGAGGAGGAAGGGCCGGGAAAGCGGGGCCCATGTACGAAACCCTTCCCAGCTGGCCCGGGCCATGAGGAGGCCGTAGAGGTTGTGGGCCAGGAGGTGGTCGCCCCCTTGGCCCTCGAGGCTATGGCGCACCCCCTTGGGAAAGGTGGGCTCCCCCCAAGCGGCGAAGAGGGCGGGCTCGTTCATATCCAGCCAGAAGCCCGAAACCCCCAGCTCCAAAAAGCCCCTAAGCCTATCCCTCCACCAGTCCCGGGCCCGGGGATCGGTGAAGTCGGGGAAGGCAGCCAGCCCGGGCCAGACAGGGCCTAGGAAAACCTCCCCCGAGGGCAGGCGGCAAAACACCCCTTCCCTTAGGCCCTCCTCATAGGGGGGAAACCCCTTTTCCGCCTTGATCCCGGGGTCCAGGATGAGCACCGTGCGCACGCCCTTTTCCCGGAAGGCCCGCACCATCCCCCCTAGGTCGGGGAAGCGCCCTTCGTCCACGGTAAAAACCCGGTAACCCCGCATGTAATCTATGTCCAGGTGCACGGCCCTTAAGGGGAGGCCCCGCCTTAGGAAACCTTCCACCACCTCCTCCACCTCTTCCCTCCTCCTCAGCCCCCAGCGGGCATAGTGGAAGCCCAAGGCCCAGCGGGGCGGCAGGGGCGGAAGGCCGGTAAGGCCCAGGTACCGGGCCAAAGCCTTCTCCAGGGGCCCGGGAATCAGGTAGTAGCGGAAGGGGCCACCCCAAAAGCCCACCAAGGCCTCCTCCCCCCGAAGGTCGGCAAAGCCGTCCGCGGGGTTCTCGTAGAAGGCCAGGTACCCCCCCTCGTGAAGGAGGGAAAGCCAAAGGGGCACGGAAAGGTAAAGGGGGTCCTCCCCCAGGCCGTAGCTTCCCCCAGGGTCCCGGTTCCAGAAGCGGAAGACCCCACCCCGGCGGTCCAGGGGAAAGGCCCTTTCTCCCAGGCCCAAAACCCTTTCCCCCGAGGCTAGGCGCACCCGGTGCCGCCAGGCCCTTCCCGAGCGCTCGGGGTAGGCCTCCCGCCGCAAAAGCCTTCCTTCCCCATCCCAGATGCTGAGGCCTTCCTCCTCTAGACGTAGGGCCAGGCGGGGGGTTTTTAGAAGGTAACCCTCCGGGGTCTCTAGGCGCTCGGGTTCCCAGAGCGGGGGCTTGCTGTCCGCCAGGGCATAGGGCGGCACGGCCTCCCGGGGAAACCAGGTGAGGCGGAGGAGGTCCTCGCCGAGGAAGACCGCTTCAAGATACGGACTCCGTCCGTGACCAAGATACGGACCTTGTCCGTGACCAGGATACGGACTAGCTCCTTGGCCGGGCTTGGCCTCCTGGAAGTACACCCTAACCCCCCCGGGAATGGCCTCGAGGCCCCTAGGCCTCCCCACCCCCTGCCAAGCCTCCGCCCTGGAGGCCCTCCCCTCCATAGCCTCCAGCTGGTCCCTCCTCCGGGCGTACTGGAGGGCGAGAAGGATAATGCCCGGGCCCAGGAAGGCCACGGTTTTAGCCGCACTCCAAAGCGTTTTCAGCCAACCTTTGCGGGGTGCGCCCATACCCTCCCCTCCCTACTCCAAAAGGATCCGCCTCACCTCGCACCCCTCCAGCAGGGCCCGCACCCTTTCCGGAGGCACCTTGGGCCTACGCCGGAAGTCCAAAAGCCCGTTTTCCTCCTGAAAGGTGTCGTAGAGCTGGGTGTAGCCAAACCCGCTTAGACGGCTTTCGCACACCACCTGCACGTAGCGCAGAACTTCCGCCAAGAAGGCCTCCTCCCCCTCCACCTCCCGGTAGCCCCAGCCCGGGGTAGGCCCCTTGAGCCTCAAGCCCCCAAACTCGGAGAGGAAGGGGCGCACCCCCTCAGGCACCCCCTCCCAGGAAAGGGGCCGGCCCATGGGGGCCAGGGGAAAAGCCCCTTGCGCATAGCGGCGGGATAGAACCTCGGGGGGAGCGTAGTCGTGCACGGTGTAGAGGTCCCAAAAGGGCCCGTGTTCCCAACCGTCGTTGTCCACCAAAAGGCGGCCGGGATCCAAGGAACGGGCGAGCAGGAAGACCCCTTGGAGGAAGGCCTGGGTTTCCCGCCTCCAGGGGGCAAGCCCCCAGCTTTCATTGAAAAGGACCCAGGCCACCACGCTGGGGTGGTTATAGTCCCGCTCCAAAGCCGCCTGGAGTTCGGCCAGGTAACGCCGGGCCGCAGTCGGGGAGAAGCGGAAGAAACTGGGCATCTCGGCAAAGACCAAAAGCCCAAGCCGGTCCGCCAGGTGGAGGTAGCGGGGGTCTTCCAGCTTCTGGTGCTTGCGCACCCCATTGAAGCCCAAGGCTTTGGCCAGCTCCACGTCCCGCCTAAGGGCGGATAGGCCCGGGGCCGCCAGGTGGCCTTCGGGCCAAAGCCCCTGGTCCAAGGCCAGCTTGGGGAAGTAGGGCTCCCCGTTGAGGAAGAAGACCCCCTCTCTGGCGGAAACCTCCCTTAGGCCCCCGTAGGAATAGACCTCGTCCAACACCCGCCTTCCCCTAAGGAGGCGGAGGCGCAAGGGGAAAAGCACCGGGTTTTCCGGCCGCCAAAGGAACTCCTCCCCCTTCCCCTTCAAGGGAAGCCCCAAAAACCCCCGGGCGAGCCCGCCCGCAAGAGGAAAATGGGCTTCCAGCCACGGTTTATCCCCAAAGGACACCTCCCCCTTCGCCCCCGGGAAAAGGGCCACCTCCACCCCGTCCCCTTCCCCTTGGACCTGGGCCTCGAGGTGGAAGCCCAAGGCCTTTAGGTCCGGGGTGAGGCGCAGGGCGGCGATATGGCTTTCCGGCACCCACTCCAGCCACACCGGCTGCCAGATCCCCGTGGTGCGGGGGTAGAAGATGCCCTCGGGCTCGCCCAGGGCCTGCTTGCCCCGGGGCATTTCCGGGTCGGAAGGGTCATCCTCGGCCCGCACCAGCAGCCTCAAGGGCCTCCCCAGGAAGGGGGTAAGCTCCAGGCTGAAGGGGGTATGCCCGCCCTCATGCGCCAGAACCCTCACCCCATCCAGGAAAACCTCCGCCCGGTAGTCCACGGCCCCAAAGCGCAGGAAAAGGCGAAAGCCGGGCCGGGGCTTGACCCTTAGGACCTTTCGGTACCAGGCCACCCCTACCCAGGGCTCCTGCACCCCGCTACCCGGGGCCTCGGGGGGAAAGGGCACCCGGATCCTGCGGTCAAAGCGCACCCTTTCCGGGCCCTCCGCCTCGCTCAGGGCGAAGTCCCAAGGGCCGGACAAGTCCCGCCAACCTGGACGCTCTAGGGTGGGCCTTGGATGGTTGGGGTCCAGCTTCATAGGGCCTTACTCCCTTATCTCGTGGGGGAAGAGGGCGGTGAGGAAATAGGCCAAGAGGATGGCCACCCCCGGGATCACCGCCACCAGGAAGCGGAAGGCCAGGCCTGGATTGGGCCCGGGGTTTTCCCCGCTCACGTAGCCGAAAAGGGGCCCCAGGAGGGCAAAGGAAAGCCCCACCAGGGCCCCCGAGGCCCGGCCCAAAAGCCCCACCAGGCTGTAATAGGCCCCTTCCCGCCGGGTTCCCGTCCTCTCGGCATCCAGGTCAATCACCTTGGCCATCACCACCTCCCCCGTGACCCGCACCCCGGCAAACCCCACCCCCACCAAGGCCCCCACCAGGATGGCGGGGAAAAGGCTTTGCGGCAGGAAGAGGAGCAGGGCCGCCAAACCCATGAGCAGGTGGGCAAGCCGCCAGGCCCGCTTCCCCCCCAAGGCCCCCGCCAGCCTTCCCCAGAGGAAGACCGAGGGCAAGGCCACCAGGAAGACGGCGGCGAAGAGAAAGGTGGTGGCGGCCTCGGGCAGGCCCAGGCTGTGCTTGGCGTAAAAGGCCATGCCCGTCTGGATCACCATGCGCCCAAACTCAAAGAGAAGCCCCACCAGGGCCGCCACCCAGAAGGCCCGGTTGGCCAGGACCAGGCGGAAGGAGTCCCTTAGCCCCAGGCCGCTTTCCGCCTTGGGATCCTCCTGGATACCCGGGAGGAAGAGGAGAAAGGCCCCAAGGGCAAGGGCAGCGAAGAGGAGGGCCATGCCCAAAAACCCCACCTGGGCGTAGACCAGGGGGGCCACGGCAATCCCCAGGATCAGCCCGAAAAGCTCCGTGCCCCGCTTTAAGGCGGCCGCCCCCGCCCTTTCGGAAAGTCCTCGGAACATCTCCGGGAAAAGGGCCCCGTAGTTGGTCCAAACCACGGTGGCCGTGGTCTCGTAAAGGACGATAGCCAGGGCGAAATAGTAGGGAAGAACCTGGGGAGAACGGGCCCACTCGGGCACCCAGAAGACCAGGATGTAGAAAAGGAGGAAAAGGGGTATCCCCAAAAGGAGCCAAGGGCGCCTGCGGCCCAAGGGGGTCTTGGTGCGGTCGGAAAGGTGGCCGAATAGGGGGTCGTTGACGGCATCCCAGAAGGCATACACCGTGCGGGCCAGGGCATAGAAGGCGGCGGAAAGGCCCAGCTTTTCCAGATAAAAGAAGGCCAGATAGGTGCCAAAGCTTTCGGAAACCAAGGTAAGCCCCAGCTGCCCCGAGGCGTAGCGCCACTTTTTCATCACCGCCTCCTTCTAAAGCGCATCCCGGACCATCCGCCAGGTAAGGGGGTGGAACTCCGCCAAAACCCGGCGCACCTCGGGGTGGGCCAGGGCGAAGTAGTCGGCCTCCCGCGTCCGCCAGTCGGGAAGGGCCCGGCCCTCGGGGGTGGGGAGGGCGCTGTGGTGCACCAGGTAGTAAAGGCCCGGAGGGAGCTGGGCCAGGTCCAAGTAGAAGCCCAGCCGCTCCTCCGGGGGAAGGCCATACGCATCCAGGAAGCGCACCCTGGGGAAGGGCACCCGGGCCAGGAGGCGTTCCAGGTCGGGCAGGAAGGCCGGGGGAACCCCCAGGCCCTCGAGGCTCTCCGGCACCAAGGGCACCAGGTGGTACTCCTGGGCCAACCGCAGGTAAACTTCCGCCAGGTCGGGCCTTAGTACCGCCCCTTGGTGGGTATCCACGTGGGTGGGGGAGAAAAGCCTTTTGGCCGCCGCAATCTGGGCCCTTAGCTCCCGTTCCACCTCCTCGAGGCGGGCCCTTTGCCACAGAACCTCCAAGGAACTGGGGAAATACCCCGCCTCATCCCTAAGGCTTTCCCCTTCCGTCAGGGGCCGCATCCGGGGAGCGGGCCACTCGCTGGTGAGCACCAGGTGCACCCCCAAATCCTCCCCCCTCACCCCGCTGGCCCAGGCCCCTGGCACCATCACGCTTCCCGTGGGAAAGCCCAGGGCCTGGTAGGCGCTGTTTTGCGCATGGGTCAGGCCCAGGTCGTCGTGGTGCAAGAGGAGGACCCGACGTCCGAAAAGGCCAAGCCTCGCCAAAAGGTCCATAAGACCCCCTTTCCCTTCAGGATTCCATCCTAGCGCAGAGGCTAGGGGAATGCCAGGGAAAAAGGGCCCTTGCGGCCAACCCACCCAGGGGGTGGCTACTCCAAGGCCAGCTCCACCAGCCGCCTGAGGAGCTCGGGGTAAGGAAGCCCCCCGGCGGCGAAAAGCCTGGGGTACATGCTGGTGGGGGTGAAGCCGGGGATGGTGTTGATCTCGTTGAGGTAGACCTCCCCCTCCGCCAGGAAGAAGTCCACCCGGGCCATGCCCCGGATGCCCAGCAGCCTATAGGCCTTCAGGGCCAGCTCCTGCACCGTTTCCTGGGTGCCCGGGTCCAAGGGCGCCGGGATCAAAAGCTCCGCCCGCCCCGGGGTGTACTTGGTTGCATAGTCGTAAAAGGCCGCCCGATAGCGCACCTCCCCCACCGGGCTGGCTTCCCCAAAGATGTTGCCCAAGACCCCCACCTCCAGCTCCCGCACCCCCGAAAGGGCCTTCTCCACCACGGCCTTCTGGTCGTGGCGGAAGGCCTCCGCCAGGGCCTCCTCCAGCCCAGCGTACCCCTCCACCCGGCGGATGCCGATGCTGGAACCCGTGTTGGCGGGCTTGACGAAAAAAGGGGGCTCAAAGGGGATAAAGGGGCGCTCCCCTTGGTAAAGGGCCACCCAGGGCACCACGGGAATCCCCGCCTGGGCCAAGACCCCCTTGCTCAAGTCCTTGTCCAGGCAAAGGGCGCTGGCCGCCACCCCCGCCCCCACGTAGGGCTTGCCTAGCATTTCCAGGAAACCCTGAAGGGTGCCGTCCTCTCCCCATCTTCCGTGTAACAAGGGGAAGACCACGTCAAACCGGCTCCATTCCAAGGAGGGTGGGAAGGCATCCCGGCCCTCCAGGGCCACGCCCGCTTTGAGGGCCTCCTGGGCCTCCTGGCCCAGAAGCCACCGGCCATCCTTGGCGATCACGGCGAGCTCGGTGGGAAAGGGCATGTGCTCCAAAACCCCCTGGGCGGAGAGCAAGGAAACCTCGTGCTCGGGACTCCTTCCCCCGGCGATGAGGAGGACTCTAGGCGCGGCCATGTCTAGAGCTTAGCCTCCCTCTTGGGAAAGGTCCAGACGGTTGTAGCGGGAAGCGCACGGGGCAAGCCCTTCCCTAACCCAGCACAGCACCGCCTCCTTGGCCGCCTCGAGGACCCTCTCCACCACCGGCCACTCCTCAGGAAGGAAGGGGGAAAGCACATACTCCGCCCCCAACTCCCGGGCAGGGGGCTTGCCGATGCCCAGGCGCAGGCGGTGAAAGGCCTCGGTTCCCAGGGCCTCGGCGATGGAGGCCACCCCCCGGTTTCCCGCCGGACTACCCCCGGCCTTGAGGCGCAGGCGGCCTAAGGGCAGGTCCATCTCGTCGTGAACCACCAAAAGGCGCTCCGGAGGGATCTTGTAAAAGCGCACCAGGGGAGCCACCGCCTGGCCGCTTAGGTTGTAGTAGGTGAGGGGCTTGAGGAAAATCCCCTTCTCCCCTGCCACCTCCGCCTCGGCCAAAAGGGCCTCCCCCTGGGGGCGGAACTCCAGCCCCAGCCGGTCCAGGACCATGAACCCCAGGTTGTGCCGGGTTCTGGCGTAGCGCTCCCCCGGGTTTCCCTGGCCCACCACCAAAAACATTCCTCCTCCCAAAAAGGAGGCGGGACCGCCCGCCGATCCCGCCCCCTATACCTCCCTCGCCATAGGGTGCTCCCGAGGTGCTCCAGAGCCTGGCCCGGAAAAGGGAGGCACCGGGACAGCCAAGGTGGGGGGTATTACTCCTCCTCTTCCTTCTTGCCCTTCTTGATCACCTCGGGCTCGGCGGGGGCCTCGAGGGCCTCGGCCGCCAGCTTCTCCACGTCCTCAGGGGGCACCACCGCGGCGATGGTCTCCTCGGGGGAAACGGCCAGCTTAACACCTTCAGGAAGCCTCAGGTCGGCGGCATGGAGGCTATCCCCGATGCCCAAGCTGGAGACATCCACCTCCAGGAACTCGGGGATGTTCCGCGGGGACACCCTGACCAGGATGTCCCGGTGGATCTCCTGCAACACCCCACCTTCCCGCACCCCCTGGGGCGTACCCACGAAGCGCAAGGGGATGTACATCTCCACCGGCTCATCGGAGAGCACGTAGAAGTCCACGTGCTCGGGGCGGCGCCGGCGCTTATCCAGGTTCACCTGGCGCACCAGGGTGGGAAGCTCCTGGCCATCGGGGAGTTCCAGAACGATCACGTGGTGGATGGAAGCCTGGCGGAAGACCTTGTCAAACTCCCCCAGCTCCACGTACACCTTCCGGTTCAGGTGCTTGTTGTAGATGACACCGGGGAGCTTCCCCGCACGGCGCAAAGCGGCGGGCTTCTCCCCCTCCCGGTACTGGGCTCGCAAACGGTATTCCATGTCTCCTCCTGAACTGTCCAAGGCCCCCAAGGGGCACACTAAGGGAAAGCTTAGCACATCCCTGCGCTTTCCATCCACCCGCGCCTAGGAGAAGACCTTGTAAAGGGTCACCAGCAGGATCAGCACCCCAAAAAGCTGCTTTAGGCGCTGAGAAGGCAGGTAGAGGCTCGTGAGGCGGGAGCCCAGGTAACTGCCCAAAGCCCCCGCCACCACCAAGGAAAGGGTGAGCCCCAGGTCCAGCCGGGCGGTGGGGAGATGGGGCAGGAGGGAGGAGAAGGAAGGGGGCGTCACGGCAAAGGCGTTGATGGCCGCAGCCCGCTTGGGGTCGTGGCCGGTGAGAATTAGGGTGGGCATGAGGAGGAACCCCGGGCCTACCCCCAAAAACCCGGAAAGCACCGAGATGGGGGCCGCCAAGGCCAAGGCCACGGGGAAGTTTTCCCGAGGCGCCTTCGGGGAAACGGGGCGAAAGAGGTTGTAGGCCAGGTAGGCCACCGCCCCCAGGTAGATCCACCACACGTACCGCACCTCCACCCGCTGCACCAGCCAGGCTCCCACCGGGGCGAAGAAGGTGGTAACCAGGGCCAGGAGGATGGCCTTGCGCCAATCCACCAAGCCGCTTTGGGCGAAGCCGAAGACGGCAAAAAGAGCCGTCACCCCATTGAGGAGAAGGGAAAGGGGCTGAACCTGGTGGACCAAATCCGGCAAGAAGAGGCTCAAGAAGGGCACGGCGGCAAAGGCCACCCCCAGGCCCAGCATGCCGGACACCACGGCCAGCAAGAAGAGACCTACCACCACCACCGGGTTCATGTCCGCTCCCACTTTCCCGCCATGGGAATGGCGTCCTTGAGGCTTTGGTAGAGGGTGGAGTTTTTAAGGGTCAGCTCAAAGAGCCTTTGCAACCTTTCATCCGGAGCCGAGCTCTCCAGGTACAGAACAAAGCCTATTTGGGCGATCCTCGGAGGTTTGTCCTCCCGGCGGGCCTCGAGGACCACCCTGGCCCCCGCCAACGGCACCTTGGAGGACTCCGCCACAAACTGGATACCCGTAAGAAGGCAACTGCCCAAGGCGGCCAGGAGGGTTTCCACCGGATTAACCCCCGCCTCCAGGTCGGCGCGGCGGGCCCCCAGGACCAAGGTGAACCCCCGGGCCTCCGCCAAGGCCCTTTGGGCATCCTGGCGGCGTACTTCCACGCGGTAGGCCTGGGACATGGCTAGAAGCTATAGACCGTAGCCCCTTCCAGGGCGTAGTCCACGAAGCGATCCCGGGCATAGGCCAGCCGGATACCCCGGGCCTTGAAGGCCTCCTCGGCCCCCAAAGCCCTAGCGGAGTTAAGACAGGTGTACACCGGCACCCCCTGGGCCACGAGGCTATCCACCCCCCGGTTGTACTCGGCCAAGGCAGGGTCCAAAAGCGCCCGCTCGGCAGGCCCGAAGATGTAGACCTCCAAGTCCACCCCCCGCTCCTCCTTCACTTGGCGGATGCGCTCGGCCAGGTGTACCCCCGTGTTCAGGCTGCTGGGCTCCCCGTGGAAAATGTGGATGACTACTTTAGCCATAAAACCCCCGGAGGGTAGCTTACCCCATCCCCGGGGGACATAGGTACCTCGTCGTACCCCGCCACCTGGCCCATGCCAGGGGTGGAAGCCCCAGATAGGCCCTCCCCTTGGACCCATCCCGGAAGCACCTGGCGCAGGGAGCGGCCAAAAGGGGTATCGCCAGGGCTTTAGATCAGGGCGCTCACCGATTGGTTGGTGTGCACGTGCTGAATGGCCTGGGCCAGGAGCTCGGCGGTGGAAAGCACCGTATACCCCCCGTCCTTAAGGGGAATGGTATCGGTGAAGATCACCTCCCGGATGGCCGGGTGGGAGAGGTTTTCCCGGGCCTCCCCCACCAACACCGGATGGGTGGCCATGACCACCATCTCGGGCAAGGCCCCGGCCATGAGCAGCGCCTCCACCCCCCGCCGGATGGTGCCCCCGGTGGAAACGATGTCGTCTATGATCAAGGGCCTTTTCCCCGCCACCTCCCCGATCACGTAGGTGACCGAGGTTTCCTTGGGGCCGTGGCGCCGCTTGGCCAGCATGGCAAAGGGCAGGCCCAGCCTTTCGGAAAGCCGCCTGGCCTCCTCCGCCCGGCCGGCATCCGGGGAGACCACCACCCCGTTTTCCGTGTACCCCTTTTCCTGGAGGTAGCGGGCAAAAAGCCGTACGGCGGAAAGGTGGTCCACGGGAATATCAAAGAAGCCCTGGATCTGGGGCGCATGCAGGTCAATGGCGATCACCCGGTGCACCCCTACCGCCTCCAGGAGGTTGGCCACCAGTTTGGCGCTCACGGGCTCGCGGCCTTGGGTCTGCTTATCCTGGCGGGCATAGCCGAAGTAGGGGATGACGGCGTTGATGCGCCCCGCTGAGCTCCTCCTAGCGGCATCGGCCAGGAGGAGGAGTTCCATGAGGTGGTCGTTCACGGGAGGGCTGGTGGGCTGGATCAGGTAGACGTCGTCTCCCCGAACGCTTTCCAAAAGCTGCACCCGCACCTCCCCATCGGGGAAACGGTCCACCAAAGCCTTGCCCAGAGGAACCCCTAGGGCCTCCGCCACCCGCCGGGCCAGGTCGGGGTGGGCATTCCCCGCAAAAAGCCTGATTTCCATGGACCTCCTCCCCCTTCAGTATGCCAAAAGGGCCTGGGCCAGGAGGCCAAGCCGCCTCGAGGCCCCTTGCAAAAAGGCCTGGAAGTCCCGGGCGGCCTCTTCCCCCGCCCCGTCGGTTACCACCCGCACCAAGGCCATGGGATGGCGGAAGCGCCAGGCCACCATGAGGGCCGCGGCCCCTTCCATCTCCACCGCTTGGGCCCCGTGAAGCCCTGCAAGCCTCCTGGCCTCCTCCCTATCCGCCAGAAACCGGTCCCCCGTGGCCACCACCCCCCGCCGCAAGGGGAAGCCCAGGCTTTCTGCCGCCCTTTCCGCCTTCCCCAAAAGGGCCGGGTCCGAGGGGAAGAACCGCACCCCAAAGGCCGTTTCCCCAGGCTCCCGGCCAAAGGGGGTGAGGTCCACGTCCCACTGCACCGCCCTCTCCGCCAGGAGGAGGTCCAAGGCCCGCAAGGAGGGGTCCAAAGCCCCCGCTACCCCCAGGAAGTAGCTCTCCTGGGGAGCGAAACGGGCCAGGACGTAGGCCACCGCCGAGGCCGCCGCCACCTTGCCCACCCCGGTTTCCGCCACCAGGACCCTTGGGGCCCGGTGGAGGGGGAAAGGGGCCTCGAGGACCTCCTGGACCTCCAAAGCCTCCCTCAGCGCCGAAGCCTCCTCAGGCTCCGCGGCGAAAAAGGCGGTCACCTTCCCTCCAAAGGAACCGTGGGTTGCACCTTCAGGCCTTCCCGCAACACCTTCTCCGCCCAAGCCTTGGCCCCCTGGAGGTCGTGGTCCCGGTAGTTGCCGCATTCCTTGAAGCTAGCCCCGGGAATAGGGCCCTCGTGCAGCAGAACGTCCCTCAAGGCTCGCTCCCAGGCCACCAAGACCCTCTCCTCCTCCAAAGGACCCTCCACCACCAGGTAAAACCCGGTGCGGCACCCCATGGGGGAAAGGTCAATGACCCCTTCCAGGTGGTCCCGCAGATAGCCGGCCAGAAGGTGCTCCAGGGTGTGCAAGGCCCCTGTGGGAATGGCCTCCCGGTTGGGCTGGGCCAGGCGCAGGTCGTACTTTTCCACCAAGCCGCTCCCCACCGTTTTCCTTCCCGCCAAGCGCACGTAAGGCGCTTGAACCTTGGTGTGGTCCAACGCAAAGCTTTCCACCTCGGCCATAGGCCCCATTACACCTCAAATAGGTGCCTATAATGAAGATGTGCCTTCCTTTTGGCCCATTGGAACTGTATTCCTAGCCCCTACAGAAGAATACATCCACGTTCTATGGCCAGAGGAGTTGAACACCCTGAAAGGCCAAGGCTTACGGCAATGGCCTATTGGTCCCACCCAACCTGGGATTCCCGTCCGGGAGGTTTTTGTCCGGGGAATAACCGAGGGGCCCATCGGTTCCCAAACTGCCCGTTATCTACTGGAAAAAGGATACCTTCCCCCCGTAGCTTTCCAACCCTATATATTCCATGGGCCAGGCACCCTTCGCGTCCGAACGCTTGACCTTCATACGCTAAAAAGCAAGCATATGCCAACCCCCTTGCGCACCCCCGTGGGCGAACTCCTCTACCGAGCCAAATACGGAAACCTTCCCTTTCCAGATCTACACGGTTTGATCCACCTTCTTGCCTCCACTCTGGCCTACCAAATACGTAGAGTGAACGCCTCTTACGAAGCCATCGTTCCAGCTCCTCCTAGCATAAAGCGTTCCCACCAACCTGTTCTTCTTCTAGCCGAAGCCCTTGGCAATTTCCTAGGCCTACCTGTAAAGCACGTACTGCACAAGGAAGACGGTGTGCCCGTTAAGAATATCCCCAATGAACTTCGTGCCCATGAGCTAGAAAAACGCATCCACCTTCAGAAAGGGGCGGTCCTTCCGAAGAGGATTCTTCTCTTGGACGACATCGTAGGTACGGGATCCACCCTCGAGGCCTGCCAAAATAGGCTCCTATCTGCTGGAGCTGACGCCATAGAGGCCTGGGCGCTGACCATAGCGCCCTCACAGGACCCTTCTGATACCATGAAGGCATGGCTATCTCCTTGAAAAAGGTTCTCCCTGGAAGCCCAGGGTACCCCTCACGCCTAGAAGATTCGCTGAAGGGGACCCTAGCCAAACCCCCTTCCCTGTACTTTCTCGGACGGGAGGACTTGGCCAACCCAACTAAAGCTTTGGCCATTCTCGGCTCTCGCCACGCCTTAGAAGAAGCCCTCCATTTAGCTCGCGAAGCGGCCGAGTACTTTGCTAAAGCCTCCTATACGGTAATAACGGGCCTGGCTCGGGGTGTGGACTGGGAAGCCACATTGGGCGCTTTGGAAAGGGGTTACGCCATAGGTGTGGTCCCCTTTGGCCTCAAGAGTCCCGACGCCACTCGGCTGTTGCGGAAACTTGGACAATACCTATCAGAACGCCTTCTTCTCCTGTCCGAACTGGAACCCTATCTACCTTGGCGGGCGCACCACGCCATGAGGCGTAACCGCCTTGTAGTGGGTTTGGCGGATGCGGTTTTAATCATTCAAACGGGGCCCAAAGCCCAGGAAGTAGACGGTCGTCCACGGCAAAGCGGCACTTGGGATGCGGCAGAAAAAGCCCACGCAATGGGCCGACCCGTCTTCGTTCTGGACCTCCCCATTGAGGGAAATCAGGCCCTTAAACGTAGCCTTCCAGCGATTCCTATCCCCCCGGGAAAAGAAGGGTTTGAGTTCATTGAGGCCACGTTGGGTCCAGCTGTTCCTAACGCAGACGAGAAAAAAATCGTCTATCAACCCCGCCTTTTGTAAACAGCCCCCCTTGGGCAACAGGAGGGCTTAACAGGCCAAGTACTTTTCCTCCTTTCTACCCGGTAAACTAGCCTACATGGTCCTGGTCCTGGACTTCGGCTCCCAGTACACCCGCCTCATCGCCAGGAGGCTCAGGGAACTCAGGGTCTTCTCCTTGATCCTGCCGGGGACGGCAAGCCTTCAAGAGGTCCTCCGGCACAAGCCCCAGGCCCTCATCCTCTCAGGCGGTCCCAAAAGCGTCTTTGACCCCCAAGCCCCCCGGCCCGACCCCCAGGTGCTGGCCCTGGGCCTCCCCACCTTGGGCATCTGCTACGGGATGCAGCTTTTGGCCCAGGAGCTAGGGGGCAAGGTGGAGCGCTCCGGGCGGGCAGAGTATGGCAAGGCCCTCCTCACCCGCTTCCAGGGCCCCCTCTTCAGGGGCCTCGAGGGGGAGGTGCAGGTCTGGATGAGCCACCAAGACGCCGTCACCGAGCTTCCCCCAGGCTGGCGGGTGGCGGCCGAAACCGAGGAGAACCCGGTGGCGGCCATGGAGGCCCCTGACGGCAAGACCTTCGCCGTCCAGTTCCACCCCGAGGTGGCCCACACCCCAAAAGGCATGCAGATACTGGAAAACTTCCTGGAGATCGCCGGGGTATCCCGGGACTGGACCCCAGAGCACATCCTAGAGGACCTGATCCAGGAAGTGCGGGCCAAGGTGGGAAGGGATCGGGTCCTCCTGGCGGTCTCCGGTGGGGTGGATTCCAGCACCCTAGCCCTCCTCCTGGCCAGGGCCGGGGTGGACCATCTGGCGGTCTTCGTGGACCACGGCCTCCTGCGCCTGGGGGAAAGGGAGGAGGTAGAGGGGGCCTTAAGGGCCTTAGGGGTGAACCTGCGGGTGGTGGACGCCAAGGAACGCTTCTTCGAGGCCCTAAAGGGGGTGGAGGACCCCGAGGAAAAGCGCAAGGTTATCGGCCGGGAGTTCGTGGAGGTCTTCTCCCAGGTGGCCCGGGAGACGGGGCCCTTTCGCTTCCTGGCCCAAGGCACCCTTTACCCCGACGTGATTGAGTCCGCGGGCGAGGCGGGGGCCGCCAAAATCAAAAGCCACCACAATGTGGGCGGGCTCCCCGAGGACCTGCAGTTTGAACTCCTGGAACCTTTCCGCCTTCTCTTCAAGGACGAGGTGCGGGAGCTGGCCCTGCTCCTGGGCCTCCCTGACCCCATCCGCCTGCGCCACCCCTTCCCGGGGCCGGGGCTAGCGGTGCGCATCCTGGGGGAGGTCACGGAGGAAAAGCTGGCCATCCTGCGCCAGGCTGACGATATCTTCATAAGCCTTCTCAAGGAGTGGGGGCTGTACGGAAGCGTGGCCCAGGCCCTGGCGGTCCTTACCCCGGTGCGGAGCGTGGGGGTGGCGGGGGATGAAAGGAAGTACGGCTACGTCCTGGCCCTAAGGGCCGTGACCACCGAGGACTTCATGACCGCGGACTGGGCCCGCCTTCCCCTGGACTTTCTGGACCAGGTGGCCCGGCGCATCACCCGCAGGGTCCCGGAGATTGGCCGGGTGGTCTACGACCTCACCAGTAAGCCCCCGGCCACCATTGAATGGGAGTGATAGAGGAGGCGGCCAGGGCCTTTTGGACCTGGGAAGCCACCCCTTTTGGCCCAAGCCCAGGTGGGCCTCCCAGGATGGGGGCCCAGGCGGGGTTGCCCTACGGCCACCCTGGGGCTATCCTGAAAGGGAAAGGAGGCCAAGATGCCCACCTTTATAGTGCTCAGCACCCTTACCGATGACGGCGCCGAGACCCTGGTGAAAAACCCCGAGCGGGTCAAGGAGGTCAACCAGGAGCTGGAGCGGGACTTCGGGGTCAAGGTGGTGGCCCAGTACGCCGTCCTTGGGCCCTATGACTTCGTGAACATCGTGGAGGCGGAGGATGCCCTGGCCGTGGCCCGGGCCATGCTCCACCTCTCGGCCCGGGGGAGCGTGCGGACCACCACCCTCGAGGCCATCCCCGTGGGCGAACTCATCGCCAAGCTCAAGTAGTGGAGGTCCTGGAAACCGCGGTCTACGCCGAGGATTTGGAGGAGGCCCGGGCCTTCTACGAGGGGGTCCTAGGCCTTCCCTGCTTCCAGTACCAGCCCCCGCGCCACGCCTTCTTCCGGGCGGGTAGGGGGGTCTTTCTGGTCTTCAACCCCCACCAGACGGAGAAGGAGGAAAACCTTCCCCCCCACGGGGCCAAGGGTAGCGTCCACGTGGCCTTCAAGGTGGCGGAGGAGGAGCTTCCCTCTTGGGCCAAGAGGCTGGAGGAGGCGGGCTTTCCCGTGTGGTGGGCCGAGTGGCCCCGGGGGAAAAGCCTCTACACCCGCGACCCCGCTGGGAACCTGGTGGAGCTCGCCCCGGCTGCCATCTGGGGCCTAGAATAGGGGCATGGCCACCCGGTACCGCCTTTTCCCCGACGCTGAACCCCAACCCGACCGGCAAAACCCCCCACTGGAACCGTACGGCGAGGGCCTACCCGAGCCCCAGGACGTCCTCCCCATAGAGGTGGCCGACGCCAGCCTGGACCACGGCCGGAGGAAGCCAGCCCTCCTTGGGCAAGCGGGCATTCCGGAGGTCTGGGGCGTGCACCTTGTGGAGGGGGCCCTGGAGGTCCACCCCTACCCCAAGGGGGACCAGGGCCGCCCAAAGGAGCGGGTCTTCCCCGGCGAGGCCAAAGCCCCCTTGGCCCATCCCGACCGCCCCATCCCCTGCCGGTGAAACGGGTGGAGCTTTACACCGATGGCGCCTGCCTGGGAAACCCCGGCCCCGGTGGGTGGGCGGCCCTTTTGCGCTATGGGAGGCACGAACGCCTGCTCTCTGGGGGTGAGGCCTGCACCACCAACAACCGCATGGAGCTCACCGCCCTGCTGGAAGGCCTAAGGGCCCTGAAGGAGCCCTGCGAGGTGCACCTGTTCTCGGACAGCCAGTACCTGGTGAAGGCCCTTACGGAGTGGCTACCTAGATGGCAAGGGAAAGGCTTCCGCGGGGTGAAAAACCAGGACCTCTGGGAGGCCATCGGGGAAGAGTTGAAGCGGCACCAGGTGGTGCCCCACTGGGTGCGGGGGCATAACGGCCACCCGGAGAACGAACGGGTGGACCGGGAGGCCAGGCGACAGGCCCAGGCCC
This sequence comes from Thermus altitudinis, assembly GCF_022760835.1. GTDB lineage: Bacteria > Deinococcota > Deinococci > Deinococcales > Thermaceae > Thermus > Thermus altitudinis. Next base: position 35,566 of record NZ_JAKTNQ010000004.1, read on the forward strand.
AAAAGGCGCAGACCCCAAGCCCTTGCCCGCCCCCTGAGACTACGCTTTTTCCCGATTAGGCAAGAAAACGTTATAGTAAGGCCATGGGTCCCGAAGCCCGCCTGGAGAGCAAGCTCCGCCCAGAGGAACGGGAAGGCTCTGCCTTCAAGGCCAACAAGGACGCCTGGGTGGCCTTGGTGCGGGAGTTCAAGGAAAGCCTGGAGAAGGTGCGCCAAGGGGGTGGGCCCAAGGCCGTGGAGCGCCAGCACAAGAAGGGCCGCCTCACCGCCCGCGAGCGCATCGCCAGGCTTCTGGACCCGGGAACGGAGTTCTACGAGCTCATGGCCTTCGCCGGGTGGGGGATGTACGAGGAATGGGGCGGGGCCCCGGCAGGAGGGGTCATCACCGGCATTGGCAAGATCCAGGGCCAGGACTGGATGATCATCGCCAACGACGCCACGGTAAAAGCCGGGGCCTTCTTCCCCATCACCGCCAAGAAGGTGATCCGGGCCCAGACCATCGCCCTGGAAAACCGCATCCCCACCCTGTACCTGGTGGACTCCGCCGGGGTCTTCCTGCCCCTCCAGGACGAGGTTTTCCCGGACCAGGACGACTTCGGCCGCATCTTCTACCTCAACGCCCGCATGTCCGCCCTGGGCATCCCCCAGATCTCCGCCATCATGGGCAACTGCGTGGCCGGGGGGGCCTACCTTCCCGTCATGACCGATGTCCTCATCATGACCGAGGGAAGCGGGCTCTACTTGGCGGGGCCTGCCCTGGTGAAAGCGGCCATCGGCCAGGAGGTGACCAGCGAGGAGCTGGGCGGGGCCCGCATGCACTTTGAGGTCTCCGGGACCGTGGACTTTTACGAACCCCACGACGAGGCCGCCCTGGAAAGGATCCGCCAGCTGATCGCCCTCTACCCACCCCCCCGGCTCGCCCCCTGGGCGGAAGGGCGCAAGGAGCCACGGGAACCCCTTTACCCCGCGGAGGACCTCTACGGCCTCATCGCCCCCGACGGCAGCCGCCCCTATGACCTCCGGGAGGTGATCGCCCGCTTGGTGGACGGCTCCGAGTTTCTGGAGTACAAGGGAGGGTACGGGGAGACCCTGGTCACCGGCTTTGCCCGCATCGGGGGGTTTCCCGTGGGCATCGTGGGCAACCAGCGCCTCATCCTGAAGAAGAAGGGGCGGATTGAGGTGGGGGGGGTGATCTACGCGGAAGCCGCGGACAAGGCGGCCCGGTTTATCCTCGAGGTCAACCAAATGAACATCCCCCTCCTCTTCCTCCAGGACGTAACCGGCTTCATGGTGGGCAAGGAGTCCGAGCAAGCCGGCATCATCCGCCGGGGGGCCAAGCTGGTGAACGCGGTGAGCAACTCCGTGGTGCCCAAGATCACCCTAATCCTGGGGGGCTCCTTCGGGGCGGGGAACTACGCCCTGGCGGGCAAGGCCTACGCCCCTAGGTTCATCTTTGCCTGGCCTAGCGCCAAGTACGCGGTGATGGGCGGGGCCCAGGCGGCCAAGACCCTTTTGGAGCTGGAGGTGGAAAAGCTTAAGCGGGAAGGGAAGGAACCCTCTGATGAGGAACTCCAGGAGCTTTACCAGCGCATCAAGGGCCGCTACGAGGAGACCCTAGACCCCCGCTACGCCGCTGCCCGGCTTTGGGTGGACGGGATCCTCCTCCCCCACGAAACCCGCAAGTGGCTTATCCGAGCCCTCGAGGCCTGTGCCCTCAACCCCGAGCGGGAGCCCTTGCGCATCGGGGTCTTCCAGGTGTAACGACATGGCCCAGGTCCTCCGTTACGTGGAATGCCCCCGGGATGCCTGGCAAGGCTTCCGCCGCTTCATCCCCACGGAGGAGAAGGTGGCCTTTTTGCACCAGCTCCTGGCAGCGGGCTTCCGCCACCTTGACCTCACCAGCTTCGTCTCCCCCAAGTGGGTGCCCCAGATGGCGGATGCCGAGGAGGTCTTGGCCGCCTTGCCCCCACCCCAGGGCCGCACCTACCTGGCCATCGTGGCCAACGAGAAGGGCCTGGAAAGGGCCCTTACGGCCCCCAACCTCACGGCCATCGGCTACCCCTTTTCTCTTTCGGAAACCTTCCAGCTAAAGAACACCAACCGTTCCCGGGAGGAATCCTGGCCCCTGGTGAAGGCCATGGTGGAGGCCACGGAGGGCAGGCTTGGCCTGGTGGTCTACCTCTCCATGGCCTTCGGCAACCCCTATGGGGACCCGTGGAGCGTGGAAGCGGTCCTTGAGGATATCGCCAGGCTACGGGAGCTTGGGGTCAGGGAGATCGCCTTGGCGGACACCTACGGGATAGCGGAAGCCAGTCGCATCGGGGAGGTCTTGGAAAAGGCGGTGGCCCGCTTTGGCCCTGAAGGCCTGGGGGCCCACCTCCATTCCCGGCCCGAAGGGGTCTTGGAAAAGGTGGAGGCGGTGCTGGGAGCCGGGGTCCTCTGGCTGGAGGGGGCCCTGGCGGGGGTGGGGGGGTGCCCTTTCGCCGGGGATGAGCTCGTGGGCAACCTGCCCACGGAAAAGGTCGTCCCCTACTTGGAGGGCAAGGGCTACGCCACCGGGATAGACCTTGGGGCTCTTCCCCAGCTTGCGGGGGAGGCCGCCAGGCTTAAGCTCCTCTACGGTTAGGCCGCCCTTTGCAAGTAGATGCCGGGGTCCGTGGGGTTGGCGATGGCGTTCACCCGCCGGATGAGCTCCTCAGGCGGAAGCTCCCAAAGGGCGGTGAGCTCCGCCGGGGAGACCACGGCCTCGTAGAACTTCTTGGCCCCTAGGCGCAGCAAAAGGCCCACCAGCTCCGAAAGGGCCTCCTCCCCGCCCGGGAAGGCCGGGCCGAAGGCATCGGGGGTGAGGAGGTCCTTCTTGCCCCCGTGGACGAGGAGGGCATAGCGGGCCTGGTGCCGGCGGTCCTGCCAGTCGGTGATGAGGTAGACCTTGGCCTCAGGGATCCGCACGCCTTTCAGGGCCTCCTTGAGGGCCTCGAGGGTCAGGTTGGGAGAACCGCGCAGGCCGATGCGTTCCATGGGAACATCTTACGGCCAACCCTCGAGGACAAGGGTCCTTACATGAGCTTGCGGGCGTAGATGACCTGGCCGGCATGGTGCTGGGCGTGCTCCACCAGGTGGTGGAGGATATGGGCCCTGGGGGCCATCAGGCCCTGGGCACCCACGGGAACCTCCTGGGAAAGCTCCTCTTCCCGTAGACTCCGGAAAGCGGAATCCAGCCTTGCCCAAGCCTCCCGGAAGCGGGCCTCCACCACCCCCTTGGGCTCAGGCTCCCCCTGGAGCTCCCACTCCCTTCCCCTTTGAGCCCAATCGGGAAGCTCCTGGGGGAAGGCATAGCTGAAAAGCCGCAAGGAGCTTCCCGTGATGTGCCGTACCAGGCCCCCAATGGGGTTCAGCCCCTCCTTGGGCCGCCACCAAAAGCCTTCCTCGCCCAGGTCAAAGGCCCAGCGCTCCAGGTGGCGCTCCACCTCCTTAAGCCCCTTGATCCAGGCGGACACTGCCGGGGGAACCCCGGGCACCAAAGGCTCCAGGAAAGGCGCAAGGTTAGCCATGAGAAGAGCGTACACTAACCCTTATGGACACGTTGGGCCTTCTTCTCCTTTTGGTTCTGGTCCTCCTCCTAGCCTCCGGGATGCGGCCCCCCCTAACCCAGGCCCGTTGCCCCCGCTGCCACCTGCCCAAGGCCCTGGCGGAGGAGGTGGCCCGGCACCGGCGCTACTGCCCCCAGGTGGCCGTGCGGGCCTGCCCCTTTGACCCCAGGAGGGGCGTCTGGCGCCTGCGGCGATGAACCCGGTGGAGGTACACTGGCAGGGCCTCGAGGCGGACCTGGCCGACTACCTGACCAAAAAGGGGATCACCCCCTCTTGCCGGGCCGGGTGCTCTGCCTGCTGCTGGGGCCTTGTAACCCTTTCCCGCCTGGAAGGGGAGGCCCTTCTCCCCCACCTCAGCCAGGCCCAAAGGTCCAGGCTCCTGGAGGAAGGCCCCAAGCGGCTTGCCCTCCTGAGGGAAGGCAAGGACGACCCCCGCTTTCCGAGCCGTTACTTCCTCTCCCGCACCCCCTGCCCCTTGCTGGAAGAGGGCCTCTGCGGGGTCTATCCCTGGCGTCCGCTCGCCTGCCGGGGGCTTCTCACCCAGGGTGACCCCAGGCTTTGCCAGCCCGAGGCGGGCCGGCAGCAGGGCCACTTCCTCCCCGCTCCCTGGCGCATGGCCCGCCTACGCCTGGAGGCGGTCTGGGAGGAGGAAAAAAGGCGGTACGGTTTCCTGGTCCTAGGGGAGCTGGCCACCCTTTTGTACCTGCTTCTTTCCGGGTTCCCCCAGGAAAGGGAGGAGGCGGAAGCCCTCTTAGAGGAACTGGGGATCCTGGGGGGATGGTGGGGGTTTCAGGTGACGTAAAAGCGGCCCGCAGGCCGCCTTTGGCGGAGGGGGCGGGATTCGAACCCGCGAGGCCCCTTACGGGGCCTACCGGTTTTCGAGACCGGCCCGTTCAACCGCTCCGGCACCCCTCCCTGAGCCGGGCAAAGAAACCCTTTAGGAGCTTAGCACACTCCCCTTCCAAAACGCCACCCCTTAAGCCCTCCCCCTGGCCATAGCGGGTTAGGGCCCCCTCCTTTAGGTTTTCCACCCCATAGACCACCTCCACCCCCGCTTCCCGGAGGGCATGGTGGCACATGCGGCAGGGCTCCAGGGTCACATAAAGCCTTCCCCCACGCGCCTCCTGGCCCAGCTCCCGGAGAAGGAGCATCTCCGCATGGGCCGTGGGGTCCCCCGTGGCCTCCACCCGGTTGTGGGCCTTATGGACCCTTTCCCCCACCACCAAGACCGCCCCCACGGGCACCTCGCCCTCCTGGTAGGCCCTTTTGGCCTCTTCCAGGGCCAAGGCCATATACCGCTCCTCCTCTGAAGGCGGATGGAGGCCCAGGACCTCCACCACCTCCTTCCCTTCGGCCCGTACCGGCCAAAGGGCCTTAAGCTCCTTGGGCACCCCTTTTTCCGCCAGGAAGTCCACTAGGCGCTTCCGCCCATAGGGCATGGCCAGGTAGTCCCCGGGCTCGGGCCGGCGGAAGCCTGGGGGTAGGGGAAGGCTGGGCTTGGGAGGGATGAGGAAAAGGGTGCCCCCCTTGCGCCTGGCGGTATACCCGCCAGGCAGGGTGGCCACCCCACCCTCCAAAGCCTCCTGCAAAAGGGCGATGAGCCGGGCCTCGGGGCGGAGGTCCAAGGCCTCCAAAAGGAAGCGCAAAGCCCTTTGCCTCAGAACCGCGGGAGCCCCTAAAAGGGGCACCACCCGATAGGCGGGAACGAAAAAACGGGTATCGGGCAGAAGGCGAGCCCGGGCCTCCCTTTCCAGGTACTTGTCCTCCTCCTCGCGCACCAAGGCGAAGCGGGAAAGGGCCTCCCGGGCCTTGGGAAACCGCTCCAGAAGGAGGGGGAAAACCCGGAGCCTAAGGTAGTTTCGGTCCAAAGAAAGGTCCTGGTTGCTGGGGTCCTCCCGCCAGGCTTCCCCCAGTTCCCGCAAGAAACCCCTGAGCTCCTCCCGGCGGAAGGCCAGGAGGGGCCGCACCACCAGCCCTTCCTTTTCCCGGATGCCAAGGCCCCGGGCCGTGCCCTGGAGGAGCTTTAAAAGCACCGTTTCCGCCTGGTCGTCCAGGGTGTGGGCGGTGAGGATGGCCTTGGCCCTCACCCCCTTGGCCACCCGATGGAGGAAGGCGTAGCGGATCTCCCGGGCCACCGCCTCCAGGTTCTCCCCCCGGGCCTGGGCCACCTTGGCTACCTCCACCCGCTCGCCATAGAAGGGAAAACCAAGCCTTGCCGCAAGGGCCTTCACGAAGGCCAGGTCCTCCCCGCTTTCCGGGCGAAGGGCGTGGTCCAGATGGGCCACCACCGCCCTTCGCCCCGCCCGCCTCACCAGGTGGGCCAAGGCCACGGAATCCCCACCCCCCGAAACCGCCAGCACCAAAGGGTCCTTGGGCGCAAGCCGGGCCAGGTGTTCCCGGAAGGCCTCCTCCAACCCTTGGGCCACCTCCTCAGGCAAGCCTGGCCACCTCCGCCTTCAAGGTGGAAAGGCAGCAACGCCCCCTGGGGTTGCGCTGGTCGCAGGCGCAGCGCTTGGCCCTAACCCCAGCCTCCACCTCCGCCACCGGGTCCTGTCCTTGGCGCAAGGCCTGCAAGGCCCTCTCCCGGGTCCAGTCAAAGCAGTAGCAGATAAGGGGGGCACCCTTGTCGTAGATGGGGAAACGCACCTCCGCCAAGGTGCAAACCCCCTCCTCCCCGTAGTAGACCACCGGGCAGGCGGGGTCTTGGCAGAGATGGTGGGGGCTATTGGGGTCCAGGCGGGAAAGGGCCTCACCGGTGAGGAAGTTTTTCACCGTTTTAAGGGGCACCTCGAGGCCCACCCTTCCGTTTTGCGGGCATACCATACCTCCACTTTACCCCCGGTATCCTGAGGGCATGAAGCTCCGCTTCCGGGAAAACGGACCCTACGTGTTGGACCTGCCCGAGGGAACCCCTTTCCGGCTCAACGGGGAAGAAAGGCGCCTGGAGAAGGCCAAACTGGCCCTTTGCCGCTGCGGCCAGTCCGGAAACAAGCCCTTCTGCGACGGAACCCACAAGGAAGTGGGGTTCCAAGGGGAGGCAGGGGAGATCCTGGTGGAGCCCTAAGCGAGACAAGGTCTGCCCAGGCCCCCGAGAGGGTTTTGGAAGCCCTTCCGCAACTCCCGGCGCCAGGGGGTAAACTCGGGGCATGTGGTGGAAGGAAACCGTTATCTACCAGATTTACCCAAGGAGCTTCCAAGACTCCAACCATGACGGCATCGGGGACCTCGAGGGCATCCGGAGAAGACTTCCCTACCTCAAGGACCTGGGGGTGGGGGCCATCTGGCTCTCCCCCTTTTACAAAAGCCCCATGAAGGACTTCGGCTACGACGTGGCCGATTACTGCGACGTGGACCCCATCTTCGGCACCCTCCAGGACTTTGACCGCCTCCTACAGGAGGCCCACGCCCTGGGGCTTAGGGTCCTCATTGACCTGGTTCCCAACCACACCTCGGACCAGCACCCCTGGTTTTTGGAATCCCGTAGCTCCAAGGACAACCCCAAGCGGGACTGGTACGTCTGGAAGGATCCGGGGCCGGATGGAGGCCCGCCCAACAACTGGCAGAGCTTCTTCGGGGGACCCGCCTGGACCCTGGACGAAAGGACAGGCCAGTATTACCTGCACCAGTTTCTTCCCGAACAACCCGACCTCAACTGGCGTAACCCTGCGGTGCGGGAAGCCATCTACGAGGCCATGCGCTTCTGGCTAAGGAGGGGGGTGGATGGCTTCCGGGTGGACGTGCTCTGGCTTTTGGCGGAAGACCCCCTTTTCCGGGACGAACCCGGCAACCCGGATTGGCGTCCCGGCATGTGGGACCGGGGCCGGCACCTCCACCTTTTCACCGAGGACCAGCCGGAAACCTACGCCTACGTGCGGGAGATGCGCTATGTGCTGGACGAGTTCAGCCAGCCCGGAAGGGAGAGGGTCATGGTGGGGGAAATCTACCTTCCTTATCCCCAGCTGGTGCGCTACTACCAAGCGGGGTGCCACCTTCCCTTCAACTTTCACCTCATCTTCCGGGGCCTCCCCGACTGGCGGCCCGAGAACATAGCCCGCCTCGTGGAGGAGTACGAAAGCCTCCTCACCCCCTGGGACTGGCCCAACTGGGTCTTGGGCAACCACGACCAGCCCCGGCTGGCCTCGAGGCTCGGAGAGGCCCAGGCCCGGGTAGCGGCCATGCTCCTCTTCACCCTGCGGGGCACCCCCACCTGGTACTACGGGGACGAGCTGGCCCTGCCCAACGGGGAAATCCCCCCAGAAAAGGTTCAAGACCCTGCCGCCTTAAGGCAGAAGGGGCGCTTGGGCGAACACGGTCTACCCCCAGGCCGCGACCCCGAGCGCACCCCCATGCCCTGGGACACCTCCCCCTATGCCGGCTTCTCCACGGTGGAGCCTTGGCTTCCCCTGAACCCCGACTGGCCGGTGCGGAACGTGGCGGTCCAGGAACAAGACCCCCGGTCCATGCTCCAGCTGGTGAAGCGCCTTATAGCCCTGCGCCGGGATGAAAGCTTCCTCTACGGCCCTTACCGCACCTACCGGGCAGGGGGCGGAATCCTCGCCTACCTGCGGGGGGAGGCCTTCTTGACGGCCCTTAACTTTTCGGACCGGGAAAAGATGCTGGAGTTGCCCCAAAGAGGCCTGGTGGTTCTCTCCACCCACCTGGACCGGGAGGAACCCACCCCCACCTCCCTGCGCCTGCGGCCCCACGAGGGGGTGGTGGTGCGTCTAAGCTGAAGGGGATGCGGGAGGATCCCTTTAGGCACCTGGCTGAGGCCTACGAGGCCTGGTACGAGACCCCTTTGGGGGCCTTCGCCATCGCCGAGGAGGAAAGGGCCCTGAAAAACCTGCTTCCCCCTGGGGAGAGCCTCCTGGAGGTGGGGGCGGGAACCGGCTACTGGCTTAAGCGCCTCCCGTACCCCAAGAGGGTGGGGCTTGAGCCCTCTTCGGCCATGCTCCAGGTGGGGAGGGCCAGGGTACCCGAGGTGGAATGGATCCCAGGCCGGGGGGAGGCCCTGCCCTTCCCCGAGAAGGGCTTTGACGTGGTCCTCCTCTTCACCGTGCTGGAGTTCGTGGAGGATGTGGAGAGGGTTCTTGCCGAGGCGAGAAGGGTCCTAAAGGATGGGGGGAGCCTGGTGGTGGGGATCCTCGAGGCCCTCTCCCCTTGGGCGGCCCTTTACCGGAGGCTGGGGGAAAGAGGGGTCTTGCCCTGGCAAGGGGCCCGCTTCCTGAGCCGGGAGGACCTGGAGGCCCTTCTAGGCCCCCCTCTCCAGGCCGAGGAGGTCCTTTTCCTGGCCCCCGAGGCCCAACCCCCCTTTCCTGAGGCAGACCAGGCAGGCCGGCGGGCGGGAAACCGCGGCGCCCTATACTTGGGGAGATGGCGGTAAAGGTCCTTTTCGCCCTCTACCCCCTCCTGCAGGGGGACTACCGGGCGGTGGAAAAGGCCCTCCTGGCCCTGGATGGAAGCCCGGTGGCCCACCGGGTCTTCCCCACCCACACGGAACTCTTGGGGGAGGAAGAGGCCGTATTCCAAGCCCTCAAGGCCGCCTTCCTGGCCGCGGGAGAGGAAGGGGCCACGGTGATGTGGGCCCTTTTCACCAACGCCTGCGAGGCCCAGGACCCTTTTCGCAGACCCGAGCGGCTAAAGCGCTTCCCCCCCTTGGAGATAGCCAGGAAAGCCCTAGAGGACCTGGATGCCAGGAGCGTCCTGGACATCGGCACGGGCACCGGGGTTTTCGCGGAGGCCTTCACCCGCCTGGGCCTATTTACCGTGGGGATAGACCCGCGCTCCGACCGCCTCGAGGTGGCCCGGGCCAAGGTGAAGGAAGCCCACTTTCTGGAAGCCCGCGGGGAAGATCTCCCATTCCCCAACCAGAGCTTTGACCTGGCCTTTTTCGGTCTAAGCCTCCATCATTTGGACCCCATCCCCGCCCTCAGGGAAGCCGCCCGGGTAGCCCGGCGGGTGGCGGTCCTGGAGTGGCCCTTCCGCCAGGAGGAGGAAGGTCCCCCTCTGGCAAACCGGTTTTCCCCAGAGCGTCTCCAAACCCTTCTGCAAACGGCCCTGGGAAATCCCCCAAGGCTCATCCTGGAGGAGGGCTACACCCTGGCCCTTGGGGAAAGGCCCCTTGCGGGGGCCTGAGGGAAGAGGGTAAGCTGGAAGAAGCCCTCGAGGCCAGGAGGTGAGGTATGGCACGCCGGATCCTTTTCTTGGTAGGGGATTTCGTGGAGGACTATGAGGTCATGGTGCCCTTCCAGGCCCTGAAGATGCTGGGCTTTGAGGTGCACGCCGTCTGCCCGGGCAAGCGCTCGGGCCAGCGGATTCGCACCGCGGTGCACGACTTTGAGGGGGACCAGACCTATTCGGAAAAGCCCGGCCACAACTTCACCCTGAACCACACCTTTGACGAGGTGGACCCTGCCCAGTACCACGCCCTGGTGGTCCCCGGGGGGCGGGCCCCGGAGTACATCCGCCGGGAGCCCCGGGTATTGGAGATCGTCCGCCACTTCTTTGAGGCCAACAAACCCGTGGCCGCCATCTGCCACGGGCTTCAGGTGCTCACCGCCGCCGGGGTCATGCAGGGGCGCAGGGCCACCGCCTACCCTGCGGTGGGGCCAGAGCTCACCCTGGCGGGGGCCGAGTACGTGGAAGTACCGGTGGACCAGGCCGTGGTGGACGGGAACCTGGTGACTGCCCCCGCCTGGCCGGCCCACCCCGTGTGGCTGGCCCGGTTTTTGGAGGTCCTGGGGGTGCGGGTAGAAGGGGTGTAACACCACCTGGGCTTCGCCAGGAGGGGGCCCCGGTAGGGTCCTTCTTCCGGCCTGACGGGGAAAAGACCCCGGGTGGCGCTAACCGACGTAGAAAACCTAGGGCCAGGCCCTTTAGGCCTGGCCCCTTTTGGTGCCGGGGGCGGGACTCGAACCCGCACGTCCTTGCGGACAGCAGATTTTGAGTCTGCCGCGTCTACCGGTTCCGCCACCCCGGCGCGCGCACCCTAAGGATAAAGCCCAAGAGGAAAAGCGTCAACGCCACCCCTACCGCCCAGTCCCCGTAGCGCACGTAGAAGGTCCTTCCCCCATTAAGGCCATAGGGGGCCAAAAGGTAGCCTTCCCGATGGGGGGGAATCTGGGCCACCACCCGGCCATAGGGATCCATGCTGGCGGTGATGCCGTCATTGCCCGCCCTTAGGAGCCAGCGCCCTGTCTCCACCGCCCTAAGCCGCCCTAAGGCGAAGTGCTGCCGCCCCCCAAAGGAAGGCCCATACCAGGCGTCATTGGTAAGGAGAACCAATACCCTGGCCCCTTGGGAAACCAGGGTGCGGGCCACGGAAGGAAACACCGACTCGTAGCAGACCATGGCCCCGTAGGGGCCGATGGGGGCGAGCCGCTCTCCAGGCGTCCGGTCCCCTAGCTCCCCCAGGCCAAAGGTGCGGAAGAAGAGGCTATACACCCCCCCCAAAACCCCTCGGAAGGGAAAGCGCTCCCCAAAGGGCACCAGGCGCACCTTGTCGTAGTGGCCCAGCACCCTTCCTTCCCAGTAGAGGACCGCCCGGTTGGGGCCGTAGAGGTTGAGCCCCGTGAGGAGGTAGCGGCCCTGCAGAAGGGCATCCGTGCCCTCTGGGATTTGCCAAACCGCGGTCTCCGGCCAGACCACCAGCCGGGCCTCTGGGTGCTTCGCCAAGCCCTCCTGGGTCAGGCGGAGGTATACCTCATCCCCCAGCTCTCCTTGGACCTTGACCAAGGGATTGACGTTGCCCTGGACCAAAAGGGCCTGCTCCTCACCCCTCACCGGGGGTAAAGGAGATACCCAGAGGGCCGCCCAGGGTAAGACAAGCCAGTAACGACCTTCCCTAAAACCCCAGGCGAAGAGCAGAACCAGGAGGGAGAGAAGGTAAACCCCGCCCCAAGCGGCTAGCACCCGCCCCGGGGCCTCCACCAGGCTGTAACCCAGGAAACCCCAGGGGAAGGCCAGCTCACCTTGCTCTGTGAGCCACTCCAACAGCACCCACCCCCCCACCCGGGCCAGGGGCGTAGGGGTGAGGGCAAAGAGAAGCCCAAAGGAAAAGGCCTTAAGAAGCACCAGAGGGAAAAAGGGGACCACCCCGAAGGGGCCAAAGAGCTGGGCGAAGCTTTGGGGAAGCCAGATGAGGTGGAGGCCCCAAAACCCGAGGCCCATGAGGAAGCCCGTACGGAAGCCACCCCGGAGGAGAAAGGCCAGGACGATGGGGGCAAGAACACCCAAAGGGAAGGGAGGCAGGGTGAGGGCCAGGAGAAGGCCTAAGAAGAAGGGCCGCACCCCCTTAACATAAGGGGTAAGTACCCGGTTTTTCACAGGCCTTTCCCAAGGTTCATGAAAGAATAGGGCCATGCGTCTTGGGGTCCTTTCCGACATCCACGCCAACCTGCCGGCTCTGGAGGCGGCCCTCGAGGCCCTGAGACAAGAAGGCGTGGACGAGGTCCTGGTCCTGGGGGACCTGGTGGGCTACGGCCCCCACCCCAAACAGGTGATCGGCCGCCTCATCAAGGAAGGGCTTCCCGCCATCGCCGGGGCCTGGGACCTGAGGGTAGCGTACCCCTTGCCGGGCACCCTACCCGAAGGGGTGGGCAAGGCCACCTGGGAATGGACCCGGTCCCAACTTTCGGAAAGGGAACTCCACTACCTCCGCTCCCTAAGGCTTTCCCACCGGAAAGTTTACGGGGAAAACCGGCTGGTGGCCTTCCACGGCACCCCTGGTGACCCCGAGAGACACCTGGACCTTCTGGGCCCCGCCAACGAGCTCCTGCCCCATCTGGAGCGCTACGGGGCCGCCACCCTCCTCCTAGGAGGCCGGCACCTGCCCCTATCCCGCCGGGTGGGCAGGGGCCTGGTGGCGGATCCCGGGAGCGTGGGCCTCTCCTTGAGTGGGGAACCCGGGGCCGACGCTATGGTCCTGGACACAGAGACCCTCGAGGTCCGCTTTCTCAAGGTACCCTATGACCTAGGCCCCCTGATCTTTGACCTCCGGGCCTGGGGGCTTCCTCCCATCCTGGAAAAGGTCTACCGCACGGGGCGCTTCCCCAAGGAGGAATAGGGCCTCAGCCCTAACCTCCTCATCCGGGTCCTGGAGGAAACCCTCAATGGGCTTCCCCGCCCGGTGGAGGGCGTGAAGGGCCGTGCGGCGCACCAGGGGATGGGGGTCTTTGGCCGCCACCGCCATGAGGCCTTCCCCAAGGCCGAGATTGCTCAACACGATAAGGGCATTCCGGGCCATGCGGGCCCTTCCCGGGCGGGCGAAGGCGGTATCCCCGAACTTGCGCTGAAAGCCTCTTCCCGAAAGGCGGAAGAACTCCTCCAGGTCGGGATGGGCCAGCTCGGGCTCTGGCCGAAAACCCCGCCACACCTTGCCGAACCGGTCCCAGGGGCACACCTCCTGGCAGAGGTCGCACCCCAAAAGCCACTCCCCCACCCCCGGCCAAACCGCCGGCGGGATGAAGCCCTTATGCTCCACGGTGAGGTAGCTCACGCACACCCGGGCGTCCAAGGTGCCATCCCCCAGAAGGGCCCCCGTAGGACAGGAGACCAGGCAACGGGTACAGCGCCCACAACGGTTAGGGTGCGGAGGGGCGACCTCCACCGCCAACGAGGTAAGGAGGACGCCCACAAGGGTATGCACCCCAAAGGCCGGCGAGAGGAACATGCCGCTTTTCCCAATCCAGCCCACCCCGGTAAGGGCCGCCAGGGTGCGCTCGGGGATGGGCCCGTGGTCCACGTAACCCCTGGCCTGTACCCCAAGGCTTTGGGCCAGGTCCTCCAGGGCCCTTAGCTCCTCCCCCAGAAGCCGGTGGTAGTCCCGCACCCAGGCGTAGCGGGCCACCCGGCCCACCCTGAGGCCCCCAGGGGGCACCCCGGGGTCGGGGTAGGCGTAGGGGGCAAAGAGGAGAAGGGCGCTTTGCGCCCAGGGAAAGCGGTGTTTGGGGTGAAAGCGAGCCTCCACCCCCTTGGCCAAATAGGCCATACCCCCATGCCGCCCCTCGGCTAAAAAGCGGCGGAAGCGGCCTTCGGCCTCTTCCGGTAGGGCCAAGGGGGCCCAGGCGTAAAGAAGCCCCCGCTCCCCAAGGGCCCCTTCCAAAAGCCAGCGGGCCTCCACACCTCCACTTTAGACGGGTATAATCCCCCGCATGGAAGAGGTGAAGATCGCCCTCCTGGGCGGGGGGACCGTGGGTAGTGCCTTCTACGCCTTGGTCCAGGAACGCCTGGCGGACTTCCAGGCCCTGGGCTACGCTCCCAAGTTCCTGGGAGTCCTGGTGCGGGATAGGGCCAAGCCCCGGCCCATTCCCGAGGAGCTCCTCCGCGCCGAACCCCCGGACCTCCTACAGGCGGACGTGGTGGTGGAGGCCATGGGCGGGGTAAAGACGCCTTTGGCCCTGGTCCTGCCCGCCCTGGAGGCCGGTATCCCCCTCATCACCGCCAACAAGGCCCTTTTGGCGGAGGCCTGGGAGGCCTTACGCCCCTATGCCGAGGAAGGGCTCATCTACCACGAGGCCAGCGTGATGGCCGGCACCCCGGCCCTTTCCTTTTTGGAAACCCTCAGGGGAAGCCGGCTTTTGGAGCTCCACGGGATCCTAAACGGCACCACCCTCTACATCCTGCAGGAGATGGAAAAGGGGCGGACCTACGGGGAGGCCCTCCTCGAGGCCCAGCGCCTGGGCTACGCCGAGGCGGATCCCACCCTGGACGTGGAGGGCATAGACGCCGCCCACAAGCTCACCCTTCTGGCCAGGCTCCTGGTGGACCCTGGCTTCCCTTTTTCGGAGGTGCAAACCCAAGGCATCACCCGCCTTACCCCGGAAGCCCTCCAGAGGGCCCAAGGCCAAGGGGAAAGGGTGCGCCTGGTGGCAAGCCTCTATGGGGAAGGGGGGCGCTGGCGGGCGGCGGTGGCCCCCCGGCGCCTGCCCCAGGACCACCCCTTGGCCCGGGCCCAGGGCAACATCCTCTGGGTGCGCGCCCATCCCCTGGGGGAGGTCTACGTCACCGGCCCCGGGGCCGGCGGAGGGGCCACGGCCAGCGGCCTCCTTGGTGATCTTTTCCGCTTCCTGTCCGGGCACCTGGGCCACCTGCCCGCCCCTGCCCCCACCCCTCCCTTGGCGGAGGGAAGCCCTTTGCCCAAGGTAGAATGAGGCCGTGCCCTTCCTGGACCTCCTCCGCGCCGTGAGCGATGAGGAACTCCACCAGCTTTCGGCCAAGAATCCCGGCTGGCAGCTGGAGCGGTGGAAAGACGGGAGGCTTATGGTGTCGCCGAGAGGGGGAGAAAGCGGCTACCTGGAAGCCCTCCTCCTAGGCCAGCTTTACCGCTGGAACCAGCAGAGGGGTCTAGGCCTTGTATTCAGCTCGGCCACCGGGTTCAAGCTTCCCGATGGTTCCCTCCTCTCCCCCGACGCCGCCATCCTATTCCGGGATCGCTGGCTAGGCCTCTCCCCAGAGGAACGGGAGGCCTTCCCCCCCTTAGCCCCAGATGTGGACTTTGAAATCCGCTCCCGAAGCCAGACCCTGGAGGAACTCCGGCAAAAGGCCCGGGCCTATTTGGCCAACGGCACCCGTGTGGTGGTCCTCCTGGACCCTTACACCCACCGGGTGGAGGTCCACCGCCAAGGAGGCGCGGAGGAGTATTCGGACCCGCAAAGGATTCCCCTAGACCCCGAGCTTCCCAGCTTCACCTTGGACGCCCAGGAGCTCTTCCTCTAGCACCCCTGATGCCACCTCGCCGTGGCGGGGATCCCGGCCTAGCCCTTCTCCAGGCCAGCTTCAAGGGTACCCAGGATACACCCCAAAAGGCCTATCCCTTGACGCCTGGACCCCTGAGGGGAAAACATATCCCCATGCGGCTTCCCCTTATAGAGCGGTACCGGGCTTACCTGCCCGTCTCCATAAACACCCCGGTGATCTCCCTCCTGGAGGGTTCCACGCCCCTGATTCCCTTGAAAGGGCCGGAAGAAGCCCGAAGACAGGGCGTCCACCTCTACGCCAAGTTTGAGGGCCTGAACCCCACGGGAAGCTTCAAGGACCGGGGCATGACCCTGGCGGTGTCCAAGGCGGTGGAGGAAGGGGCCAAGGCGGTGGCCGCCGCCAGCACGGGAAACACCGCGGCCAGCGCCGCCGCCTACGCCGCCCGGGCCGGGATCAAGGCCATCGTGGTCCTGCCCGCGGGGTACGTGGCCCTGGGGAAGGTGGCCCAAAGCCTGGTGCACGGAGCCCGGATCATCCAGATTGAGGGCAACTTTGACCAGGCCTTGGCCCTCACCAAGGCCCTCACCGAGACCTACCCTGTGGCCCTGGTGAACTCCTTGAACCCCTACCGCCTCGAGGGCCAGAAGACCCTGGCCTTTGAGGTGGTGGACGACCTGGGGGATGCCCCCCATTACCACGCCCTTCCCGTGGGCAACGCCGGCAACATCACCGCCCACTGGATGGGGTATAGGGAATACCACGCCCTGGGCAAGGCCAGCCGCCTTCCCCGGATGCTGGGCTTCCAGGCGGCGGGGGCTGCTCCCTTGGTCCTGGGCCATCCCATAGAGAAGCCAGAGACCCTGGCCACCGCCATCCGCATCGGCAACCCCGCCAGCTGGCAGGGGGCCATCCGGGCCAAGGAGGAGTCGGGGGGGCTGATTGAAGCGGTGACGGACGAGGAGATCCTCGCCGCCTACCGCTACCTGGCGGAGGCGGAGGGGATCTTCTCTGAACCCGCCTCGGCGGCAGCCATGGCCGGGGTGTGGAAGCTCCTAAAGGAAGGGCGTCTGGAACCGGGCAGCACCGTGGTCCTCACCCTTACCGGCCATGGCCTCAAGGACCCGGCCACGGCGGAGAAGGTGGCGGGGCTTCTTCCGCCGGTGCCAGCCACCCTCGAGGCCGTGGCCCAAGCCGCCGGGCTCTTGTGATAAGCTTGGGCCATGCCCGAGGCCAAAGACGCCCGTAGGAAGCCCAAAGAACCTTTCCCCGGAGCCTACTACCTGGCAGGGGCCATCACCATCGCCCTCATGCTCCTCTTCCTGGCCCTGGGGGCCACCTTGCCCCCGGGAATAGCCGGGTTTATCGTGGCCTTCGTCCTGGGCCTTACCGTGAACCCCAAGTACGTTCCCTTCTTCCTGGTAGCGGGCATGTTCTCGGCCGCCATGGGTTTCTTAGGCCAGGAGCCCCAGGTGGCCTGGGGTGGGGTGGCCCTGGTGCTTTCCCAACTCCTGGTAAAGCGCTTCGTGCATAGGTGATGAATCCCAGCCGCCTTTCCCAAAGCCTGGCCCTTCTAGGGGTAGCCGCCTATGCCTATTTCCTTTTCCTCCGCCCCCACCAGGAAGGAATGGCCTTGGCGGTGGGCCTCTTCGTGGGCACCATGGGGGTGGCCTACGGGGAAAAACCCTTCCCTGTTCCCTTCTTCCTGGGCCTATACGGGGTTCTTTTTCTCCTTCAGCTCCTCTTCGGCCACCCCCTTCCCTTCCTCCTGGGTGGGGCGCTGGGGATGGGGCTTCCCTACCTGGCCTACCGCCTGCGGAAACCCGCCAGATAGAGGAGGGCCCCCAGGACCATCCCCTCCCCCAAGGCGGGAAGGTAAAAGGTCAGCTCCCGCACGTCCAGGCGAAGGTAGAGGAGAAGGGGCCAAGGGGTGAGGGCCCAGGCCAAGCCCGGCTGCCCATAACCCGCCGCCAGAAAAACCCCTGCCCCAAGCCCTCTCAGATACGCCAGCCACCCCGAGCCCAGCTCGTTTTGGTACACAAACCAGACCAGATTGAGCCAGATCCCCAAGGCCCAAAGGGGCAGACGACCCTGCCAGCGGAAGGCCAGAAAGAGGAGGAGCACAAACCCCAGGACCTCAAGCACGGGCCACCTCCCGGGAACCATGGGCCTCCAGATAGGCCACCAGGACCTCTAGGGCCTTCTCCACCGCCTCGTCCAGGTCCTCGCCCGGGATCACGGGAACCCCCTCCTCCTGGGCCCAACGGAGGAGGTGATCCTGGATAAGCCGGATCTCGGGGAAATGGGTGAGGTACCTCTCCCGAGGCCGGGCGTGGGCCGTTTCCCGGTCCCTAAGGAGAAAGCGATCCTGGTGGAGCTTTTCGTCCTGAAGCACCACCAGCATGGGAACCGTGAGCACCCTGTCCCGGTAGGGATGGTCCAGGTAGCGGGGGACCACGTGCACCCCTTCCAGCACGATGGAGGTCCCCTCGAGGGCGCTCCGTTCCTGGATGGCCCTAAGGCCCACCGCCACCCGGGCCACCTGGTCCAGAAAGCCCCGCATCACCCGCTCCTCGTGGCTTTCCTCCCCGCTCAGGTCGGGCAAAAGGGCCTTCCAGGCCTCAAAGGTGGAAAGGTGCAGGGTGGGAAGGAGGTCCTGGGAAAGGGAGGCCCGAAACACCTCCCGCACGGCATCCGAGGGAACGATGTGGGTGATGCCCAGGCGGTAGGCCAAGGCCGAGGCCAAGACGCTCTTCCCCACCCCGGTGACCCCACCGATGAGGATGTGCACCGGGCGGGCGCTCCGCCTCAGGCTCCTAAGGAGCAGGTACCGCCTGGCCACCTCCTCCCCCGCCTCCTTGAGAAGGGCCTGGTACACCCTTTCCCGAAGCTCATTCCGCCGGATCACCCTGCGCCCCTCCAGGCGCAGGGCCTTTTCCATCTCCCGGGCCAGCCGGTACGCCCGTTCCGGGGAAAACCCGATGCCCATCAGGGATTGCGCCAGAATGCCCTTGGAAAAGGGCATCCGGGGCTCACCGCTTTCCTCCTCCACGAAAAGCTCTCCGGCAAAGGCCTGGCGCTGGAGGTAGCGCCTGCGGGCCCCTTTGCCCAGGGCCCGGCCCACCACTTGGGCCACCACCTCCTCCAGGCGGCGGGCGGAGATCTGCTTGACCCCTTCCTGCCTAAGGTGCCTTTCCACCTCCTTGGCCAGCTCGTGGGCCTCCTTCAAGGAAAAGCCCGCCTCCTCGAGGCTCCTGGCCAAAAGCCCCTTGGAGAAGGGACGGCGCCTCTTCCCCTGCAGAACCAGGATTTCCTCAAAGGGAAGGGTCTGCCTGGAAAGCCTCCCCGCCACCTCCGCCCCCAGGGCCCGGGCCACCTCCTCCAGGAAGACCTTGCGCAGGAGCCTCGGGGCCACGGCCGAATGCCCTTCCGCCTTCAAACGCTCCTCCACGGTATGGGCCACGGCCTGGGCGGCCTCCAGGGGCACCCCCATGGGCAGAAGGGCCTCCACCAAAAGGCCTTTGGAAAGGGGCCATCTTCCACGTCGCAGGCGAACAAAGACCTCAGCCACTCTCTGGCATCATAGCATTTTCCCTATGAGGACGGGCTTCCTTGACAGGGTTTTTCCCCGCGTGCTACCATACCTTACGGCTTGGCGCCGTAGCCAAGTGGTAAGGCAGAGGTCTGCAAAACCTCCATTCGCCGGTTCGAATCCGGCCGGCGCCTCCAAGGTACGGGCGCGTAGCTCAGGTGGCCAGAGCACTACCTTGACACGGTAGGGGTCGGTGGTTCAAGTCCACTCGCGCCCACCAAGAACCCCCGGGAGTTTCCTCCCGGGGGATTGCCTTACCCCCCGGGCACCACCGGCGCCCGGGGTGGGAACTCGGCCTCCTCGGGAAGAAGGCGCCGTTTCTTAGCCCGGCGGTACACCGCATCCCACATGCGGCAGAAGGAGCACACCGCCCCCGTGGTAGGATAGCCGCAGCGCTCGCAGGCACTTAGGGCTACTTCTTCGCCAGCCTGGAGTCTGGGCTGGATCCTATCCAGAAAGCCCTCGAGGAACCGCAGCTTGGCCCCGGGCATCTCCCGCTCTACCAGGTTCAAGGCCTCCTTGTAAAGGAGGCTCTTGGCCCCCTGGGCGTTGGGGCACTCCTCGTGCAGGTAAGGGATCCCCCTCAGAAGGGTGTAGGAGAGCACCTCCCGCTCGCTAAAGCGGTAAAAGGGCTTGACCCGGGCCGCCAGGCCCGGCTTCTCGGGCAGCACCGGCCCCTGGCGGACCAGGGCGTCCTCCTGGGGGTTCAGGAGGTTGCCGAAGAGGACCGCCGCCTCGTCGTCCAGGTTATGGCCGGTGGCCACCACCCTGAAGCCCCCCTCCACCGCCACCTGGTTGATGATGTAGCGCTTGGAAAGCCCACAGGCGGAACAGGCCACCCGCCCCGAAAGCTGGGCCAGCTCCGGAACCCCAAAGCCATAGGCCTGGCGCAGGTCCACCACCCAAAGCTCCAGGCCCCGGTCCTGGGCAAAGCGTTGCGTGACCTGAAGGCTCCTCTCCGAGTAGCCCCCAATCCCCAGCTGCAGATGAAGCCCCACCGCCTGGTAACCCAGCCGCCAAAGCACATCCCAAAGGGCCAGGGAATCCTTGCCCCCGGAAACCGCCACCAAAACCCGCTCGCCCGGCCGGAGCATCCGGTGGCGGCGGATGGCCCGCTCGGTTTCCTTGACGAACCACTCCAGGTAGTGCTCCTTGCACAAGGCAAAGCCCCGGTTCCTCAGCTCCACCTGAGCTTTTTGGCCGCAGATCTTACACACCATGGCCGCCCCACCCCTGGCCCCCGGAGATGGCGGAGAGGACCTCGAGGGTCTCCCCTTCCCCCACCCTCTCGTCCAGGGTGAGGAGCTCCTCCCCCCGGATCACCACCACCGTTTCCGGATTCAAGCCCAGCTCCAGGAGGACCTCCTTCAGGGGCCTATCCCCCTTCACCTCCACCTCCTTTCGCTCGGGCAGGCGCAACACCACCTTCATCCCGCTAGTGTACCAGGTGGGGACGCACAAGCTCCATGAGCCTCTCCAGGGTGAGGCGGTTTCGGCGGGCGATCTCCTCCTTGCGGGGGATTTCCGGGTATGGGGCGCGGGGGGCCTGGGGGTCGTGAAGGGTAGGGGTCAAGGGCTTCTCCAGCCGGGCTTGCCACTCCTTAAGCCACCCCTCAGGCAGGCGTTCAGGGAGGGGTAAACCGTGGAAGACCAAGTATAGGAGAGCCCAGACCCTAACCGTGGCATCCAGGCTGTACCCACCCCCCAAGGTGAAAAGCACCCTTCCCCCCGTGTAGGCCTGGGCGTACTCCAGGATTAGGCGAAGGATTGCCTCGTAGGCCCGGGTGGTGAGGAGGAGGTCCGCCAAAGGGTCCTGGTAGTGGGCGTCCGCCCCCGACTGCACCAGCAACACATCGGGGCGGAAAGCCTCTAGGGCCCAGGGCACCAGGGCCTCAAAAACCTCCAGGTAGCTTTCGTCCTCGGTGAAGGGCTCCAGGGGAAGGTTCAGCTTCCTCCCTACCCCCTCCCCCCGGCCGATCTCGTGCACGTGCCCGGTCCCGGGGAAGAGGTAGCGGCCGGTTTCGTGGAGGCTTAGGGTTAGAACCCCC
Source organism: Thermus altitudinis (assembly GCF_022760835.1). Lineage (GTDB taxonomy): Bacteria > Deinococcota > Deinococci > Deinococcales > Thermaceae > Thermus > Thermus altitudinis. Next base: position 56,489 of record NZ_JAKTNQ010000004.1, read on the forward strand.
TTTTCCTCGTAGTGGATCCACTGCACCCCATCCCCGTGGTGCACATCTATGTCCAGATAGGCCACCCGCAAGCCCGCTTGGGTCAGGTAGCGGATGGCCACGGAGAGATCGTTATACACGCAAAACCCACTGGCGCGGTCGTACTGGGCGTGGTGGAGGCCTCCGCCCAGTTGCAGGACCCGCTTCTCCCCGGCCAAGATGCGCCGGGCCCCCTCCAAGGTGCCCCCCACCAGGATCCTGGCCGCCCGGTCCATGCCGGGAAAGACCGGGGTATCCCCGGTGCCCAGGCCGTAGTACTCCAAATCCGGCACCCTCTCCCCCCGGCTTGCCGCCTCCACCCGTTTCACCAGGCGCTGGGAGTGCACGGTAAGCACCTCCTCCCGGGTAGCCTCGGGAGGTTCCAAGGGTTGCCGCCACACCCCCAAGGCCTGCAGAAGGGAGGTGAGCATCTCCAGACGCACCGGGCTAAAGGGGTGGCCCGGGCCGAAGTCGTAGAGGCGGTACTCGTCCCGGTAGATCACCATGGCTTCCTGGGGGGCCAGATCACCTCAAAACCCTCCTGGCGCAGGCCTTCCGCCAGGAGATGGGTCTCCAGGGTATTCACCCGCACCACCGCCCGCACGAACCCCCCATCCTCGGGGTAGGAAAGCAGGGAATGGATATTGACCCCCCGGCCCGCCAGAAACCCCGTGAGCCGGGCCAGCTCCCCCACCCGGTCGGGGAGGCGGACCTCGAGGCGGCCTGAGGGCTCCGTGACCCCGGTGAGCCTGAGGAGGGCATCCAAAAGGTCAATGCCCGTGACCATGCCCACCAACCGGCCATCCTCCAGCACCGGAAGGCAGCCGATCTTCCCCTCCCGCATCACCCGGGCCGCCTCCTCCACGGGATCCAGAGGGTGGGCGGTAACCACCTTCCGGGTCATGGCCGCCGCCACCGGGGTGGAGCCGGGAAGGGGGCCGCCGGGGTTCAGGTGGCTCATGGCCAGCCGTAGGTCGCGGTCGGTGAGGATGCCCACCAGTTTTCCCTCGGCCACCACCGGAAGGTGGCGGATACCCTTTTCCAAGAGAAAGCGGTAGGCCTCCTCCAGGGTCATCCCCGGCTCCACCGTGAGCACGGGCGAGCGCATCACGTCCTTGACCAGCATGGGAAGAGTATACCCCGGCGGGATCCGCCGGGGCCTTGGCCCCAAAACCTACAGGATATCGTCCCGGATGCAGGCCTTGTAGTGGCCCGGACTCACCTCTTTGAGCTCGGGCACCACCTGGGCGCACTCGGGAAGGGCGTAGCGGCACCGGGTGCGGAAGACACAGCCCGAGGGCGGGTTGATGGGCGAGGGAATATCGCCTTGCAAAACGATTCTTTCCCGCTTCACCGTGGGGTCGGGGATGGGCACCGCCGAGAGCAAGGCCTCGGTGTAGGGGTGCTTGGGGTTCCGGTAAAGTTCCCGGGAGGAGGCGATCTCCATCACCTTACCCAGGTACATCACCGCCACCCGGTCGGAGATGTACTCCACCACCGCCAGGTCGTGGGCGATGAAAAGCAGGGTGAGGCCCAGCTCCTCCTTGAGGTCCTGGAGGAGGTTCACCACCTGGGCCTGGATGGACACGTCCAGGGCGGAAACCGGCTCATCGGCCACGATGAACTCCGGGGCCACCGCCAGGGCCCGGGCGATGCCGATCCTTTGCCGTTGCCCACCGGAAAACTCATGGGGGTAGCGGCGCATGTGGTCCGGGGAAAGCCCCACCAGCTTTAAGAGCTCCGCCACCCTCTCCGTGCGCTCCTGGGGCGTCTTGCCCAGGCCGTGGATGATGAGGGGCTCGGCGATGATATCCCCCACGGTCATGCGGGGGTTTAGGGAGCTAAAGGGGTCCTGGAAGATGATCTGCATCCGCCGGCGGTAGGGGCGGAGCTTGTCCTTGGGCAGGTCGGTGATGTCCCGTCCCTCAAAGAGGATCCGCCCCCCCGTGGGCTCAATGAGGCGGAGCAGGGTGCGGCCCACCGTGGTCTTGCCGCTACCCGACTCCCCCACCAGGCCCAGGACCTCTCCCTTCTTGATGGCGAAGGAAACCCCGTCCACCGCCTTCACGCTTCCCACCACCCGGGAGAGGATCCCACCGCGGATGGGGAAGTGCTTCTTGAGGTCCTGGATCTCCAGGAGGACATGGTTCTCCCTCATGCCCGCACCTCCCGGATCTCCCGCCAGCGCACGCACCGCACCTGGCGGCCGTCACCCGTGCCCTCCAAGGGAGGAACCTCCCGGTCGCAAAGGCCCTCCACGTAGTGCTTGCACCGGGGGTGGAAGGCGCATCCCGAGGGGAGGTACAAGGGGTTGGGTACGTTGCCGGGGATGGCCTCGAGGCGCTCCTTATGCTCCGCCGCCAGGTCCAAGCGGGGCACGGAGTGCAAAAGCCCCCGGGTGTAGGGGTGCAAGGGGTCTTTGAAAAGGGGCACCACATCCGCCTCCTCCACCGCCCGCCCTGCGTACATCACCACCACCCGGTCCGCCATCTCCGCCACCACTCCCAGGTTGTGGGTGATGAAGAGGATGCTCATCCCGATCTCCTCCTGGAGCTTTTTCATCAGCTCGAGGATCTGGGCCTGGATGGTCACGTCCAAAGCAGTGGTGGGCTCATCCGCAATGAGAAGGGAGGGATTACAGGAAAGGGCCATGGCGATCATCACCCGCTGCCGCATCCCGCCCGACATCTGGTGGGGGTAGTTGGCAAGGCGCTTCTTGGGCTCAGGAATCCCCACCAGGTCCAGCATGTGGGCGGCAAGCTCCATGGCCTCCTTGCGGCTTTTCCCCTGGTGGAGCATGATGGCCTCGGCAATCTGGTCCCCCACCGTGTACACGGGGTTTAAGGAGGTCATGGGCTCCTGGAAGATCATGGCGATGTCGTTGCCCCTAATCCTGCGCATCTCCGCCTCAGAAAGCCTGGCCAGGTCCCGCACCTCCCCGTCCTTGCCGCGGAAGAGGATCTCCCCACCCACGATCCTTCCCGGGGGCGTGGGGATGAGCCGCATAATGGAAAGAGCGGTCACGCTCTTCCCCGAACCCGATTCCCCCACCACCGCCAGGGTTTCCCCTTTGTCCACATGGAAGGAAACCCCGTCCACCGCCTTCACCACCCCATCATCGGTGAAGAAGTGGACTTTAAGGTCTCTCACCTCCAGTAGCCGTTTTTCGTCCATGCGCACTCCTTCGGGCACCGCCCTCAAGACACCTCACCCGTTATACGCCATACCCGGTTAAAAGAGAAGGGGCTACCGCCTCCGCCTAGGGTCAAAGGCATCCCGCAAACCATCCCCCACGAAGTTCCAGGCCATGATGGAAACAAAGATGAAAAACCCCGGCCAAAGCACCCAGGGGCGGTCCACAAAACTGGCAAAACCCCCCTGTTGGGCCGCTTGCAGAAGAAGCCCCCAGCTGGTGTAGGGCTCCGTGACCCCTAGCCCCAAGAAGGAAAGCCCGCTTTCCCCCAGGATAAAACCCGGGATGGTCAAGGAGAGGCTCACGATGATGTAACTGGCGGTGGCCGGCAATACGTGGCGGGCAATGATCCGAGCATCGGAAGCCCCCAAGGCCCTTGCCGCCTGCACGTAGTCCATCTCCCGCACCGAAAGCACAATCCCCCGCACCACCCGGGCCAGCCCGCCCCAGCCGATGAACCCCAGTAGGCCCACCACCAGGTAGAAGGTGAAAAGCGGGTCAATGTTGGTGGGGAAAACCGCCCGCAAGGAGATGAGAAGGAAAAGGGTGGGAATAGCGGCGATGATCTCCACCAGGCGCATGATCAGGTTATCCGGGTCCAAGAGGAGAGGCCGGAAGGGCAACGTCTTGAGGAGAAAAAAGGCGAACCACAAAGCCACCCCGGCCGCCAGCAACTGAAGCACTCCCAGGCCGGTGAGGGAGTAGTAGGTCCAAGCCAGGTACAAGGCTCCAAGGGCCAACCCACCCCAGATGGCCCAAGAGAGAGGCCCAAGAAGCCAACCACGTCCCCGCCACGCCCGAAGAGGCAGGGAAAGGGCGAAGGGGCGACCGGAAAAATACCCGGCAATCCCTCCCAGCACCAGGCCCAAAACGAAGGAGACCAGGGCGGAAAGGATGCCAATGGTAAGGGAAACCTGCCCCCCATAGACCAGGCGGCTATAGAGGTCACGGCCAAAGTTATCCGTGCCCATCAAGAAGATGCGGCCTGGGGGATCCACCCCGAAAAGGCGCAAATCGGAACGAAACACCCTGAGGATGGTGTAGGGTTGGTCGGGGGTGCGCACGAAAAACCGCAGGTAGAACTTGCCCTGGGAAGGATCCTCCTCGTAGCGCGGCTGCAAGGAAACGGGGTCAATGCTCCGCTTCGTAGCGTAAACAAAGGGCCGGCTTAGCTTTCCCGTCTCTGGATCCACAAAATGGATGCGGGTGGGCGGGTGGTGCCCCTTAGGGGGGTAAAGCTCGTAATAGTTGGGATCGTAAGGGGTAAAGAAGCCGGCAAAAAGGGCAAAGGTGTAGAGCACCAGAAGGATCCTGAGACCCCACACCGCCAGCGGGTGCTTGCGGAACTGGCGCAAGGCCACCTGGGTGAGGCTTTGCGATTGGGGGGTTTTGGCAGCAGATGCCCGCATAGAGCCCTCTACTCGTAACGAATCCTGGGGTCCACCCAGGTCAAAAGGAGGTCGGAAAGCAGATTGCCCACCATCAGGAGGACTAGACCTATGGTGAGGAAGCCGGCCACCATGTAAAGGTCTTGTTGCTGCAATGAGTCCAGAAGGAGCGGGGTGATCCCAGGCCAGGCCATGACCACCTCCACCAGCCCCGCCCCCGAAATCAGCCCAGGCAAAATGCCCCCTATGTTGGCCACAAAGGGAATGACGGCGTTCCTAAGGGCATGCTTGTAGACCACGACCCGCTCCGCCAAGCCCTTGGCCCGGGCGGTGCGGATGTAATCCTGGGAGAGCACCTCCAGCATCTGCCCCCGCATGACCCGGGAAAAACCCGCGATGTCACTGGTGGTTACCACGATGATGGGAATCACCGCATGCCAGGCGATATCCAGGATCTTTTTCCAAGGGTCAAACTGCTCAAAGCCGCTACTGGTCATGCCCGACACCGGGAAAACCATCACCCCCGTGCGGAAGTAGACCTGCAGGATCAGGTACATGAAGATCAGGGCCAGGAAAAAGTTGGGGATGGCCAAGCCAATGTAGGCCAGAAAGGAGATCACCCGGTCCCCCAGGGAGTATTGGCGCAAGGCCCCGTAGATCCCTACGGGAATGGCCACCAGGAATAGGAAAAGGGTGGATGGCACCACGATAACCATGGAGTTGACCACCCGAGGCCAGACGATGTCCAGCACCGGGGCCTGGTAGGCGAAGGAATAGCCCAGGTTGAGGTGCAAAAGGTTATGCATCCACAGGAGATACTGCTCATGGATGGGCCGGTCCAGGCCAAACTGGGACCTGAGGCGGGCAATGGTCTCGGGGGTCACCTTGGGGTCCAGCTCCAACTGGGTCAGGTAATCCCCAGGGGCCAACTGGATGATGAGAAAGGCCAAAAAGGTGGCCCCAAAAAAGGTGGGCACCAGGTAGAGGATTCGGCGAAGGATGTATGCGGTCATGGCTTCCCAAAGTATCCCCGGGGTCAGCGGACCCCGGGGATACCGTACAACTAGCTCATTTCTTGATGAAGGTCAGCTCCAGCTGCCGCTGGCCCCAGATGCTGCTGATGATGGCATCGGGGTGCTCCCCACCCAGGCGGTTGTTCCAGGCGGGATGGTAGTTGGGGCCGGCGATGTAGATGACGGGAAGAAGCTGGGCCTCAATCTCCTGCATGCGGTAACCGATCTCCACCCGCTTCTTGAAGTCCAGTTCGCTACGGCCACGGGAGTAGAGGGCATCCAGCTGCGTCTCCCTGGGGTCCAGGCACTGGCCCGACTTGTTCCACATGTGCAGGTTGCCCTTGCAGGGCACCACGTTGGCGCCAAAGGGCCAGTCCAGCCCCCCACCGGTAAGGCCGATGATGATGGCGTCAAAGGGCCGGTCGGGACCGGAGGAGAGCAACTGCCCCACCAGGGTGTTGAAGTCAATGGCGGTGAAGTTCACCTTCACCCCCACCTTCTTGGCCTCGTCCACGATGAGCTTGGCAATCTGCTCCCGCTGGGCGTTGCCGGCGTTGGTGGAAAGGTTGAACTCGAGCCTCCTCCCCTTGGAGTCCACCAGGAAGCCTTCCTTGTCCTTCTTGGTGAAGCCCAACTCCGCCAGGAGCTTGGCCGCCTCCTGCAGGTTGTACTCGTATTTGGGCACCTTGGGGTTCACCCACTGGGTGAGCACTGGGTAAACGCTGCTGTACATGGGGGTGCCCAGGCCGCCGTAGACGATATCAATCACCGCCTGGCGGTTGACGATGTGGCTCATGGCCCGGCGGAACTTGTCCGAGCGGAAGAGGCTTTGCTTGAAGGGATCCGAGGCCTTATTCCAGTTGAAGACCATAAACTGGCTGCTGGCCACCGGGGAAGCGTTCACCTTGATGGTGGCGTCCAAACGGCCCTGCTGGATGGCCTGGCGGATCTGGGAGATGTGGTCCACCGTGGCAGGGGCCATCACATCGATGTTGCCCGCCAAGAACTCCGCCAGTTGGGCATTGGTGTCCTTAACGATGCGAATCTCCCGGCGGTCCAGGTAAGGCAGGGGATTCCCCGCCTCGTCCTTGTTCCACTCGCCGAAGGCGGGGTTGCGCTTCAGAACCAGGCGCTCCCCGGGCCGGTAGCTTTCAATGAGCCAGGGCCCACCGGAAACGATGTTCTCCGGCTTTTCGTTAAGGGTCCACATCTTCTTGATGCCCTCGGCCCCCTCCTTTTGGTAGACGGGCCCAAAGATGTGGGCGGGCCAAGGAACAAAGCCGGCCACGCTAAAGGCCTCGGCATCCGTCTTGGGGTAGATGAAGCGGATGGTGTAGTCGTCTATCTTGCGCAGGGTGATGGGCTTTCCGTCCAGGAAGAAGGAGTCATAGCTGTTGGACCCCACGGCCTTATCGGTGTGGATGCGCCAGGTCATGATCCAGTCGTCGGCGGTGATGGGCTTGCCGTCGGACCACTTCATCCCCCGGCGAATCTTGAAGGTTATCTCCAACTTGTTCGGGCTGATGCTCCAGGACTCGGCCATGTAGGGGATCCAGTCCCCCGTGGTGGGGTCGCGCCGCACCAGGCCAATGGGCCCGGCGAGAAGGCTAGGAACATTGCCCGCCTCCGCCGTGATGAAGGGGTTGAAGGTGCGGTAGTCCGAGATCACCGCTTCCCGAATGGTGCCCCCCCGTTTCACCTCAGAGGGCTTGGCCACCGTCCACTTCTGGGGCCAAACAAAAGTCTGGGCGCTGGCCATGCCGACCAGAGCCGCGACGCTCACCAAAACCGCCACAATTTTTCTCATAGCGTTTACCTCCTCTTAGCCTTACGCTGGACAGGGTACCCGCTTCTTCTGGACCCTGTCAAGGGTCGCCGTACCTTGACCCCGGCTGCCCTTCATGAAAGAATCCCCTTCATAAGGAGGCCATGATGAAGGCGGTGGTCATGGAAGCTCGAGGCGGCCCAGAGGTTCTAAAAGTAGCCGAGATGCCTACCCCCGAGCCCGGCCCCAAAGAGGTGCGGATCCGGGTAAAGGCCGCAGCCCTCAACCACCTGGATATCTGGGTAAGAAAGGGGGTAGCCAGCCCCAAGCTTCCCCTACCCCACATCCTAGGAGCCGATGCCTCGGGGGTGGTGGATGCCGTGGGCCCCGGGGTAACCGGCTTTGCCCCCGGGGACGAGGTGGTGGTCAATCCTGGCCTCTCCTGTGGCCACTGCGAAAGGTGCCTGGCCGGGGAGGATAACCTTTGCGCCAAATACGAGATCCTGGGGGAGCACCGCTTTGGAGCCTACGCCGAGTACCTGGTGGTACCGGAGGTCAACCTTCTTAAAAAACCGCAAAACCTTTCCTTTGAAGAGGCCGCTGCCATCCCCCTCACCTTCCTTACCGCTTGGCAGATGGTGGTGGACAAACTCCAGGTGCGGCCCGGGGAGGATGTTTTGGTCATGGCCGCAGGTAGCGGGGTCAGCGTGGCCGCCATCCAGATCGCCAAGCTCTTCGGGGCCCGGGTTATCGCCACCGCCGGTTCGGAGAAAAAGCTGGGGAAGGCCAAGGAGCTGGGAGCCGACGAAACCGTAAACTACACCCATCCCGACTGGCCCAAAGAGGTGCGCCGTCTAACCGGCGGCAAAGGCGCCGACAAGGTGGTGGACCACACCGGGGCCCTTTACTTTGAAGGGGTGATCCGGGCCACGGCCAATGGGGGCAGGATCGCCATCGCCGGCGCTTCCTCGGGCTATGAGGGCACCCTTCCCTTCGCCCACGTCTTCTTCCGGCAGCTTTCCATCCTGGGCTCCACTATGGGCTCCAAAAGCCGCCTCTTCCCTATCTTGCGCTTTGTGGAGCAAGGCCAGCTCCGGCCCGTGCTGGGACAGGTGCTTCCCTTAGAGGAAGCGGCGGAGGGGCACCGGCTTCTTGAGGAACGGCGCATCTTTGGCAAAGTGGTGCTCCAGATGGGTTAGCCAAGGCGGAACCAAGGTCCTGCCTTAGGACCATAGGGAGAAGGTTATGGGATGGACCTAAGACCTTTGTCCCTTGCCGGAAGCCGCCCCCAAAGGGGTTTCCCTAAGGGTAGAATGCAGGGCGAGGTGAGGCCATGGAGCACACCGATGTGATCATCATTGGCGCAGGACCCGCTGGGCTTTTTGCAGGTTTTTACGTGGGGATGCGGGGGCTTTCCTTCCGCTTTGTGGATCCCTTGCCCGAACCCGGAGGACAGCTCTCCGCCCTCTATCCAGAAAAGTACATCTACGACGTAGCTGGCTTCCCCAAGGTGTACGCCAAAGACCTAGTCCAGGGCCTGGTGGAGCAGGTGGCTCCTTTTAACCCCATCTACAGCCTAGGGGAGCGGGCGGAAACCTTAGAAAAGGACGGGGATCTCTTCAAGGTGACCACCTCCCTCGGCAACACCTACAGCGCCAAAGCCGTCATCATCGCTGCCGGCGTAGGAGCCTTTGAACCCAGGCGTCTGGGAGCTCCAGGGGAGAAGGAGCTGGAAGGCAAGGGCGTCTATTATGCGGTGAGGAACAAGGCGGAGTTCCAGAACAAGCGGGTCCTGATCGTGGGGGGTGGGGATAGCGCCGTGGACTGGGCCTTGAACCTTCTGGGCACCGCCCGGGAGATCACCCTGATCCACCGGAGGCCCCAGTTCCGGGCCCACGAGGCCAGCGTGAGGGAGCTCTTGAAAGCCCACGAAGAAGGCCAGCTTAGGGTGCTTACCCCCTACGAGGTGCGGCGGATTGAGGGGAAGGAGCACGTGGAAAAGGCGGTGATCTTCCATAGCGCCACCCAAGAGGAAAAGGAGCTGGAGGTGGATGCGGTTTTGATCCTGGCGGGCTACCTCACCAAGCTAGGGCCCTTGGCCAACTGGGGGTTGGAGCTGGAAAAGAACAAGATCAAGGTGGACACCACCATGGCCACCAGCATCCCTGGAGTCTACGCCTGCGGGGACATCGTCACCTATCCGGGGAAACTCCCCCTCATTGTGCTGGGCTTCGGGGAAGCCGCCATCGCCGCCAACCACGCCGCCGCCTACGCCAACCCCGCCCTTAAGGTGAACCCCGGCCACTCCTCGGAGAAAGCGGAGGAGAAAACCCCCGCTTGATAAGCGGGTAAACCCACCCAGGGCCGTGGCTACCCCAGGGCCCTGGGTTGTTTTAAGATGGGGCATATGCGGGTTGCCCTTTTCATTGATGGCTCCTACATGTACCTGGCCACTAAACGGCTGGGTTGGAACGTGGACCACCGCCGGGTCCTCACCCAGTTCGCCACCCCCGAGCAGCTTTACAACGCTTTCTATTACGTCCCCATCACCGACCCTGAGGACGAGCGCCAGCAGCGCTTTATAGACGCCCTGGTCTTCATGGGCTACACGGTGCGAAGCCGCCTGGTGCGGGGGGACGCCCGGTTTGAAGCCATGATGGCCACGGATCTCCTCACTACTGCTCCCCGCTGGGACCGGGCCATCGTGGCCAGCGGCTCGGGAGACCTGGCCCATACCTTTGCCGCCCTTAGGGCCTTGGGAAAGGAGATCCATCTTCTGGGCGTCCACGAGCTGGCCGACCTCGAGCTCCGCAACCAGGCAGACCGCTTCCTCAACCTCCCGGAGTGGCGGGAGGTCTTGGAGAGAACCCTGGGGGGCCGCCGCACCTACGCCGGCTATCCGGTGGAGGCCACGGTGGAAGTCCCGCCCGCTCCCGTGAACGACCCCCAGCCCTAGCCCATGCCCCCGGGCCCCTGGCTTGTGCTGGCGTTAGCGGGCCTGCTTTTCCTGTTGCTCCCCATTCCCCCTTCCGCACCTCCCTCCCCTAGCCTGCGGGACCTCCTCCCCTACCCCCCACGGCAAAGGGAGGCCTTGGCTGGCCTTCACCTGGCGTTGAAGGCCAGCCTGCATCAGCTTCTGGGAAAAGAGGCGGCCCGGGCCTATGACCGGCTAATGCGCCTCGAGCTTAAGAACCAACGCACCGGTAAGCGCGCCGCCTTTTCCGATGGCCAAAGCGCCCTTCTGGCAGCCAAGCGCTGGGTGGAGGCCATCGGCCAGGCCCGACGAGGCCATAGGGTGAGCCTGGAGGGGCTGCCCACCGCTCCCCACCACGTCCTTCCCTATGCCCGGGAGATCCGCGCCGCCGCCTTTGCCCTAGGGCTCCCCTCCGGGGTGCTGGCGGCCATCGTGGACAACGAGCAGTACGGGGGGGACAAGGCCTTGGGGCTTTCCCGCGGGGTGCGGGAAGCAGCCGATGGGCTAGCCCAAGGCCTGGCCGAAGTCCAAGGCCACGCTCCTCTAAGCCGTACCCTGGGCCTGGCCCAGATGAGCTGGGAGGATGCCCTAAAGCAGGGGGACCGCCTGCGGCTTTTTGGGGCCTGGGACCCCGCTAGGCCCTTCCCCAAGACGGAGGCCGAGGCCAGGAAGGCCCTCGAGGACCCCTACCTAAACCTCCTCTTCACCGCAAGCCGCCTCCGGGGGTACTTCAACGCCCTCCTAGGCCTTCCCAAAGAGGACACCCGCCCCCTGGAGGATCCCTGGCTCTACTACCTGGGCCCCGCCTGGCACAACTACCCTCTTAGGGCCCAGAACCTGGAAACCTGGGAGGATAGCTTCCACGGTTTCTTCAAAGGCCTCCTCTACCAAGTGGTCCTGGAAGGGCGTTGGCACTTAGAGGGCCGCGCCCTCCTCCCCATTAGAGCCTGGGGGCCCGGGAATCAGGACCCCAGGCCCAGCCCCCTACCCAGCCTTACCCCCTAGATCCGCTCCAACCACGGAAGGGGTTCCCCCGGAGGCAAAACCGGCCAGCGGCCTTCTTCCATGTGGCGAAAGATGGCCAACACCGCCTTTTCCGCCTCTTCCACCCAAACCCTGGGATAGAGGGAGCGCTTTGCCTGGAACTCCTCCCGGTCAAAGACCTCACAGGTGTGGTCGGCCCGGCACTTCACATCCAGCTCGAGGTCATACTGGGAAAAGCCCCGTCCCGTCCACTCCGCTGGGGTTTGCACATTCCAGTAGTACTCCAAAACCCGCCCCTCCCGCACGTCCGGCCCCCCGGAGTACCAGGCCCCTGGGAAAAAGGCCACGTAGGCGTCGTGGTCCAGCACCACCCTCCTACCCTTGGCCACATGGTGGAAGGTTTCCCCTTGGGGCAAAAGGGTGAGGACCCCTTCGGGGCGCACCTCCACCACCCGGGCCTCCCAGAAGTAGTGCAGGCTATTTCCCGGGAACTTGTAAAACTCCACCCGCACGAGGGCCCCGGGAGCAACCGGCCAGGGCAAGGCCCCCATTCCCCAAACCCCAAGGGCCCGGTGGTTTACTTCTTGGTGCTAATGCCCAGGACCTTGTAAAGGGCGCAGAAGCCGGTAACCGCCGTGAAGAGGAGGACCACCGCCACAATGCCCAGAATCCAGTTCCATGGGGATGCCGACTGGAAGGCGAAGTAGAAGAGGACAAGGGCCAGGATAAACCGGATCACCCTATCGGTGGTGCTCTCGTTCACCGTCATGGTTCACCTCCGCTTCCACCCTACACCTCCGGGCCCCGGATATCTAGCCCTACCCCACCTGCTATGCTAATATAGCCTTCTGGCGGGGGCCGTTAGCTCAATCGGTCAGAGCGGCCGGCTCATAACCGGACGGTTGCAGGTTCGAGTCCTGCACGGCCCACCAAAATCCCTTAAAACTGCCGTGGAACTAAGGCGGTGGAAAGCGTCTTACGAACGAAACACAAGTATCAAACCTAAATACATGTAGGAGAGGAGACCGGAGACGATTCCCTTTTATAGAACCTCCTTCTAGAATGTAGCTGTGCAGACCCTTACTCTCCGTTGTACCCTAAGGCCCACCCCCGAACAGGTGAGGGCCTTAGAAGCTACCGTAGAGCTGTTCGCCGAGGGTTGCAACCATGCCCTGCGGGTGGCCAAGGAGAGAGGGGAGTTCCGCCGGTTTAGGCTGCACCATCTTGTCTATAGGGACCTCCGTGCCTTGGGGCTCAGCGCTAACCTGGCAGTACAGGTTATTGCTAGGGTGGGACGCAGGAAGGGAAGCCGGGCCAAGTTTTACAGGCCCACCTCCTGCACCTTTGACCAACGCACTCTTTCCCTGCGCCTGAAAGATGAAACCATTTCCCTAACTACGGTACGTGGCCGCATGCTTATCCTCATGAAGCTGGGCAACTACCAACGGGAGTTGTTGAACCGGGCCAAAAGCATCCAAGGTGGGGTACTCACTAAGGGAGCAAAGGGTAAGTGGTACATCCACCTCCACCTGCGGGTGGAGACTCCAGAGCCTCTTGGCGGTGGAGGAAAAGTGGTGGGAGTGGACCTGGGGCAAAAAGCCTTGGCCACCCTCTCCACTGGGTTGCAGTTCTCCGGCGGACCCCTTAGGGGTAAGCGTCTGCACTACCTGAGAAAACGGGCCGAAGTCCGGTCCAAACTGGACCGGCCTTCTGAACGCACCAAAGGCCTTAAACACCTTTGGGAACGGCTTAGGGGAAGGGAGGCCCGTTTCGTAAACCACACCCTACACACCCTGGCTAAGCGGATCGTGGACAGCCTGGAACCTGGGGATACCCTGGCCATTGAAGATCTGACCGGGCTCAAGGACCATACTACCAAGAGGGGGAAGAGGGAAAGATACCTCCATAATCTCTGGCCCTACGCCCGTTTTCGCTTCTTTGTTGAGTATAAAGCGGCTCTCAAGGGAATCAAGGTGGTGGCGGTGGACCCCCACCACACCTCCCAGGAGTGTCCCCGGTGTGGCCACGTTGCCAAGGAAAATCGGCGTAGCCAGGCCCTTTTCCGCTGCACGGCGTGCGGGTTTCAGCATAATGCGGATTGGGTGGCTGCCCATAACATTGCCCGGAGAGCTGGCTCGATGGGCATGGGCCGTTGTAAACCGGCCCGGATTCTGAGGGTGTCTTCTTTCCATCATCTCCCCTTGGAAAGCCTCCGCCTTTAGGTGTGGGGTGGTTTACAACCGGTTGGCTGTGGGTTCGAGTCCCACACGGCCCACCAGCTCCAGGACGGCAAAACCCCCGCCCCCCTGCGGGGGCGGGGAAGCTTTTGGTACGGCAACCCTTCTGGCAGAATCAAAGCATGGACGCCCTGGAAGCCTTCCAAGCCCTGGATTTGCGCGTGGGCCGTATTCTTAAGGCCGAGCCCCACGAGAAAGCCCGCAAGCCCAGCTATAAGCTTTGGATAGACCTGGGTCCTTTGGGCATCAAGCAAAGTTCCGCCCAGATCACGGAACTCTACCGCCCGGAAGACCTCTTGGGCCGCTTGGTGGTGTGCGCGGTGAACCTAGGTACCCGCCTCATCGCCGGGTTTCCCTCGGAGGTCCTGGTCCTGGGGGCCAAGGACGGGGAGGGCCGGGTGGTCCTCCTCACCGTGGAGCGGGAGGTGCCCCTAGGGGAGAAGGTCTTCTAACGGGTCCGGGTCACCTTGGTGAGGTGCCGGGGCCGGTCCGGGTCCAGGCCCCGGGCCCGGGCCAAGGCCTCCGCCTTGGGGTAGAAGGCCTGGGCTAGGAGAAGAGGGGTGGTTTCGGGCTCAGAGCCCACAGGAAGCGCCAGGGGGGAATCCGCCAAGGCTAGGGCGTCGGGTTCAGGGGAGAGGACGAGAAGATGAGCTCCTTTAGCCCTTAGCCCCTCCAGGATGGCAAGAAGGGTATCCGAGGCCTCATCCTTTTGCACCAGGGCCAGCACAGGAAAGCCGGGCTCCAATAGCGCCTGGGGCCCATGCAGAAACTCCGCCGCCGAAAGCCCCTCCGCATGAAGCCCCGCCACCTCCTTGAGCTTCAAGGCCGCCTCGAGGGCCACGGGATAGGTGAACCCCCGCCCCAGGACGAAAAGGTTTTCTCCATCCTCCAGGTAATCCAGCTCCCCCGAGGTTTCCAAGGCCCGGTGCAAGGCCTCGGGTAAGGTGGGAAGGACCTGGCGCAGGCGGGATTCCTCCACCAGGTGGGCCAGGAGGTGAAGGGTGGCGGCCAGCATGGCGAGAAAGCTCTTGGTGGCGGCCACCGCCCTCTCCTCCCCGGCATGGAGGGGAAGGACCACCTCCGCCATTCGGGCCAGGGGGCTCTCCTCCCGGTTCACCAGGGCCACCGTGAGGACACCCTGCGCCCGGTAGGCGGCCACGGCCTCTAGGAGATCCGGGCTCTCCCCGCTTTGGCTGTAGGCCAGAAGGAGCGAAGGAAAGGGCACCCGGGGCCGGGCCCGGTAGAGGGTGAGGACCGAAGGGGCCAAGGAGAGGACCGGCCATTCCAGGCGGGCCTCGAGGAGGTACTTGGCCAAAAGGGCCGCGTGGTCGGAACTGCCCCGGGCCACGGTAAGGGTAAGGCTCGGTGGGCGCTTCCTCAGGAAGCGGGCCAGGCCCTGCACCTCACCCTCGTTCTCCCGAAGGAGACGCTCTATGACCTTAGGAGCCTCCTCCGCCTCGGCGCGCATCCAAGAGGCCATGAGTCCACTATAGGCCACGGGAAGCACCCCCCGGCCACCTGGTCCTTGCCAGAGGGTAGTGGTATACTTCCACGGATGGACCGCATCGTCATCCGGGGGGCACGGGAGCACAACCTCAAGAACATCAGCCTGGAGCTCCCGCGGGGCAAGTTCATCGTCATCACTGGGGTTTCCGGCTCGGGCAAGAGCACCCTGGCCTTTGACACCATCTACGCGGAAGGGCAACGGCGCTATGTGGAAAGCCTCTCCAGCTACGCCCGCCAGTTCTTGGGGGTCATGGACAAGCCCGAGGTGGAAAGCATAGAGGGCCTTTCCCCGGCCATCTCCATTGATCAAAAGACCACCAGCCACAACCCCCGCTCCACCGTGGGCACGGTGACGGAGATCCACGACTACCTCCGCCTCCTCTATGCCCGCATCGGCACCGCCTACTGCCCGGAATGCGGCCGCCCCATTGAGAAGCAGTCCGCCAGCGAGATCACCGACCGCCTCCTGCAAAAACCCCCGGGCACCCGGGCCATCCTCATGGCGCCCGTGGTGCGGGGAAGAAAGGGGGAATACCGCAAGCTTTTCCAGCAACTCCTGAAGGAAGGCTACGCCCGGGTGCGGGTGGACGGGGTCATCTACCTCCTGGAGGAGGCCCAGAACCTCAATCTGGAAAAGTACGAGAAGCACGATATAGACCTGGTGGTGGACCGGGTGGCCCTTAAGGAGGAGGAACGCCCCCGCATCGCCGAGGCGGTGGAGCTGGCCCTTCTTAGGGGCGAGGGGCTTTTGCGGGTCCTGTACCCGGATAGTGGCCAAGAGGAGCTTTACTCGGAAAAGTTCGCCTGCCCCGAGCATGGGAGCGTCCTGGAGGAGCTGGAGCCCCGCATCTTTTCCTTCAACGCCCCCTACGGGGCCTGCCCCGCCTGCTCGGGCCTGGGCTACAAGCAGGAGTTTGACCCCGAGCTCATCGTCAACCCCGAGCTCTCCCTGGCCGAGGGGGCCATCCTGCCTTGGGCCCGGGGTAGGGACACGGGGCGAAGTTACCTCTGGGACCGGCTTCGGGCCCTGGCGGAACACCTGGGCTTTGACCTCAAAACCCCCTTCAAGGACCTGCCGGAGGAGGCCAAACAGGCGGTGCTCTACGGCCTCCCCGAGCCCTTTGAGGTGGTCTTCCGCCGGGGAGGGAAGGAAACCTTCCGGGTGGAGGTCCACTACGAGGGGGTGATCCCCTGGTTGCAGAAGCGCTACCAGGAGGCGGAATCCGAAGGGGTCAAGGAGGTGCTGGAAGGGTTTATGTCGCAAAAGCCCTGCCCGGTCTGCGGCGGCACCCGCTACAAGAAGGAGGTGCTCTCCGTGAAGGTGGCGGGCAAAAACATCGCCGAGGTTTCGGCCCTGCCGGTTCGCGAGGCCCTGGAGTTTTTCCGGGACCTCGAGGCCCATCTCCCCCCCTTCCAGGCCCAGATCGCCCGCCCCATCCTGCGGGAGATCGTGGAAAGGCTGGGGTTTTTGGTGGGGGTAGGGCTGGACTACCTCACCCTGGACCGCGCCGCCAACACCCTCTCCGGAGGGGAGGCCCAGCGGATCCGCCTGGCCACCCAGGTGGGTAGCGGCCTCACCGGGGTGCTCTATGTCCTGGACGAGCCCAGCATCGGCCTGCACCCCAAGGACAACCAGCGCCTCATCGCCACCTTGAAGCGCTTACAGGGCCTCGGCAACACCCTGATCGTGGTGGAGCACGACGAGGAGACCATGCGGGCCGCGGACTGGATCGTGGACATGGGGCCGGGGGCCGGCATCCACGGGGGGGAGGTGGTGGCCCAAGGCCCCTTGGAGGAGATTCTCCGAAGCCCCCAAAGCCTCACCGGGGCCTACCTAAGGGGAGAGAAGAAAATCCCCGTGCCCAAGGAGCGCCGGAAGGGCAACGGCAAGTGGCTGGTGCTAAGGGGAGCCCGGGAGCACAACCTGAAAGGGGTCACCCTACGCATCCCCTTGGGCCGCTTCGTGGCGGTAACGGGGCCTTCGGGCTCGGGCAAGAGCACCCTGATCCACGATGTCCTCTACGCCGCCTTGGCGCAAAGGCTCATGCGGGCCAAGACCACCCCGGGGGCCTTTGAGGCCCTGGAGGGCCTCGAGCACCTGGACAAGGTCATTGAAATAGACCAGTCCCCCATCGGCCGCACCCCCCGCTCCAACCCCGCCACCTACACCGGAATCTTTGACGAGATCCGCGACCTCTTCGCCAAAACCCCCGAGGCCAGGAAACGGGGCTACGGCCCAGGCCGCTTCTCCTTCAACGTGAAAGGGGGGCGGTGCGAGGCCTGCGGGGGCGACGGCACGGTGAAGATCGAGATGCTCTTTTTGCCCGACCTCTACGTGCCCTGCGAGGTGTGTAAGGGCAAGCGCTACAACAAGGAGACCCTGGAGGTGAAGCTCCGGGGCAAGAGCATCGCTGACGTCCTGGACATGACCGCCGAGGAAGCCCTGGACTTTTTCCAGCACGTCCCCACCATCGCCCGCAAGCTCCAGCTCATGGTGGACGTGGGCCTGGGGTACATGCGCCTGGGCCAGCCCTCCCCCACCCTTTCCGGCGGGGAGGCCCAACGGATCAAGCTGGCCACGGAGCTGGGCCGCAAGGCCACGGGCCGCACCCTCTACATCCTGGACGAGCCCACCACCGGCCTTCACTTTGACGACGTGGCCAAGCTCCTGGACGTGCTCCACCGCCTGGTGGACGCCGGCAACACCGTGGTGGTCATTGAGCATAACTTGGACGTGGTGAAGACCGCGGACTGGGTCATTGACCTGGGCCCCGAGGGAGGGGACCGGGGAGGGGAGATCGTGGCCGAGGGCACCCCGGAGGAGGTAGCCCTTTCGGGAAGCCCCACGGGGCTCTTCCTGGCCCGGATCCCCGAGATCGCCGAAAGGCTAAAGGTGGCGGCGGACTAGGCCTTGGCCTTGGCGGATTTCCTGGAAACCGGGGCAGGTTGGCTGCGGGCCAGGATCCCCTCCAGGGCCAAGGACA
Organism: Thermus altitudinis; assembly: GCF_022760835.1. Taxonomy (GTDB): domain Bacteria; phylum Deinococcota; class Deinococci; order Deinococcales; family Thermaceae; genus Thermus; species Thermus altitudinis. The sequence goes on from NZ_JAKTNQ010000004.1 coordinate 74,551, forward strand.
GGGATTTGTCCAGCTCTTCCGCGAAATCCCGATTAGGGGTATAGGCCGCCCAGCGCAAGGCGGCTAGGAAGTAAAGGTCAGCCAAGGTACGGCCCATGCGCTCCAAGGAAAGGTCCTGGCGCACCACCCCCTTCTCCTTTAGGGGCTTCAACACCTCCGCGATCAGATCGCCCAAAGGCAGGGCCATAAAGGCCGCCTTGGCCCGGATGGGGTCAGGGTTTAATAGCTCGTAAAGAAGAGGCAGAAGAAGGTCCTTCTCCGCTTGGGTAAAACCCGCAAGCCTCTGGAAAAGGAAGCGCAGAAGGGCTAGAGGGTCTTCCCCTTGGGCCAGCCCACGCCTAACCTGCTCCCGAAGGTCCGCCAACAGGAGGCTTCCGTACTCCAGGAGCACCGCCTCCTTGTAGGGGTAGTAGTTGAAGAAGGTACCCCGGGACACGTGGGCGGCCTTGGCGATATCCGTGGCGGTAGTCTCTTGGAAACCCTGCTGGCGAAAAAGGGCCATGGCCGCCTGGAAGATGCGCTCCCGACGGCGCTTTTTCTGATACTCCCTTACGGTCATGAAAGCAGTGTACTCCTGCCCAAACTTAAAGTTCAATCACCTTTTGGGCCCAGTCCGCTAAGGCCTGGAGGAGGGTCAGGCCTCCTAGGGTGGAATACACCTTCGCCTCCCGGTGGAAGGAGCCCTCCCCCACCTGGTACCCCTGCCTAACCAGGGACCGGGCCACCTCCCCCGGGGCCACCACCCGGGTAGGAAGCCTCCCCACCTCGGCCAGGAAAAGGTGGGCGTTAAAGCCTAAAAACACCGCCTCCAAACCCTCCCAGATCTCCTCCAAAAAGGCCAGGTAGGTGGGGTCTTGGGCCATGCGGCCGGGCCTCCTAGCCCCGGGGATGAAGAGGGCCCTAGGAGGAGGGGCTGCGGGAAAGGCGTAGGTGGGGGTCCAGACGGATCCCGCCAGGGCTGGGGTTCCCTTCCGCCCCTTGGCCACGGTGTAGGCGGGGTATTCCAAGCGCCGGGCCGCCTCCAGGGCTAAGGCCGCCTCCAGCTCGGAAAACTCGGGGAGGAGGAGGATGGCCAGCACGTTAACCCATTATGGCAGAAGCCGGTACAAAATAAGGGCGGCCTCCCCCCGGGTGACGGGATCGCCACCCGCAAGCCCGCCCTCTCCCAAGGCCTGAAGGATCTTGTTCAGCACGGACCTCCTCAAGGGCCTATGCAACTCTCCCCGGAAAAGCTCCCGGGCCTTCAACACCACCCTGAGGCGCTCCTCGGGTCCCTTCGCCCGATAGTAGTGCTCCAGGTTAGCCAAAAAGTCCCCCAGGAGAATGGGTTCGGAAAGGCCCAGGGAACCCTTTAGGTAATAGGGGCCAGCGAACAACCCCCGCCGCAAGAGGGCCACCGCCTCCCGGTACCCCGGCCTATCCGCCTCCACCCGTTCCCCTTTCGGGGAGGAGAGCCTAGCCCCCCTTTGGACCAGCCGCTTGCGCAGGGCCTCAAGGCCCGGGGCGCTCCCAGCCAACTCGGGAAAACCGGCCAGAGGCACCTTGCCAAGCCCTGCCTGGGGGGCCTTGCGCAAGAGGGCCGCCGCCACCCCTGCCGCCTCTCCCAAAGCCATCTGGAGGGGAACCACCCGGGCGGAGAAGGCGGCCACGCTGTCAAATCCCGCCGCCTGGGAAACCACCAGCAGGTTCCTCAGCTCCTGGGGCACCAGGCTGCGGAAGGGCACCCCGTAAGGCACCGGAGTACCCAGAAGGTAAGGGGTTTCCCCGGGGAAGTAGGCCTGGCCGTCCAAGGGGTACCCCCCTAAGGCCACGGCGTCGGGAAAGGTCCGGCCCAGGAGGACCTCATCCGCCCTTAGGCGGTAAAGGGCCTTAAGGTGGCGGCTTTCCCGTAGGTAGAGGTCCGGGGCCACCCCAGCCAGGCGAGCTGTGCCGAAGAGCAGAGGATCCTTCTCCCGCAGGTAGGCCACCACCCGTTCGGCCTCGAGGGCCGCCTCCCGCCGGATGCGCTCCAGGCTTAGGGGATCCGCCCCCTCCATCCCAAAGAGGAGGAGGGCGTTAACCAAGAGGCTCCCATCGTCCTGGCGGGCCAGGTTCAAGCCCCGAAGGGCATAGCGGTTGGGATCGGAGGGGAGGTAACCCCGCACCAGACTCGCAAAGCCCCAGCCGCTTCGCCCCCAGGCCCCTGCCCCTGTGCGCAGCACCTGGCCCTCGTAGTTAAGGGTTAGGAAGACGGCGCCCCAGGGAACCCCCTCCAAGCGGAAGACCAAAGTGGCCGCCATGCTCCTGGAGTCCAGACCCGTATCCTCCCGGCCCTGGGTGAAACTGGCCCCAGCGCGAAAGGCCAGGTCCGCGGTATCGCTGGCGTCCACAAAGTAAGGGGCTAGAATAGGACCCTCCGGGGTCACTACCCGGGTCAGGCGGCCCGCCTCCACCTCCACCCGGTCCAAGGAAGCCTGGAGCCTTACCTCCACCCCTGCCTCCCGGAGCATGGCCCAGAAGGCCTCCTCCGCCCGCTTCACATCAAAGGAAGCCTCCTGCCCGATGCGGCGGTAAAAGTCGCGAAAGAGACCTCCTTGGAGAAGACCCTCTTGGTCCTTGGCCAGGTCCAGGGTGGCCAGCCACCCTTGGGTGAGAACCCCCCCTACTCCCCGGCCGGGCTCCAGCAAAAACACCCGAAGGCCCTCTTGGGCTGCAGCCACCGCCGCCGTCACCCCCTGGGGGGTGGCGCCGTAGACCACCAGGTCGTACTGGGCCCAGGCCAGATTCCACCCAATAACGAAGGCTAGGAGAAGGAAGCGCATAATCCAATGGGCCTTCCCCACCCAAGGCCCCGGATAGCCTCTTATGGAAGGTTGGCCTTAGCCTCCTGATACTCCACCACCAGCCGGGCCACCACTTCCTTGGCGGAAGGAAGGTCCCGGATGAACGCCACCCCGTGCCCGGCGGAGTAGACCTCCTTCCAGGCTTTACCCCCACCCTGGCGGAAGCGCTCCAAGGATTCCCGGAGAAAGTTGGCGGGCACCCCGGTGACCTCGGGGGTGTACTGGATATCCTCGGGGGTGGCCCTAAGCAGGGCTTCCTTGTACTCTAAAGGGGCCTCGGACTCCACGGTGGCGATGAAGCGGGTGCCGATGTAGGCCCCATCTCCCAGGGCCAAAGCAGCCAGCAGTTGCCTGCCGGTGGCGATGCCCCCGGCGATGAGCACCGGTACCCCCAGCTCTTCCCGTAGCCAGGGCCCCAAGACCAAGGGGCTTAGGGCTCCCGCATGTCCCCCGGCCCCTGCGGCCACGGCCACCAGGGCATCGGCCCCCGCCTCCACGGCCTTTCTCCCGTGCCTTAGGCCCACCACATCGCACCAGACCACACCCCCGTAGGCCTTCACCCGCTCCACCACACGGGTGGGGTCCCCCAAGGAGGTGACCACCAGGGGCACCCGGCGCTCGGCCACCGCCTCCAAGTCCTCCTCGAGGCGGGGGTTGTCCTTGAGGATCAGGTTCACCCCAAAGGGAAGGTCCTGGGGAAAGCCCTGCAAAAACTCCCGGAAGGCGGCATGGGTGCGGAAGTTGAGGCTAGGGATCACCCCGATAGCCCCCGCCTCGGCCACCGCCTGAAGAAGCCTGGCCCCCGAGACCAAGAACATAGGGGCGGCCACGATGGGATAACGGATGCCCAGCATGCGGGTGATGGCGGTTTCCATGAAGGGGATTATACCCGGTTCAAGACTCCAACCCCTTCCGCCGCATCTCCCCCCACACCCCCCGTTTGCGCCATACCTGGAAGGTGGCCACGAAGCGTTCCAGGGCCAGAACCTGCCGATAGCCTAGGCCCTCCAGGAGGGCAAAGAGGAGAAGGACCACCCGGTCCCAAAGCCGGGGATACCGTTGCAAAAGCAGCGTCTCCATACCCACCGCCAACTGGGAGAGAAGGACCCCATAGCCCACGGCCAAAAGGAGGAAGAGAAGGGCGAACTCCGGATTAAAAAGGCCAAGGAGGTAAAAGACCGGCAAGAGCACGTAGCCCAAAACCTCCACCACCGGGGCCAAGGCCTCAAAGAAGAAGAAATAGGGCATGGCCACCAGGCCCAGGCGTCCGTACCTGGGATTGAAGAGCATAACCCGATGGTTCCAAAGGACCTCCCAAAGGCCCCGGTGCCAACGGTTCCGCTGCCTCCTTAAGGTGGCCCAGTCCGCAGGTACCTCCGTATAGCAGATGGGGTCTGGGGTGTAAAGGATGCGGTACTCCCTTCCCTCCTCCCGGGCCCGGCGGTGAAGGCGGACCACCAGCTCCATATCCTCCCCCACGGTGTCGGTGCGATACCCCCCCACCCGCAAGGCCTCCTCCCGCCGGAAAAGGCCAAAGGCCCCGGAGATAATGAGCAAGGCCCCCATGGCGCTCCACCCTGCCCGTCCCATGAAGAAGGCCCGGGCGTACTCTATCACCTGCATACGCTCCAAAAACCCTCGGGGAAGGCGCAGGGTCTCCACAATACCCTCACGCACCACAGCCCCATTCAAGGGCCTTATCGTCCCCCCCACCGCCAATACCCGGTCATCCTCCAAGAAAAGGCGGCTCGCCCGTAAAAGGGCCTGGGCATCCAGGAGGCTATCCGCATCCACGGCGCAGAACAGGGGATACCGGGCCAGGTTCAGCCCAGCGTTAAGGGCATCGGCTTTGCCCCCGTTTTCCTTGTCCACCACGATAAGGTTAGGGTATACCAAAGAGCGGTACACGGCCCGAACGGGCTTGGCGGGAAGGGCCCGACGGTACACCCATTCCACCTCCACCAGGCGGAAGGCCTCCTTGAGCACCTCCAGGGTCCGATCCTTGGGCCCGTCCGCCACCACGATCACCTCAAACTCCGGGTAATGCAAGGCCAAAAAGGAACGCACCGAGTGGGCGATGGTCTTCTCCTCGTTGTAGGTGGGGACCAGGATGGATACGGGCAGGTAGGCCTCGCGCTCCAAGAAGTCCTTCAGGGAAAGCTCAGAAAGCTCCCGGGCATAACGGGCCACCATCCCCAGGCCAAAGAAGGCGAAAAGGGTATAAAAGAAGTTCAAAAGGGCGAAATACCACAGGATCACCACCTGGTACAAGAACAAGAAATCCAAAAGGAGGTTCACGCCGCCTCCCGTAATACCTGCTGGGCCATGGCCCGGCCAAAGGGATCGGGGTGGCGTTCCGCAGCCTGGGCCAGAAAGCCCTTGTTCATCCGCAAAAGCCCTTCCGCCGCCGCCCGGCGCACGTAAAAAGAAGGGTCAGAAAGCGCCTTCCACAAGGCTCGCTGGGCCAGATCGTTCCCCAAAAGGGCCATGAGCCGGGCGGCATGGGCCCGCAAGAACTCCCGTTCATCCTTTAAGGCCGCCAGCAAAAGCCCCTCGTAGCCGTGGGGTGGGTAGCGCAGGCGGTAAAGGGCACGCATGGCCGCCGCCTTAAGCTCTGGATCCGCCTGGTCTAAGAAGGGAAGAACCCTTTCCACCAGGGACGCCAGCTTAAGCCGGCCCACAGCCTCCAGGGCCGCCCAAACCTCCTCCCCACCACCTTGGGAAAGCAAATACTCCACCACCGGCTCCGCCCGGTCTTCCAGAAGGAGGAGCACCTCCAAAAGGGCCCCCCGGGGTAAGGCGGCTTCCAAAAGGGCTTTAGCCAAGTCCAAGAGCCCTTGCCCCTGGGCCACCCGGGCCCCAGCCCGGGCGGCCGCCAAACGCAGGACGGGGTCCGGATGAGCCAGATACGGAAGAACCGCTTCCAGGGTTTCCGGCAAGCGGGCTTGGGCCAAGGCCTCGAGGGCCTCCAGCCGCAGGGGCCGGGAAGCCAAACGGGCCTTCAGGATGCGGGGCCAAGGGGGGTTCGCCTGGCGCAGCCATTCCGTTATCCGTTCAGCAAACTCCCCCTTCAACATTTCCCGCAGGTCCAAAAGGGCTTCAAAGGCTTCCCTAGGCCAAGGAGGAGGGGGAGGAGACCCACCAGCAAAAAGGATTTCCGTAAAGCGGGCTAGCCAGTCCTCGTAAGCCTTACGGTCAAGGAGTTCCCGGCTTGCGCTGTAGACGTGATAAAGCAGAATATAAGCGGCCAGCAAGCCCAACGCTGTCCCAGTTAGGACCAGGGCCTGCCACAAGGCCCCGTAGACCTGGGGATAGCCAAAAAGGCCAAAAAGACGCCCTGAAAAGACCACTACCAGGCTTCCCAGGGCCAGGCCCTCCAGGAGCACCACCAGAAAGACCAAAAGGGCATAAAGCCGTTCACCGCGCCGCCACATATTCCTTTAGACGCTTTATCAGGCCCCCAGGGCTGAAGGGCTTGGTGAAATACTCTTGGGCTCCTAAAGCCTGGGCTTCGGCGAGGCTCCGCTCTTGCTTAAGACCCGAAAGGATCAACACGGGCGTAGACTTCCGTAGCTCCTTTCGCAAGTAGCGCAAGAGGTCTAACCCCGAACCCCCGGGCAGGTTGATGTCCAGGATGATGGCATCCCAATCCTCCTGGAGGGCAACCTTGGCGGAAGGGTAGTCCCGCACCAGGAAGGACAGATACCCCTCCCGCCCAAGGGCTACCTCCAAAACCTTGGCCACCGTAGGGTCATCCTCCACCACCAAAACCCGGGCCACACCCCCATTCTAAGAGGAGAAGCTACCGAAGCCTTTGCAACAAGGCTTGGACCTCGGGATCGGGGTTTCGCTTAGCCTCTTGCGTAAGTAGCCCCCGGGCCTCCTCCACCCTTCCTTGTTCCAAGAGGGCCTTGGCCAAGGTGAAGCGGGCCAAGGGGTAGCTGGGTTCCACCGCCAGCACCTGCCGAGCGAGGAGCTCCGCCTCCTTGGCCCGGCCCAGGGCCAGGACCACCTCGGAAAGCCCCCAGCGGGCATCCAGGTTCCCCGGGTCTTCCCTCAGCACCTTCCGGTAGCTCTCCTCCGCCTCCCCATAACGCTTCAAGTGGTAGAGGAGCCGGGCGTAGCGCACCCGGGTATCAGGGCTATCCAAAAGGGCTAGGGCCTTCTCGTAAAGGGGCTTAGCCTCGCCATGGCGGCCCTGGAGGTAAAGGGCAAAGGCCAGCTCGCCCAAGGCCTCGGCATCGTCGGGAAAGACGGAAACCGCCCGGCGCAAAAAGGCCTCCGCCCCAGCCGGGTCCTGGGGAAGCCTCTTCCGACCCTCGTAAAAGCTTTTCCGTTCCCGGAAGGGCACGGGGTCCGAGGGGTAGCCCTCGAGGCCCACCTCATCCAAGGCCATGGCCCGCACCTGGCTCACGCGGTCCGCCTGGGGCAGGTAGCGGAACACGTTACCCTCTACCCTGGCGGAAAGGACCACGGCATCCCCGCTGCGAACCTCCACCCGGAAGCCCCGGCTCCCCTCGGGGCCCAGCATGCGGAACACCACCTCGCCCTCAGGCCCCGGCGCCGGGCGCACCAGGGGAGCAGGAAGAAGCTTCCGCCTAACCCCCGTTCCCAGAACCGCTCCTTCCCCGGCAGGAAGCGTTTCCTGCCCCAAGGCCACCTTTCCCCGGTAAAGGGAAAGGCGGGCCCCGCTTTCCCGGGAAAGGCGCAGGTGGGTCCCCGTGGGCCGCACCTGGCCCTCGGGGGTGGAAAGGGCCAAGGGCACAGGGGCCTCCCGCACCGCCTCCACCCCTCCTCTTTCCAAACGCACCTGCACCCTCTCTCCCCCACCCCAAAGGCTCCGCCAGCGCCGGGCCTCCCCGTGAGCCTCAGGGCTAAAGGCCAGCTCCAGCCCAGGAAGCCGTACCACCTCCCCGGCCGGTACCCCGCCGAAGGCCTGGGAACCCAAGGGGGCGGGGAAGATGGGCACGCGGGCCAAGGCGATCAGGGCCACCAGCAAGAGAAGCAGCCTTCCCACCGGGGCCCTTTGGCCCGGCCGGGGCCTGGGCAGGAGGAGGAAGAAGGTGCTCCCCCGGCCTAAGCGGCTCCTTAGACGGACCTCGCCCCCGTGGGCCTCGAGGACCCGCTTCACCAGGGCAAGCCCAAGCCCCGTTCCCTCCACCTCCCCCCGGGTGGAGGCCCGGTAGAAGGGTTCAAAGACCCTTTCCTGCTCCGCCTCGGGGATCCCGGGGCCAGTATCGGAAACGGCGATGCCGTACCGGTCCCGACCCAGAAGGAGGCGCACCGCCACCCGCCCCCCTTCCGGGGTGTATTTCACCGCATTGTTGAGGACGTTCAGCACTGCCTGATAGAGCCATTCCTTATCCCCGTATACCCAGGCCTCCCGTTTCGGCAGGACCAAGCGGAGCCGGATTCCCTTCCTTCGGGCCAGAGGCCGCACTTCCTCCGAAACCTGGAGAAGAAGGGCCTTGAGGTCCACCCGTTCACTTTTAAGCCGCACCCCCTGGCCCAGGCGCAGGTACTCCTGGGCCTTTTGCAGGAGTTCTTGGATGCGACGGGCACTCCTTTCGGCGATAGAAAGGAGTTCCTTAGCCTCTTCCGGAAGGTCCCCGGTTTCCAGGGCAAGTTCCAAGGCCCCCAAAACGCTCATCAAGGGGTTTTTGATCTCGTGAAGCAAAAGGCGAAGGAGCCTGGCGCTCTCCTCCTGGCTCTTTAAAAGAGCAAGCTCCCGCTCCCGTAGCTCCCACACCTCGCGGAAGGCCCGAAGGAGGAGGCGCAAAGCCTCCTGGGTTGCCGGAGGCGGGGGCGGCCCTTCCCAGTAAAGGGCCATATCCCCCTCTTGCCAAAGCTTTTCTCCCCGTAAAGGACCTTCGGGAAGCACCTCCCCCCGGAAAAGGAGCCGCACGGGATACCGGCGGAGAAGCTCCGCCATGAACCCCAGGTCGGTGGGGGGAGCCTTTACCATCCTTACTAGGCTATTCTAGCCCTTTGAAAAGGATGTGAAAGCCTAGGGCTTGGGAGCCATCACCACCAGGAGAAGGGCGGGGTTTGCCGACTCGTTGCGCACGCCATGGGCCTCCCCTGAGCGGGCGATGGCCGCCATCCCTGGGGCCAAAAGGGCTTCCTCCTCCCCGATGCGCACTACCACCTCGCCCTCCAAGACGTAGTACACCTTGTCGGAACCCTCGTGGGTGTGCACCTTTTGCGCCTGTCCCGGAAGCAGGGCATAGAGGTCAAAAAACATTCCCTCTGACTCAAAAACGGGAATTTTGGCCATCTTTTCCGGGTTATACCGCACCAGGCTCCGCAGGTCTTTAATCTCCATGGCCCCAAGTCTACTTGACGAAAGCCCAAGCGGGGCACTACACTAACCTTTGCGCGCCGGGGAGTAGCGCAGCCTGGTAGCGCACACGCTTGGGGTGCGTGTGGTCGTCGGTTCAAATCCGGCCTCCCCGACCAAAAGCCCCCGCCCAAACGGGCGGGGGATTGTCTTTGGCTGGCGCGGCCCGGGGTTTCCACCCTGGCCGTGCCCGGGTGGGGTGGGTTATGCCCGGCCCACCGTGCCCATCAGCTCAAACTTTTCCCGGATCACCTGCTTCAGGTAGTCCCGGCCTTTGCCGATGATCTTGCGGGGATCAAACTCCTTGGGATTGCCCACCACTACTTCCCGGATGCCCAGGGTCATGGCCAGGCGCAGGTCGGTGTCAATGTTGATCTTGGCAATGCCGTTGGGAATGGCCTTTTTGATATCCTCATCGTGGATACCCGTGGCCTCCTTCAGCTCAGCCCCCGTGGCCAAGAGCTTCTCCTTAAGCCAGGTGGGTACCCCGCTGGCCCCGTGGAGCACCAAGGGGATGGAAACCCGCTTGCTGATCTCCTCGAGGCGCTTGTGGTCAATGTAGGGCCGGCCCTTCCCCTTATAGGCCCCGTGGCTGGTGCCGATGGCGATGGCCAGATAGTCTATGCCCGTTTCCGCCACGAAGCGCTCCGCCTCCTCGGGATCGGTGAGGAAGGCCTCGGCCTCGGAGACCTGGATGTTGTCCTCAATGCCCTGAAGCCGGCCCAGCTCCGCCTCCACGCTCACCCCCACCGCATGGGCCGCCTCCACCACCTTCTTGGTCTCGGCCACATTCTCCTCAAAGGGGTGGTGGCTGGCATCAATCATCACGCTGGTGAAGCCCGCCCTCAGGGCCTGCATCACCATCTTGAAGTCGGCCCCGTGGTCCAGGTGCAGGACCACGGGCACCTTGGTGCGGCTGGCCATATCCTTCACCAGGTTGGCCAGGTTCTCCATTCCGGCGTACTTCCGGGCCCCGTCGGAAACCTGAATGAAGACGGGAGCCCGTAGTTCATCGGCTACCTCCAGGATAGCCTGGGTAATCTCCAGGTTATTGGTGTTGAAACTGGGAACCGCATAGCCTTCCCGCCGTGCCTTATCCAGAACCTCTTTACCGATCGCCAAGGGCATACAGCACCTCCTTTAGCTCCTTTAGGTTATCAGCCACGGGCCGCTTGTTGAAAAGGGCGCTGCCCGCCACGGCCACGTCCGCGCCCGCCCGGTACACCTCGGCCACGGTTTCCCGGTTCACCCCCCCATCCACCTCCAACAAGCAGGCCGGGTTCAGCCGGTCCCGCATGGCCTTGAGGCGGCGAAGCCTCTCGGTGGCGGTGGGGATGTACTTCTGCCCTCCAAACCCCGGGTTCACGCTCATGAGCAGGGCCAGGTCCAGCTCAGGCAAAAGGGGCTCAAAGGCCTCCAGGGGGGTGGCGGGGTTGATGGCCAACCCCGCCCGCTTCCCCAGCTCCTTCACCTTCTGCACCGCCCGGTGGGCGTGGGGGGTGGCCTCAACGTGCACGGTGATGACATCGGCCCCCGCCCGGGCGAAGTCCTCCAAGTACCTTTCGGGCTGCACGATCATGAGGTGCACATCCAGGGGCAAGGAGGTGACCCGCCGCACCGCCTCCACCAGAAGGGGCCCGAAGGTAAGGTTGGGGACGAACACCCCATCCATCACGTCCAGGTGGATCCAGTCCACCCCCGCCGCCTCGGCCTCCTGGATCTGGTCCTTGAGCCTCGCCAGGTCCGCGGTGAGAATGGAGGGCGCAAACTTCAGCATCCCTTCCCCCTAGGCCACCCGCAGGTGCCCCCGCTCGATGGCCAGCTCCCGCATCTTAACCAAGTAGTAGGCGATGACCAACTGGGTTAAGGCCAAAGGATAGCTTTGCCCCGCCCTGTCCAGGAAGGTACCCACCAGGCTGGGGTCAAAGTGCTCCACGTGGTGGCCCAGGTGGTCCCAGATGATGCGTTCAAAAGTCAGGGCCCGCTCAGGGGGAATGTCTCCGGTGATATCCAGGATATCCGCCTCCTTGCGGGTCTCCAAACGGATGGGCGCCTCGTCCTCGTAGGCGGAGTGGAGCACCTCGGAAAGGTCCAGCCGGGGCAGGGTGTGCTTTAGGGCGATGCGCACGTTCAGGGTGCTGGGGTTTTCAGGGTTGTAGCCAGGGGGGCGGTAGAAGCGCACCACGAGGTCCGCGTGCTCCTTCTGGGGCCAGATGAAGGCCCGGGAGTCGGGCATGCGCCTCTCAATGTCGGCGATGACCTCCTCCGGGGTGTAGCCCCGCTTGGCCACATCCCGCTTCACCTTCCACTCCCGCCTCAGTTCCTCTTCGGGATCCAGGTAAACGGTGAGGTGGTACCGGCTCCGCAGGGCGGGGGAAAAGAGGGTGAGGAGCCCCTCGAGGATCACCACCCGCGGCACCAGCCGCCCCTCTTCTTCCACCGCCCGGGGAGCGGGGATGTAGACGGGTGGATCAAAGGTGCCCGTGGAATGGTTGTACACGGGCTTCAGGATGGGCTCCCCCTCGGAAAGAAGCCTCACGTGCTGCTCCATGATGTCCATGTAGTTGCACTCGGGGTTCAAGGGGGTGATGCCCAGCTCCTTGCGCTGCTTGCGGTCGTACTTGTGATAGTCGTCCACGCAGATGTTGGTGGTCCGCTCCTCGCCAAGAAGCCGGGCGATCCCCGCGGAGATGGTGGTCTTCCCCGCCCCCGAGTCACCGGCAATGCCTAGCATAAAAGGCCTATGGGGCATCTTCTTCCTCCTTCTCCTCCTTAAAAACCGAGCTGGCGTAAATGTCGTCGGCGGTGATGGTCATGAGTTCCTCTGGGGTCACCGGCCCCGCCTTCTGGTAAAGCCGGTAGGCCTGCCTAAGCTTGAAGCGGTCCAGGGCGTTGCGCACGCTACGGGCGTAGGCGAAGTTGGGAAGCCGCATGCGCCTTTCCAAATATTCCAGGAAGGCCCTTTCCGCCTCTTCGGTGAAGCGGTAGCCCTGCTTTTCCAGCATGAGCTTGCCGATCTGGAAGAGCTCCTCGGCGCTATAGGGGGGAAACTCAATGTGGTGGGCGATGCGGGAGCGCATCCCGGGGTTTAGGGCGAAGAACTCCTCCATGCGGTCCTTGTACCCCGCCAGGATCACCACCAGGTCCTCCCGCTGGTTCTCCATCACCTGGAGGAGGATCTCTATGGTTTCCTGGCCGTAGTCCCGCTCGTTTTCCGCCCGGTAGAGGCTGTAGGCCTCATCAATGAAGAGCACCCCCCCCATGGCCCGCTTCAGAACCTCTTTGGTCTTGGGGGCGGTGTGGCCGATGTACTGGCCCACCAGGTCATCGCGGCTGGCCACCACCAGGTGGTCGCGGCGGATGTAGCCCAACTTGTGGAGGATGGTGGCCATCCGCATGGCCACGGTGGTCTTGCCCGTACCCGGGGGGCCCACAAAGGCCATGTGCAAGGTGGGGCGGTCGGCGGCAAGGCCCAGCTCCCGGCGGAGCTTGTCCACGGAAAGGTAGGCGGCGATCTCCCGAATCCGCTGCTTCACGGGTCTTAAACCCACCAGTTCCCGGTCCAGGGTTTCCAGAACCGTCTCAATCTCGGGGTTTTTCACCACCGCCAGGTTTTGGCCTTGAGTGTCCTGCATAACCCTCCCTGATTTAGCTAAGGGGCCCCGGGCAAGGCCGGGACCCCTAGGCTCTTGAGCTTAGTCCTGGTAGCGCTCGCCCTCCGGCCTCATGGTGGCGTAGGGCTCCAAGGTGTACTTGAGCCTGCGGCCATCGCTCCAAAGCTGCCGGTGCAGACGGAAGCCGGGCTCATTCTTGGGGCGGTGGGCGATGAAGGACACCCTTTGCGCCTGCCACATGGGAGAGGGGTCGTAGCCGTTGATCTTGATGTAGTAGTTGGGGAAGGCCTCACGGCACTTCTGGAACTCGTACATGGCCGCCGCCGGGTCCTCCAGGTCAAACATGGGCAGGCCCCACATGTTCCAGTAGACGTTGTAGGGGCTGGGGTCATCGGTGTACTCAATGGAAACCGCCCAGCCGTTTTTGATGATGTACTCAATCTGGGCCCGGATTTCCTCGTCCGTGAGATCGGGCAGATAAGAGAAGGTTCCTTGGGTGATCCGCATGGTTCTCAACTCCTTTCCTTAGTTGCTGGGAGTAGGCAACACATCCGGGGTATCGGTGGAGGCAAAGTCAAAGGTGACGCTACCCCAGGTGTCCAGGGCCGCCGCCAAGGCCGGGGAGTGCTGGGCCGCCTTCTTGAGGATCTCGGGGCCTTCCGCCAGGATGTCCCGGCCCTCGTTGCGGGCCTTGACCATGGCCTCGAGGGCCACCCGGTTGGCCGTAGCTCCCGCCTGAATGCCCATGGGGTGGCCGATGGTACCACCGCCGAACTGGAGCACCACGTCGTCCCCGAAAAGGGACAGGAGAAGGTGCATCTGGCCAGCGTGGATCCCACCGGAGGCCACGGGCATGACCGCCGGCAGATAGGCCCAATCCTGCTCAAAGTAGATGCCCTTGACGGGGTCCGGGTAGACGTGCTGGAGGCGCAGGATGTCGTAATAACCGCGGGTAAGATTGGGGTCGCCCTCCAGTTTACCCACTGCGGTACCCGCGTGGATGTGGTCTACCCCCAGCATGCGCATCCACTTGGCCAAAACCCGGAAGTTGATGCCGTGGTTCTTCTGGCGGGTGAAGGTGGCGTGGCTGGCCCGGTGGAGGTGAAGGATCATGCCGTTTCGGTGGCACCAGTTGGAAACGGACTGCAAGGCGGTGTAGCCCATGGTGAGGTCCACCATGACGATGATGGAGCCGATCTCCTTGGCGAACTCCAGGCGCTCATAGACATCCTCCATGGTGGCAGCGGTCACGTTCATGTAGTGGCCCTTGCGCTCCCCCGTGACCTGCTCCGCCTTCATCACCGCCTCCTGGGCGTAAAGGAAGCGGTCCCGCCAGCGCATGAAGGGCTGGGAGTTGATGTTCTCATCGTCCTTGGTGAAGTCCAACCCCCCGGCCAAGGCCTCGTAGACTACCCGGCCGTAGTTCCTACCCGAAAGACCCAGCTTGGGCTTCACCGTGGCCCCAAGGAGGGGGCGGCCGTACTTGTTCAGCATGTCCCGCTCCACAGGGATGCCGTGGGGGGCACCCTTGAAAGTCTTAAGGTAGGCCACGGGGATGCGGAGGTCCTCCAGGCGCAGGGCCCTGAGGGCCTTGAAGCCGAAGACGTTCCCGATGATGGAGGAGGTCATGTTGGCGATGGAGCCTTCCTCAAAGAGGGCCAGGTCGTAAGCGATCCAAGCGAAGTACTGCTCGGGGTTCCCCGGCACCGGCTCTACCCGGAAGGCCTTGGCCCGGTAGCGGTCCAGATAGGTCAGGCGGTCGGTCCAGACCACCGTCCAAGTGGCCGTGGAGGACTCCCCGGCCACCGCCGCCGCCGCCTCCTCGGGCTCCACCCCAGGCTGGGGCGTCACGCGAAAGAGGGCAATGGTATCCGTATCCTTGGGCTCATAGTCCGGGTCCCAGTAGCCCATCTGCTTGTACTCCAGGACCCCAGCTTTGCTGTACTTGCCTTTTCCTGCGTATCCTGCTGCCATTTCCACACCTCCTAATAGGCCACGGGGCTAAGGCCCCGAAGCTTCCCAAGCTGGTGCCACGCCTCCACCTTCCGCAGGGTGCGGGTGGCCCCGCGGATCACCAGGCTTTCCGTCCAGGCCCGGTTCTCCCCGTAGCGCACCCCCCTCAGGAAGGGGCCATCGGTGATGCCGGTGGCGGCAAAGTGGGTGTCCTCGGCCGAGCAGAGTTCGTCCAAGGTGTACACCCGATCCAGGTCATAGCCGGCATGCACCACGTTCCAACGCTCCTCCTCGCTCTGGGGGTCCAGGCGCATCTGCATCCCACCCCCTAAGGCCCGTACCGCCACCGCGGCGATCACCCCTTCCGGGGTGCCCCCGGTGCCCATGAGGACGTCAATGCCGGTGTCGGGCAAGACGGCGGCCAGGGCCCCGCCCACATCCCCATCGGTCTGGAGGCTGATGCGGGCCCCCGCTAGGCGGATCTCCTCAATGAGCCTGGCATGACGGGGTTTATCCAGGACAAACACCGTGAGCTCCCGCACCTCCTTTTTCAAGGCACGGGCGATCTCCTTGAGGTTGTCGGCCACCGAGGCCTTCAGGTCAATGGCCTCCTTGGCCTCGGGGCCCACCACCAGCTTGGCGGCGTAAAAGGCAGGCCCGGGGTTGAAAAGGGTGCCCTCGGGAGCCGCGGCGATCACACTGATGGCCCCCGGCCGGCCCAGGGCCAAAAGCCTGGTGCCCTCCACAGGGTCCACGGCCAGGTCCCAAAGGGGCCCTTCCCCCTGGCCCAGGACCTCGCCGTTATAGAGCATGGGGGCCTGGTCCTTCTCCCCTTCCCCGATCACCACCCGGCCGCGGAAGTCCAGGCTGTTCAGCAGAAGCCGCATGGCCTCCACCGCCGCCCGGTCCCCCCCTTCCTTATCCCCCCGGCCCACGAAGCGGGCCGAGGCCAAGGCAGCGGCCTCCGTGGCCCGCATCAGGTCCAGGCCTAGGTTGCGCGTGGGCATGGCCATGCGCTTACCTTAGAGGGGGATTTTTATTACTGCAATCATATGCTTTTCCTCATAGCATAAGTTAACGTTGATATAACATTTTACTAATGTAGTTATCCATAGGCCCCGGATTTACGGTTATTCACCCCCCGTGATAGCATAAGAAAATGCTGATAACTAAGAATGCTAAACTGCCCAACCCTGCCGCATTACGGGTCTTTGTCACGGTGGTGGAGGAAGGAGGAGTGGGCCGGGCGGCCTTGGCCTTGGGCATCACCCAGCCCGCGGTGAGCCAGTACCTGCGGGCTTTGGAGGAGCAGGTAGGCCACCCCCTTTTTGAGCGCCAGGGCCGGCACCTGGTCCTTTCCCGGGTAGGGGAGGCCCTCCTGCCCGAGGCCAGGCGGGTGGTCCAGGCCCTAGAGGAGTTTCAGCGGGTCTCCCAGGCCATGGGCCGGCTGGAGCTGGGGGAGGTTACCTTAGGGGCGGCCACCACCATGGCCACCTATGTGCTTCCGCTTTTCCTTAAGGACTTCCACCAGGCCCACCCTGGGGTACGGGTGTACGTGGAAAGCGGCTCCTCCGAACGCCTGGCGGAACGCCTGCGCATGGGGGAGGTGGAGTTCGCCATTTTAGAAGGCGTGGAGCACTGGGAAGGCTACGAGCGCCATCTTTTCTACGAGGACGAGCTGGTCCTCATCGTGCCTCCCGACCACCCTTGGGCCGGACGGGATACCATTCCCCCGGAGTGGCTCATGGAGGAAACCCTTATCGTGCGGAAGCCCGGCTCCATGACCTGGCGGGCCCTGGAGCGGGCCTTTGAACAGGTGGGCCTGGAACTTAACCCCATCTTCTACACCGACAACAACGAGGTGACCAAGCGCCTGGTGCTGGCCGGAGCCGGGGTGGGTATTGTGAGCCGGGTGGTGGTTCAGCCCAACCTAAAGGTGGGGAACCTGCGCGCCTTAAGGCTATCCGAGCCCGTGGGGGAGATCCGCCGCTACTTCTGGCTGGTGCACCCCAAGAGCGTGGCCAACCCCGCAGCCCAGGCCCTCATCGCCCTGCTTCGCTCCTAACCAGGCGCATGGCTAGGGCAAGGGCCACCACCATGAGGGAAAGAAGCCCTAGCTCCGCCAGCACCGCCATGAAGGCCGGGTCCGCCAGGTCAAACTTCTCCACCGCCTCTGCGGTGAGGACCAGGATGCGGCGGATGGCGGCGATGAGGCCGATGACCAGAAAGGGGGTGGCCTCGAGGGTCCCCTCCTTGGCAAAGCGGAGCAGGGTGTAGAGGATCTCCGCCAGCATCAAGGCCAGACTTGACCGATATGCGGCCTTGGGGTAAAGAGGGGGCATGACCCTACGC
>NZ_JAKTNQ010000040.1 GCF_022760835.1 Thermus altitudinis
TCCATGTATCCCCGGTTTGCAAACCGGGGGACTGTAGCCCCCCACGCCCCCCTATTCCCTAAGCCGCATCCAGGGGCACGGGGGGGAAACGGAAAAGGTGGAAACCTACCGAGGGACCACGGTGAAGATGGCCCTGCACGAGAAGGTGCGCCTGGAGATCGGGGTGTCCGAGCCCTTTGTAAGGCCCACGGTGGAGGCCATCCTCAAAGCGGCCCGCACCGGGGAGGTGGGGGACGGGAAGATCTTCGTCCTGCCGGTGGAGAAGGTCTACCGCATCCGCACCGGGGAGGAGGACCAGGCCGCCGTGACCCCAGTACAATAAAGGTGTGACGGCCAGGCAGCGGGCCCTTCTCCACCTCCTGGTGGAGGAATATATCAAGACCAAAGCCCCGGTGCCCTCGGCCAGGCTGGCCGAGGGCCTGGGGCTCTCCCCCACCCTGGCCCGCTACGAGCTCATCGCCCTCGAGGAGATGGGCTACCTCTCCAAGCCCCACCCCTCCGCCGGGAGGGTCCCCACCCGGCTGGCCTTCCGCCAGTACTCCCTTTCCCTCCTTCCCCCCAAACCCCTTCCCGAAACCGTCCAGGAACGGATCCGGCGGGCTTTAGAAGGGGCCAGGGAACCCGAGGCCTTCCTGGTGAAGCTGGCCGTGGGGCTATCCGGCTACCCCGCCCTTTTGCGCCTGAGGCTTCGGAAGGCCCCCCATGTGCTCCAGGTCCACCTCTCCCCCCTGCCGGAGGGCACCTTGGCGGTGTTCATCCTGGAGGGGGGCAGGGTAAAGGAAACCCGGCTGCCCCTCTCCCTCCCCCCGGATCGCCTCAAGCAGGCGGAAGAGGCCCTCTCCAAACCCTTTCCGGCCCTGTCCCAGGCCCCCAAGGGCCTGGAGGAGCTCTTTGCCCACCTCTCCCGGGCCCTCTCCGTAGGCCTCTCCCTGGTCTACCGGGAGGGTCTGGCCGAGGCCTTAAAGGAACCGGAGGCCAAGGACCCGGGATTTCTGGAGCGGCTGGTGGCCCTTTACGAGGCGGGGGGGGATGAGGCGGTCCTGACCCCTCCCGGCCGGGTGGACGTGCGGGTGGGGGAGGTGGAGGGCCTGGCCCAGGTGCAGGCGGGCTTCGCCCGGGGAGAGTGGCTGGGGGAGATCGTGCTCCTAGGGCCCATGCGCATGCGCTACCTCGAGGCCCTCTCCGTGGCCTCGAGCCTCAGCCAGGTCTATACTGGACAGCATGCGGGTTGAAGTGCGGCTTTTTGCCCTTTACCGGGAACAGGCGGGCACGGACCGCCTGCAGTTGGAACTCCCGGAAGGCGCCCAGGTGCGGCACGCCAAGGAAGCTTTGGAGAAGCGCTTCCCCAACCTAAGGTTGGATGGCGGCATGGCGGCAGTGAACCAGACCCTGGCCCAAGGGGAGACCCCCCTAAAGGAAGGGGACGAGGTGGCCTTTTTGCCCCCGGTTTCCGGAGGGCAGGACTCCTTTGGCCTCACCCACGACCCCTTGGACCTAAAGGCTTTGGTGGAGTGGGCTACGGCTCCCGAGTACGGGGCGGTGGTGAGCTTTCTGGGCACCACCCGTAGCCCTAACCGGGGGGAGGAGGTGGCCTTTTTGGAGTACGAGGCCTACCCCGGGATGGCGGAGAAGGTCATGGCGGAGATCATCGGGGAGATGCGGGCCCGCTTCCCCTTGGGCCGGGTGGCCCTTTGGCACCGCTTAGGCCGGGTGGACCCGGGGGAGGCCTCCATCGCCATCGTGGTCTCGGCCCGGCACCGCAAGGAGGCCTTCGCCGCCTGCCAGTACGCCATTGACCGGGTAAAGCAGGTCCTCCCGGTTTGGAAAAAGGAACACCGCCCTGACGGGAGCTTCTGGGTGGAGGGGTTCTCCATAGAGGAACACCGGCTCTAGCACCCCTGGCCTTGCCGTCAGGGGTTCCCCTGGTAAAATCCCCCTACCCATGGCCTCTTTTTCCTTCATCCTGGGCCTCCTCCTTTTGGCGCTTTGGGCCCTGCCCCTCCTTTTGGGCTTCCTCTCGGGCCGGGCCTACCGGCAAGGGCGCAAGCGGGTGGGCCTGGGCCTTCTCCTTTTCGGTGCCTTTCTTGGAATCCTCGCCCGGCCTCGGCCCTTGGGGGTGCTCCTTCTCCTCCTGGGCTTGGGGCTAGGGTATGGACGGTTACGGTGAGACCCCTGGGCACAACCCTTTCCCAGCCCCTACAATGGAAAGGTGGCTGAGCGGCCCTGGCCCTACGAGACCGCCCCTTACCCGGTGGGGGAGGCACCCGCACCCAGTACCCGGCGAGACCACCCCAGCCTGGCCCACCCCAGGCTTTGGGAGAACCACGAGGGGGTAGCATGAGGCCCATTTTGGAGCTCTTTCCCGAGGAGCTCCCCGGTGAGGGCTACCGCAAGGCCCAGATCGCCCACTGGCTCTACGCCCGGGGGGCTTTGGACTTCTCGGAGATGACCGACCTGCCCAAGGCCCTCCGGGAGGCCTTGGCCCAGGAGTGGCGCATCTCCGAGTTCGCCTTGGTGGAGGCCTACCCCAGCCAAGATGGTAGCGTCAAGTACCTCTTCACCCTGCTGGACGGGAAGAAAACCGAGGCGGTCTATATGCCCTACGAGAACCGCAAGACCGTCTGCCTCTCCAGCATGGTGGGTTGCCCGGCCGGGTGCACCTTCTGCGCCACCGGGGCCTTGGGCTTTGGCCGCAACCTCACGGCAGGGGAAATCCTCTCCCAGCTCCTGGCCATCGCCCACCACCAGGGTATCTCCCCCCGGGAGATCCGCAACGTGGTGCTGATGGGCATGGGGGAGCCCCTTTTAAACCTCCCCAACGTACTGAAGGCCATCCGCCTCCTCCTCCATCCCCAGGGCCTGGCCATGAGCCCAAGGCGCATCACCCTTTCCACCGTGGGCATCCCCAAGGGCATCTACCGCCTGGCGGAGGAGGACCTGGGGGTGCGGCTCGCCCTTTCCCTACACGCCCCCGACGACGAAACCCGGAGGAGGATCATCCCCACCGCCCATCGCTACTCGGTGGCGGAGATTCTGGAAGCGGTGCGCCACTACTACGCCAAGACCAAAAGGCGCATCACCTTTGAATACACCCTCCTCAAGGGCCTAAACGACCACCCCTGGCAGGCCCGGCTTCTCGCCAAGCTTCTCCGGGGGATAAGCGCCCACGTGAACCTCATTCCCTTCAACCCCTGGGAAGGGGCCCCGGTGGAGGGCACCCCCAAGCCCGGCATCCTGGCCTTCGCCGAGGAGCTGAGGCGCCAGGGGATTCCCACCTCCATCCGCTTCAGCCGGGGGCAGGACGTGGGAGCCGCCTGCGGCCAGCTGGCCCTGAAGGCCCCCAAGGCCCTAACCTTCATACCGACGCCAGAAGGCGCCGGGCAATGACGAGCTTTAGGATCTCGCTGGTCCCCTCCCCAATCCGGGTTAGGCGGGCATCCCGCCAGTAGCGCTCCACGGGGTAGTCCTTGATGTACCCGTACCCTCCCAGGACCTGGATGGCCTTATCGCAGGCCCTTACCGCCACCTCGCTGGCGAAGAGCTTGGCCTGGGCGGCCTCGAGGGTATAGGGCCTGCCGGCATCCTTAAGCTCCGCCGCCTTCAGGTAGAGCAGCCTCGCTGCCTCCAGCTCCGTGGCCGCCTCCGCCAGCTTGAAGGAAACCCCCTGGTACTCGGCGATGGGCCTTCCGAAGGCCTCCCGCTCCTTGGCGTAGCGCAGGGCATAGTCCAAGGCCGCCCTCCCCAGGCCCACCGCCATGGCGGCGATCCCAATCCTTCCCCCATCCAACACCTGAAGCACGTGGTAAAACCCCTTGCCCCGCTCCCCCAAAAGGCCTTCCTCCGGGACAAAGAGGTCCTCCAGGAGAAGCTGGGCGGTGTCGGAGGCCGCAAGGCCCAGCTTCTCCTCCTTGCGGCCAATGCGCAGGCCCCTCTCGGGGCGGAAGAAGGCGAAGGCGGAGATGCCCAGGTGCTTCTTCTCCGGGCTTGGCGGGGGGTCGGTGCGGGCCACGATCACGTAGACCCCGGCCACGCTCCCCTGGGTGATGAACTGCTTGGTGCCGTTCAGAACATACCCTCCGGCCACCGCCTCCGCCCGGGTCTTCAAGGCGGCAGCATCCGAGCCCGAACCCGGCTCCGTGAGCCCCCAGGCCCCCAGGGCCTCCCCCGAGGCCAGCTTGGGTAGGAAGGTTTCCCTCTGCTTTTCGTTGCCCGCAAGGAGGATATGCCCCGTGGCCAAAGAGTTGTGGCTGGCCACGGTGAGGGCCAAGGCCCCATCGTAGTAGGCGATCTCCTCCACCATGCGGGCGAAAAGCCGACTGGTTAGCCCTGCCCCCCCATAGGCCTCGGGCACCGTGGCCCCGAAGACGCCAAACTGGGCAAGCTTCCCCACCAGCTCAAAGGGAAAGGCCCCCGTCCGGTCCCTCTCCGCGGCCCCCGGGGCCACCTCCGCCCGCAAGAACTCGCGAAAGGGGCCCAAGACCGCCCGCTCCTCCCGGCTTTCCTCAAACCAGAGCCCCATGGTGGGGCTAGTATATCACTTTCTTGCTGAAAGGCAAAAATACGTTACATCACAGAGGGGCCTGGCGCCCAAAGCCCCCAAGGGTTACCTTCAGGGGGATGCTCCTCCTCACGGGCCCCACGGACGCGGGGAAGACCACCCTGGCCTCCAGGCTTTTGCAGAAGGCGGGGGAAGCCTACCTCCTGGACCTGGACCCGGGGCAGGGGGCTTTGCCTGGAGCCTTTACCCTCTTCCACCACCGGGAAGGAGCCCTCACCCCCTTGCGCCGCTACCTCCTGGGGGCCCTCTCCCCCAGGGGCGTGGAGGCCCGGGCGGTGGTGGGGGCTTTGCGCCTGGCCCGGCTCATCCCCCCAGGAAGCCCCGCGGTGGCCGACACCGATGGCTACCTGGACCGTGAGTTTCGCCTCCTGCAGGTGGAAGCCCTCCGGCCGGCGGAGGTTCTGGTGCTGGGGTGGGAGGCCTTTTACCAGGCCCTTTCTTGGCGCAAGGACCTAAGGGTGCGCCTGGTCCCGCCCTTGCCTGAGGCCCGCAGAAAGACCGCGGTCCAGAGGCGAAAGAACAGGCAGGAACGGCTTCTTGCCCACTTCCAGGGAGCCCAAGCCCGCCTCCTGCCCCTGGAGGTGGACCCCGAGGGGCGGGACCGGCTCTATGGTTTTCTGGACGGGGAAGGGTTCTTCCTGGGCTATGGCCGGCTTTTGGCCTGGGCCCGGGGAGAGGGGTTCTTCCTCACCCCCGTCCAGGGGGAGGTGGCCAGGGTGGTCCCCACCCGGCTCCTCCTCCCTATCCCCGCACTACCAGGTTGAGAATCCTGCCAGGGACATAGATTTCTTTCAGGATCTCCTTCCCCTCCAGATGGGCCTGGATGTTCTTCACCTTGAGGGCCTCGGCCTTGGCCACCTCCAGGGGAGCGTCCTTGGGAATCAGGATGGTTCCCCGCACCCTGCCGTTCACCTGCACCGCCACCTCCACCACATCCTTTTCCAGGGCCTTCTCGTCCAGCTCGGGCCAGCCCGCCTCAAAGAGGCTATCCGGCCAGAACCAGTGCCAAAGCTCCTCGGCCATGTGGGGGGCGAAGGGGAAGAGCATCTGCAGGTAGTAGCGGATGGCGGTGCGGTAGAGGGGGGTTACGGGCCGCAGTTTGCGGTAGTCGTAAAGGGCGTTCAGAAGCTCCATGAGGGCGGCGATGGCGGTGTTAAAGCGAAGGTTCTCCAGGTCCTCGGTGACCTTCTTGAGGGTCTGGTGAAGCTTCCCGTAAAGCTCCTTGTCGGGGCCCTCGAGGGCCTCGGCGGCAAACTGGCCCGAGGTGGCCAAAAGGGCCTCCCGGTCCTCCGCCACCCGGCGCCAGATGCGGTTCAGGAAACGCCAGGCCCCCTGGACCCCTTCTTCCGTCCAGACCATCTCGTTCTCCGGAGGGGCGGCGAAGAGGATGGTGATGCGGGCGATATCCGCCCCCTCCTCCTTCACGAAGGGCCCCACCATGACCCCGTTGCCCTTGGATTTGCTCATCACCGCGGGCTTCCAGAAGTGCAAGGTGCCGTCCTCGTGGGGCCTGAGCTCGGCCCCCATCTTCCGCACCTCCTCCAGGGAAAGCTCCCTTTCGGGGATCTCCAGGCGGATGCGGGTGGGCTCGGGCAGGCGCACCTTTTCCCCTTCCACCTCCACGGGACCGAAATCCGTCCAGGCCAGGACCATGCCCTGGGTGAAAAGCCCCTGGAAGGGCTCCTCCACCTTCACCATCCCCAGGTCGTGGAGGAACTTGGTGAAGAAGCGGCTATAGAGGAGGTGCAGCACCGCGTGCTCCACCCCGCCAATGTACTGGTCCACGGGCATCCAGAAGTTGGCCTTTTCGGGGTCAAAGGGAAGCCGGTAGTTTTGGGGGTCGGTGTAGCGCAGGTAGTACCAGCTGGAGTCAAAGAAGGTGTCCATGGTGTCGGTGTCCCGCTTGGCGGGGCCGCCGCACTTGGGGCAGGTGGTCTGGTAGAACTCGGGGTGGGCCTCCAGGGGGCTTTTCCCCTTGGGCCGGATGTCCTCTATGTCCTTGAGGTCGGGGAGGAGGACGGGAAGCTCCTCCTCGGGGACCGGCACCACCCCGCAGGCCTCGCAGTGGACCATGGGGATGGGGGTGCCCCAGTAGCGCTGCCGGCTTATCAGCCAGTCCCTAAGGCGGTAGGTGACCCTGGCCCGGCCCAGGCCCTTCTCCTCCAGCCAGGCGATGACCCTCCTCTTACCCTCCTCGCTCCCTAGCCCATCAAAGGGCCCCGAGTTCACCATGATGCCGGGCTCCTCGTAGGCGGTCTCCAAGGGCTCGGGCAAGGGCTCACCCGGACGCTCTATCACCTTCTTGACGGGAAGGCCATGCTTCTTGGCGAACTCAAAGTCCCGGCTGTCGTGCCCCGGCACGGCCATGATGGCCCCGGTGCCGTAGCCGTAGAGGACGTAGTCCGCGGTGTAGATGGGAATCCTCTCCCCCGTGGCGGGGTTTAGGGCGTAAGCCCCCAGGAAGACCCCGGTCTTCTCCCGGCCCTCCGCCTGGCGCTCAATCTCCGTCTTGCGCTTGGCAGCCTCCACGTAGGCCTCTACCTCGGCCCTCCTTTCCGGGGAGGCCAGCTTAAGGGTGAGGGGATGCTCCGGGGCCAGGACCATGAAGGTGGCCCCAAAGAGGGTATCGGGCCGGGTGGTGAAGACGGTGATGGCCTCCTCCCTGCCCTCTATGGGGAAGTGGATCTCCGCCCCTTCCGAGCGGCCGATCCAGGCCCGTTGCATGGCCTTCACCTTCTCCGGCCAGTCCAGGCCCTCCAGGTCCTTAAGGAGCCTTTCCGCATAGGCGGTGATGCGCAGATACCATTGCTCCAGCTCCCGCTTCTCCACCGGGGTGTCCTCGTGCCGCCAGCACCGGCCCTCCACCACCTGCTCGTTGGCCAGGACCGTCTGGCACTTGGGGCACCAGTTCACCAGGCCCTTGGCCCGGTAGGCCAGGCCCTTCTCCCACATCTTGAGGAAGATCCACTGGTTGAAGCGGTAGTAGTCGGGCTCGCAGGTGGTCACCTCCCGGTCCCAGTCGTAGAGGATGCCCATGAGCTCGAGGCTCTCCTTGGCCTGGCGGATGTTCTCGTAGGTCCAGTCCCGGGGATGAAGGCCAAACTTAAGGGCGGCGTTCTCCGCCGGCAGGCCAAAGGCGTCCCAGCCCATGGGGTGCAGGACCTCGTAGCCCTGCACCTTGCGGAAGCGGGCCAGGACATCCCCCATGGTGTAGTTCTTCAGGTGGCCCATGTGGAGGTCGCCGGAGGGGTAGGGGAACATGACCAAGACGTACTGCTTTCCCCTTTTCCCAGGGACCTCCTTGGCCTTCATGAAGCCCTTTTCCTTCCAGAAGCGTTGCCATTTGGGCTCTATGGCGTGCGGGTTGTACCTCTCCATGCTGGGCCTCCTCCCAAAAAAACCCTTCCCCAAGGGGAAGGGGACGGCCAGGCCCCTTCCCTTTAGGGGGCTAGCCTGGCCGGGCGCATGGAAACATGATACTGCAACCCAGCAAAAAAGCGTGGGGTGCCCTAGTCCTCCACCACCCTGGCCACCACCGCCCCCAGGAGGAAGACCCAAAGCACCAGGTAGAGGCCTAAGAGCGCCAGGACAAACCCCGCCAGGGGCCCATAGAGGAGCTCGTACTGGGAGCGAGGAAGAAGCCTGGGTAAACCAAGCCGCACCCCCTCAAAGAGGAGGGCCGCCACCCCCGCCCCCACGCTTAGGGGAAGAAGGCCACGAAACCCCTTTAGGCCGCGGAAAAAGGCGTAGGCAAAAAGGAAGAGCAAAAAGGCCAGGAAAAGGGGCAGGAAGACCTCAAAAGGCCCCAGGAAACCCCGCCAACCAGGGGGCAGGAAGCGGAGGATAAACCCCAAGGCCAAGCCCAAAAGGGAAAGGAGGATGAGGCCAAGGCCCAAAAGAACCGGCATGAGAAGGCCCAAAAGGCGGTGGCGAACCCCCGGGGGCCGGCCGAAGATGAGCCCTAGGGCGTAGCCCATGGCGGCGAAAAAGTTGCTCCCTGACCAAAGGAGAAAAAGGGCGCTCAAAAGGGTTAAGGGAAAGGCCCCCCGGGTGAGAAAGCCCAGGAGGTCCTGGGCCAGCTCAGGCCGGGCCGGGAAAAGGGCCTCGGCCAAAGCCTCCACACCCCCCAAAAACCCTTCCCGTAAGGCCTCGTTCCCCGAGAGGAAAAGGCCAAAGACCCCCACCAGCAAGAAGAGAAGGGGCATGAGGGAAAGAAGGGCGTAGTAGGCCAAGGCGGCGGCAAAAAAGGGGACGTGGGCCTGGGTGTAGAGGCGAAAGGCCTTGCGTAGCACGGCGTCCCACGGGAAACTACTCCCGCTCCTGCCCTTCCCCCAGGGCCACCCACTTGGTGGTGGTGAGCTCCAGGGGCCCCATGGGGCCGTAGGCGTGGAGCTTGGAGGTGCTAATGCCGATCTCCGCCCCCAGGCCCAGCTGGAAGCCGTCGTTGAAGCGGGTGGAGGCGTTCCAAAGGACCAGGCTGGCGTCCACCTCCTCCAGGAAGCGCCAGGCCGCATGAGGGTCCTCGGTGCAGATGGCCTCCGTGTGGCGGGAGCCGTAGCGGGCGATGTGGGCCAAGGCCTCGTCCAGGCCCGAGACCACCTTCACCCTAAGGATCAGGTCCAGATACTCCTGGTCCCACTCCTCCTCCCGGGCGGGGACCGCCCCCTTCAGGAGGGAAAGGGCCCTGGGACAGGCCCGAAGCTCCACCCCCTTTTCCCCCATGGCCTTCTCCAGCATGGGCAGGAAGGCTTCCGCCACGGCCTCGTGGACCAAAAGGGCCTCGAGAGCGTTGCACACCGCCGGGCGCTGGGTCTTGCCGTTTAGGGCTAGGCGCAGGGCCATGGAGAGGTCGGCCCTCTGGTCCACATAGAGGTGGTTCACCCCCTTGGCGTGGGCCAGGACCGGCACCCGGGCCTCCTTCTGCACCAGGCGGATGAGCTCCTCCCCACCCCGGGGGATGAGGAGGTCCAATAGCTCCAGGCGGCACATGGCCAGGATGGCCTCCCGGTCCGTGGTGGGCACCAGGCTCACCGCCTCCCGAGGTAACCCTGCCTCCAGCAAGGCCCGGTGCCAGAGGGAAACCAGGGCCTGGTTGGAGCGGAAGGCCTCCTTTCCACCCCTAAGGAGCATGGCGTTGCCCGCCTTTAAGGCCACGGAAACCGCCTCCACCGTGGCCCCTGGGCGGGCCTCGTAGATGAAGCCAATGAGGCCCAAGGGCACCCGCATCCTTCCCACCCTCAGGCCACTAGGCCTTTTGCCCAGCCCCTCTATCCGGCCCAAGGGGTCAGGAAGGGCGGCGATCTGCCTAAGGCCCTCGGTAAGGGTCTTTAGGTCCTTGTCCTTAAGGGCCAGCCGGTCCAGCTTGGCCCGGGATAGCCCTGACCTTTCGGCCTCCTCGAGGTCCTCCCGGTTAGCCCTTAACACCTCCGGCCAGGCCTCTTCCAGAAGCCGAGCCATGGCCAGAAGGGCCCCATCCCGGTTTCCCTTGGCGATTTCCGGAAGCCGGGCCCGGGCCCCCTCCGCCAGGTCCCTAAGGGACGCCCATACCTCCTCCCTCATACCTCCTCCTTAGCCTCCTTTAGGACCAGGTGGTCCCGGTGGACCACCTCCTCGGTGTAGCGGTAGCCCAAGAGGGCCTCTATCTCTCCGCTCCTACGCCCCTTGATGCGCTCCACCTCCTCGGCGGCATAGTTGGCCAGGCCCACCCCCACCTCCTCCCCCTCCTCAGTGAGGAGGCGCACCGCCTCCCCCCGGCCAAAGCGGCCCCGCACCGCCTTGATGCCCGCAGGCAAAAGGCTTGCTCCCCGTTCCCGTAGGGCCCGCACCGCACCCGGATCCAAAACCAGCTCCCCCTTGGGCCTAAGGAGGCCATAGAGCCAAGCCCTTTGCCCCCGGTAGCGCCTTTGGGCATGGAAATAGGTGCCCAAAGGCAGCCCCTTTAGGGCCTGCAAAACCACCCCCGGCCTTCTTCCCGGAAGGAGGAGGGTAGGAATGCCTACCCGGCCGGCAATGCGGGCCGCCAGGAGCTTGGAGCGCATCCCCCCGCTTCCCAGGGGGTTTCCCTCCCCGGCATGGGCCAGTACCGCCTCCACCCGTTCCACCTCCGGGATGGGCCGGGCCTTAGGGTTTTTCTTGGGATCGTCCTCATAAAGGGCGTCCACATCGGAAAGGAGGAGCAAAAGCCCCGCCTCCACCAAGGCCGCTACCCGGGCGGAAAGCTGGTCGTTATCCCCGAAGCGAATCTCCTGGAAAGCCACGGTGTCGTTCTCGTTGATGATGGGCACCACCCCCAGGCGCAAAAGGGTCTGCAGGGTGGCCTTGGCGTTCAGGTAGCGCTCTCGGCTCGCCAGGTCCTCGGCGGTGAGGAGGACTTGGGCCACGGGGGTAGGGGCGAAGACCTCCCGCCACTGGGCCATGAGGAGGGGCTGGCCGGTGGCGGCCAAGGCCTGCTTGGTGGGCATGTCCTGGGGGCGGGGTAGGCCCAAGGCCGCCATCCCCGCCGCCACCGCCCCCGAGGTGACCAGGACCACCTCCCGCCCCTCTTGGCGGAGGGTCAGGACCTGGCGGGCGATCTCCGCCATCACCCCCCTATCCAGACCCCCGGGCCCCGCTAGGACCGCGCTCCCCACCTTGACCACCAGCCGCTTGGCCTCGAGTCCCGGCCGCATTAAGGGTCAGGATAGCACTTCTCATCCCCAGGGCCCGTGTATCGGCTAGGGTTATGAGAATGGGCAAAGGGCTTTCCCTCCCCGTGGTCCTGGTACTCCTCCTGGCGGCTTGCACCGGCCTATTGCCCAACCGCCCCACTGGCGATCTTCAGCTTGAACTAAAGCCCTCCTCCTTGTCCGTTGCCCAAGGGCAAAGCCAAACTACCACCCTCACCCTCACCCCGCAGAATGGGTTCACGGGGCAGGTGACCCTCAGCCTGGAGCGGCAGGACGGCTCCCCGGCCCCCAGCGGCCTCAGCCTGAGCCCCACGGGCCTGAACGTGACGGGCCCGAACCCGGTGACCCAGACCCTGACCCTCAACGTGGCGGGGAGCGTGCCCCCGGGCCAGTACGCCCTGCGGGTCAAGGCCACCTCGGGGAGCCTCACCAAGACGGCCAACCTGAGCCTCACGGTGCAGGCGCCCCCTCCCGCCCCCGACTTCACCCTCTCCCTGAACCCCACCAGCCTCACCGTCCAGCAGGGGGCTAGCGGGACCACGGAGCTCACCCTCACCCCGCAGAATGGGTTTTCCGGAACCGTGAGCCTAACCTTGGTGAATGCCCCTTCGGGCTTGAACCTCTCTCCTGGAAGCGTAAACGTGCCCGGTCCTGACCCCCTAACCCAGCCCCTTCTCCTATCGGTCAGCCCTTCCACACCCATTGGAAGCTATAGTGTTAGAATCCGGGCCACAGGAAACGGTATTAGCCACGAAGCCAACCTTAGCCTGACTGTCACCCAGGCTCCGGCGGGGGATTTCACCCTGACCTTGGAAAGCCCCTCTCTTACCGTGACCCAAGGCGGCCTAGCCTATGTGCGCCTGGCCGTGAATGGCTCCTATTCCGGCTCTATCAGCCTGAGCCTGGTGGATGGGAAGGGAAACCCCTTCCCCGGGGTGAACCTAAGTCCCACCAGCACCCCTGTACCCTCCGCTCCTATGTTGCAACTGGCCGCTTCCTCCTCTCTAGCCCCCGGCACCTATAACCTCTTCGTCCAAGGCACAGGGGGCAGCTTGACGCGGCAGGCACCCCTAACCCTCACGGTGGTTTCTCCCACGCCCCCACCCGACTTCACCCTCTCCCTGAACCCCACCAGCCTCACCACTCAGCAGGGGGGTAGCGGGACCACGCAGCTCACCCTCACCCCGCAGAACGGGTTTACGGGGACGGTGACCCTTAACGTGAGTGGAGCCCCCTCGGGGGTTCAGGTCAGCTTCCAGCAGAATCCCTGGAACATCAACGGTACCCAGACCCAGACGGTTACGGTGAGCACCAGTGCCGCCACCCCCCCAGGGAACTACGTCCTAACCATGACCGCCACGGGGGGGAATCTCAGCAAAACGGCCAGCCTGAACTTGGCCGTTTCTTCGTCCTCCTCGCTCAACCTGCGCATCGCCAAGGCGGAGTGGGGCCAGACGGTCTTGAAAGAAGGGCTACGCCTGGTAGCGGGCAAGCCCGCCTTGCTCCGGGTGCACCTCCTGGCGAACCCTTCCCCTATCTCCTTGAACAATCCCCTCACGGGAGCGGTGTACATGGGCAGCACCTTCCAGGGCAACCTCACCTTTACCTGCCCAAATCCCATCCCTACCGCCACCGATCCGGGAAACCTCGCCACTACCTGCACCACCACCCTGCCCGCAAGCTGGGTAACCCCAGGCCTTCGGGTAGAACTGCGGGCTGATCCCCAGGACCAGGTGGCCGAGAGCAACGAAAGCGACAACCTCTTAACCCTCACCCCCAACGTGGGCGCGGGCACGGTGCTCCACCTCACCGTGGTTCCGGTAATCCATCAGGGGCAACAAGCCCAGGTGCCCAGCTTCAGCCAGACCCTCTGGCGCATCTGGCCCCTTAAGGAAGTGTCCTTCACTACTCGCGCCCCCTACACCTTTAACGGCAACCTGAGCCCCAGCGACGGGAACGCCTGGGCCCAGCTTCTGGATGAGCTCCGCATCCTTCGCCAAACCGACGGAAGCGGGCGCTACTACTATGGCTTCGTCAAGGTTTCCTACACCTCGGGCATCGCCGGGATTGGCTACATCGGCCATCCGGTAGCGGTAGGCTGGGACTATGCCCAAAGCGGTCCCGCTGTTATGGCCCATGAACTTGGGCATAACTTTGGCCGGGAACACGCCCCATGCGGCACCTCGGGAGATACCAACTATCCCTACACGGGGGGCAGGATCGGCACCTGGGGCTACGACCTGGCCAACGGTTCCCTTAAGGACCCTAGCCAGTTCTACGACCTCATGAGCTACTGTAGCCCCCAGTGGATTTCCGATTACACCTACGAAGGAGCCCAGAGTTTCTTGGAAAGCTCCCCACCCAAGCCCTTGTCCTTGCCCGAAGAGGGCCTCCTCTTCTCGGGCCGCATGGGGCAAGGGGAGGTGATATTCTATCCACCCCTTAAGGCAGCTGCTTGGCCGGAAGGAGAAGCCTCCCCCTACCGCCTAAAGGCCCAAGCGGCCGGGGGGCAAATCCAGGAAGCGCCGGTATACGTCCTTCGCGATTCCGAGGGCATCGTGCACTTCCAGGCCCGCCTGCCCCTAGGCCGTTACACTCGGGTGGGGCTTTACCTCGGTGACCGACTGCTGAAGGAAGCCGTGGCCCCTATGCTACCCCAAGCTGAGCCCCAGGTTGAGCTGAGGAAAGAGGGAGGATTCCTTTGGGTTAGGGTCCAAGGCTACCCTTACTTCTCCCTCTTCCACGTGGCTCCCGATGGCACCCGCACCACCTTGGGCCTTTGGCACCGGGCGGGGGAGATGCGGTTTGCCTTGGAAAACCTTCCCCCAGGAGGCCAGTGGGAGGTTCAGCTTTCCGAGGGGCTAAACGTCCGCACCCTCCTCTTCCCCCGCTAAAAAGCGCCCTTCGCAGAAAAGCACCCTCCCTTCCCGCCTGAGGCGCACCAGAAGGGCGAAGAGGGTGGCCTTCCTAAGCCCAGGGTGAAGGGGTTGGAGCTGAAGGTGGAGGTCCTCGAGGGTCTTAGGCTCCCGAAGCAAGGCAAGGATATGGGCCTCCAGACGCTTATCCCGCACCAGACCCATTATTGACAAGGGGGGTTTCGCCATGCTACCTTAAGGGTCGGCTTGGGCCCGTAGCTCAGTTGGATAGAGCGGCTGACTACGGATCAGCAGGTCAGGGGTTCGAATCCTCTCGGGCCCGCCAAAACCCCCCGGGGAAACCCGGGGAAAGTTTTTTAGGGCCTACAATGGGGCCATGAAGATCTACACCAAGACCGGGGACGCCGGGGAAACCGGCCTTTACGGGGCCGAGCGGGTGGTGAAGGCCCACCCCCGGGTGGAGGCCTACGGCACCGTGGACGAGGCCAACTCCGCCCTGGGCCTGGCCCGAAGCCTCCTTCCCCGGGAGCATCTGGATCTCCACGACCTTCTAGAGCGCATCCAAAACGCCCTCTTTGACCTGGGGGCCGACCTGGCCACCCGCATGGGTAGCCCCTACGAGAAGAACATCGCCCGCATGGATGCCCAGGATGTGGAGGGGCTGGAACGGGCCATAGACCGCTACATGGAGGAAAGCCCTCCCTTCCGGGGCTTCGTCCTTCCCGGGGGTCACCCGGCGGCAGCGGCCATGCACCTAGCCCGCACCGTGGTGCGCCGGGCCGAGCGCAAGGTGGTGGCCCTAAGCCGGGAGGAACCGGTTAACCCCGAGGTTATCCGCTACCTAAACCGCCTTTCCGACCTCCTCTTCGTCTTGGCCCGGGTGGTGAACGCCCGGGAGGGCGTGCGGGAGGAGGAGTGGCTGGTGAAGAAAAGGCGGTGACGACTCCCCGCTCTAAAGAGCGGGGCTTCTCGGGGACAAGTTCAAAC
>NZ_JAKTNQ010000041.1 GCF_022760835.1 Thermus altitudinis
ACCCTACGGAAGAAACCCTGGAAAGCCCTATCTACCTTCTGTATAACATCCTGCAGGACCTGGGAATGGACACCTTTGTACTCCGGCAGCTCGGCCCGTATTTGGGGGAGATACCCCATCTGCTCATGGGCACTGATGGGCTTTTGGGCTTTCCTATAGGCATCCCTCCTTTCTTGTAGAGCGGCGTTATAGAGTTGACGACACAGGGAACGACACAGGGAAAGGACTTTCTCCAGGTCCTGCCTTTGGGGTTTAGTGGGGTAGAGGCGGTACTTGAAAGCCTTCTTGTAGGGGCTATCCTGAATGCGCTTCCCCTCCCATTCAGGTGGTGCCGGGTCCGGGGTGGAACACCGCTGGACCATTTGCTCCTAGTGTAGCCCACTGTGGGGGGTCCATGTATTCCCAGACTGAAGGTCCGGGGCATTATGGCGCCCCGCACTTCCCTTTTCTGTAACAAAACGATCAATCGCGGCAGGACATGGTCCCGGCGGATCTGCAAAAACTCCTTTCAGGCCAAGGCTAGAATCCGGTTCATAGGGCCTCCTGGGTGAGGAGGACAAAGACATCCTCCAGGGTGGGCTCCACCTCCGGGAAACCCGAAAGGGGGGCATCCCGCCTGGCGATAAGCCTGGTGCCTTCCCCGCTTTGCCAGGCCTCGAGGACCCCTGGCATCCCCCGCACTTCCTTGGGGGAAAGGCCGGGCGCGAAGAGGAAACGGGCCCGCTTCTTGGCCAGAGCCTTAAGCTCCTGCGGGGTCCCAAGGGCCAGCACCCGGCCCCCGAAGAGAAGGGCTAAGCGGTGGCACCGCTCCGCCTCGTCCATGTAGTGGGTGGTGACCAAGACCGTGGCCCCCCCTTCTGCCTCCTGGTGGATCAGGTCCCAGATGCCCCGGCGGGAAAGGGGGTCCAGGCCGGTGGTGGGCTCGTCTAGGAGGAGGACCTCAGGCCGGTGCACCACCGCCTGGGCCAAGGCCAGGCGCTGCCGCCAGCCCCCGGAAAGGTGGCCGGCCAGGGTCTTGGCGTACCTCTCCAGGCCAAAACGCCTCAGGGCTTCCTGCACCAAGGCTTGGGCCTGACGGCGGTAAAGCCGGGCGCGGAAGAGGAGGTTCTCCTCCACCGTGAGGTCGCGATACACGGACACCTCCTGGGGGGCATACCCGATCCGCTCCTTGAGGGGGTAGCGCTCCCTTTCCACCTCCCGCCCCGCTACCCAGACCCGGCCCGCATCCGGCCTCAGAACCCCCGTGAGGATGCGCACCAAGGTGGTCTTCCCCGCCCCGTTGGGCCCCAGGAGGCCGAAGACCTCCCCGGGGCGCACCTCGAGGCTCACCCCGTCCAAGGCCTTGAGGCTACCAAAGCTCCGCGTGACCTCCTCAACCCGCACCATACCTACCCTCCAGGTATCCCTTTACGTACGCCCCCTTGTCCAAGGGCAGGCGCACCCCCAAAGCCTCCCCCAAAAGGAAACGGGCCATCAAGGGACCCACAAAGGCCAAGGCCATCTCCTCCGGGGCCTCGTCCAGGCGGAGGAAACCCTGTTGTTGCTTGGCCCGGAAGAAGGCCATCACCCTTTCCAAGACCCTCAGCATGCCCTCCGGGGGGCCCGGGCCCCTTAGCTGGGGGTGGCGGAGGAGCTCGGCCAGCAGCTTGGGCAAGAAGGACTGGTGGGCCTTAAGGAGGTCCAGATAGGCCTCCAAAAGCTGTCTCAAGCCTTCCTCCAGCGGGGTATCCTCCTCGGGCAAGCGCTCCAGAAACCCTGCGGGGATGAAGCGGGAAAGGGCCACCCGCAAAAGGGCCTCCTTGCTGCCAAACCGCCGGAAAAGGGTCACCTCGTTGACCCCGGCCCGCCGGGCGATCTCCTTGGTGGTGGCCCCCTTATACCCCCGCTCGGCCAGAAGCTCTAGGGCAGCCAGAAGGAGCCTCTCGCTGGGGTCCATGCCTCCCGCAGCCTCATCCGGCTCTGAAAGCAAGCGCATACTTTCATGGCCAGGCTACCGCCCCCTCCCCTAAAGGTCAAGGTAGTGTGGCATACTCAACCCTAGGGGGAAACCATGAACCTACTGGACCGTCTAAGCCGCCTCATCCGGGCCAACCTCAGCGACCTCCTTCGCCGGGCCGAGGACCCGGAGAAGATCATCAA
The DNA here is from genome assembly GCF_022760835.1 of Thermus altitudinis. Classification (GTDB taxonomy): domain Bacteria; phylum Deinococcota; class Deinococci; order Deinococcales; family Thermaceae; genus Thermus; species Thermus altitudinis. The sequence goes on from NZ_JAKTNQ010000041.1 coordinate 2,140, forward strand.
CCAGGCCCTGGAGGATATGAAGGGGGCCTTAAGGGAGGCCCGGGAGCAGGTGGCCGCCGCCATGGCCGAGGGCAAGCGCCTGGAACGGGAGGTGGAAAGCCACCTTAAGGAAGCCTCCCTTTGGGAGGAAAAGGCCAAGGAGGCCCTTAAGGCCGGCCGCGAGGACCTGGCCAAGGAGGCCCTTAGGCGCAGGAAAAGGGCTTTGGACCTGGCCGAGGGCTTCAAGCAACAGGCGGAGGAGCAAAGGGCCCTTATCCATCGCCTCATGACCCAGCTCAAGGCCCTGGAGGCCAAGATCGACGAGGCCGAGGCCCGCAAGAAACTCCTCCTCGCCCGCAAGAAGGGGGTGGAGGCCGCCGAGGCGGTGCGGCGGATGGAATCCAAGCTGGATGCCCACCCGGCCCTCGAGGCCTTTGAGGAAATGGAGGCCCGCATCCTGGCCATGGAGGACCGGCACGAGGCCCTAAAGGAGCTGGACGGCCAGGACCTGGACAAGGAGCTCGCCGCCCTCTCCGCTGACAGGGACGTGGAGGAAGAACTCCTTCGCCTCAAGCGGGAACTGGGCCAGGCCTAGGCCGCATACCCCCAATACTCCCCCTAGACCCTCCCCGCTTGGGCCCTTTGCGGAAGCGCCCTATAGGCCATGCTTGGACTGAGGCAAAAAGTGTGGGCCGGCCCACGGGACCTAAGGGGTAAACTCCCTATCATGAGGCGGAACCTTATGGCCCTTGCCCTACTCCTCTCCGCCTGCGTCCCCCAGGCCACCCCACAGGAGGCCCGACCCCTCCTGAAGGAAACCGGCTTTTACCCCGCTACCACGGGGCTGGAGTGGGTGTATGTGCCCGAGGGGGAAGCCCTTTCCGCCCCGCCCTACCGGGTGCGGGTGGATGGCCCGGCCCTTTATGAGGGGCAGGAGGCCTTGCGCTACCGAAGCTTTGGCCGGGGGGAGGATAGGGTCTACTACCGGCAGGTGGGGGCCTTTGGCGTGCGGCTTTTAGGCTTCCAGGACCCTTCCGCCCGGGTGGTCTTCACCCCGCCCATCCTGGAGTACCCGCCGGAAGCCCTCCTGAGCCCGGGCTACCGCTGGGGGGGTAAGGTGACGGTGCGGGTGGAACTCCTCACCCCTGGGGGGCGGGAGCCCTTGGCCCAAGGCGGCCTGGGCTACTCCATGGAGGTGCTGGAGGAGCGGGAGGTACGCCTGCCTGCGGGCGTCTTCCGGGTGTACCGGATCCGTCAGGTGTATCAGGATGAGCGCGGCCAGGATGCGCGGGAGGTCTGGTTCGTTCCCCGGGTGGGGGAGGTGCGCACCCGGGAAGGCCGCATCCTGGTGGAGAAGAACTTCTAGGGGGAAAGATGGTACTGGACAAGGTGAATAGCCCTGAGGACCTCAAGGGTCTGAGCCTCGAGGAGCTCCTGGAGCTGGCCGAGGAGATCCGTAGCGAGATCATCCGGGTCACGGCGCAAAACGGCGGCCACCTGGCAAGCTCCCTGGGAGCGGTGGAACTCATCCTGGCCCTGCACCGAGTCTTCCAGTCCCCAAAGGACCGCATCCTCTTTGACGTGGGCCACCAGGCCTACGCCCACAAGCTCATCACCGGGCGCAAGGACCGCTTCCACACCCTGAGGCAGGAAGGGGGGCTTTCCGGTTTCACCAAGGTCTCCGAGTCGGAGCACGACGCCATCACCGCCGGCCACGCCAGCACCTCCTTGGCCCACGCCCTGGGCATGGCCATCGCCCGGGACCTCAAGGGGGAGGACCACCACGTGGTGGCGGTGATCGGGGACGGGGCCCTTACCGGAGGCATGGCCCTGGCCGCCCTCAACAAGATCGGGGAGCTGGGCAAGAGGATGCTCATCGTCCTGAACGACAACGAGATGAGCATCTCGGAGAACGTGGGGGCCCTCAACAAGTACTTCAAGGAGCTCCAGATAAGAAAGTGGGTCCAGGATGCCGAGAAGCTGGGCCGGAGCATCCTGGAGCATATCTCTCCCAAACTCTTTGGCCTGGTGGACCGGGCCAAGGAGGCGGCCAAGCTCATCCTGCACCAGGAAAACCCCTTCTATGCCTGGGGGATCCGCTACGTGGGCCCTGTGGACGGCCACGACCTAAGGGGCCTCATCCACATCTTGGAACACTTGAAGGAGCTGGACGGCCCCACCCTCCTCCACGTGGTCACCCAGAAGGGCAAGGGGTACAAGGTGGCGGAGGCCGACCCCATCTACTGGCACGGGCCTTCCGGCTTTGACCCCCTTAGGCCGGAAAAGGTCTCCAAGGGCTACACCTGGAGCCAGGCCTTTGGGGATGCGGTCACGGAGCTGGCCCACCTGGAACCCCGCCTCTTCGTCCTCACCCCCGCCATGCGGGAGGGCTCGGGGCTGGTGCGCTACTCCCTGGAGCACCCCGAGCGCTACCTGGACGTGGGCATCTGCGAGGACGTGGCGGTGACGGTGGCGGCAGGCATGGCCTTAAGGGGCCTAAAGCCCATCGTGGCCATCTACTCCACCTTCCTGCAACGGGCCTACGATCAGGTGATCCACGACGTGGCCATAGAAGGCCTTCCCGTCATCTTCGCCATAGACCGGGCGGGGCTGGTGGGGGCGGATGGGGCCACCCACCACGGGGTCTTTGACATCGCCTACCTGCGCACCATCCCCAACCTGCAAATCGCCGCCCCCAAGGACGCCTTGGAGCTCAGGGCCATGCTGAAAAAGGCCCTGGAGATCGGGGGCCCAGTGGCCATCCGTTACCCCCGGGACAATGCGGAGCGGGTTCCCGAGGGCAGCTGGCCGGAGATGGCCTGGGGCCGGTGGGAGGTGCTCAAGGAGGGCACCGAGGTTTACATCCTGGCCTTTGGCAAGACCTTGCGGTACGCCCTCGAGGCCGCCCAAGACGACCCCCGGGTGGGGGTGGTGAACGCCCGCTTCCTCAAGCCCCTGGACCGGGAGATGCTAAGGGGGCTTGCCCGCTACAAACTCCTCACCGTGGAGGACCACCAGGGGATGGGGGGGTTTGGCAGCGCGGTCCTCGAGGCCCTTAACGAGATGGGCTTAAAGCCCGAGGTAAAGGTCCTAGCCCTTCCCGACCGCTTCTTTGAACATGGTCCTATCCCGAGCCTCCACCGCCAGGCGGGCATAGACGCCCGGGGCATCCGGGAAGCCTTGGCCGAGATGGGCATCCTTCCCCTCCATGAGCCGGCCTGAGACCTTGCGCTTTGCCGCCAACCTCTATCGCCTTCCCGCAGAAGGGGGGTATTTCCTGGTGGATGCCGGGCTCCCTTGGGAGGCGGGAAGGCTTCTTAGACTTCTCCAGGAACCCCCCAGGCTCCTTTTTCTCACCCACCACCACCTGGACCACGCGGGCGGCGCCCGGGCCCTTTGGGCAAGGTTTGGCCTTCCCATCCTGGCCCATCCTCGGGAGTGGCCGTATCTCCTTAAGGAAAAGCCCAGGCTCCCCTTGCCCATCCCCTTCTTGGGCTCCTGGTTGGCCAACCTGGCCCCACCCCTTCCCCGGGAGGCCTTAAGGCCGGTGGAGGAAGGGGAGGAGATCCTGGGGTGGAGGGTGGTGGCGCTTCCCGGCCACACCCTAGGGCAGGTGGGGCTTTTCCGGGATGGCCTCCTCCTCGCCGGAGACGCCTTAAGGGGAAACGGCCTTCCCCCCCGGTTCATCAACGAGGATCACGCCTTGGCCAAAAGGACGGTGCGCAAAATCCTGGACCTGGGGGCGGAGAAGGTCTATGTGGGCCATGGAAAACCCCTCTCTCGGAAAGAGGTGGAAGCGTTGGCCCTTAGACTAGGGGTATGAAAAGACTCCTGGCCCTCCTTGCCCTGGGCCTTTCCGCCCTGGCCCAGGAAGTGGTAGTCTACCCTGGCTTTGCCGAGATTAGAGAACCCGTGGTCCTCCCCCCTTCCGCCTGGGCCTACCTGGCTGGGGAACGGCTTTCCAGGATGGTACCGGGATCCTTAAGGCTCCTTGGCGTGGAGGAAACAGAGCGGGTCTACCAGGGCACCGTGGTTCTCTTCCGCTACCGAGGGGAAGGCCCCGCTACCTTGCGCTACCTCTACACCGGGCTTTCGGGAGAGGTCTTCTATACCCTGGAGGAGGGGCGGCTCACCCTTTGGGCCCGGCTTCGCTTGGAAGGAAGCCCCCTCGAGGCCAAAGGGCTTACCCTCCTGGCCGGAGAAGCCCCCATTCTGGGCGTGGCCGAGGCCAAGGGCTTTCCCCTGCGGGCTCTTGCGGAGGCCGCTCCTTTAGGGGAAAGCCCTTTTGGCCTCTTCCGCTATGGCCTCCCAGCCAGAAGGCTAGAACCTGGGACCACGGAGATCCCCGCCCTCAAGGCCCAGGTGGACCCCAGCCGGCTTCTTCGCTATCAGGGGCCTTTTCGCACGGAGAGGTTTTTGGCCCTGGAACGGGGCTACCGCTTTAAGGCCCCCTTTCCCCTGGCGCCGGGGACTTTGGAGGTGGTGGAGGAAGGCTTCTTCCTGGGGCAGGCCCTGCTTCCCGCTACCCCTAAGGGGGAGGTGGCAGAGGTGTGGCTGGGACGGGACCTGGAGGGCCGGCTGGAACGGACGGTGAGCCTGCTGGGCCAAAGCGAAAAAGAAGCCACCTACCGGGTGGAAACCCGCTTCAAAAACCCCTACCCCTACCCCATCGCCCTCCTCCTCTCGGAAACCTTCCCCCAGCCCTTCCGCCTGGACTTCTCCGGGGCCAGCCTCCTTCCCCAGGGGTACCGCCTGGAACTGGCCTTGAAACCCCAGGAAACCCGCACCCTCACCTACCGCCTCACCCTCCCCCGCTAGGGACATCTGCCCCCGCCTCGAGGGCCCATGCTTTGGACATGAAACCTGACCTGCACCGCTTCCCCCTCCTGGTGGCCTGGGAAATGACCCGGGCCTGCCTTCTCGCCTGCTTGCACTGCCGGGCCTCAGCGGTGCCCGACCCCTTGCCTGGGGAGCTCACCACCGAGGAGGGATTAAGGCTCTTGGAGGAGCTGGCCACCTACACCCCGAAGCCCATCCTCCTGCCCACGGGGGGTGACCCTTTGGCCCGGCCCGACCTGTTTCTCCTCCTGGAGGAGGCCAAACGCCTGGGCCTCAAGGTGGGCATCACCCCCGCCGTCACCCCCCGGCTCACCCGGGAGGTGGTGGCCCGCTTCAAGGAGCTTTCCGTCCACCAGATGGCCATCTCCCTGGACGGGGCCACACCGGAAAGCCACGATGGCTTCCGGGGCGTTCCCGGCACCTTTGCCCGGGCCCTTAAGGCCCTGGAATGGGCCCAGGAGGTGGGCCTCATGACCCAGGTGAACACCACCGTGACCCGGAGGACCAAGGGGGAACTCACCGGCATCGCCGAGATCCTGGCGGCAAAAGGGGTGGCCACCTGGGAGGTCTTCTTCCTGGTTCCCGTGGGCCGGGGAGCGCTTCTAGAGCAGCTTTCCCCCCAAGAATACGAGGAGGTGATGCACCTTCTTTACGACCTTTCCCGCCGCTACCCCTTTAAGGTACGCACCACGGAAGGCCCCATGTTCCGCCGGGTGGCCCTGGAGCGCCGGAGACGGGAAGAGGGTGAGGACGGGGCCTTGGTGGGGGAGGGCCGGGGGGTGCACCTCTCCGACGGCTTTGGTTTCGTTTTCGTTTCCTCCACGGGGGAGGTCTACCCCTCCGGTTTCCTGCCCCTTTCCGCTGGGAATGTGCGGGAGAAGCCCCTTCTGGAGATCTACCGGCATAGCCCCCTCTTCCTGGAGCTTCGCAACAAAGCCCTCCTTAAGGGCAAGTGCGGGGTCTGCGAGTACCGGGAGCTTTGCGGGGGAAGCCGGGCCCGCGCCTGGGCGGAAACCGGGGACCACCTGGCCTCGGACCCCCGGTGCGCCCACCTCCCCAAAGGCCTAGGACAAATGCCCCTGGCCTAAGGAAGGGAAGTTCCCTATCATGGAACCATGAAGCGTGGGCTTATTCTGTTGGTATTTTTGGGTTCCCTAGCCCTGGCGCAAAGCCCTGGGGCCAAGCTCTACTCCGCCAACTGCCAAAGTTGCCACCTGGCCAATGGGCAGGGGGTTCCCGGGGCCTTCCCTCCCCTCACCCATCTGGACAAGGTGGTCCAGGCTAAGGGGGGCCGGGAATACCTGATCCGGGTGGTCCTCTACGGTCTCCAAGGAAGCCTGACGGTGGAGGGGAAGACCTATAACGGGGTCATGCCCCCCTTCCGCCAGCTTAAGGACCCGGAGGTGGCTAATCTCTTGAACTATATCCTCACCACCTTCGCCAAATCCAAGGCCAAGCCCATCAGCCCCGAGGAGGTTAAGGCGCAAAGGGCCAAGGCCAGGTCCCCCCAGGAGGTCCTCAAGTCCCGTCCCCCGGTCAAGTAGACCGGCGTACTCCCTCCCCCCGGGGCCTAAAGGCCCCGGGCCCTCTTTTCCCACCCCAGAAGTGGGGATAATGGATTTGTCGTGGAGCCTGGGTTCCACCTTTTCTACGCAAGGCGCCTGGCTTGGCGCTACCGGTTCCTCTTGGCCATCCCCTTGGCGCTCCTCGGCCTTTTGCACCCCTTTTTCGCCTTGGCCTCCCTCCTGCCCTTTCTGCTTCCCGCCCGGCTTTGGGAAGGGCGGGCGCTACGGGAAATCGCCCGGGCCAGCCTGGCCTATCCCACCGCCTTGGCCTATGGGGAGGAGCGGCTTTGGCAGGAGGCCCGCAAGGTGCAGATCCCCCTTCCCCCCTTTCCCCTGGGCTTGCTCGTCGGCTACCTGGTCCTCCTGGCCTTGGCCCTGGCCTCGTGGGCGGGGTTTCCCCCCAGGGAAGCCCACCCCTTCGGGTTCGTTCCCGGACTCGAGCGCCCTGCAACCCCCCAGGACTCCCCGGATAGGGGTAAACCGGCCGAAGCGCCTGGGTCCTCACCCGGTAAGACCACCCCAGCCCCGGATTCCCCAGGAAACCCCCAAGGGACGGCAACCGGCCAGGGCCAACCTGCCCCAGCCGCCCAAGATGGCCAAGCCCCGGGGCCTAGCCCCCAGGAACCTTCCCTGACCCCGCCCGAGGTTTCCCCTCAAGCCCCAGGGGAGGGGGGAACCCCAGGGCCCATAGACGGGCAAGGGGGATCAAGGACCCGTCCGGGCCTTTCCCAGCAGCAACCGGGAAAGCCTCAGGGGGCGGGCACCCCCACCCCAGGCACCTCGGGGCCTTCCCCAAGGGTGGAGGCCCCCGTCCCTTTGCCCTTTCCCGAGGCCACCGGCAAGGGGGAAGGGCTCTTGGGGCCAGGCCGCGAGGGAAGCGGCCAGGACCTTCCCTCTCCTTGGCGGGAAGGGCGTCCGCCCGAGGAGGTGCGCCGAGGGGTAGAGGTGTACCTGGAGCGCACCCCCCTGCCGCCCGAAGCCCGGGAGCTCCTAAAGCGCTATTTCAGCGGGCCTTAAGCCGGTTTAGGGCCTCGGCCACGGTGACCGGCCCCACCTCCAGGCGCTCCGCCATGGGGAAGGCCCCCATGGACCCCCCGTGGCCAAAACGGGCCCCCACCCGCAGGTCCACATCCCCAAGAAGCCCCCGCATGAGCTCGTGCTTCCTGCCGCCCTCCATGGCGGCATAGGGGTTTTCCCGGACCTCGAGGAGGCGCGCCTCCCCTCCCCGCTCAATCTCGTAAATGGCAAAGCGAGGGGCATGCCCAAAGGGGCCCGGGTACACCTTCTGGTCATCATTTTTGGCTAGGGCGATGGCCACGCGCATAGCCCAAGTATACACCCCTGGGGTATTATGGGGTCCCAGACCGCCGCCACTCCCCGCTCTTCCCCCCTGCCTTGTGGAGAAGCTGCACCCGGGAGATGACGAGCCCCTTGGAGGCCGCCTTCAGCATGTCGTAAACCGTGAGGGCCGCCACAGCGCAGGCGGTGAGGGCCTCCATCTCCACCCCGGTCTCCGCCTTGGTGCGCACCGTGGCCTCTATGCGTACCCTTTTGGCCTCCTTTTCCAGCTCCACCCTCACCTCCACCCCGGTGAGGGGCAAGGGGTGGCAGAGGGGGATGAGTTCCGAGGTCTTCTTGGCCCCCATGATGCCCGCCAGCTGGGCCACCATCAGGGGATCCCCCTTCCCCACCCCCCCTTCTTCCAAGGCAGCCAGGGCCTCCTCCGTGAGCTCCACGTAGGCCTCGGCGGTGGCGGTGCGGAAGGTGGCCGCTTTCGCCGTCACGTCCACCATGTGGGGCTTCCCGTCCTTAAAGTGCGTGAGGTCCATACCCTCAGTCTAGGGCCTACCCCCCAAAACCCATACCGCTCACAAAGCGCAGGATGGGTTCCCGCATGAAGTACACGAAGAGGAGGACCAGAAGCTGTAGCCCGATGAAGGGAATACCCCCCAGGTAGATATCCGCGGTCTTTACTTCCTTCGGGGCCACATTCCGCAAGTAGAAGAGGGCAAAGCCGAAGGGTGGGGTGAGGAAGGAGGTCTGCAGGTTCACCCCCACCAGGAGGCCGAACCAGAGCTTGTCTATGTTCAAGGCCTCGGCCCCGATGGCCAAAAGGGGCAAGGCGATGAAGGCGATCTCAAAGAAGTCTATGAAGAAGCCCAGCAGGAACACCAGCACCATCACGAAAAGGATGAACCCCACCTCGCCCCCCGGGAGGCCCGTGAGGAAGCCCTCCACCCAAAGGTCCCCATCCACCCCCCGGAAGACCAGGCTGAAGAGGGTGGAACCGATGAGGATGAAGATGACGAAGGCCGTGAGCTTGGCCGTGCCCTCCATGGCCCCGTAGAGGACCTTAAAGGAAAGCCTCCTGTTCAAAGCCGCCAGGATCAAGGCCCCCACCACCCCCATGGCCCCGGCCTCCGTGGGGGTGGCCAGGCCGATGAGCACGGTGCCCAGCACCAGGAAGATGAGCACCAAAGGGGGCACCATGGAAAGGAGGGCCCTTTTGAGAAGGGGGTTTTTCCGGATCCAAGGAAGGAGCACCAGGGTCCAGACCCCCAAGGCCAGGAGGACCTCCAGCCACTCCGCCCAGACAGGCAAAAAGCGCCCCACGGCATAGGCCCCCACCCCCACGAGCAGGTAGGAGAGCAAGGCAAAGGCCGCCTGGGCTTCCTTGCCGGCATCGGGGCGGGCCTCGAGGGGAAGGGCCGGGGCCCACCGGGGACGGAAAAGGGCCACGTAGATCACGTAGAGGAAGTAAAGCCCCACGGTGAGCCCAGCGGGAATCAGGGCCGCCTTGTACATATCCCCCACGGAAACCCCAAGCTGGTCCGAAAGCACGATGAGGACCACGCTAGGGGGGATGATCTGGGCCAGGGTGGCCGAGCCCAGGATCACCCCGCTGGCCAGGCGGGGGTTGTAGCCATATTTCAGCATGATGGGCAAGGAAATAAGGCCCATGGCCATCACGCTGGCGGCCACCACGCCCGTGGTGGCCGCCAGGATGGCCCCCACAAAGACCACGCTTAGGGCCAAGCCCCCCCTAAGGGGCCCGAAGAGCTTCCCCATGGTGTCCAGAAGATCCTCGGCCAAGCCGCTTTTCTCCAGGATGATCCCCATGAAGGTGAAAAAGGGGATGGCCAGGAGGAGCTGGTTGGACATGATGCCGAAGATGCGGTCGGGCATGGCCTTCAGGAGGGGGGCAGGAAAGATATCCAAGGCTATGCCCAAAAAGCCAAACACGATGCCCACCGCCCCCAAGGAGAAGGCCACAGGGTAGCCGGAGAGCAAGAACACCACCAAGGCCAAAAACATCAGGGGGGGCATAAGGCTTTCCAGGTTCATTCCAGCACCTCCCGTTCCTCCTCTTGGAGTTGCAGATGCCCCGTGAGGTAGGCGAGGCGCTTGATGAGCTCAGAAATGCCCTGCAGGGCCAGCAGGGCAAACCCCAAGGGCAGGGCCAACTTGATGGGCCAGCGGGGAAGACCGCCCACGTCGGGGGACATCTCCCTCCCCAGGAAGGAGCTCTGGGCCCAAGGCCAGGAGAGGTAGATCACCCCCACGGCCATGGGCAGGAGGAAAAACACCGTCCCCACCACCTCAATCCAAGCCTGGGTGCGCCTGGAGAAGCGACCAAAGACCAGGTCAATGCGCACGTGGGCGTTGTGCTTCAAGGCGTAGGACCCGCCCAGGAGGAAGATGAGGCTGAACATGTACCACTGGGCCTCGAGGTAGGCGTTGGAGCTGTAGTTGAACCCATAGCGCATGATGGCGTTGCCGGCGGACACCAAGGCCACCAATAGCACCAACCACACGGTTACCCTTCCCACCGCCTCGGTAAGCGTATCTATGGCTCTAGAAAGACCCAGAAGAAAGCGCATTCCCAACCCCCCTTGAAACCCGCCCCATCCTACCCGGGGCAACCGGGGATGTCAATGCGGGGTTGCGTCCAGGAGGGCTTTTTCCCTGTGGCCTTTCCATTTCAAAGCCCTAGCGGGCCCGGCGGATAGGAGCCACCAAAAACGCCCCCAAGAGGAAGAAGGCCCCCGCCAGCAAAAAGAGCACCAGGTACCCCAGGCCCTCCTCGCGGGCATTGAGAAGGTCCAGGGGCCGCCCGAAAGCCCCCGCCAACACCTGGGGCACCACGATGGAGGTCTGCCACAGGCCCATGTCGGTGGCGTGGGCCTCGGGGTCGCGAAGCACATCCGCCACCAAGGCCCAGTCCACCGCCAGGTAGACCCCATAGAAAAGGCCAAAGAAGAGGGACAAGAAAAGCATGACCTCATAGCGGGGAAAAAGGAGGATGAAGGGCATCAATAGGCCCAGGCCAACCCCCGAAAGGTAAATGAGGGGCTTGCGCCCGAGCCGGTCCGAAGCCCAGCCCGCAGGGATGCTGGCCAAAGCGGCCCCCAAGGAGATGAGAAGGCCCAAAAGGGCCACCGCCTGGAAGGGCTCCTGGGTGAGGGCCCGCCCTAGGGCCTGGAACGTCCGCACCACGTCCGCCAGGTAATACTGAAGATAGGTCTGGGCCAGGTAGAACCCCAGCATCACCAGGAAGCGGGTAAGGTAGACCAAAAGGAAGTCCCGATCCGTCCAGGGCCTGGCCATGGCGGCCCAAAAGGGCCTGGGGTTGGCCTTTAGGGGTTGGTCGGGGATGACCCGCAGGCTTAAGCCCGCCCCCGCCAAGTTCAGGAGGGCCGCCAGGTACGCCTGAAAGGCCAAAGGGAAAAGGAAGCCCACCGCACCCCCTAGGATCTGGCCGGAAACCTGCAACAGCCCCATGTACCCCGAGGCGGCACCCCGTTCCCTTCGGGGGACCAGGTCGGGGATGAGGGCGGAATAGGGGCCCGTGGCCAGGTCATCCGCCACCTGCAAAAGCAGGTAGGCCAGGAGAAGCCAGAGGTAGCTGGGCGCATGGACCAAAAGGAGGAGGGCCAAGGCGGTGAGAAGGCTTCCCGAGAGGAGAAAGGGCTTCCTCCGCCCCAGGCGATCCGAGAGGTAGCCCATGACGGGGGGGCCCAATATGGCCATCACCGCCCCCAGGGCGAAGAGAAACCCCAGCCTCGAGGCCTTCTCCTCGGGAGGGGAAAGCTCCGCCACCTTGGCGGGCAGGACCACCAAAAGGACCAGGAACCACTTGAAGCTGGTGGCGAACCAGTAGGCGGAAAGGGAGAGGAACCAGCTAGGCCCATGGCGCATGGGCCTCACCTTACCAGACGGTAGCCTCGGGAACCACCAGAAGGGGCAGGGAGCTTTGGCTGGAGAGCACCTCCACCATGCGCCCAAGCCGGTGGCGCCAGGTGCTCTTGGCCTTGGAACCCAGCACCAGAAGATCGGCCTCCCGGGCCTGGGCCAGCCGCAATAGGTCCAGCTCCTCCTCCCCCTTGCTGACCTCCACCACCCCGGAGGCCTGCAGGAGAGCCTCCAGGTGGGTCTTGGCCCTCTCCAAAACCTGGGCCAGGGCCAGGCCCCTGGGGTCCAGGTAGGTGGGGAAGCAACACCCCCCTTCCCTGCTCACCAGGTGCAGGGCAAACACCTCTGCCCCTAAGGCCTTCCCCCAGGCCTCGGCCACCCTAAAGGCGCTGAGGCTTGCGGGGCTTTCGTCCAGGCCCACGGCAATGCGTCGCACCTGGGTTAGGGCCTTGGGCAGAAGCAGCACCGGCACCTCCCCCCGGTGCAAGAGGTAGCGGGCAAGCCCTCCCCGGGCCAGGACCTCGAGGGCCCCCGTCCCCCGCTGCCCAAGGATAACCAAGCGGCTCTTCAACGCCTCCCCCGCCACCACCTGGGCAGGAAAACCCCGGAGTACCATAACCCTAAGCCCCATGGCGGCCAAGGCCTTTTGCGCCTCCACCTCCACCAGGCCTAGGGTTTCCTCCAACCTGGGCCTTAGGTGGGGGAGCCGACGGGCAAGGGCCTCAAAGTGACGACTCCCCGCTCTGAAGAGCGGGGCTTCGCGGTTCTGGGTTAGAGCACCTATCCCCGCAGGCTCCGTCCCAGCCCTGGCCAAGATGTTCACTGCCGCTGCTACGTCCCGGTGGAGGAGAGTGCCGCAAGAGGGACACGTGAACTCCCTGACCCACAGGGGCCTCTTCTCCCGGTGACC
>NZ_JAKTNQ010000042.1 GCF_022760835.1 Thermus altitudinis
CCTAAGTACACGAGCCAAGATTGCCCTGTCTGCGGTCACCGGGAGAAGAGGCCTTTGTGGGTCAGGGAGTTCACCTGTCCCTCTTGTGGGGCCCTTCTCCATCGGGACGTGGCAGCGGCAGTGAACATCTTGGCCAGGGCTCGGACGGAGCCTTCGGGGGCAGGTTTAAACTTGTCCCCGAGAAGCCCTGCTCTTTAGAGCGGGGAGTCGTCACCAGAAGCCGACCTTCCTGGAGGAGAAGGGCCGTGGCCTCCTCTAGCCAGTCCCTGGGGTGGTCTTGCCGGTGGGGCATGGGGAGGATGATGCCCTGGGGGTTCTAACGCCAGGGGAGTCGTTAGATGTCCAGCTCCGCGTAGCGGGCGTGCTCCTCAATGAACTCTCGCCTGGGGGCCACCTCCTGCCCCATGAGCTTTTCAAAGAGCTCGCTGGCCTCGAGGGCGTCCTGGAGGCTCACCCGTTTCAGCACCCGCTTTTCCGGGTTCATGGTGGTCTCCCAAAGCTGCTCGGGGTTCATCTCCCCCAGGCCCTTGAAGCGCTGCACCTCGTAGTTTTTGTCCCCCAGCTCCTTCAGGCGGGCGGCCAGCTCCTCGTCGGAGTAGAGGTATTCCACCTTCTTGCCCACCTGCAGGCGGTAAAGGGGAGGCTGGGCGATGTACACATACCCCTTTTCGATCAGGGGCCGCATGTAGCGGTAGAAGAAGGTGAGGAGGAGGGTGCGGATGTGGCTGCCGTCCACGTCAGCGTCGGTCATGATGATGATCTTGTGGTAGCGGAGGCCCTCCAGGTCAAAGTGGGTGTCCTCCCCCGTGCCCCCGATCCCCACCCCGATGGCCGCCACCATGGCCCGCACCTCGGCGTTCTTCAGGGCCTTGGAAAGCCCGGCCTTTTCCACGTTGAGGATCTTGCCCCTAAGGGGCAAAATGGCCTGGAAGCGCCGGTCGCGGCCCTGCTTGGCGCTCCCGCCGGCCGAGTCCCCCTCCACGATGAAAAGCTCGGCTTCCTCGGGGTTTTCCGTCTGGCAGTCGGCCAGCTTCCCGGGGAGGTCGTCGGACTCCAGGGGGTTTTGCCTGCGCACCAGCTCCCGGGCCTTCCGGGCGGCTTCCCGGGCCTGGGCGGCCCGCAGGGCCTTCTCGTAGACGGTCTTGGCGATGCGGGGGTTCTCCTCGAGGGCCTCCAGGAACTTCTCGTAGACCACCTGGGCCACGGCGCTCCCCGCCTCGGGGTTTAGGAGCTTCCCCTTGGTCTGCCCCTCAAACTGGGGCTGGGGAAGCTTCACGCTCACCACGGCGTAAAGCCCTTCCAAGAGGTCATCCCCCGTGGGCTGGGGACCCTTTTCCTTGTTGAGCCCCGCCTTCTTGGCGTACTGGTTCAGGGCCCGGCTGTAGGCGGACTTGAAGGCGGTGAGGTGGGTGCCCCCATCCCGGGTGGGGATCATGTTGGCGTAGGTGAGGATCTCGGCGGTGTAGCCCTTGGTGTGGATGAGGCCCACCTCCACCTCCACATCCCCTTCCTGCCCCCGGAAGAGGAAGGGCTTCTCGTAAAGAAGCTCCTCCTCCGCTGCCAGGGCCTTGGCAAAGGAGGCCACGCCGCCTTTGTCCAAATAGACGTCCTCCCGCCCATGGATCAGGTCCCTAAAGACCAGTTTGAGCCCCGCCACCAGGTAGCTCACCTCCCGCAGGCGGGCCCGGATCTTGCTGGGATCAAAGGCCAGGTTGCCGAAGATCAGGGGGTCGGGCTTGAAGGTGACCCGGGTGCCCCTTTTGCCCTTAGGGGCCGGACCCACCACGGTGAGGGGCTCGGTGACCTCCCCCCGGCTGAAGGCGATGCGGTGGTGTTTCCCCTCCCGGAAGACCTCCACCACTGTCCATTCGGAAAGGGCGTTGACCACGCTGGCCCCCACCCCGTGCAGGCCCCCGGCCACCTTGTAGGCCCCGCTTTCAAACTTGCCGCCCGCATGCAAGACGGTGTAGGCCACCTCCACCGCGGGCCGGCCCTCTTCCGGCATCACGTCCACGGGAATGCCCCGGCCGTTGTCCTCCACGGTGAGGGAGCCATCGGGGTTTAGGGTGGTGACGATCTCGGTGGCGTAACCCGCCAGGGCCTCGTCCACCGCATTATCCAGAATCTCCTTGAAGAGGTGGTGGTACCCCTCCACCCCCGTGCCCCCGATGTACATGGCGGGGCGGTGGCGCACCCCCTCGAGGCCTTTGAGAACCTTAATGGCGGAAGCGTCGTAGCTCACCCCCTTAGTATACCACAGGACATGGACCAAGAGTTTTGCCTTAAGGATGGGCCTAGGCGGGATGCGCTCCTTCCCAGCTTCCTGTTTCCATTACCGATTATTGGCCTTGCCCCGGACCCGCACCAGCCCGTATGATGCCCGCGGTGCCAGTCCTGGTTTTCCTGCACTCCCTTTTGGCCTTGGTCCTGCTGGTGGCGGTGCTAGGCTTAGCCCTGGTGGGGATCCGGGGTTTTTTCCGCCCCCTGCCGGCACCCTTTTACCGGATTCTAAGGGGTGCCGCCTGGGTGGCCATCCTCCAGGTGGTCCTGGGGTTGGCTCTCCTGGGGGCGGGCCTGAGACCCAAGGACGGCCTGCATCTCCTTTACGGGCTTCTGCTGGCTGCCGGCTTGCACTATCTGGGGGGCCTCGAGCCGGGGGGCTGGTTCTACCGGGGCCTGAAAGACCCCCCTGAGCGCCCCGAGTGGTTCGTGGCTTTGGGCCTCCTCTTTGCCGTGGGGCTGGCCCTTCGCGCCTACTTCACCGGGCGGTAGCCAAGGGCAGCCGGTCCAGGAGCAAATCCCTGGGTACCGGCAGCCTTTCCAGCATCCCCCGGGTGAGGTGGGGCACCGCCTCCCGGTAAAGCCCCCGGTAGTAGGCCTGCACCTGGGGGCTATTCAGGTGGGCCACCAGGGCCGCCGGGTCCACCCTTACCCCCTCCTTGGGCAGGAGGTGGAACTCCTCCCGCCAGGGGTAGGCCCTCCCATCCCAGGCGGCCACCACCCGGTAGTGGCGGGTGTGGGCCACCACCAGGTGGCCTGTGGCGTAGAAGGGCTTAAGGAGGTGGGCGGCCTCCTTGGGGAAGTAGAGGCCGGAATGGGGGGTTTCGTAGTCAATCCAGCCTGGCTTCAGGTTTCTCCCGGTGAGCACCGGCACCAGGCCGGGGCCCGGGGCGGTCCGGGTCAGGGGGTGGGCCTTGATCTCGGGGCTACGGGCGGCAAAGTGGATCCCGAAGACCTCCCCCAAGGCCACCCCTTCCCGCTCCATGGCCAGGGCCGTGGGGTCGGGGAAGCGGATGGGCTCCCCTTGCCAAGAGGGGTCCTCGAGGAGGAGGGCGGGGCTAGGGAAAAGGAGGCCTTCCGCATCGTAAAGCCTTAGCCCCCTTTCCCCCTTGCGGAAGCGGATCACCGTGGCCACCACCTTGACCTCCGGGAAGGGGCGGCCCAGGTAGTAGACCTCCACCCCCCCTTCCCGGGCCAGGAAGGCCCGGAGCTTCTTGAACTCCCCCAGCACCATCCACGAGGCGGGAACCACGTAGACGAGAAGCCCCCCAGGAGCGAGGAGCCTCACCCCTTTCTCCAAGAAGGCCCCGTAGAGGTTGTAGCGCCCGTGCCAGGTGGTAAAGCGCTGGCGGTAAAGCCCGCGCTTTTCCGCGGGGAGCCTGGCCCCGGCCCCCAAGGCCCCGTAAGGGGGGTTCCCCAGGATAAGGTCAAAGGTTCCGTCCGGTTCCCAAAGGAGGAAGTCCGCCACCTGGCCTTCGGCCCAGGGGGGCGGGTCAAAGGCCAGGGGGTCCACCTCCACCGCATGGAAGCGGTAACCGGTGCCCTGGGCTTCCCGGAAGGCCCGGAGGAAGGGGGCGTGGGCGGCGGCAGGCTCCAGGACCCTTCCCCCCTTGGGGGCCTCCGCCAGGGCCACCATGAAGGCCACCAGAGGGGGAGGGGTGAGGACCCGGCCCAGGGTGCGGCTTACCGGCATGGCCAGGGCCCCCAAGGCGGGGGTTAGCGGATGACCCCCAGCTTCCGGCCCACCTTGGCGTAGGCCTCGAGGGCCCGGTCCAGCATCTCCTGGGTGTGGGCGGCGGTGACGATGTTGCGGATGCGGGCCTTTCCCCGGGGCACGGTGGGGAAGCCGATGCCCACGGCGAAAACCCCCTCTTCCAAAAGGAGGCGGCTCGCCGCAAAGGCCAAGGGGGCTTCCCCAAGGAGCACGGGGGTGATGGGGGTTTGGCTCCCCAGGGTGTCGTAGCCTAAGCGGGCCAGTTCCGCCTTGAAGTAGCGGGTGTTTGCCCAAAGCCTCTCCACCCGTTCCGGTTCCTTCTGGATGAGCTCCAAGGCCCCCAAAAGGGCCCCCACCACCGCCGGGGGGTGGCTTGTGGAGAAGAGGAAGGGCCGGGCCTTGTTGATGAGGAGGTCCTTGAGCTCCAAGGCTCCGGCGGCGTACCCCCCCACCACCGCCCAGGCCTTGGAAAGGGTGGCCACCTGGATCACGTCGGGGTCCTGGTGGAAGCCGAAGTGGTGCACCGTCCCCTTGCCCATCTCCCCCAAGACGCCGCTTCCGTGGGCGTCGTCCACGTACACCACGGCCCCGTACCTCTTGGCCAAGGGCACGATGCGGTCCAGGGGGGCGATGTCCCCGTCCATGGAGAAGACCCCGTCGGTGACGATCAGCTTGAGGCCTTCGGTGTCGTGGGCCTGCAGCAGTTCCTCCAGGTGGGCCACATCCCCATGGCGGTAAACCAGGCGGGTGGCCTTGGTGAGGCGGAGGCCATCAATGATGCTGGCGTGGTTCAGCTCGTCGGAGAAGACCAGGTCCCCTTCCTGCAACAAGGCCCCCAGCACCCCCTGGTTGGCGGTAAAGCCTGACTGCAGGACCAAGGCGCTTTCCGTGCCCTTGAAGCGGGCCAGGGCCTCCTCCAGCTCCAGGTGGTAGGTGAAGGTGCCGGCGATGGTGCGCACCGCCCCGCTTCCCGCCCCCCACCTTTCCAGGTACTGGCGGGCCTTTTCCTTGAGGTAAGGGTGGTTGGCGAAGCCCAGGTAGTTGTTGGAGGCCAGGTTCACCACCTCCCGCCCCTCCACCCGGGTGACGGGCTCCTGGGGGGCCTCGAGGACCTTGGGGCGGATGTAGAGGCCTTCCTCCTTCAGCCGGGTGAGCTCCCTCTGAATACGCGCTCTTAGGGATAGGCTCATGGTCCTATCTAACCTTGGAAAGTAGGTTTCTGACAAGCAGTACCGAGGTTATAGAGGAACCTAGAATCTTTGGCAAAGGGAGAAAGCCCTTTTAAGAGTTTTTGGCAAAGGGGAAATCGTAGCAAACCCTTTACGATTTTCAAGTGCAAATGAACACCAAGGGAGTTTGGGGTTGTCTATACTTTGCCCCGACCCCTGGTACAAACGGGGGCAAAAGGAGGTAGCTTCGCGATGCGAAAGAGCGCACTCTCTTTGGTTTTGGTCCTCTTGGCCGCTTGTGCCCCTCAAGTGACGACAAAAGTTGACTCTGGACTTTCCCCAGATAATCCTTATGCTACGTATACGGGGCCTCGGGCTAAGGTAGTGGTGGCGTCGTTTCCATGCAAAGCAGATAAATGCGGGCCTGGTGTAGATTCATCCCAGGTGGGTGCAGCCATTTTGGGTAAGTTTTTCGGCGTGGAGGTTTCCACTAGCCGGGGAGATGTGGGGGCTGGGATTTCTGACATGCTTACCACAGCGCTCATCAACACCAATCACTTTATTGTTTATGAGCGTTCCGTTCTTGAACAGCTGCAAAAGGAAGCGGCGGTGGGCAATCAGGTTCAGCAACTTCAAGGCGCCGAGATCCTTATAACCGGCACTATCACGGCCTTTGAACCCGATTCCGGCGGAACCCGGGGGGGCGGAGGAGGGTTGTTGGGGGGTTTGTTGGGAGCGGTTACGGGTGGTCAAAAGAAAGCGTATGTGGCCGTGGATTTCCGTGCGGTAGATGTTCGTACCGGGGCAGTTGTGGCCGCTTTCCGCGTGGAGGGGGAAGCTTCGGATACGGATTTTGGTGGTTTGCTTGGGGCCCTGGTGCCCGGGGCGGCTTTGGGTGGAGCTCTAAGCCAGTATCAAAAGACCCCTATGGGCAAGGCCCTTGCGGTGATGGTGGGTAAGGCAGTAGAAGAGCTCATTAAACGCATTCCGCCTTCTTACTTTAAATACGGTCCGGATGGTCAACCCTTACCCCAAAGGGGTTGATCTAGAGCTTCCAGGGAAAGCGGCCCCCTAGGGGGCCGCTTTCCCTTGACTAGGTGCAGATGGGGTAAGTATGCTGTATACAGGATGCAGGCCCTAGGCTTCCGCCGGCCCAACCAGGTGCGGGAGGCGGTGTACCGGCACCTGAAAGACCTTCTCCTCTCCGGGCGCTTTGCCCCGGGGGAAAGGCTTTCCGAGCCCCTTCTGGCCCAGGAGCTGGGGGTTTCCCGCACCCCTGTACGGGAGGCCCTCATGCGCCTGGCCGAGGAAGGCTTGGTGGAGCTAGTGCCGGGCCGGGGGGCCCGGGTGCGGGCCTTTAGCCCTGAGGAGGTGGAGGAGGTCTATGGGGTGCGGGCCCTTCTGGAGGGGGAGGCGGCAAGGGAGGCGGCCCTTAGGGCCACCCCTTGGGAGATCGCGGACCTCGAGGCCCACCTCAGGGCCATTGACGAGGCCCCAAAGGAGGACTACCCCGAGCAGATGCGCCGGGATCTGGAGTTCCACCGGGCCCTGGTGCGGCTTTCCGGGAACAAGACCCTCTACCGCCTTTACGAGGACCTGCTTTCCAGCCTGGCCCTGGTGAGGGGTGCCCTCCCCAACCTTTCCCAGGAGGAGACCACCCGCAAGGAACACGAGGCCATCCTAAGGGCCCTGAAGGGGCGGGACCCGGAAGGGGCCAAAAAGGCGGTGGAGGCCCACGTGTACCGCTTCCGCGACCTGGTGGTGGCCAGGCTTAGGAAAGGAGGGATATGAACCTGGACTTGGCGTATCGGCAGGCGGTGCTCTCCGTGGCGGGGAACCCCAGGGTGGAGGCCCTCATCAAGGGGCGGGCCAAGAGCCTGGTGCGGCGCTATGTGGCGGGTGAGACCCTGGAGGAGGCCCTTGGGGTGGCGGAGAGACTCCAGGCCCAAGGGGTGCACGCCATCTTGGACCTCCTGGGGGAGATGGTGGGGAGCGAGGAGGAGGCCCGGGCCTTCCAGAAGGGAATCCTGGAGTTGGTGGGGAGGGTGGCGGGGTACCCCTGGCCCAAGTACATCTCCTTGAAGCTCACCCAGCTGGGGCTGGACCTTTCCGAGGCCTTGGCCCGGGAGCTCCTCCGGGAAATCCTGAAGGAGGCTGAGCCCAAGGGGGTTTTCGTGCGGATAGATATGGAGGACTCCCCCCGGGTGGAGGCCACCTTGCGCCTCTATAGGGCCTTGCGGGAGGAGGGGTTTCAGGGGGTGGGCCTGGTCCTGCAAAGCTACCTCTTCCGCACGGAGAAGGACTTTTGGGAGCTCCTCCCTTACCGGCCCAACCTGCGCCTGGTCAAGGGGGCCTACCGGGAGCCCAAGGAGGTGGCCTTCCAGGACAAGCGCCTCATAGACGCCGAGTTCCTGCACCTGGGGAAGCTGGCCCTTAAGGAGGGGCTTTACGTGGCCTTCGCCACCCACGACCCCAGGCTCATCGCCGAGGTGAAGCGCTACACCGAGGCCATGGGGGTACCCAAGGACCGCTTTGAGTTCCAGTTCCTCTATGGGGTGCGTTTCCAGGAGCAAAGGCGCCTGGCGGGGGAGGGGTACACCGTGCGGGCCTATGTGCCCTACGGCACCCACTGGTACCCCTACTTGAGCCGGCGCATCGCCGAGCGCCCGGAGAACCTGCTGTTGGTGTTGCGCAGCCTCTTGGGGGGCTAAAGGAGGTACGGCATGACGGTGGAACCTTTTCGCAACCAGCCCATTGAGACCTTTGGCACGGAGGAGGCCAAGCGGGAGATGCGGGAGGCCCTTAGGCGGGTCAGGGCCGAGTTTGGCCGCCACTATGGGCTTTACATAGACGGGGCCTGGGTGGACACCAAGGAGAGGATCCTATCCCTCAACCCCTCGGCCCCCAGCGAGGTGGTGGGGAGCACCGCCAAGGCGGGGGTAGCCGAGGCGGAGGCAGCCCTGGAGGCCGCTTGGCGGGCCTTTAGGGCCTGGAAGGACTGGCCCCAGGAGGACCGCAGCCGCCTCCTCCTAAAGGCGGCGGCCCTCATGAAAAGGAGGCGGCGGGAGCTGGAGGCCACCTTGGTCTACGAGATCGGCAAGAACTGGCTCGAGGCCAGCGCCGAGGTGGCGGAGGCCATAGATTTCCTGGAGTACTACGCCCGCCAGGCCCTAAAGTACAAGTACCCCTCGGTGGAGGTGGTGCCCTACCCCGGGGAGGACAACGAAAGCTTCTACATTCCCCTGGGGGCGGGGGTGGTCATCGCCCCCTGGAACTTCCCCATCGCCATCTTCACCGGCATGATCGCCGGGCCGGTGGCCGTGGGGAACACCGTGGTGGCCAAGCCCGCCGAGGACACGGTGGTCATCGCCGCCAAGGTCTTTGAGATCCTCCACGAGGCAGGTTTTCCTCCCGGGGTAGTGAACCTCCTGCCGGGCAAGGGGAGCGAGGTGGGGGCCTACCTGGTGGAGCACCCCCAGACCCGCTTCATCAACTTCACGGGGAGCCTCGAGGTGGGGCTTTGGATCAACGAGAGGGCGGCCAAGCTGGCCCCGGGCCAGCGCTGGATCAAGCGGGTTTTCCTGGAGCTGGGCGGCAAGGACGCCATCATCGTGGACGAGACCGCTGACCTGGAGGCCGCCACCGAGGGCATCCTCATCTCCGCCTACGGCTTCCAGGGGCAAAAGTGCTCGGCGGCCAGCCGTCTCATCGTCACCGAGAAGGCCTTTGAGCCCTTGATGGAGAGGGTGTTGCGGCGGGCGGAGCGCCTGGTGGTGGGCCCCGCCGAGGAAAACCCCGACCTGGGCCCCGTGGCCAGCAAGGCCCAGGAGGAGAAGGTCCTCTCCTACGTTGCGATTGGCCAAAGGGAAGGCCAGCTGGTCCTGGGGGGAAAGCGCCTGGAGGGGGAGGGCTACTTCCTGGCCCCCACCATCTTCACCGAGGTGCCCCCCACCGCCAAGATCGCCCAGGAGGAGATCTTCGGCCCGGTGCTTTCCGTGATCCGGGTCAAGGATTTCGGGGAGGCCCTCGAGGTGGCCAACGGCACCCTTTATGGCCTCACCGGTGGGGTCTACTCCCGCAAGCGGGAGCACCTGGAAAGGGCCAGGCGGGAGTTCCACGTGGGGAACCTCTACTTCAACCGCAAGATCACCGGGGCCCTGGTGGGGGTCCAGCCCTTTGGCGGCTTTAACCTCTCGGGTACCGACACCAAGGCCGGAGGGCCCGATTACCTCCTGCACTTCCTGCAGATGAAAACGGTGGCGGAAAGATTCTGATGCCTTCCCCAGGGGGGCTGGGCCGAAGGCCTTCCCTAGGCTTCGCCGCGGAGGGCTTAAGGGTCTGGCCCAGGCACCCCTGGACGCCAGGGGCGCCTTGGGCTATCCTTGGGGCATGAGCGCCCTTGCCGCCCGCTGGTGGCCCGGCTAGGCCCCGGGGCGGATGGGCTTTTTCCCCGGGGCTATGGGCCCCGGGGCTTTTTGTAAGGAGAGGCATGGAAACCATCAGGCCCTTTGGCAAAACCCTCCTGGCGGACCTGGAAACCCCGGTGACCGCTTACCTGAAGCTTTCGGAAAAGGCCCCGGTGAGCTTTCTTCTGGAGTCGGTGGAACGGGGGAGGCAAAGCCGCTTCTCCATCATCGGGGTAGGGGCGAGGCGCACCTTTCGCCTAAAGGATGGGGTCTTCACCCTCAATGGCCAACGGGTGGAAACCCAGGACCCCTTGCGTACCCTTTACCAGGCGGTCCACGCCTCCCTTGGGCGGCCCGAAGGGCTCCAGGGGGCGGGCCTCCCAGAGCCCGACCTCCCCCCCTTCCTCGGGGGGGTGGTGGGGTATGCCGCCTATGACCTCATCCGCTACTACGAGCGCCTCCCCTCCCTTAAGCCGGATGACCTAGGCCTGCCCGACCTGCTTTTTGTGGAGCCTGAGGTGGTGGCGGTCTTTGACCATATGAAGAACCTTCTGCACCTGGTGGCCCCCGCGCAGGACCTGGAGGAGGCGGAAGACCGCCTCCTTTGGGCGGAAAGAAGGCTTAGAGGTCCTCTCCCGGGGGTGCCTGGGGAAAGGCCAGGGGGGAGGGCCCGCTTTGCGCCCGACATGAGCCGGGAGGAGTACCTGGGGGCGGTGGCCAAGGCCTTGGAGTACATCCGCGCCGGGGACATCTTCCAGGTGGTCCTCTCCTTGAGGCTTTCCTCCCCCCTCACCGTGCACCCCTTTGCCCTGTACCGGGCCCTGAGGAGCGTGAACCCAAGCCCCTACATGGGCTATCTGGACCTGGGGGAGGTGGTCTTGGTCTCGGCCAGCCCCGAAAGCCTCCTCCGCTCCGACGGCCGCAAGGTGGTCACCCGGCCCATCGCCGGCACCCGGCCCCGGGGGAAGGACGAGGAGGAGGACCGGAGGCTTGCGGAGGAGCTTCTTAGGGATGAAAAGGAAAGGGCCGAGCACGTGATGCTTTTGGACCTTTCCCGCAACGACATCGGTCGGGTTTCCGCCTTCGGCACGGTGCGGGTCCTGGAGCCCATGCACGTGGAGTACTACTCCCACGTGATGCACCTGGTGTCCACGGTGGAGGGCATTTTGGCCGAGGGCAAGACCCCCTTGGACGCCTTGGCCAGCGTGCTTCCCATGGGCACGGTCTCGGGGGCCCCCAAGATCCGGGCCATGGAGATCATTGAGGAGCTGGAGCCCCACCGCCGGGGGCCCTACGGGGGAAGCTTCGGTTATCTGGCCTACCATGGGGCCATGGACGTGGCCTTAACCTTGCGTACCTTTGTCATCGCGGGGGGAAGGATGCACGTGCAGGCGGGGGCGGGCATCGTGGCGGACTCGGTGCCGGAAAGGGAGTACGAGGAGTGTTGGAACAAGGCCAGGGCCCTTTTGAAGGCGGTGGAGATGGCGGAGGAGGGGTTATGAGGGTGTTGGTGATCGACAACTACGACAGCTTCACCTACAACCTGGTGCAGTACCTGGGGGAGCTGGGGGCAAGCCCCGTGGTGTGGCGCAACGACCGGTTTGCCCTCGAGGACGTGGAGGCCCTAGACCCCGAGCGCATCCTGATCAGCCCTGGCCCCTGCACCCCCTTGGAGGCGGGGCTATCCCTCCCCCTCATCGGTCGCTACGCCCCCCGCTACCCCATCCTGGGGGTCTGCCTGGGCCACCAGGCCATCGGCATGGCCTTTGGGGGAAAGGTGGTGCCGGCCCCCGTCGTCATGCACGGCAAGGTGAGCGAGATCCACCATGACGGCACCGGGGTTTTCCGGGGCCTTCCCAACCCCTTTCCCGCCACCCGCTACCACTCCTTGGTGGTGGAGGAGGTTCCGCAAGACCTCCTGGTGAACGCCTGGGTGGAGGAGGCGGGAGGGAGGACGGTGATGGGCTTCCGCCACCGCCACTACCCCACCCATGGGGTGCAGTTCCACCCGGAAAGCTACCTTACGGAGGCGGGTAAGATCATCCTCAAGAACTTTCTGGAGGACCCATGGAGACCGTGAAGAAGGCGCTTTTGGGCGAGGTGCTGGGCGAGGAGGAGGCCTACGGCCTCATGCGGGCCATGATGGCGGGGGAGGTTTCCCCGGTGAAGGTGGCGGGGGTGCTCACCGCCATGGCCTTAAGGGGGGAGACCCCTTCGGAGATTGCCGCCATGGCCCAGGCCATGCGGGAGGCGGCCTTGGCCCTGAAGGTGAACCGCAGGCCCCTTTTGGACATCGTGGGCACCGGGGGGGACCACAAGGGGCTTTTGAACCTCTCCACCCTGGGGGCCCTGGTGGCGGCGGCGGGGGGGGTGGCGGTGGCCAAGCACGGGAACCGGGCGGCCAGCTCAAAGGCGGGCTCGGCGGATCTCCTCGAGGCCCTGGGGGTCAACCTGGAAGCCCCGCCCGAGCGGGTGGGGGAGGCCATAGAGACCTTGGGCTTCGGCTTCCTCTTTGCCCGGCTTTTCCACCCCGCCATGCGCCACGTGGCCCCGGTAAGGGCCGAGCTGGGCATCCGCACCGTCTTCAACCTGCTTGGCCCCCTCACCAACCCCGCGGGGGCCGACCGGTACGTGCTGGGGGTCTTTAGCCCCCGTTGGCTTACCCCCATGGCCGAGGCCCTAGGGCGCCTGGGGGCCCAGGGGATGGTGGTCCACGGGGAAGGGGCGGATGAACTGGTCTTAGGGGAGAACCAGGTGGTGGAGGTGGGCAAGGGGGCCTATGCCCTCACCCCGGAGGCGGTGGGGTTGGAGCGCTTTCCCGTGGAGGCCCTAAAGGGGGGCTCTCCGCAGGAAAACGCCCAGCTGGCCACAAGGATTCTCAAGGGCCAGGAAAAAGGTCCCCATGCCCAAGGGGTGGCCCTGGCGGCGGGGGCGGGGTTCTATGTGGCGGGCAAGGTGGCCTCCCTGCGGGAAGGGGTGCGGCTTGCCCAGGAGGTCCTGGCCTCCGGGGAGGCCTACGGGCTTCTGGAGCGGTACGTGGCCTTCCTCAGGGGGTAAAGTTTTGCCAAGGGCTTGATCGGGGCCTCCACCTGGATCAAGGCCCAGGTGAGGTGGCATGACGGGGTCCCCAACCTCGCGAAGCTAGGTTGGGGATATTAGACCCAGCTCACCGCCCCGAAGGTGTCCTCCCTCCTGGGGCTGGTGGAGAAGAGGACCACCGGCACCCCGGTGTACTCCTCAATGAGCTCTAGGTAGCGCCTTAGGGAAGGGGGAAGCTCCTCCCGGCTTCGCACCCCAAGGAGGTCCCCCCAGCCCTCCAGCTCCAGGTAGCGCACCGCCTCCGGGCTGGCCTCCCCGGGCCGGGCCCCGTCCAGGTACTCCACCGCCACCCTCACCTTTTCCAGGCCGGAAAGCACGTCCAGCTTGGTGATGGCCAGGCCGTCAAAGCCATTCACCTCACAGGCGTACTTGAGGGCCACCAGGTCCAGCCAGCCCACCCGCCGGGGCCTGCCCGTGGTGGTGCCGTACTCCCCGCCCTTTTCCCTAAGGTGGTGGGCTAAGTCCCCGCTAAGTTCCGTGGGGAAAGGGCCTTCCCCCACCCGGGTGGCGTAGGCCTTGGCCACCCCGTAGACCTTGGTGATGGCCTTGTGGTTAAGCCCCGTGCCCACCAGGATGCCCCCCACCGTGGGATGGGAGCTGGTTACGTAGGGGTAGGTGCCGTAGTTGAGGTCCAAAAGGGTGGCCTGGGCCCCTTCAAAGAGGAGGCGTTTGCCCCGCTTGAGGGCTTCCCGCAACAGGCTCCCCGTGTCGGCCACGAAGGGGGCCAGGATCTCCCGCATGCGCTGGAGGTCGGCTAGGGCCTTTTCCTCCGTGTCCCAACCGGCCTCCCGGGTGGAGTTGGGCTTTTCCAGGAGGAGGCGGCGCACCCGTTCCCTTAGGACCTCCTCCTTTAGGAGGTCCCCGGCCCGGATCCCCACCCGCCTTGCCCGGTCGGAGTAGGCGGGGCCGATGCCCCGGCCAGTGGTGCCCACGAAGTTGTGGCGGCTTTCCACGTGCTTGTGGTGGGGAAGGACCAGGTGGGCCCGTTCGGAAACCAGCACCTGGGGGTTAAACCCCTCCTTCCTTAGGGCCTCGAGCTCCTCCTGGAAGCGGAAGGCGTCTATGACCATGCCATCCCCCAGGATGTTCACCGCATGGGGGTGGATGACCCCTGAGGGCAGGAGGTTCAGCTTAAAAACCCGCCCCTCGGCCACCACGGTGTGGCCGGCGTTGGCCCCCCCTTGGTAGCGGATCACATAGTCGGCTTCCTGGGCAAGGGCGTCCACCACTTTCCCCTTGCCCTCGTCCCCCCACTGGGCTCCGATGATGGCGACTCCCGGCATCCCCTAAAGCTTACAGAAAAGGGGGGTGTGGGTGGCCATAATCCCCCGGTTTTGAAACCGGG
>NZ_JAKTNQ010000043.1 GCF_022760835.1 Thermus altitudinis
TCCCCCACCTCGCCCAGGGGGACCTCCTTGCCCTCCTCGTCCACCACCTTGGCGTCCACGCTGGGGAAGGGCATGCCGATGGAGCCCTTTTTGATCTCCCCCAGGACGGGATTGGAGTGGGTCACGGGGCTGGCTTCGGATAGGCCATACCCCTCTATGAGCCGGGCCCCGGTGATCTCCTCAAAGCGCTTGGCCACCTCCACGGGTAAGGGGGCAGCCCCGGAGAGGCAGATGCGGATGCTCTTCACGTTTCTCCTCTCGATCCCCGGGAAGTTGTTGAAGGCCACGTACAGGGTAGGTACCCCAGGGAAATGGGTAACCCCATGCTTCTCTATGGCCTCCACGATGGCGTGGATCTCCGGCCTTGGGAGGAGGACGATCTTGTATCCGGAGTAGATACCGTAGTTCATGGCCACGGTCATACCGTAGACGTGGAAGAAGGGCAGGGCCCCCAGCATTACCCCTTGGCCACGAAGGTCCTTAGAGGTGGGGTCCCAGGCGTCAATCTGGAGCACGTTGGCCACCAGGTTCTTATGGGTGAGCATGGCCCCCTTGGAGATCCCGGTGGTCCCCCCTGTGTACTGTAAAAGGGCCAGATCCTCCGGGTCCGGGGTATGAGGAGGGGCGGGGGCGTATTTGAGGAGGTCCAGGAAGGCGTGGAAGCCTTGGCGCTTGGGGTAGCCTAGGGGAAGCTTGTCCTTCTTGGCCTTTAGGGGGTAGAGGAGGTTTTTGGGGAAGGGGAGGAAGTCCTTGATACCCGTGACCACAGTGCGCTTCACCGGGGTTTCCTCCTCCACCTCCAGGAAGCGGGGCAGGAGATGGTCTAGGATGATGAGGGTTTCCGCACCCGAGTCCTTTAGCTGGTGCCTTAGCTCCCTGGGGGTGTAGAGGGGGTTTACGTTGACGCCCACGCCCCCAGCCAAAAGGGTGCCAAAGAAGGCGATGACGAACTGGGGGGAGTTGGGCAGCATGATGGCCACCCGGTCCCCGGGCTTAACCCCTAAGGCCGTTAGCCCTGCGGCAAAACGTCGGGACTTATCCCATAGCTCGGCGTAGGTAAGGGTTTTCCCCAAAAACTGTAAGGCGGTGTTTTGTGGGTAGCGATGGGCGCTTTCTTCCAGGAAGTGCCAAAGGGGTATGGGCGGTACCTCCACCTCGGGGGGTACACCGGGGTCATAGTGGGCAAGCCAAGGTTTGGAGCGGGTTTGGTCCATACCTTACCTCCTTCACCCCGAGCTTACCAAGAACCTTATACCGCGTTCAAGACGGTGGTGAGGTGTAGCATGAGTAAGGAGGTTTTCCTATGCGCTTCCGCGACCGCAGGCATGCCGGTGCGCTTCTTTCGGAGGCCCTAAGGCCCTTGGGTCTGGAACGCCCTGTGGTGCTGGGCATCCCTCGAGGCGGGGTGGTGGTGGCCGATGAGGTGGCCCGGGGCTTGGGTGGGGAGCTGGATGTGGTCTTGGTGCGCAAGATCGGGGCTCCGGGGAACCCGGAGTTCGCCTTGGGGGCCGTAGGGGAGAGGGGAGGCATGGTCCTAAAACCCTACGCCTTGCAGTACGCCGACCAAAGCTACCTGGAGCGGGAAGCAGCCCGGCAGAAGGACGTTATTCGCAAGCGCTCCGAGCGCTACCGCAAGGTGCGCCCCAAAGTGCCCTTTACGGGCCGGGATGTGGTGCTGGTGGACGATGGCATCGCCACGGGTTCCACCATGGAGGCGGCCTTAGCCGTGGTCCTCTCGGAGAAGCCCCGGCGGGTGGTGGTGGCGGTGCCCGTGGCCAGCCCCGATGCGGTGGAGAGGTTGAAGGATCAGGCCGAGGTGGTGGCGCTCTCTACCCCACCGGACTTCGCCGCCGTGGGGGCTTACTACATGGACTTTGGCGAGGTCACCGATGAGGAAGTGGAGGCCCTTTTGCTACAATGGGCGGCATGAAGCCTGTGGTTAAACAGGGGGCCAGCGTGGAGGCCCGTCCCGTGGAACGGGGAGAGAAGGCCTTTATCCAGGTGCTCATCGGCCCTGAGGATGGGGCACCCCACTTCATCACCCGCAAGTTCACCATTCTGCCGGGAGGAAGGATTCCCAAGCACAAGCACCCCAGCATTGAGCACGAGCAGTACGTGCTCTCTGGGCGCATGAAGGTGCTTTTGGGGGACGAGGTGAGGGAGGTGGGGGCCGGGCAGGCGGTCTACATCCCCCCGGACACGCCCCATGCCTATGTGAACGAAGGGGATGAGCCGGTGGAGTTCCTCTGCGTCATCCCCAAGACCAACGCCTACGCCACCGAGTGGCTGGAGGACTAGGGTTTCTGGGGCTGGTTAGGCCCGGACCTCCTGGCGCTGGAAGCTCACGTAGGCCAGGGTGAAAAGGAGGATGACCAGGGACACGAGGCCGGTGAGCTGGGGCCAGACGAGGAGGAGGCTTTGGGAGAGGGGAAGGGGGGTACCTAGCACCGCGCCCTCCAGCTGGGTGATGAGGATGGGGCCCAGGGAACGCACCGCGGGGTTGAGCACGGCGGTTAGGGTTTCCGCATACAGGGTGTTGGGGGAAAGCCGGGAGATCCAAAGGGCCAGGTTGGCCTGCTTCAGCTGGCTTTCCGGGTCAAAGGGGTCGGCTTGGAGAAGAAGGGCACCCGCTGCCAGGTCCGTGAGGATGGGGAAGAAGACGGCGAAGAAGAGCCACACCCCAATGGCCGCTAAGGCGGCGGTGGCCGGCTGGCGGAACAGCACGGAGAAGAGAAGGCCTAGGGCTAACCAGAAGCCCGCATAGGCCAAGGTGGCCAGGAGGAAGAAAAAGGCCCGCCCCATCTCCTCGCCTCCAGGAGGCACCCCCAGGGTGAAGAGGCCCAGGCCCACCACCAGGAGAAAAAGGGCGAGAAGGAGCACGGCTAAGGTGCCAAGCCCAGCCAAGAACTTGCCAAAAAGAAGGGCATCCCGGTAGATGGGCTGGGAGAGGATGCGGGAAAGCGTCCCCCTGGCGTACTCCCCGTTCACCGCATCAAAGGCCAGGGCGATGGCGGCCAAGGGAACGAAGAAGGAGAGGAAACCCACGAAGGAGGGCAAGGGGTCTTGGGCGGTGGTGAGGAGCTTGAGGTAGAGATAGGGGTCTTCCCCCACGGTCTGGCGCAGGGTTTGGGTACCGGTGTACACCGCTGCCAAGGCCGATAGCAGGATTAGCCCTTCCAGAA
Source organism: Thermus altitudinis (assembly GCF_022760835.1). Lineage (GTDB taxonomy): Bacteria > Deinococcota > Deinococci > Deinococcales > Thermaceae > Thermus > Thermus altitudinis. The sequence continues at coordinate 3,183 of NZ_JAKTNQ010000043.1, forward strand.
TGCGCATGCGGATCCCCGTGAGGTGGTCGGCCATCTCCTTGAAGAAGACCGCCCAAAGCCCTGTCCAGGGGGAGCCTTCACGCCGCATGGGCCACCTCCTTGAAGTAGTGGGCGTAGACCTCGTCCAGGCTGGGACGGCGAAGGGCCAAGCCCAGAAGCTGACCGTGCTCCACGGCGATGCGGGCCAGTTCGGGACGCAGGTCACGGCTCGCCAGGATGCGGTACCGCCCTCCTTCCGCTTCCACCCGGGCCACGCCGGCCAAGGTTCGGAAGGATTCCTCGAGGCCCGGGCTGGCCTCCACCAGGATTTCGTACCCACCCCCCAAAACCCTTTGCGCCAGTTCCTCCACGGTCCCAAGGAGGGCCAGGCGGCCCTTGTGGAAAAGCCCCACCCGGTCGCAGACCTCCTGCACCTGGTGCAGGAGGTGGCTGGAGAGGAGGATGGTGATCCCCTCAGCCTTTAGGCCCTTGATGAGCTCTAGGAACTCCCGGGCGGCCTCGGGGTCCAGGCCCAGGGTAGGCTCGTCCAGGATGGCCACCTTGGGGCGTTTGAGGAGGACCTCGGCGAGGCCGAGCCGCTGCCGCATCCCTCGGCTGAACGCCGAGACCCGCCGGTCCCGCACCTCCCATAGCCCCATGCGCTTTAGGACCTCCTCAATGCGGGCCTGGGCTTCCCCTTCAGGCAGGCCAAGGAGCCGGGTGGTGTAGCGCAGGTTCTCCCAGGCGGTGAGCTCCCCGTAAAACCCCACCTGGTCGGGCAGATAGCCCACCCGGCTTTTCACCTTTAAGGGCTCCCGCATGGGGTCCAGGCCCAGGACCCGGGCCTCGCCCTTGGTGGGCTCGGTGAGGCCGAGGAGCATGAGGATGGTGGTGGTCTTCCCCGAGCCGTTGGGGCCCAGGAGGCCAAAGACCTCCCCCTCCTTCACCTCCAGGTTCAGGTCCTCCACGGCCACCACCCGGCCGTAGCGCTTGCTGAGGCCATGGGTTTCTATGACCACCATGCTACCTCCGGCCGAAACGGTTCACGGCAAAGGCCAGGACCAAAAGGGCCACGGCCATGATGCCCACCCCCACCAGGCCCCAGAGGCTGGAGCGCACCACCGTGGCCCGGTAGTCCAGGCTTTCGGAAAGGCCGTCGGCCCCGGAAAGCCTAAGGGTCACCATGTAGTCCCCGGTCACCGCCTTGGGGGAGGGCTTGATGCGGGCGGTCACCTCCTGCTCCTGGCCGGGCTCTAGGGCGTCCAGCTTGTCGGGCTCAAACTTCACCTCCCAGCCCGAAGGCTCAAAGGCGCTGAAGGAAAGGTCCTTGGCGGGGGCGCTTCCCTCGTTTTTCAAGAGTAGCTTCACCGCATTGTCCCGCCCCGCCACCACCTGGCCGGAAAGCCGCCCCTCCTTGGTGGAGAAGCGCACCTGGGGCCGGCCCGTGACCTCCAGGGTCAGCCCCAGCTCCGCCTTGGCCTCCCCGGCCACGGCCCTCAGGGTGAGGCCATAGGTGTCGGCCTTGGTGTCCTTGGGCAGGGACACCTCCACGTCCAGGTCCTTGCTCTCCCCCGCCTTGATGGGGAGGCTGGTCACCTGCTGGCCGGAGAAGGCGGGGGTGAAGGTCACCTGCCAACCCTTGGGGGCCTCGTACTCCAAGGAGACCAGGAGGTCGCGGTCGGATTCGTTTTTCAGGGTCACCCGGTAGCGGAAGGAGCTGGTGGGGGGGCCTTTAAGGATGGGGAGCTCCGCCTCGAGGCTAAGCCGCTGCGGCAGGCCCTCGCCCACCACAAGGCCGATGGGGAGGGTGGCCACCTGGCCCAGCCCCTCGGCCCGCACCAGGAAGCGGTAGGTGCCGGGCTTCACCTCCTTGGGGGGTTGGAGCCTCAAGGTGAGGGTGGCCTCGCCATCGGGGGCCAGGTAAACTGCCCGCACCAGGCGGCCCCCACCGATGAGGCTGGCCTGCCAGCCCTGCGGGGCCTCGGCCACCTGCACCCGGACCACCCCGGGGGGAAGGCCATGGTTCTTGAGGGTGAGCGTGAGGTTTACGCTCTCCCCGGGTTGCACCCCGATTTCCGGGTAGGAAGTACCCAAGGATAGGCCGCGGAAGCCTTGCGCCAAGGCCACACTTAGCGCCAGCAAACCCAGCGTCAAGAGTTTGCGCACCATACAAGCCTCCCTTACCAAGGCTAGGCGGGAAGGATGAGCCCAATATGAAACCCCCGGGAGGGCCCGGAGGAGGGAAGGGAGGGGCTTAGCCCACCCGGGCTTCCAGGTACTCCCGTTCCCCCAGAACGATCTTCCGGGCCAGCTCGGGGTCCTTGGGGAACTCCTTGCCCCGGTTGATCATGTAGGTTTCGTAGCGGCCGATCTCAAAGACCGCGGTGAGCTTTCGGAGCACCTGGGCCATGTCAAAGGCCTTGCAGGAGAAGATGTCAATGGAGAGGAAGCGCTTCTTGGGGAAGGTGTGGATGGCGATGTGGCTTTCGGCGATGATCACCACCCCGGTCACCCCGTCCTCCCCTTGGGGCCCGTAGCTGTAGACGAAGGGGGGAAGCACCTTGGTCATCTCCATCTCCTCGGGGAGCTCGTCCAGGACACGGCGCACCAGCTCAGCGTCCCGGAGCTTTTCGGGATTGGCGTCGTAGCCGTCCACCATCAGATGCGGTCCGAATCCAAAGAGTTCCATCCTGACCACCTCCTTCCCGTGCCCCCCGGGGTATCCCCCCGCGGCACGCCCCCCATTATGCCCCCCCCTCCCCCCCCTGTCAATACCTCGTTCCCGGGCGGGAAAACCCCTTCGTCCCCCCCAGGGGGGTTGGCCCCCGGCCCGTCTGGTGGGGGAAAGGGTGAAAGACCCTTGCCCTAGCGGAGAAGATAGGGGGTGGGGGTATGCGGCGGGCAAGATAAGCCCTGCCCCACACTCTCCTTAAGGAAAGTGGTATGATGGCGGCCGGTAAGGAGGTGCCATGTACAGGGGAAGAGAAGGGCAGTGGGCCTTTTACCTGCACCGGCTCTCAGGTCTGGGCATCCTGGTCTTCCTGATGCTTCACGTGGCCAACATTTCCAGCGCCATGTGGGGTCCGGAGGTGTCCAACGCCCTCATGAAGTTCTACCACCAGCCGGTTTTCCAGCTGGGGCTACTTCTCCTCATCGCCGGGGTGCTTTACCACGGGTTCAATGGGCTCAGGATCATCCTCATGGACTTCACCTCCTGGGGGGTGCGCTACCAACGCCAGCTTTGGTACGGGGTCTGGGTTCTTTTCGTCCTTTTCTACCTCCCCTTCTTGGTGAAGATCGGGGGCGGGATTTTGGGAGGTGGCCATGGCGATTAAGTCCAAGCGTTATGAGGAGGCGAGGCTCGAGGCCAGCACCAATCTGGAACTCTACTGGTGGGTCTTCATGCGCATCTCCGGGGTGGTCTTGGTCTTCCTGCTCATCGGCCACATGTGGATGAACGCCATCCTCACCGACCTCAACAGCATTGACTACGACTACGTGGCCAAGAGACTTTCCCAGACCACCTGGAAGATCTACGACCTTTTGATCCTGGGACTGGGCCTCTTGCACGGGGCCAATGGGCTCCGCTATGTCCTGGACGACTGGATTCGCAACCCGTCCAGGCGGTTTTGGACCAAGGTGGTGCTCTATGGCCTCATCGCCTTTCTTTTCGTCTTGGGAAGCCTTTCCCTTTTCAACCATGATTTCGGGGTGAACTAGTATGGCGCACAGACACGAGGTCATCGTGGTGGGTGCAGGCGGGGCGGGCCTGGCTACGGCCCTTTATGCGGCCCGGGAAGGTGCCGACGTGGCGGTGGTCAGCAAGCTTTACCCTACCCGGAGCCACACGGGGGCGGCCCAGGGGGGGATAGGTGCGGCCTTGGGCAACGTGGAGGAGGACCACTGGGAATGGCACATGTTTGACACCATCAAAGGGGGGGACTACCTCACGGACCAAGACGCCGCCGAGGTCTTCGCCAAGGAGGTCATTGAGGCGGTCTTGGAGCTGGAGCACATGGGCCTTCCCTTTGACCGTTTGCCCAACGGCAGGATCGCCCAGCGCCGCTTCGGCGGCCACACCAAGGACTGGGGCAAGGCCCCGGTGCACCGGGCGGCCCACGCCGCCGACCGCACCGGGCACATGATCCTCCAGACCCTCTACCAGCAGTGCGTGAAGCATAACATCACCTTCTACAACGAGTTCCACGTCACGGACGTCATCCTCGAGGATGGGGTGGCCAAGGGGCTGGTGGCCTACGAGCTGGCCACGGGGGAGCTGCACCTCTTCCAGGCCAAGGCCTTCGTCATCGCCTCTGGGGGGTTTGGCCGCATCTACAAGGTGACCTCCAACGCCTATACCCTCACCGGGGACCTGCAGGCCATCCTCTACCGCAAGGGGCTTCCCCTCGAGGACATGGAGTTCTACCAGTTCCACCCCACGGGGCTTTACCCCTTGGGCATCCTCCTCACCGAGGGGGCTAGGGGGGAAGGGGGCATCCTGAGGAACGCCCTGGGGGAGCGTTTCATGGAGCGCTATGCCCCCACCATCAAGGACCTGGCCCCCAGGGATATGGTCTCCCGGGCCATGTACCTGGAGGTGCGGGAAGGCCGGGGGGTGGGTCCCAAGAAGGACCACGTGCTTTTGGACCTCACCCACCTGCCTCCGGAGGTCATTGAGAAGAAGCTTCCCGACATCACCGAGTTCAGCCGCATCTACCTGGGGGTGGACCCCTTGAAGGAGCCGGTGCCGGTGATGCCCACCGCCCACTACGCCATGGGGGGGATTCCCACCACCTTGTGGGGCCAGGTGATCCAGGATGAGAAGAACACGGTGGTGCCCGGGCTTTACGCCGCCGGGGAGGCGGCTTGCGTGAGCCTGCACGGGGCCAACCGCCTAGGGACCAACTCCTTGGGGGATCTGGTGGTCTTTGGCCGGCGCGCGGGGATCCATGCGGCCCGCTTCGCCAAGGACGCCGATTACCACGAGCTCACCGAGGAGCACCTGGGGGAAAGCCGCGAGCGCATTGAGCGGATTAAGGCCTCCACGGGCAAGGAGAAGGTGGCCGTCCTCCGGGCCGAGCTCCAGCAGACCATGATGGATAACGCCTCGGTCTTCCGCACCGGGGAGCTCTTGGCCAAGCAGGTGGAGATCCTCAAGGAGCTCATGGAGCGCTACCGCCACATCTCCATAGAGGACAAGGGGGAGGTCTACAACACTGAGCTGGTGGAGGCTTTGGAACTGGGGTATCTCCTGGAGGTGGCCGAGGCCCTGGTGCACTCCGCCCTAAACCGCACCGAGTCCCGCGGGGCCCATGCCCGGGAGGACTACCCCGAGCGGGACGACCAAAACTGGCTCAAGCACACCCTGGCCTACAAGGTGGCCGACGGCAAGGTGGCCTTCCGCTACAAGCCCGTGGTCCTAGGCCGTTTTGAGCCCAAGGCCCGTACCTACTAGGAGGCGCCATGCAGGTGACCCTTAAGATCCTCCGCTTTGACCCCGCCAAGCACGAGAAGCCCACCTGGCAAACCTACCAGGTGGAGGCCGAGCCCTGGGATAGGGTTCTGGACCTTCTCCATAAGGTAAAGGCAGACCAGGACGGTACCCTGGCCTTCCGCAGGAGCTGTGGCCACGGGATCTGCGGCTCCGACGCCATGCTCATCAACGGCAGGAACCGCCTGGCCTGCAAGACCCTGGTGAAGGACCTGGGAAGCCTCATCACCGTGGAGCCCATCCGGGGCCTTCCGGTGGAGAAGGACCTGGTCGTGGACATGGAGCCCTTCTTCGCCGCCTACCGGGCGGTGAAACCCTACCTCATCAACGACGAACCTCCCCCGGCCCGGGAGCGGCTGCAAAGCCCCGAGGAGCGGGAGCGGTTTGACCACGGCACCAAGTGCATCCTCTGCGCCAGCTGCACCACCAGCTGCCCTGTCTTCTGGGTGAACGGCACCTATCTGGGCCCTGCGGCCATCGTCCAGGCCCACCGCTTCATCTTTGACTCCCGCGACCGGGGGAAGAGGGAGCGCTTCAAGGCGCTGGGCTCGGGAAGCGGGGTGTGGCGCTGCCGCACCGCCTACAACTGCACCGAGGCCTGCCCCCGGGAGATCCCCGTGACCCAGCTCATAGAGGAGGTCAAGCGGGCCATCCTCTGGGATCGCTTCTAGCAGGGGTCCCCGCCCTGGTTTTCGCCAGGGCGGGGTGGGATCAGGGGGTAAGCCGGTGCCGGTCCCGGGGGAAGGCGCGGGCGTAGCGCACGTTGGGGAGGCCCAGAAGCTTTTGCGTAAGCCTCTCCGCCCCGATGGCGAAACCCCCGTGGGGGGGCATGCCGTACTTGAAGACCTCCAGGTAGCCCTGGAAGCCCTCCAGGTCCATGCCCTTGGCCTTTAGGCTTTCCACCAGGTCCTGGTAGCGGTGGATCCTCTGCCCCCCGGAGGTGATCTCCAGGCCCCGGAAGAGGAGGTCAAAGCTGCGGGTGGTGCCGTCGGGTTCAGGGTAGGTGTAGAAGGGGCGAAGGGCGCGGGGGTAGCGGGTGATGAAAAGCCAGTCCGAGCCCCAGCGCTCCTTGGCGTACTGGCCCAGAAGCCGCTCCGCCTCCTCGGAGAGGTCCTGGCCCACGGGGTAGCCCAGCTCTTCCTTGAGGATCCTCCGGGCCTCCGCGTGGGTGAGGCGGGGTACATCCTTGGGGAAAGAGGGCCACTCGGCTCCCAGGAGCCGGATCTCGTTCCCAGCGCTGGAAAGGGCCTCTTCCAGCATTTCCTGGAGGAGGCCTTCCTCAAGCCCCATGAGGTCTTCCTCCCCCCCGATGAACCCCATCTCCACGTCCAGGGAAAGGTACTCGTTCAGGTGGCGGCTGGTGTTGTGCTCCTCCATGCGCCAGACCGGGGCCACCTCGTAGACCCTCTCAAATACCCCCACCAGGATCTGCTTGTAGAGCTGGGGGGACTGGGCCAGGTAGGCCCGGTACTCAAAGTAGTCCACCCCGAAAAGCCCCGAGCCTCCCTCGGCCCCGGCCCGCACCACCTTGGGGGTGAAGATCTCCGTGAAGTCCTGCCGGTCCAGGTACCGCCTAAAGCCCCGCACCAAGGCCGCTTGAACCTTGAGGGGGGCCCGGGCCTTCTCCCCTCTGAGGGTGACGTAGCGGTATTCCAAAAGGGTGTCGGGGCTGGCCCGCCACTCCTCCTTGGGGATCTCCACGGGGGTGGGCTCCAAGGCCGGGGATAGGACCTCCAGCTCCTGGGCGTGCACCTCGAGGCCCCCCGGGGCCTTGGGGTTGGCCACCACCTGGCCCCTTACCCTTAGGCTGGACTCGGGCAAGGGAAGCCTTTGCCCCCCGGTTACTATCTGGACGATGCCGCTTCGGTCCCTAAGGAGAAGAAACTGGATCTTTCCCAAATCCCGCCGCCAGTGGAGAAAGCCCAATAGCTCCACTTCCTCGCCCACATGGTCTTTTAAGTCCCGTACCAGAACCCGCATGCTCCCTCCTCCTAAGGTTTGGCCCCCCCGGCCATGGGGGACCGGGGGGGCCGGATGGCCTTGCCCCCCGTCTAGGCGTCATTACCCTGGGGCAGACGCATATTGCCCTAGAGTTTAGGGGGTTTCTCCCCCTAGGTCAAGGCGCTCAAAGGCCAGGACCAGGTGGGGAAGGTCCTGAGGGGGCGTCACGGCGAAAAAGTTTTCCTCCACCTGGTACCGGGCCGCCCACTCCCCTTCCACCCCGGCCAAGGTTAGAGGCCGGGCCTCTTCCTTGAGGAAACGCAGGCGCCTTAGGCGCACATCTCCTTTCTCCGAGTAGAAGACCTGGTAGACCACGCCCCCACGGCGCTTTTCCCCATAGAACCCCCCCTCTATGGGGCTTACCTCGTAGCCCAGGACCCTAAGGGCTTCCATCCAGCACCTCGAGGGCCGAGGGATCCTCCAGCACGATCTCGTAGTACCCAGCGTAAAGGACGATGCGACCCCTGGCCCGAACCTTCTTTCCCAGGTAGCTTTGCGGGAAGGGTTGCTGGAAGAGGCCATAGTTCCTGGGGAAGACCACCAGCCTGAGGTCGCTTTCCCCCGGGCCAAACCGGAGGAAGGCCACGGTGCCCCGGTCCTCCACCTGTTGGATCACCCCTTCCACGGTGGCGATGCGGCCAAAGTACTTGGGGGCTTCCTGCCAAGGGATGACGCCTTCCAGAGGGGGCAGGGCAAAGGGGTTTTCCGGAAGGCCCGCCTGAAAATCCTTTTCCATGGTGGCAAGCAGCCTTGAGAAGGCTTCGGGTGCCTCCTGGCGGGTGAAGCGCACGGCAAGCTCGCGGTTGGCGTTTAGGGAGTTGGCGCTCAGGTTCAAGCTACCCACTAGGGCTACCTCCCCGTCCACCACCAGGGCCTTGGCGTGCACATAAGGATCGGGGAGAAACCGCACCTCCGCTCCAGCCTGCCTTAACTCCTCCGCACCCGCCAAAAAGTAGGTGTCCCCAGGTTCCCTTGGGCTTCCCACCAGGCGCACCCGGACCCCTCGGCCCAAGGCCTCCTTGAGGGCGGCCACCACCTGGGGATCGGCCATGGCCTGATGCTCCAAGAGGATTTCCCTCTTGGCCCCTTGGATGAGGCCAAGGAGGGTTTCCCGGGCGTTGCCCTCCTTTACCCCGCCCAGGGTTCGGCTTGGCGCCCAGACGAGAAGGGCCTGGGAAAGGTCCAGCCGTTTGCCCTCCCAATCGGCTTCAAAAACCCTTACCACCTCGGCCACCTGCTTGGGGTCATCCAGGATGAGGGCGTACTCCCGGTTGGCGGTGAAGGAACTTCCCGTGAGGTTCATGGTGCCCACCCAGGCCCGCTTCCGGTCCACCACCAGGCTTTTTTCGTGAACGAAAACGAAGCGGAAGGGGGTGGTGAGCCTGACCTCCACCCCCTGGTCCTTTAGGGCTTGGAATACCGTGAGGTCCACGCGTCCCCCAGAGGGTTCCCGCTCCAAGAGGACCCTGACCCTGACCCCCCGGGCCACGGCCTGCCCCAAGGCCTCCGCCACGTCCAGGCGGCTTGGGGTCCAGAGGTACATCTTCACCAGGATCTCCTCCTGGGCCGAGGCGATGAGGTCCAGGAGCGGCTTGAGCCCATCCTCCGGCTGCACCACCAGCCTGGGAGCGGCCAGGGCCGGTAGGAGGAGAAGGAAAAAGAGAAGAAGCCGTTTCATGTTTAGCATTCTGCCCCATGCCCCCGGAAAAGGTGGGGACGTTGGCTAGGGGCTTCCCACCCGGCCAGCAAAGCGGAAGCACCTTTCGGCGTTGGCGTCGGTAATGGCCTCCATCTCCCCAAAGGGGAGCCCCCGTACCTCGGCCAGCTTTTCCAAGGTGTGGCGCACGTGGTGGGGAAGGTTGCGCTTGCCCCGGTGGGGCTCTGGGGGGAGGAAGGGGGTGTCGGTTTCCACCAGGAGGCGGTCTAAGGGAAGCCTTTGGGCCGCTTCCCGCAGGGCCTGGTTTTTCCTGTAGGTCAGGGGGCCGGCAAAGCTGAAGTAAGCGCCCACCTGGAGGCCGGCAGCCTCGAGGACCGGATGCCCCCCGAAGGCGTGGAGGACCACCTGCGGGGGCCGGTGGGCCAGAAGCCAAGCGGCCAGGTCTTCTTCCGCCTTCCCGTCCTTGCTTCTCACGTGGAGGACCAAAGGAAGCCCAAGCTCCTGGGCCAGGCTGGCCTGGAAGTCCAGGGCCTTAAGCTGGGCGGGTTTGGTCTCGGGGGTCCAGTGGTAGTCCAGGCCGCTTTCCCCTATAGCCCGCACCCGGGGGTGGCGGGCGTAGCGCCTAAGGGCTTCCGCCACCTCGGGGGAAAGCAGATGGGCCGAGGTGGGGTGGAGGCCCACCGCGGCGTACACGTTGCCTTGGGCCAGGGCTAGGGTCCTCTCCCAGCGGCTTGGGTCCACCCCTAGGGTGAGGATGGCCCTAAGCTCCGGGAAGTGGGCCTTGGCCTCCTCCAGCTCGGCCTCTTCCAGGAAGTCTAGATGGGCGTGGGTGTCGGTCATGCCGTCACTGCCTTCCTGCCTGCACGGGCCCAAGGGCCATGTCCCAAATGTGACGACTCCCTGTTCTGAAGAACAGGGCTTGTCGGGAATCATGAGACTGTTTGCACAGCGCCCACTCCCGAAGGCTCCGTCCGA